>NZ_NOYE01000035.1:0-107597 GCF_002258285.1 Rhodococcus sp. 06-418-5
CCACATTCGATGAGAAGAATCATCGGCCGTTGCATCCCGCGAATGTGGCGGACCGCAGGTCAATCCAGTAAGCCTCGCCATATCGGATGACAACCCACACCCATGGTGGGACCGGGACCCCCGTGGGGGCTGGCTCAGTGGGTGCACCAGAAGGACCCGACCGGGATGGCTGCGCCCGGCTGCCCGGCGCACCACCGGCAGGTGGTGTCGTGCTCGATCCGTCCGAGCACTCCCTCGGCCTCCTCGATGAGCAGCTCCAGCTCCAGCACGCGCGCCAGCGCGAGCGCTTCGGTGGCCCACCGAACCGCGCGCGGATCTTCGGCGGGGAGCTGCGCGGCTTCGCCGATGAGGCCGGTGATGATCTGGTGATCGTTGAGCAGTTCGCAGTTCTTCATGTCAGGGACACCTTCCAAAGGTTCGGATGAGACGTCCCCGATCGACATGACGAGGGTGGCCTGTCAACCCCGAAGAGGGAGCTTGCGACCGTGGGTTGACTGGTCGGGGTCCCCGGCATGTCAGACTCGGTCGACTCGTACGACCAAAAATGGTGACCCATATGGGGCGGCCCCGAAGGGGACGTTCGGACGCGTTCACGCGACCGAATACTGTTGCACTGCACAGTCTGTGGCTGCTTCAATAGCTCACCAGTGGCCCAGCTGTATTACTTTCCCGTGTCCGTTTCCGGGAAATCGAATGCGGCTCGAATTACCGTGTCGATGAAGAATGCGGATATCGACGCTGGTTATCCTCGAGAAGACGAATGCGGTTGCGCATTGCGAATGTGTCGATGAAAGGTTTTCCGGCTGTGGCCAAACGAGTGACAACCCAATTGGTGGACGATATCGACGGGTCGGTCATCGACGACGATTCCGGCGAGACGATCGAGTTCGCGATCAACGGCGTCGAGTACTCGATCGACCTGAAAGCTAAGAACGCAAACGAGTTTCACAAGAAACTCGACTACTACGTCGGGCATGCGACACGGGTCGGTGGCCGCAAGCGTAAGCCCTCCCCCGCTGCCGCGTCCGCGACAGTGGCCGGCGGATCGGTCAAACGTGATCCGGAGCAGACGCGCGCGATCCGGCAGTGGGCATTCGACCAGGGCTACGAGATCAGCGAACGCGGCCGGATTCCGGCCGATATCGAAGAGGCATACAACGCCGCACACTGACGGGCGGTGAGCCGCCTGCGTCGACGCGAGCGGGCCGGGGGTGGTGCGCCGAGCGGGGGAGCTCGAGGGGCCGCCGCAGGCCCCCTCGACCCGGGCCGGGGACGTCGAGCCGCCGGTGGCGGGCACCGTAGAGGGGCACCCGCTACCGGTTCCGATTCCTAGTCGGTGATGCTCTCCTGGGTGGGGGCGGTCAAGGCGTCGTAGCCCTGCTCGGGGGTGAGCGTTCCGGCTGCGACCTGCTCGACCGGGGTCAGGTCGTAACCGTGCTCGACCAGTAGGTCCAGGTAGTTGTCCTGGTTCCCGTAGCCGCTGCGCTTCCACCAATCCTTGCCGGTCCCGCTCATTCGTGCCTCGTAGGCGGCGAGGATCTGCGCGAGCAGGATCACCTGTGCGCGAGTGTCGCTGGCCTTGTCGATCACCGGTGCCAGAGCATCGCGTGCGGCGCGTTCTTTCCAGTCGCCCCACCGCTCGGTTGCGGGCTTGTCGACTGTGACACCGAGCATCTCAGCGAGGTGCTCGGAGGCTTTGTTCTGGGTGAGCAGTCCCGGCTCTTCGACGAGAGTGTCGGTGATCCACTTCGCGGCACCCTTCGGCAGGGTCTTGCTGGTGAGGAACTTCGACAGGAACTCCTTGCGGACCACGGTCGCGGCGAGCGATGCGACGTTGAGCGCCTTGGTGCGCCGCCGCGCGGCCCTCTCGGCTTCCTTCGCTGCCGCCTCGGCGGCGAGCCGCTTCTGCTCGGCCGCCTGGGCGACTGCCTCGGCGTCGGCGGGGTCCACGTCACCGGCGGGTGCGGCCAACGCGGCCGCGAGGATCGGCCCTGGCTTCACACCAGCGGCGTCGGGGTCTGCGGTGAAGTATTCCGGCACCCAGACCTCGACGGTTCCGATGTCCTTGTGGTGGTGCAGTCCGGCCTCGGGCTCTGCTGACAGGTCGTCCTCGGTGTCCCAGTCGATGCTGTCCTCTTCGATAATTTCGCCTGTGGCGGTGAGGGTGTATCGCTCTTCCTTCGAGAGCCACACCGCCCAGTGCCCCGCTGCGCCGTCGATCACGGCGTCGGTCACCGGGTCACCGTCGACAGTCACCAGATCGTCTGCGCGCAGGTACGGGTCGCCGTAGGCCGGTTCTTCCTCGAGGAGGGTGAACCCTCGTTCGGCGTAGGGGATGCCTGCTTCGGCGCGGGCTTTGCGCTCGGCACGGTCGTTGAGCAAACGCTGCGCGATCCACCGGAAGTCGTACCGCGCTCCCAGGAGCTTCTCGACGGCGGCGGTGTCGCCTTCGGCGTCGAACTCCGCGACGATCGCAGCCTGGTCGAGGGTGAGCTGCCCGGCGTCGAGGGCCGCGCGGGCGGTCTGCGAGCGGCCCGCTGTACCTGCGGTTTTCGCGGTCTCCCGATTGTCGTAGTGCAACGCCTTGGCGATCTTGGTGACAGAGACACCGAGATCGAGCATGTCGGTCACGGCCTTGGCGCGTTGGCCGTCGGTGAGCGCGATGCGGCAGTCGTTGGTGTTCACCTGCTTGGTGAGACGTTCGATTTCTCGATCCTTGGCCTTGCTCGCGGCGGTCCGGATCAGTACCGGCACGCTCTCGACACCGGCTTCGATCGCGGCGAGGGTACGGACCTGTCCATCGATGACGACGACCAGGTCACCGTCGCGACGCGCGAGGATCGGCACCAGCACACCGAGCTCGATGATGGAGGCGACGACCGCGCGGAACTTGGCCGACTCGGTATCGACCTCGTCGCGGACGTTCGGTCCGACCTCGAGGGCAGTGGGGTGCAGGCGGGCGTACTCCTCGCCCGCCCCCACGACCGGCGTGGTGCCGGTCGTGGGGGCTTCGGTTGCGGCGGTGGTGGTTTCGATGCTTGCGGTCATGGTGGTGTCTCTCCCTGATAGATTCTTCGGTTGGAGACACCGGGCAGTTAGGAGCTGTCCGGTGTTTCTTGTTTTCCGGGGCCGGTGTGGGCCTCGGGGGTTACTGCCGGGCGGTGGCCACGTGGTGGTGGCCTGCGAGCCGTGCGGCGTGGATTTCGGCCTCACTGGCTCCGTGTTCGCGGGCGATGCAGGCCCAGAACGCGGCCCGCTCGAGATGCGCATCGACGGTGGTCGAATTTGCGTCCTCAGCAGCTCGGTTGACCTGCTCGGTGTAGGCGGTGACCTGCGCGAGTGCGTGGGTCTTGACCTGCGCCGGGACTCCGGCGATCGCGGTCATGATCGCGGTGCGCAGTCCCACCGTCCTGGGTCCTGCGATGGTGTCGTGCATGTCGCTACGTCCCTTCTCAACTGGTGGCCGGACCTTGTTGCCCTGCCACGTTTTTTCGCCGTTTCTGGCGTGAGGAGAGAAGTCAGCGCACGGGACCGACGGGGCAACCCCTCGTCTCGGACAGTTTTCGTGGGAGCGCAGCGACTGCTCTACGAAAAGTGTTCGGAGCCTTGGCCGTAGCGCAGCGGAGCGAGGGGTTGAGGCGGCGGCCACGGGTGATGAATGCTCGCCGGTAGCCAGAACCGCAGTGAAAAAACGTCTTGCTCTTCCACGGTGCGGAGCGCAGCGGAGCTCCATTCAGGGGACGCCCGCAGGGTGGCCGGCACCGCCGTCAGGCGGAATGCACCCGGCTAGTCGACGCCGACGGCGACCACCTCACAGCCGTGGAGCTGACGCGGTGACTGTGCGGGAGCGACGGAGGCCGGCCACGCTCGGTGTCGCGGTAGCAGTTGCTTAGTCGAGGCTTTCGATACGGCCCCAGCGGTCCAGTCCTCCTGACTCCGGTACGGGCGGCCATTCGTGGGGACGTACGGACTCTGGTTGCGGGGGAAGGGGTCCGAAAGCGCTCTCGGGACCGCGTTCCCAATCGACCAACACGTTGACCCACTTTTTCGGATTCTCGAACGTGATGTTCTTGCCGCTGAACGTCGCATCCTCGAACGAGGTGTTCTTGCCCCTGAACGTTGCACACTCGAACAAGGTGTCCTGGCCACTGAACGTTGCACCCTCGAACGACGTATCCCGGCCGCTGAACGTCGCAAAAAGGAATCCTGTGAGCTCGCTACCGAACGTCGCCCGGTCGAACAGGGTGTGCCGCCCGTTGAAAGTCGCCCCGCTAAAGAGGGTGCTGTACTCGCTACCGAACGTCGCCCCGCGGAACGTTGTACGCACGCTGTTGAACGTCGACAGGACGAAAGTAGCGTATGCGCCGCTGAACGTTGCACCCTCGAACGAGGTGTCCTGGCCGCTGAACGTCGCCCCGCTGAAGTTGACCTCGTGAAGGTAGGCACCCGTGAGGTCGAAGTCGAAGGCGCTCCAGCCGTGGACGTGGCCCTTCTGGAGGTGTGCGGCGATGGTGCGGACGATAGCGTGGCGGGTGTCGAGGTCGTCGTGTGGATATTCGTGGGTGGTATCGGTGTAATCGAACTTGGTTCGGTGGGTTCGGCGGGTCTGTTTGCGTAGGTGCGGGTTTCGGGTGGGTGGCTTGTACGGTGTTCGGAGGTAGTCGCAGAAGACGTTGATGCAGGCTTGGGTTTCTCGTGGCTTGTCACGGTCGAGCCAGTCGTCGGCGAGGGCTTCGAGCGCCGAGACAGCGGCGGTACGAATCGCGGGCGCGGGGTCGGCGAGTTGTCCGGTGATGGTGGTGAAGCGGTCACGGAGGGCCTGGGTGTCGGCGAGGGTGTGGGTTGCTTTGTGGTGCCGATCGAGCTGTCTGCGACTGAGATAGCCGATGGCGAACGTGATAAGTGCGGCGACGATGATTCCGAGGCTGGCGATGACGGTCGCTGCTGGTTGTGTGAGGTTGTCGAGCAACCACACGCCGATGCCTGCCGGGTCCGTTGATTCGACCGGGCTGGTTGGAGTGGCCGGGGTGGGGACCTGGGCGTGGAGGCTCACGGAGGTGACAGTAGCGGCTTGACCGTAGTTTTCCTGGTGGAGTCATCGCCAGTCACGTACTGCTGACCGAGGCCGTGGCAGAGGGCAATTGCGCGGGCCGCCTGTTCGACGATTTCGGCGGGTAGTGGCGGTCCGTCGAGAGTTCGAATTCGCATGACGCCAAGTGTGGCAATGGGTACCGACAGAAATGTTCCCCTGCAACGTCTTTGGCACTGTTCTGGTAGTGCGAGTTCTAGAGGTATAGCAGGTGGGTGGCGGTGCCGTCGAAGTGTTCGAGGTTGTCGAGGACGCCGGTGTAGTTGGCGGGTCGGCAGGCTCCGAGGCTGACGATGAGGGCGCATGCTCCGTCGATGGTGACGAGGTAGGTCGGCGGGGTGTTGGTGGGGCTGGCGTCGGCGTGGGCCTGTGCGTCGAGCAGGGCGTAGCGGACGGCGTCGGCGGCGGCTCGCTTCGCTGCGTCGAGGCTTGGCTCTGCTCCTGCGGCGGTGATGGTTTCGGGTCGTCGGTCGGGTCGGGTGGTGACGGTCCAGGTGATCATCGATGTCATGTCCCTTCGGGTGGGTGAGCCGGGCGGCCTGTGGTGCGTGGTTCTTCCAGCATCGCGTACCGAGCGCCAGCGAGGTCCGCGATGCGCAGGCATTTTCCGGAATCTGGGGATAGAAGCTTTACTTGTGGATGGAGACGACACGGCCCCGCAACCCGTGTCGGGTTCCGGGGCCGGATCGGGTGTGGCTACAAACGTCGTCGCCAGGGTGCGGCCATGTCTTCCTGGTGTTCGCGCTCGGCGTCGTCGAATGCGTCGGTCAGAGTGGTCGGGTCGCTCGAGTACTGCTCGCCGTCGGTGAAGATCGCGACGGCCATGCGGTGCACGTTTCGGAGCTCGTCGAGCATGGTGACGTAGCCGAGTCGGTCGATGATGCGCCAGGTGACCGGTCCCATGTGGACCTCGACCCAGTGCATGGTGCGTCGCCGAGCCGGTACGTACTGCTCGCGTGGGGTGACGGCGGTCTCCGGTGGCGCGATCCAGACCACGGACATGGCGGCGCGGGCGTAGTCGTCGCCCGGTCCCCCGGGCTGGGGTGCCTGGTTGTCGATGCGGCCGATGAGGGTTCGGGCGTCGGCCAGTCCGGCGATGAAGGCGTGGACGGCGGCGGCGGAGCGGAAGGTCATCATCAGACGACCCATGGTGACGATCATCTGGGCGTCGTCGGTGGCGGCGGCGTGGACGTTGACCACGGCTTTCTGGCGTCCGACGATGGTGGCGGTGGTGTGGGTGACCACTGCACCGTAGTTGTCGGTGTCGGTGCTGCTGTGGGCTTTCTGGGCGGTGGTCTTCGGCATCTCGCGCTCCCCTGCTCAACGTGGCGAACCGGGTGGCCCGCCAATTTTTTTGCCGTTCTGGCAGAGGAGAGTTGGACCGGTATGAGGGGGCCGGAGTGCAATGGTCGGGCCGGGAAGTTTTCAGCCGGAGGCGTCTGTGAAAAGTTTTCGGAGCCCCTTGGGGCCGGGAGCGTAGCGGACGCCGGCGGTTGCGCGGAGGTCACCGCCGGTCAAAATCGGAAGGCCAGAAGGGGAAAACAGGAATTCTTTTCACAGGACGGAGCGCAGCGGAGTTCGATTCGGTGGACGCCCGCAGGGTGGCCGGCACCGCCGACAGGCGGAATACCTCACGGACATTGACGCCCGGCGGGTCGACCACCTTCGCAGCCGCCGGCGCGAGGCGATTGTGCGGGAGCGACCGAACCCGACCACGCTCGTTGCCGTGGTAGCGCTTACCCCGTCAGGGCTTGGGCACGGGCGGCCACTCACGGGGATTCACAGCCTCTGACTGTGGCAGAAGAGGGCAAAACACGCGGCAGCGACGCAGCAGGAACACGCTTGGTGTCGCGGCAGCTCTAGTCGTTCTGTTCTAGGGTGGGGGGTGGCCAGTGGTGAGGGACGATTTTGTCTGATTTGGGTGCTGTCGCGGCGTAGGGCACTGGAGTATCCCAGTCGAAGTAGACGTTGTTCCATGAACGCGGAAATACGAACGAGGTCTTCGTGCTGAGGAACTGCGCCCGGTAGAACCGCGTCTCCTCGCCGTGGAAGTCCGTAAAGTCGAACGACGTCTCTTTACTGTTGAACTTCGCACTGACAAAAGACGTATACTTTCCGTAGAACAACGCATGAGAGAAAAAGGCATGTTTGCCGCGGAACTCGGCAAAGGTGAACGACGTCTCGCTGCTGCTGTGGAAATCCACAAAGAAAAACGATGTCTGCCACGTGCTTTTGAATTTTGCATAGGAGAAAGACGTCTCCTCGCCGTCGAAGTCCGCGTTGTTAAACGACGTGAGCTCACCACGGAACTCTGCCTGGTCGAAGTATACCCGCTGGCTGCTGAACTGCGCGAAGTTGAATAACGTTCGGTTGCTGTAGAACTTCGCGTTGTCAAACGATGTCTTGTTGCTCTGGAATCGCGCTTGGGAGAAAGAAGTCTGACTACCGAGGAATTTCGCGTTGTCGAACGATGTCTGCTCGCCATGGAAGTTGGCTCCGGTGAAGTCTATAGCTCCCCTGAAGTGGCAGCCTGTGAAGTCTGCGTTGTGGAAGTAAGCGCCGGTGAGATCGTAGTTGTAGTTGCTCCAGCTGTGGTGGTGATTGGGTGGGAGATGGTTGGCGATGGTGCGGGTGATGGCTTGCCGGACGTTGAGGTCGTCTTTCGGATGCTCGTAGACGTTGTCTGTGTAGTCGTATTTGGTTCGGTAAGTTCGTGTGGTGCGGCGTCGGAGGGTGGGGTTTTCGGTCGGTGGTGTGTAGGGGCGGGTGAGATAGCCGCAGAGATAGTTGATGCAGGTTTGGGCGTCTGTGTGTCGTCCTCGTTCGATCCAGTCGTCGGTGAGTGCTTCAAGTGCGTAGACGCCGGCGAGTCTGACTTCTGGTGATAGGTCGGCGAATTGGGCTGTGGTGCTGACGAATCGGCGTCGTAGTTCTTGTAGGTCTGCTCGATTGTGGGAGCGGTCTGCGTTGCGTTGGTTGCTGGTGCGGGTGAGGTGGGTGCCGGTGTAGGCGATTGCGGCGGCAACAACGACGAAGAACCCGCCGATGATGGTTCCGCGGCCGGGTGTGATGTCTTGGCGAAGGAACCACGACCATGTGGCGGGGACTGCGACGATCAGTGCGTCCCACGCCTTGGGGGCAACGATGACGACGGTGATCAGCAGTGCGATCCCGATGATGGCTGCCGTCAGGCGGCGCAGGTTTCGGTTCTTGCCCGACGAGGCGGGGCCGGCGTCTTTGCTGATCACAGCTGTGAAGGTAGCTCAGGATCGGTGTGGCCGTGTACCGGATTCCATGGCTTGTGCGTATGGCGTCGGCGGTCGCTGCACTGCCGGCGTCGGCGCGTTCCTGCTTGTGGTCAACTGTGTTGCCGGTGGCTGTTCCCCGGTCGTGTTCGGGTAGTTCTTCCGCCCGGCCGGGAGGATGGCCCATGACAGGCTTCCGCCGGTCAAAGCTTCTGCAGGCCACCCGCGTGCCGTAAAGGATGTGAAAATGTGCGCGTAGTCGGTGGCGGGTGTCAGTTTCAGAATATGACTGCATTTTCAGGAGTCGACTGCACTACTCACCTTTCGCAGTCGTGCGGGAGTCGCCTCGCTCCTGGCGCGCGAGAGTGAGGTTGTTGTAGAGGGCGGATCTTTTCAATCCGGTGTTCTTGCATAGCGTTTCGATCTTGAACTGCCGTGTCTCGTACACCTGGAGCAGGTAGGCGCGTTCCTCAGGCGTGAGAGTGTGTGGCCTGCCCTTCATTTTGCCTGCGGCTGCGGCCGCGGCGATGGCATCGCGGGTGCGGGCTCGGATGAGGTCGGATTCGAATTCGGCCATGAGACCGAGCATTCCGATGAACATTTTGCCCATCGGGTCGGCGGGGTCGTAGACCTTGCCGTCGATCGATAGTGCCACTCCCCTGGCTGCGAGGCGGTTCACGGTTTCGTGGAGGTCGCCGGCAGATCGGGAGAGTCGGTCGAGTTTGGTGACGCAGAATTCATCGCCTTCGCGGCTGGCGTTGATCGCGTTCTCAAGGCCCGGGCGTTTGCTTTGCCGGCCACTGACTCCGTTGTCGACGTACACCCGATCGCGTTCGACGCCGATCTTGCCGAGCAACCCGATCTGGACTGCGGTGTCCTGCCGGGCGGTACTGCACCGCGCGTATCCGATCTTCATGCTCCTCCGGCCCTGCTGGACTCAATCTGTCCAGTAGAGACTACGGGAAGCCGGAATAGTCCAATGGACTTTTTAATGGACTCCGCCGCCGTACGCGGCGCGACGTCACTCTGTCAGTTTCAGAAGACGGCTGCACGATGTCAGAAGTGCACTGCAGTGCAACTCCGAGTTCTCGAGCACACGTCCGGCCTTATCCAGTGAGCGCTGCGATCCCTGACTGGATAGCGCATTGATGGTGAAATTTCCCATCAAGTTTTACTGGCCGTCGGTGAGCTGCGGGTCTAGCGCCGCGGCCGGCCATGGACGGCTGTTGTCGCGCGAAGTGCTCGATCGGACACTTGCGGCATGGGCGGCGAGAAAGTTGTCGACGATTTGGATGCAGTCGTCGGCGTGGATGTGGCGCAGTCCTGTGAGGCGAGCGAACACTATCGGTCCGAGGAGCTGAATGAGGGCGAAGGTGGTGTCGATCTCGCCGAGCACAGCGCGAGCGTCAGGCGCCGTCAGGATCTGATCCAGGGACCTGCGGTATTGCTCTATGACACGGGCCCGAAGCGAGACCACCGCGCCAGGATCGAGATCGCGCCGGCTGGCGTCGCCGCTGTTGACGGGCCCCATTGCCAGCCAGGCCAGCGTGGTCATCTGCACCGGAGCTTGGTCGATGAGGTCGGCTTGGGTGGTGAGCAACGAAATCAGACGTTCACGTAGCGGACCGGTATCGATATCGGTGTCGACTGGGGGTAATAGTCGCTCGAAGGTTGCAGCGAGCAGGTCAGTGGTACTTCCGAAATGTCGGTACAGAGTGGCACGTGCAACCTTCGACATGCGGGTGACCGCCTCCACGGTGACCGCCTCCACACCGCCGGTGGACAGCAGCTGACCGGCCGCTTCGAGTAACCGGTTACGTGAGCGCGCCAGCCGGGGGTCGGCCGAGCCCTCGGTTGCAACGAGAGGGTCGACCATGAACGGGCTCCGCTCCATTTGACTGACAAGACATGTCCTCGATTGATCATTCTGTCACACCCGCTGAGTTGTGATACTAATAGTCTCGTACCGAGACGATCAGTCTCGAGCTGAGAGGCTGGCCGTTGAACGAACGTAGATCCGACTCTGCCAGCGTCGCTCGATGGAGCGGTGCCCAGTGGTGGATGTTGATTGTGTCGTGCATGGCAGTCGCGTTGGTGGTGGCCGCAATGGCGGCATTGTATTCAGCGTTGCCACAGATCGCGGTCGCGACAGGGGCGACGCAAGCCCAACTGACCTGGATAGTCGACGGTTACACGTTGGTATTGGCGTGCTTCGTGCTGCCTGCCGGTGCGATCGGTGACCGGTACGGTCGCCGGGGGGTGCTCGTGGCGGGGTTGGCGTTGTTCGCTTTCGCGTCGGCATTGCCCTTGTTTCTCGCCGACCCGGCGTGGCTGATCGCTGCTCGCGCGTTGGCTGGGGCGGGTGCGGCGCTGGTCATGCCCTCGACGCTGTCGATACTGACCGCGGGATTTCCACCGGCGCATCGCGGTCGCGCTGTAGGTGTGTGGGCCGGGGTTGCTGGATCCGGGGCGGTCCTGGGCATCCTCGGAGCTGGTGTGCTACTCGAGCAGTGGTCGTGGACCTCGGTGTTCGTCGGGTTGACCGTCGCCGGAACAGTCCTGGCCGGGTTGGCATGCAGTATCGCGGAGTCCCGCCAGCAGGAGCATCCACCGGTCGATTGGGTGGGCGCTGTGACCGTAGTTGTCGCAGTCGGGGCGATCGTCTTCGCTGTGATCGAGGTTCCGGCCCGTGGCTGGTCGGATTCGCTCGTCGCCGTCAGCACTGCGGTGGGCTTGTTCGCGGTTGTGGTGTTCGTCGTCGTAGAACTACGTTCCTCGGCACCGCTACTCGATGTCCGGTTGTTCGCCCGCCGTGGTTTCGGTGCCGGCGCGCTGTCTGTCTGTATCCAATTTTTGGTGACCTTCGGGGTGTTCTTGCTGTTGGTGCAGTATCTGCAGTTGATTCTCGGTTATGGACCGCTCACCGCCGCGTTGGCGTTGACCCCTATGGTCGTGCCGCTCATCGTGATCTCGGTGATTGCACCCTGGCTGTCGAACATTGTTGGGCTGCGGGTGATGACCACTGTAGGTCTGCTCACCATCGCGGCGGGACTGGTGATGGTGAGCAGACTGACCGTCGCGGCGACCTACCCTGACCTGCTGTGGCCCTTGCTCATCATGAGCGCAGGTTTGGGGTTGTGTACCGCCCCTGCGACTTTCGCCATCGTCTCGGACACTCCTGAGGCCAAGCACGGGGTGGCTGCCGCGGTCAACGACGCAGCTCGCGAAATCGGTGCCGCGATTGGGATTGCGGTAGCCGGTAGCGTGCTCGCGGCCGGTTACGTTCAGCACATTCAGCCGGCTCTGCCCCAGCTACCCGAGCCTGCCCGTGGTCCGGTGGCCGATTCTCTGGCCGCCGCGTTGCAGGTCGCCGACCGCGCAGGACCAGCTGGTCAGCCGCTGGCCGAGTTCGCCAGAGCCGCATTCGTACACGGAAGTGGTCAGGCGACGCTGTCGTTGGCGGCCCTGACCGCCGCTGGGGCACTCGTCCTCGCCGTCTTTGCGCCAGGTAGACGCAGCCGTACGACAGCCACCGCGGGTGATGGACGTCGGTGAAGGTCGGCCAGGGTGTCTATTGTTCGGTGTGATTCGTGTCTGTGGCCCGGAGTTGGGCTCGGGCTTGGGACTGCATGAAGTGTTCGACCTCGACCACCACGAACAGGGCAGTAGCGGTGGCTACGGAGCTGCCCTGCGCATCGTCCATCGTGGCCGTGAGATCCAGTTTGCGCCCATCACGAGACCGAACGGCAGCACGCAACACGTAGGGAGTGCCGAGCAGAACCGGCGCTAGGTAGTCGAGCTCGAGACGCCGCGTCACGGCGAGCTCACCCACTGTGTAGAGCAGGAAGCCGAACAGATCGTCGAGAACGGTCGCCACCGCGCCGCCGTGTGCTATCCCGGGTGCCCCGACATGACGTTGATCGAACACGTGGTGAGCCACCACGCCGTTCTCGTCACGCTGGACCGACAGGGCGTGGCCGTGCGGATTCTCCGGCCCACAACCAAGACAGTCGGGGTGGTGGGGCGGCAGATCAGGCGAATCGAAACTCGTGCTCCAGAACGAGCGCGCCCAGTTCTCGACAGCGGGGCCGGCCGACCCGCTGACCTCGTCCGGAATTCTCTTCATGGTCGGACCTCTCTGTCGTGAAAAAAATTGTGCCGAGTCTGTCGCGTCTTCGCGCGCTCGGCCTGCACCGCTGTCAGTTTCAAAAGAACAAACTGCACTATGTCAGAATTCAACTGCACTAAAGGATCGACCAAGCCGACATAGCTTAAAGAGAGAAGTGATCTGCCGCGAGGATTTCGGCGCACTCTTGGCGCTGATCGCGGAGTTGAACCGTCAGATCGGCGACCTCGAAGCCGAACTGACCCGCCATTTTGAAACACACCCGGACGCGGACACGCAACGCCGCCATCTACCTCTCCCCGCCAGGAATCGGTGTCATCCTCGCCGCCCGTGGCTCGGTGAATTCAGCGACGACGTCGACCGCTACACCAACGCCAAGTCTCGCAAGAATTACTCCGGTACGTCACCCCTGACAGTTGCGTCGGGCAAGAAGCGGGCCGTACTGGCTCGACATATCCGCAACCGGCGGCTCTACGATGCCATCGACCGGTGGGCGTTCTGCGCCCTCAGCCAGAGTCCGGCCGCTCGCGCGTTCTACGACCAACACCGTGCTACCGGAGACCCAAGCGCTCCGCGCACTCGCCAACAGACTTGTCGGGCTCCTGCACGGGTGCGTACGCCACTGCACCGAATACGACGAACACACCGCTTGGGCACACCGCACCGCGCAACAACCCGACGCAGCTTGACCAGTTACACTTCTGGGATATCTAGGGTGATTCAGTCTATTTTGTGGCGGGAGGCGAAACCGGGATGGCTGAATGGCAGACTGCGTGAGAAGGCCACGCCTACGGTTGCGGCCGCGCCGTCGATGATTCCCCACGTCGTCTCTGATAGGTGTGCGACGAAGAACGTATCGTCCACCCCTTGCTCACGACCGTTGTCGATCCACCACTGAGTCGCAGATAGACCAGAACCCAGAATGGACGCCACGGCCATGGGAATGACCGAGGTATCTGCGTGAACACGCTGAAGACTTTCAGTGAACCGATCGGCGACGACCTCCATCACCGACCTCAGTTCGTCAGCAACTCCGCCATTTCCCGATCCGGAGTACTGAAACAAGTGATTCGCCATAAGGAATCTGACGACCGTGGGATACCGCCCGACGATCGTGACGTAGCTCTGGACGGACGAGCGAACCATATCGTCAACCGAAAGATAATCTTGGTCGGCGAGAATAGTGACTTTCGCCGAATCCCACATCAACGCACCGAGTTTCGCCGCCACCGCCGCGTTCAAGCCCGCTTTGTCGCCAAAGTAGCGATACAGCTTTGGTTTAGATACACGGGCCTCCGCAGCGATGTCGTCCATGCTGACGCCTGCACCATACCGTTCGATGATCCGTATGGTCGCGTCGACCAGCTGCGCGCGTACCTCGACTCTATGCTCATCCCAGCGGGTGCTACGGGCATCGGCCGCTCGACGCTGCACCTGAGATGGAGTAAATGAAACGCGGCGGACGAATGACATTGTGGGGTTAACAATACCCGGAAGGGTCCTCTCAAGCGAGTCGGGCTGGAGAGCCGTTCGCTGAAACCACTCGGTTCGCTCGCAGCGGTTCGGCACCCTCCCTCAAGCAGCCGATCGTCCGCCGGATCGCACCGTGTCGATCACATACACCGGCGGCACGACCGGAAAGCCGAAGGGAGCCATCGGCAGGCTTCGGCATTGTTCACGATGACGCAGATTCAACTCTCCGGAGTGAGAATGGCCGGGTACCCCAAATTCTCGTTGTGCACCCCGCTGTTGCGGGGCTGCGTTCTTCGTACCGACCCTGACGAAAGACGGCCCGATGATGGTGCTGCCGAAGTTTTATCCGCCGAGGTGCTGCGCACCATCGACGAAAAAAGATCACCGTGGCGATGCCATCGATGCTGTACGCCTCGATGGACCCCTCCCAACTCGGACACGCGCGGCCTGTCGACGATCGTGGCCGTCTCACGAGCTCATGTGTGTCCGGTCGACGGTTCAAAAGCCATCGCCTACCGTGGCTGCGTCCAATCGGGCCGCTGCTTCGTTAAAATAGGTTGGCGCCTCCATGTTGATCATGTGACCGATCTGTGGCAACGCCACGAACTCATGTAACCGGCGGCGCTGCTGCAGTCGGTCGGCGAGATCAATGGAATGAACCGCGGGTGTCAACTTGTCGGCCGAGCCCACGATCACTGTCGTCGGAACCGTAAGTGAGTCGATTCCTTTGCTCACATCGATGGTGGCCAGGACCCTGCCCCACATTCCCCGAACCGCAGGGGGGCACCGCAGTACTATGTCGGAACACTCAGCCACAACGTCTGCTGGCGCGTGTGGACCCATCGTCCCGTATTTCACCAACCGTCGGTTGAAGCGAGTGTCAAGCATCTCCGGTCCCGCGGTGGCGAGCCCGGCTGCGAAGGCCCGCTCCAGTGAGGCGCGGAATCGACGTGGCGACCCAATTAGCGTCGATTTACTCACCAACTGCGAGGGGCCGGTACTCGCCAAGACGGCACCGCGGGATAAGACGGGCACCGACTCCGGGTGCTCGGCAGCCCAACCCATGATGGACATCCCGCCCATACTGTGACCGGTCACCAATGCCTTACGATTAGACGTGACGACAGCGCGCAAGACAGCCTCGAGATCGTCGCCGAGCACCGACGAAGAGAAGGGCGCGCGACCCCGGTCGCTCCAGCCATGCCCTCGTTGGTCATACACCACCACACGGTGTGTGGTGGCGAAGTGCTCGATCTGAGGTCTCCAGAACCGACCTTGGCAAGCCCACCCGTGGCTGAACACCAGCAGCGGCGCATCATCACCGAGCCCGTACTCCTCGACAAACAGCCTCGTGCCGTCACTGGAGAGAACCTCCCGCGACCGCCGCGACAATAGGCCAGCTTTCGAGGAGTCAGAGGTCATCGAAACTCACCGTCACAGCGTCGGTGAGCGGAAGTGCCTGGCACGCGAGTCGCTCGCCGTCCTCAATGTCGTCGTCTACGAGGATGTTGTTCTGCACCATCTCGACATCGCCATCGATGAGCTTGCACACACACGCGCTGCATGCGCCCTCTCGGCACGAGTACGGGGCATTGTGCCCTCGCGAGAGCAGCACATCGAGCAGAGGCGTGTTACGTGGCCACTCCGTGGTGATGCACTCTCCGTTCAGGTAAACCGTGGCCGTAGCTACACCCTCGTCGTCACTGAGTCGACGCAGTGTTGCGGTGTCGAACGGGTCACCCGTCAGCGACTGGAATACCTCTCGATGTACATCCGAATGATCCACTCCGCATGCGGCGGCAGAGCTTTCCACAAGATCCATGAAAGGGGAAGGCCCGCAGGTGAAAATTGCCGATCCCTTGTGTTCACGAATAATCTTTTCTACAGCCTCTGATGTGGGAATCCCGTTCTCCGACTCAAGCCAGTCAACCAAAGTGAACCGCTCGGCGAATTCAGATCTAATCTGCTCAAGCTGGCACTCGTACATGATCGAATCGGAGTCACGGTTTGCGTAGAACAGGACAACTTCCCCACTGCCCGACACCAGAGCCGACTTCACCAGCGACAGAACCGGAGTGATGCCGCTTCCGCCAGCGAAGAAGAGCAAGTCGACGTCGAGGCTCTTAGCGGTAAACTTTCCCGATGGCGTGAGGACGGTCACCTCCATGCCGATGGAAACGTTGTCACACAACCAGTTCGACGCATACCCCCCAGCGGTGCGCTTCACCCCGATCTCGAGGCGGAAGTCATCGACATGAGGCGAACTGCTCAGCGAGTAGCATCGTGCGACGTGGCCCGTCTGGTCGGACGGGATCTTCAACGTAATGAACTGCCCGGGTAGATGCTTGAAATCGTCGACGATCTCGTCAGGCACTTCGAAGGCGATGCTCACGGAGTCCTTGGTCTCCTGCACGACCTCCGACACGGTCAGCGTTCGCGATCGCGCGGTGGTGCCCGGCCGATTCTCCTGTTCGAGGGTCATTTGATGATCCCCCGCTTACGAGCCAAGGCGTAGCCCGCGCGTGTGACAGGCGCAGAGATGTCCTGGTAGCGCGGACCGACAACGCGTGCGACAAAGTCGAAGCCACGTGCGTCTGCGCCGATCAGCACTCGGGGCTTCTTCTTGTCCATTCCCTTGAGGATGGCGCACGCAGCTTTCTCCGGAGTGGTCCTGGCGATGTTGTTGAACATCGAGGCAATGGTGGCGGTATCTGCCCCCATATCGGATACACCACGAGCGTTGTTGACGATATTAGTCTTGACGCCGCCGGGGTGAACGCATGTCACCGTGACCGGATGCCGACTGATTTTCATCTCTTGCCGAAGCGCTTCGGTGAAGCCACGCACACCGAACTTCGCGGCGTTGTAAGCGCTTTGACTGGGGATCCCGACCAGACCGAAGACGCTGGAGGTGTTTACCAGATGACCATCACCAGAGGCGATCAGATAAGGCAGGAACGCCTTGGTCCCGTTGACGACACCACCGAAGTTGATGCCCATCAGCCAGTCGAAATCCTCCCAGGACATGTCAACAACGTCGGCGCCGAGGGCGACGCCGGCATTGTTGAACACCATGTTGACGCGCCCGAAAGACGACTGCACGCTCTCTGCGTAAACCTGGAACGCAGCACGATCTGCCACGTCCAACACCGCGGTCTCCACGGTCGCACGATGCGCGGTACGGCACATGTCCGCCGTCTCCTCGAGATGCACTTCGTCGACGTCGGACAAGGCAAGGCTGGCCCCGCGTTCGGCCAGTTGGAGGGCAAGGGACCGACCGATCCCTGAGGCGGCTCCCGTGACGACTGCGACCTGGGTCGCGTAATTGCCTGCTGTCGAACTACTCACTGTCGGATACTCACTTCTCGATGACCTACGGTTGGATTGTCAGGCGATCTCGTACTCGGCGGGATCGAAGTCTTTCGTCGCTCGCCAGTACTGCCAGGTGAACCCGGGCCATACCGTACGGTTGACACCTTGCGAGTCCAGATACCAACTCGTACATCCGCCGTTGGTCCACACGCCCTTGGCGAGCTTGTGTTGGATGCTCTTGTTGAAGTGTTCTTGAACCTCGGCCCGCACATCAACACGCTCCGCACCTCGACTGTCGACGGCGTCGATGGCCTTCATGATGTACTTGATCTGCTGCTCGATCATGAACACGACAGAGTTGTGCCCAAGACCCGTGTTAGGTCCGAGCAGGAAGAACAGGTTCGGGAAGCCCTCGGTGGTGATGCCGAGGTGGGTATTGATGCCCGTCCGGTGCCAGTGCGACGGCAAGTCCTCGCCCCGAGCGCCCTTGAGCGCGAGTTGATCGAACCCGTCCGTGACATGGAACCCTGTGGCGTAAATGATCACATCCACAGGGTGTGACACGCCGTCAGGGGTGACGATCGAATCGGCAGTGATCTTTTCGATCCGATCGCTGATCACTGTCGTGTTGGGGGCGGCGAGCGCAGGGTAGTAGTCGTTCGATCCCAGGATGCGCTTGCATCCGATGCGGTAGGACGGCATCAGCTTCCGGCGGAGCTCGGGGTCGGTGATAGAACGCTCGATGTTCCATTTCGCCACCTTTTCGATCGGTCGCATAAGGTTGGAGTGGCCGTTAAGCCCGAAGGCCAGGCTCTCTGCGCCCCAGTAGACCGACCACCGAGCGAGGCGGCGAGTAATGGGGATCTTGCTGAGCAGCGTCCGAAGTACCGGCGGCACCGCGAAGTTCTTGCGTGGAAGTACCCAAGCCGGGGTTCGCTGGAAGACCGTGAGTGTGCCGGCGTCCTTCTGCACGAACGGCACGAACTGAATCGCGCTGGCACCGGTGCCAATGACGGCCACCCGCTTGCCCTGGAGATCCACCGTGTGGTCCCACTGTGCCGAATGGAACGCCTGGCCGGCGAACTCGTCGATTCCGGGGATATTCGGAAAATTCGGGATGTGCAGAGCGCCGACACCGGACACGATGTACTGCGCGACGTACTCCCGGCCCGACTCGGTACGCAGGTGCCACCGAGATTCGGACTCGCTCCAGTATCCGGAGACCAACTTCTGCCCGAAGTGGATCTTCTGAGTGACACCACGCTTGTTGGAGATATCTTTCAGGTACTGCTCGATTTCGGGCTGCGAGGACCACACCTTCGACCAGCTACCGCGACTCTCGAACGAGTAGGAGTACATCAGTGACGGTACGTCGCACGCGCATCCCGGATAGGTGTTGTCGCGCCACGTCCCACCGACGGAGTCGGCCTTTTCTAGAACGATGAAATCACTGTACCCGCGTCGTCGGAGCTGGACGGCCATACCGAGGCCAGAGAAGCCGCTGCCGATGATGAGAACTTTGGTAGTGATGGGCTCGGTTATTCCCGGGTCTGTCGCCGTGGCGGCGGACTTGGCGTTGGAGGACGGCATTGTGAAAATCTCCTGATCGAATGCAGAAAACGGACCCGCACGGCGCGCCGTGACGCGTGGCAGGTGTGGGAATGTCATCCGCCCAAGCCCACGAACCGAGGAATCCGGTCGTGGGGTCGAGGAATGGGCTGTGGGACGCGCGGACCGGGCCGGGCGTGTTAGCGCAGATCGTCGGGCAGGCTGCGCGTTGCGCGCCACATCGCCATCGTGAACTTCCCCTCCATCATTCCGGCCTCGTGGAAGAATCGGATCATCGGCTCGGACATGAACTGCAAGTTGACGCGATAGTTCGGGCTCGTCTGCTGCGCCCACAGGCCGCGCAGACGGCTGATTCCGACATCGGGATATACCTTCGGATTGATGAGCAACGGGTATGCAAAGTTCGCAATGGCCGCCAACGTGCCTCTATGCCAGGCGCGCGAGATGCGTCCGCGACGCTGCATCCCTTCCACCATTTCCAGCCGCGCGAACGTGATGTGACGGGCCTCTTCGAGAACGTGGATCTTCATGAGCTGGCGCAGCTGCGGCTGCATTTTCGGGTCATTCATCGCCTCGCGCTGAGCGCGGTCGAGGATCTCCTCGATGAGCAGAGTCGCGCCGGACACGGACGGGCCGAGAGGCACAAAGTGCAAGATCTTCGCGATGCTCAAGAACCCCTTCGGCAACTTGTACGGTGCCAGGCCCGTCTTGTTGATCAGTCGGGCGAACATCGTCGAGTGACGTGCCTCGTCGCCGATCTCGTTAAGGGCGTAGAGGGACCTTTGATCTGTCAGGGCGCCTTTGGCGGATGTTCGGAGCAGCGCCGAGCTGAGCAGATTCTCCGCGTAGATACCGAAGCTGAGGATGCTGACGATTTCGTGGCGCCCGAGTTCCGCCTTTTGCTCATCGCTCATTCTCTCCCACAGCTTGGTGCCGTAGAGCGAGACCCGATGCTCTGGCAGGTAGTACTTTCCTTCCTCCCAGGGTGAGTCCCAATCGATGTCGATCTCCGCGTCATAGAATTTTTCGGCCGCCGCCCGCAGCAGTCGGCCGGCAGATCTCTGCATGTCGACGGGCTTGCGGGCGCTGACACGCGCAGCGCCTTCCGTTGAGACGTCGGGCTTGGTCTCCACATTTTGAACGGTCATGTGACACCTCCGTTGCGTTCCGGGCCGAGCTGAGTCTCGACTTCATACCCGTACTCCGGGTACCGGATACTGATAGTGTCAGCGCCAATGCGTTCTTTTGTCAATGTTCGATGTGAAGAAAGTGAGCCTTGCGTGTCTGACGACCACGATCTCGACTACTCCGGCGAGGGCACCTTGGTGTGCCGTGGCAAGGAGATTGCTGTCGGGGTGAAGATCAAAGGCTATTTCCAGCCCCTCAACGGCTTATACACCTGGTACGGCAGGATCGACAAGAATGATGCGCTCCACGCCGCCCTCTCGGGAAGGCGCACGGTTGCCGTCTTTGCGACACCAGAGGGACGCGCCGAGTGCGTCGTGGGCGACCCTGATTTCTGGGACCGCTATCGCATCTCGGGCACGAGCAGACCGCCGTACCACATCCCCACCACGCTCGAGGAAGTTGAGTCGATAGCAGAGAGTGAACATCAGGGTTGACCGACCCGCTTTGCGCCCTGGGCGTTCCCCAGCATCCAGTCCGATAGCGCCCAGGCGGGTGAAGCAACGCCACCAGACAGCCGATTCTTGACTGCGGTAGGCCTTCTCGAATTCGTCTGGTGTGAGGTAGTCGAGGGTGCTGTGGGAGGCGGCGTTGGTTGAACCAGTCGACCCATCCCATCGTGGCGAACTCGACATCGTCGATGGTCTTGAGCGGGCCGTTCAGGAACGGGCTTCTCTTCGATACTGCCTCGGTCTTGAACAACCCAATTGTGCTCTCGGCCAACGCATTGTCGTACGCATCCCGACACAGCGGATCGATGCCGCAATCCCCTCGCAACGCTGCCACCCGCGACGGCAAGCTCGAGTACCGCACATCAGTGGCGCAATGGAAAGCCGATCTTGCGGCAAGGCGACCCAAGGTAGCCAAACTCGTTGAACACGAACCTCTTCGAGAGTACGTGCAGGAAGTGCTCTCGGGCGTGATCCGCGACGAAAACGGTGAGGTCTGATCATCGGGCTGGGCAGGTCCGCAGTGGGTACGCTTGTCGAACGCACCAGCAGATTCACCACGTTGCTGCATCTGCCACGTAAGGATGGGTACGGGGATGCGCCCCCGGTGAAGAACGGGCCGGCGTTGTCCGGTTACGGATCGGAGTCGGTCCGCGATGCACTCCAGGCTGCGATGACACCGCTGCCGGAGCACCTGCGCAGATCGGTGACCTGGGACCGCGGCGGAGCTTGCACGTCATGCGGAGTTGACCGCAGAAACCGGGATCCGTGTGTACTTCTGCGACCCGTACAGCCCCTGGCCGCGAGGAACGAACGAAAACACCAATGCATTGCTGCGACAATACTTTCCGAAGGGAACCGATCTCGCTCGATACCGTCGAAGTGACGTTCAGGCCGTGACGGATGCACTCAACAACCGCCCGCGCAAAACACATGGGTGGCGAACCCCAGCGGAAGTGCTTGCAGAGCAGATACGCTCGGCTTCACGGCACTGTGTTGCGACGACAGGTTGAATCCGCCCTGACTGCCGGCACCGCTGTGATGGATGAGCCCTGAGCCGACGCGGCGTCCACCGTGATCTCGTCGTCACAACGCCATCTTCAGCGCCGTGGTGACCATCGCTGTGTCTTTGACCGTCGGCACGGCGAGGAGGCCTGCAAAATCCCGACATTCCCGATTATGTCGGTGTTCGACCACTCGCAAACTGACCCGATCGAGTGGCACCCGCAACCCGAAGAGATCACCCAACTCCTCACCGGCGTCGACCCCGCCGACATCTCCGACATCTGCGACCGCGTCGAAGAATGAGTACCGTCCTGCATCTTGCTCTTCGTGGAACTCCTTCTGCGGAGCCGCCGCCTCATTCAGCTGGGCCATAGTCCTGAATTTGCCAGCCCTGGGCGGTTTTCGTCACGACCACCTTCAACAATGTCGGCAGTTCACTCGGTTGTGGATTCTGCACGTTCTGCGTCTTCTGGCTCGCGAAGACCATCACCGTGTATTCTTCGTCGGTGTCACCGGTGTCACCGGTGACGCTGGTGGCCAGAACGCGTCCCGACGCCTGCACCTGGGCCTGCTGGATAATCTGGGTCAGCGTCGGCCGAACCTCGTCATACCGCTTGACTAGAGCCTCACCCGCGTCCTCTTTGACTGCCGCGAAAAAGGCGTCGGTGTTCTGGTAGCTGTAGGTCAGGGATCTGGTCGTGTAATCCGAGGCGGCCTTCGCCGCGGCGGCCCGTTGCGCGGCGTCGTTTTCCAATACCGACTTCGCTTCGTCGGCCTCGAGGTAGAGGTAGGCGAACACGCCGGCCAGCACAGCGAGCACCACGATCACGGCCGAAACCACCACGGCACGTGATCGCGGCGATGCTGACCAGCGGTGCCCACCTGGCGAGGGGGGTTCGACGTCGCTGTCTCCAGCCCCAGCCGTGGCTACGGCGGACGCGGCTGGGGCGTTTTCGTCCATCAGTAGATCGCCATCCGGCGTCGCTGCTGCCGCGCTGTCCTCGACCTCAGTGGGCTCGGGGTGCGGTTTCGTTCGGTCGTCATTTGTCATGTGGGACCTTCTGTGTACTTACGGTGACAGTCGCTTGCGGACGGGGCGTCACCGTAGTGGCGGCGACACGGTGACGGGGACCTCGGCGCGACCTGGTCGCGACGCCGGGAAAGTTCGGCCGAGGAGGTCGCCGATCGACCCGAAGTCGACGTATGTGTCGGCAACTTTCTCGGTCGCCGGTTTCACCGCCCGGGTGATCGTCAGCAGATCCGGCTGCAGGATCTGAATATAGCCGTTGAGCTTTTCCACAAGCTTCAACACGGGAGGCCACTTGTCGTACGAGGTGGTTGTGAACCTGATGAACGCCCGTTGAATCCGCGCCAGCCCGTTCACGGCGTCAGGGGTGCGTACAGATGCCGTAGTGAGGACGTCCCCGGCATTGGACAAGAGGCCGAGCAGGAACTCGGCGTTGTCCGCGGTCACCCGGACGGACCCATCTTTGCCGACGAAATCGACTACACGGTGCATCATGTCGCCGATCGTGTCGAGGTCGTCCTGCCGTCCGGCGACGGCCTCGGCGACGGTCTTGTTGATGGACTCGATCGATTCCGGGTCGAGCCCATCTGCCACTGCAGCCAACTTTGGCAACACCTGGGGAACCGATTGCGACACGTGCACCGCGTCCGCGGGCACCACGTCTCCGTTATCGAAGTACCCACCGGTTGCCGTGCCCGCGGGCACGAAGTTGATGTACTGTTCCCCCGCGAGCGACAGATTCTGGATAGACATCTCGCTGTCCTGGGGGATCTTGTGGTCGGAATCGATCGTCATCTCGACCTTAATTGCCGAATCCGCGACGTTGATCGAGGACACCTTTCCGACGGGTACCCCCCGCACCATCACCGGCGATGTGTCCAGCAGACCGCCTGAGCTGTCGATGATGGCGGTTAACGAGTACTCGGAGCGGGTGGGGTTGATGTGTGCCACGCCGACGACGAGGTAGCCGAGCCCTACGACGAACACGACGGCGAGAGCCAGTATCGATATGAGCGTGCTGCTGCGGTTCACGGCATCATTCCGATTGATCTCAACACGGTTATGAAGGATTCGGCGTCACGCCGCGCTAGGTCCCGACCATCGATGGAGATGTCCGAGAGGTTGATGTCGGGCGACCGCACGAATGGAATGAGTTTGTCGCGGATGACGCTCGTTGCCTGCTCCGTGACGGACTTCGAGTAGATGTCGGAGTTGGCGATCGAATCGATCACCGGGGCGATCCCGGCCACTGACTCCTTGATCCGTAAGTACTCCGGATCCACGATCCTGCCCGCGGACACAGCGAAATCACGCAAGTTGGCGATGAGTAACGCGACCTCGATCAGGGAGTAGCCGAGGCCAGAAAAGTTGCGTCCGCCCTTGGTCAGCATCCGGTCGATTCCCGACGGATCGTCCAAGATCACTTTCAGAGTCTGATCAGCCGACCTCAACACTACGTCGAGTTTGTCGGTATTCGAGGAGACCTCCGAGACGGTCTCCAGCGTTGTCTGATACAGGGCGTCGAATTGCTGCAAGTCCTTGGGGAACGTGGTGTTCAATGTCGAGATCGCGGTGTGGATCTTGTCGAGCTCACCGCCGCCGAGAACATTCGACATCCCGCGCATGACGTCCTCGACATTTGCTGCCGGCTCGGTCCGTGCCAACGGGATCACCGAACCCGACCGCAGCAAGGCACCCGTCGACGGCTCGGCTGGGGGAAGGATGGCAACGTAGATCTCACCAAGGAGAGTGTCCTGACGTAGCTCAGCCCGCGATTCGCCCGGCAGCTGAGTCGTGTTGTCGATGCGAGCTTTCACGACCGCATGCCCGTTCTCGTACGTGACATCTTCGACGAACCCGACGCTGATTCCCCCCGAGAGAACTTTTGCGAGGGCCGGCAAGTTGAGTGCGCTGGTGAACTCCATCTGGATGTCGTAACCGTCCGCGTCGGAGGTCGCTATCGTCGGCGGATTGTCGGCGTTGATCCCACACGATGTTACGAAAACTATCGTTGCCATCAGTGCGACCACCATGGGTCCGAGGCATGCGCGATTTACCGAGATCATCAGGCCCCTCCCCCCATCATCCCTGCGATCGTCCTCGATACATCGCTGGACCCGCAGACTCCGTTTGCCACCGGCGCGGCGCAGCCACCGACCAGGCTTCGCAAAGGCAGCGACACTGCGAACGCCTGCACAATTGACTTGGCATCGGGGTGTTTCACGATGAGGTCTGCCGTGCGGGCTGCGATCGCTACCACCATGTCCGGCTGCTCTCCCATGTCGGCGATGAGCGGAACGGCAGCATCACCGATCGCGAATATCGGGGGACCGAAATCTGTTGCGAACCTCGAGAGGATCGGAACGAACGTCCCCGCGTACTCGACTGCCGCGCCGAAGGTCTGGCCGAACGCGATGATGACCTCGATGGCACCTACGAAGTTGTCGAAGAGGGCGGTCACCTCTTTGTCGTTCTCGGTTGCCACCCCCGTCAGTGCGGCGAGGTTCCCGACGATGCTGCGAATCTGCATATCCCGCTTTGCCGGGTCGTTGATGAGCGTGGCTGAGTCCTTGATGATCCCGGCCACGTCACCCTGCGTTCCTTCTAGATTGCGGGAGACGAGCTCGAGGGACTGCAAGATCGCGTCGGTGTTCCTGCCGTTGTCCTTGACCAGGTCCTCGGACAAGTTGCTGATCGAGTCGAGCGTCTGACTGATTCCCAGCGGGGTTCTCGTCTTACTCAACGGAATGCACTGATCCGTCTCGTATCGGGCTCCATCAGAGTACGGCTTGGTGAACTCGATTTGACGTTCGGTCACGATGGATGTCGACACCAGAGTCGCGCCGACGTCGGCGGGCAGCGGAACGCTCTTGTCGATCCGCATTTCGATCCTTACACCGGACTGATCACTATTCTGGTGCACCCCGACGACGCTGCCTATCTTCTTGCCGAGCATGGCTACTGTGTTGCCTTCGAAGAGGCCCGATGCGTCGGTGAACTCGGCACACAGGGAGCGCGTGTCGTCGGACACCCTCCCCCCTATTTCCACACTAGCGACCACCACAACCACCACGGCGATCAGGAGCAACAGTCTTCGGATCCATGTAGTCAACATTTGTCGTCACCACTCGGAATGCACACACGAACCTCTGGTTCTGTGGTAGTCGACGCACCGACCGGCGCCTGGAGGAGGACGCCGAGGCGCTGAGTGATCTGATCAACCTGGGCCAGGGCATCGGAGTAGCCTGGCAGCTCTGACGACACCTTGTCGAGGAGCGTCTTGTATTGTTGGACAGACGGTTCGATTCCATCGCTGTAAGCCACGAGCGGCCTCGTGAGAAGTTTGAACAGACGACTGAGAAGGTCGAACCCGCCGCGGACGTTCTCGATATCAGGTCCCAGCGTACTGGCAAGGAAGCTGAGTTGACGGAGAAAGTCGACCAGCACCTGTTTTTGATCGGCGAAAGCGTTGACGTATTCATCGGATAGAGCGACCGCTTTGTCGAGCTGACCGTACTGTCGCTCTAAGAGTTCCATCAAACTGCTGGTGTTCCTCAGTGCGTCGGGAATGTTTGTGTTGCCGTCGGAGAACGCATTCTGCAGCAGCGACGCAGTCTGACGGAGATCGACGCCCTTTACATCGCGGAACACCGGCGTCGTCGTCTCGAGCGTGTCCGAAATGTCGTAAGTACTCGATGTCTGAACAAGGGGGATCGCCCCCGACAGCGAGGTCGGTCCTGACCCTGGGTCCAGATCCAGAACTCGCCCGCCGATCGGCGTGATCAGGCGAACCGCTGCGGTGGCATCCGAACGGACTGGCACTGAGTCGTCGAGTCGAAATTCGACTGTGATAAATGTTCCCGCGAGGTCCACCGACGACACCGTTCCCTGTCTTATCCCCGCTATACGCACCTGATCACCCGACTCCAGCCCTCCGGTGTTGACCAGTTGCGCCGAGTACACCTTTTGGCCGGGCGGTGCGATATACACGGTCCCGGCGATTACCAGACCGACCACCACGGTCACCACCACCACAGCGGCGACGATGAGGTCGCGTCTGCGTTCGGACTGGTGATGCGGTCGATTTCGACTGAACAACCTCACTTACACACCACCAATCGTTGCCCCATAAGCGCAATCGTAGCTGTATCCGGCAGGGGCAGAAGGCCTTTCGAACATCGTGCCTCAGTCGGCGTGGAATTCGTCGAAGCGTTCAGCGAGTCCATAAGGGGCTTGAGCAGTACCGCGCCATTCAGTAGCCCCTCCAACTCCCCGGGTTCTCGCGCCAGACGCTGATAGATCGTCGCGAAACTCTGGTCGTAAGTTGACTCAAGTTGCTCCCCGGCGATGACAGTTTTCTCCATGGACCGGTTGACCTCGCCTAGCGACTCCCGCAACCGGTCACTCACGCGGCTGAAGGCGTCGACGATCGATCCCAGCTGGTCGACGAGTTCGACCAGCTGCGCCGAGCGGCCTTCGAGTTGGTCGGAGACCTGGCCGAGGCTCGTCACAATATTCGTGATGATCTCAGACCGCTGGTCCCCGTAGGCGGTGATGTTGGCGACCTGCTCCAGAACAGGCGATATACCCCTCCCATCACCTTGAGCAACGCGCAACAAGTTGGACTGCAGTTCATTGATCTCGTCGGCGTTAAGCGTGTCGAACACCGGCTTGAACCCGTTGAACAAGGTGGACACATCAAATGAGGGAACGGTCTTGTCGAGCGCCACCTGTGTAAGCGCCGCCCCCTGTGTCTTTCCCTGTGCCGCACCGATCAATTCGACATATCGCTGTCCGAGAAGATTCTGATAACGCACGGCGGCGGTAGTGCTCGACGTGATCGCGACGTCGTTGTTCAGTTGGAAATGAACGACCGCGGTGGGCCCTTTCAGGCCGATCGCCGTCACATATCCGACCTTTACTCCCGCCAAACGCACACCGTCGCGAGGCTTGAGCCCAGATGCATCGGAGAAGACCGCAGACCGTTCAGAACTCGCTCCGTCCGAGCTGGGTTCGAGGATGGCGATGATCACGTAGGTGAGAACGCCGATGACTGCGGCGAACGCGACGATCTTGACGATGGTGGGAATTAACGACTTGAGCTTCATCTTCTTGGTCCTCCTGCTGCAAGCGCGCTCTGCAGCGCAGGTGACGTCTGCACTACCAGGGCGACCTGAAGTTGTACTCGCTCGCCGACTTGCGGCGTGGCGTTGTCGATGCTGTCCAGGATCTGCGGGATGGTGTAAATGGTCTGCGCGAGTCCCGATGCCGATCTGGCGACCGGCCTCGCCAGATCGAGGCCGACGTCCAGTACCGAACTCAACGCCGGGTAGTTTTCGCTCAACAGTCCTCCCAGTCCCCCGAACAGAACCTCGCCGGTGCTGTTGAGGTTGCCTGTGGCCTGTTTGATGGCCTCGTCGGTGGCGAAGAAGTCAGCGACGTCGACGTTTATGAGGATGCCCGGAACGAACGGCGTCATGAAGTCGGCAACGCCCTGGGACAGGTCTGCCGCGATCGCCAAATCCTGGCCCACTGGCCGCTGTTGAACGTCCCGAGTGAGCTGCGCGATCTGGAACATGAGCTGGCCGGCATCGGCAAACGTTTGGGAATCATCGACGACAAACTTCACCACAGAATTGAACGCCGGCTGATCGAGAGCATCGACCAGCTTCGAGAGTTTTCGAATCAGGGTCGATACCGAAGTGTGTTCGGACTGCAGCTTGCTCACATAGACGCTGCCGCCATCACGGATGAGGACTCCCCGCCCGGGGTCCACAATCTCCAGTGCCGTCGGCCCCAGCGCGCTGGCGGACGTGTAATTCACGGCCATGCCCTGACGCAACCGGATGTCGTCGTTCACTCCGGTGAGCTCGATTTTCACATTTACACTTTGGTCGCGCCCCGACACCGAGGACACCTTGCCCACCGTGAAGCCCCGATACTTCACCTCCGATCCGCCCTTCAACCCGTCACCAACCGCGTCGGTGGTGATCGTCACTGTCGTGTTGTCTTCATATTTTCCGGTCGCGTTGCCCGCCAGAAGATAGCCGGCAACCGTCACTACGACGAGAACCCCGATCCCGCGCAGGGTCAAGTTCGCCAGTGAGGGCGCGCGTCCTGATGGATCTTGAAATACAGCCACTTGAACTCCTAGCCCGAAATCTGGACGCCCGAATCGAAACCCCACATCAACAGGGTTAAGATCATGTCCTCCACGACGATGATGATGAGACTGCTGCGGATCGCTCGACCAGACGCGCGGCCGACGCCTTCTGCCCCGCCGCTGGCGTAGTAACCCTGGTAGCTGTGGATGATGACGACCGACACCACGAAAACGAGGACCTTGATGACTGAGAAAGCCAAATCCTGCGGTTTGAGGAACGCATCGAAATAGAAGTCATAGGTGCCAGCCGACTGGCCGTGTAGAAGGATGACGACCAGCTTGGCCGCGCCGAAACTGAGTATCAGCGTTACGATGTAGAGGGGGATGATGGTAGTGATCGCCGCGACTACACGCGTGCTGACGATGTACGGAATCGGCCGCACCGCCATCGACTCGAGCGCATCGATCTCTTCGGCGATACGCATCGAACCTATTTCCGCAGTGAGGCGACAGCCGGCCTGGGCTGCGAAGCCGATCGCGGCGATCATCGGTGCCAACTCTCGAGTGTTGGCGTATGACGAAATGAATCCCGTAAGAGACCCCATCCCGACCAGGTCTAGCGAGGCGTAGCCCTGGATGCCGATGGACGCCCCGACAGCCATTCCGAGAATCACAAGCACGATCGCGGTACCCCCGCCGACCAGTACAGCGCCTCGTCCCCAGGCAAACTCCTGTATGAATAAAAACGTCTGTCGTCGATAGGTGGTTGCGACGTGCCGAATTCCGGCGACGGTGTCGATGGTGAATGTTGTAATGTGCCCGAGCTGCGCGGGGACCTCAGCGAGGGGTGTCACAGCACGCACGATCGGACGAGTAACCAAAGTATAACGGGTGGATGGTACTGCGGTCACGTGTTCTCCGTCATCCGATGGTCTGCGGGACGAACATGATGGTCAGTTGGGTGATGAACACGTTGATGACGAAGCACGCCACCACCCCTAGGACCACGGTGGCGTTGACAGATGTAGCCACACCTTTGGGGCCACCTTTCGTGGACAGGCCCCGATGACACGCGATTGTCACGACCACGAGACCGAACACCACTGACTTGATCAGCGCTACAAGGATGTCCGCCGATGATGCGAACGATGCGAACGATGCGACGTAGCTCCCCGGCGTGATGCCCTGGACGTTGACGCTAAGGATGTAGCCAGCCACGAGACCGGTAAACACGATGAGCATGCATAACATCGGAGCGACGATGAGAACCGCGACGAATCGAGGTGCGACGAGTCGACGTGTCGAATTTAGTCCGAGCGTCTCCATGGCATCGATTTCTTCACGGACGGTGCGTGCGCCAAGGTCAGAGGCGATGGCCGACCCTGCCGCACCACCGAGCAGGAGCGCGGTGACGATCGGTGCCCCCTGCTGAATGATCCCGAGTCCACCGGCGGCTCCGGCGATAGATGTGGCCCCGACCTGCTGGGTTAGACTTCCGACCTGCACCGAGACGATGACGCCAAACGGAATCGCGACCAGGATCGCTGGCAACGTCGTTACGGTGATGACGAACCACGTCTGTGTGACAAACTCCCGAAACGGAAACCGTCCGGTGACAATATCGCGCACGGCCCACCGCAGTGCCTGGCCGGCGAGGGCAATCGAATTTCCAAAGGTCACAAGACTGGCTGTCGCTCGACCAGCAATTTCTGTATAGATACCGGTCTCCTCTTCTGTCTGCGCAGCTCGTCGCGATAAGGTGTTCGCACAGTATCAGGTACGTGCAGTACCTGATACATGGTTTCGGGAACTTCCGTCGGATTAATCAGCTGACAGGTTGGCGTGTCCCCAAGTGAACGGAGCCATCTCGATTTAGAGCCTTGTTGCCCATGAGCTGGGCGGATAGGACGATGGAAAACATGGCTGGACGGAAACGCAACTCTGCCGAGGGCATCGTGCGCAAGCTGCGCAGTGCCGACGAACTGACCGCTGCGGGCAAGACGCAGGAGGAGATCGCGGCGGCGCTCGAGGTGTCGGCGGCGACGTTGTACAACTGGCGGCGTCAGTACGGCGGGATGGACACCGATGCCGCGAAGGAACTCAAAGAGTTGCGCGAGCAGAACGGCAAGCTCAAACGGTTGCTCGCCAAGGCCGAGCTGGAGAAAGATGCACTGCGGGAGGTAGCGAAAGGGAAGATTCTGAGCCCAGCCGCCAAGCGCAGCGCTGTCGACATGCTCGTGTACACCATGAGTCTGTCGAAACGACTGGGCGTGCGAAGCTGTTGGGCTTACCCGCTCCACCTACGCACGAACACCGATCGCCGACGCAGCCCTGAGGGCCGCGTTGCGGACGTACGCAGGCTCGCATCCACTGCACGGCTTCCGCCGCGCCTGGGCGCATCTGAGGCACGACGAGGGGCTTGTCGGTGAACAAGAAGAAGGTCCACCGGCTCTGGAAGGAGGGTCTGCAGGTTCGAATCTACCATCCCCGCAAACGCGCCGGCATCAGTTCATGACCGCAGGTCGAAGCCGATGCCCCGAAAGTGTTGTGGGCTAAGGACTCTCAGTTCGATTCGACCGTCGATGGTAAGGCGATCAAGATCGCGTCGATGATCGACGAACACACCCGGCAGTCCCTCTTGAATATCGTAGAGCGGTCGATCACCGCACAGCGGCTGACCGGCGAGCTCGACAAGACGTTCGTGCTGTGGGACGGGCCGCCGCAAGTGCTGCGGACGGACAACGGTCCGGAGTTCATTTCCCATGTGCTGCAACATTTCTGCGCGACCGTGTCGGTATCTCCTACATCCAGCCGGGGACGCCGTGGAACAACGGACACATCGAATCCGTCAACAATCGACTACGGAGGGCCTCAACCGCAATCACTGGACGAGCTTGCTCGAAGCGAGGGTGGTGATCGAGGACTTCAAAGACCACCACAACCATCGACACCGGCACTCATCACTCGGATACCTCACGCCGCCCTGGGGGTCCCTCCCGCTTGCGGGGGCGTACGCTGCCCGATGCACCCACAACCACCAACCGGTCGAGGGCTGCGAGGTCGCTGAATCAACTACACCATGGATCTAGAACACGGTGGCCCGACTTATCGGGGACCTGCCAAGGTCGCCTCGTCGAGCGTTGAAAACGTCGGCGAGGTTGCAGATGAGGGTCATCCACCCCGCAGCCCAGTGGCTGGCGTCGTGATCTGATCGGCCCAGGGATTCGGACACTAGACCCGCTTGGAATAGGGATCTACAAGCATGAGCAGATCGCGTCGATCTTTCAGCACCGAGTTCAAAGACGAACTGTGCCGAGAGGTCATCGACTCTTCCAAGCCGATCAGTGAGGTCGCCAGGGCGTACGGTGTCGGCGACGACAGCTGCAGCACAGTGCGATGCGCCCCGTGTACCGCGCGCCATCGAACGACGGTGGGCATCATCTCGTGATGGCGGACAGCGAGCGTGAAGCAGACTCCAGGGACTCCACCAGGATCAGCTCGAGTTCCGACAGTCTGGCAGCCGACACGGCCACCGCAGCTGCGCGTGTTCGTACATCGAGACCGCGTTGTGTTCCGGCGCGGGCAGTTTCGGTCCAGGCCTGGGCGCAGTGATCGGCGGCCACCGCGAGGTCTGCGGTAGCGGGATCACCGGTCAGACGTGCAATCTCGGTACAGCCGTCGGCGAGAAGCCGACGAAAGAGCCCGCCTCCGGTTCCGGCCTTTTCGATGAAGATACCGAGACTGAACAGCAGCGTCTCGAGGTCATCGGGCGGAAGGTCGACCCAGCTCTTGACGTCGGTTGCCAGCTGGTCGACCGCGGCCAAACCGTCGGCACCGGCTGCTGGTATGTGGTCGGCTATTCCCGGTGTCGATGGGGCGTGCATGCTGGCGGCGGATCGGGCGAAGGCCGCGGCCGCGGCAGTCGACACGGGCGGCAGTGTCTGCGGCCACGTGATTCGGTACGTGCAGTGACGTGTCGGTTGCGGGAACGAGGTGGAAGATCGCGCCCGAGCCAGCGCGTCGAGCGGGATCTTCTGCACGTCGGCCCGATCGTTGTCGACGACCGAGGCAGTCCCCCCGATCTCGTCGTAGCCGATCACCACGATGTCGTGGCGACTCATCTGCAGTTTCACCCGTAAGTAGGGCAGCTCAGCGATATCGGCCCAGACCAGACTGGGTCGTCCCGCATCGATGTCGTCGCGAACCCATGACCATCCCTCACCGGGATCGTCGGTCGTGAGAACCTCGACTTGTCCGCCGAGCCTGCGCGGTAAGTCGATCTCGAAGTCGGCACCGCGGCCGACCAGGTACATCGGTGGGACCAGGTCGTCCGATCGCAGGTAGGACAAACCGAGATCACCACCCAGTGCGAACACCAACCCCTCGTCGGGTGGTCCGTCCCATCCCAGACCGTGCCAATGGAGAAGGTCTCGCATTGCACCTGACCCGCAGTGCCCTCCCATCCGGTGGGGATAGTTCTCGATCAGAGTCGTGTGGGGCACTGTGGCTGCCTTTCGGGTGGTTGGTCGAGCGCGCGTGTCGGCATGCTCAGCTGTTCTGGATTCTGTCGAGATACGTTCGGCGAGCAGTCATGTCGACGTCCGCGAGGAACACCGAATCTGTGTTCAGGGCCGCACCCAGTCCGGTCGCCAGCCGCCGGGGGACGAATTTCACCGCCGCGACCATTGCGCCTGCGAGACGGGTGACGCGGACGAAGGGGCGTGGATTCTCGATCAGATCTGCTGTCGCGCGGGCGATTTCCTCCGGCTCGGCGTTGCGTAATCCCTTTGCGCCGGCGGTTCCGGCGACGAGTTCGGTGTTGGTTAACGTCGGGCGGACTGTGGACAGTCGAACCCCTGACTTGCGGTACTCCAGTCGTGCGGCCTCTGTGAATCCGATGACTGCGAACTTGGTAGCGCAGTAGGTCGCCAAACCAGGTACCGCGAGCTCGCCGGCCAATGACGCAGTGTTGATGATGTGTCCGGTGCGGCGTGGCAGCATTCGCTGAAGAGCCAGTTTGGTCCCGAAGATGACACCCAGGACGTTGATCTCGACTTGCCTCCGGGTTATTGCATCGTCCTCTTCGTGGGCGTGGCCGGTAGGCATGATGCCCGCGTTGTTGATCAGGATGTCGAGGGGTCCGAGTTCACGTTCGACCAGGTCCAGAAACGTTGTGAACGAGTCAGGTTCGGTGACGTCGAGTCGGGTGACGACCTTCACCCCGAGTTCGGCGGCGGCCTCCTTCGCACGTGCCTCGTCGATGTCGCCGATGGCGACCCGGTGGCCTCGTCGAATCAACTCCTTCGCTGTCTGATAGCCGATGCCTCGAGCTCCACCTGTGATCGCTACGGTCCTGGCGGGGGTGTGAGGTGCGTTGTTTGTCATCTGCTGCGCTCCTTGCATAGATAAGAGACATCGGTAGACGCCGTTCGGGCCGCTCTCGCGGTGGTGGCTGCGCACACGAAAGAGGGATATGGGTATCGCGCGGCGTCTCGTGCCCGGGGAGGCGTTCGGATCGGTCGTTCATCGCCCGCAGCCGCAATTCCAGCGGCAGAGCGAGTCTCGTCTGTTCGGTGTAACTTCCGGTGTCGGCCTCAACACGGCCGCGCCGACGAGACAGTCATACGGCACAGCTCTGCCAGCAGGTATCGGCTCACCCGATTCGAAGGTGTCCGAGGTAGTCCGAGTGGTCACGCCGTGGTTGTTCGCGGAGAGAGCTCCGACCGATCGGCAGTCGGCCGCGATACGGGGTTCAAGACGTATGTTCTCACCGCTTGTGTTCATCGAGACTCCCGCGGAAGGTTTCGATCCCCGGGAGTTTCGTCCGGCCGGGTGCGGCCGGTGAAAACATCATCGAGTGGGTGAGCGCCCGTGAAGATCGTGGGGCCGTAGGAGTGCCGAAGCACCGTCAAGATCGCGTTCAAGGGTAGGTCGTCGAAGACTCCTCGTTCGCGGACATACTCCATGTGCTGGGCTCCGTCTGCGGTGAAGGCATGCATGAGAGCATCGCGATCGCCGTCGAATTCCACTGGCGGCACGCCGAAACGAGCGCACAACTCGACATTGAATGCCGGCGTGGCCTTCAACCACCGGCCCTCGATGTAGAGGCGACTGTAGCCGTGGTAGACGAACAGGTCGGTGCCGCCCATCAGCGTGCGCAACGTCTCGGTCTGCAGGTGATTTCGGACGTCGGCGAAGCCGAGCAGTGCTGGGATACCCGCCGCCCGGCACACTGCGGTCAACAGCACCGCCTTCGGGACGCAGTAAGCGCGCCCGGCCTCGAGGACGAAGCTCGCTCGATAGTGGGCCGGATCGTCCGACACGGTGTATGGGTCGTACCAGATTCGGTCGCGGACGGCGGCGAAGAGGCGTCTGGCCTTGTCACGGTCGCTGCTCGCATCTCCGATTGCCGCGGCGGTGAACGCCCGCACGGATTCGTGCTCGATGTCGAGGAAGTCCGTTGCTCCCAGGTATGCGTGTGGTGGCTGCGTAGTATGTGCTCCGGGCGGGCGGTCTGTCATGGTCATCGCTGATGTTCCCTTCTCTGAGCAAACCGGTTGCTGTTGTGTGCACAACGACCGAAGGATCGGTCAGTTGCGCGCGAGTCCGCCGAGCATCAGGTCTTCGCGTTGGACGGGGAGTCGCTGGGCGATCACCCGTTTGCTGTACATGAACTCGCGCGGGCGACCTATGCAGTCGGCGGCAATGAGCTCACCGGCCTGGAGATAGAAGCAACTGAAATCACTGTCGCGGGTGGGGTCACCGCTGAGAACCACTTCGTCGTATCCAGTGTTGAGGCCGGCGATCTGCAGCTTGAAGTGATACTGATCCGACCAGAACCACGGCAACGCTTCGATTTTTCTGGACTTCCCGCAGGCGGTCGACGCAGCGACTTTGGCCTGCTCTCCTGCGCTCGAGACGGACTCCAACCGTAGTCGACGGCCGTAACGGGCCATGTCGTGGCTCGCGCAGTCCCCCGCCGCCATGATGTCGGGGTCGTTGGTCCGAGTGTGATCGTCGATCACGATGCCGTTGTCGATGACAAGACCCGCATCGGCGGCGAGGTCGGTGTTCGGCTCGACGCCGACACCGACGATGACCAGATCTGCGGGGATCGATTCTCCGCTGGCCAAGGTGATTTCACGAACCTCACGGTCACCGGACAGGCACTGAACCATCGCGTTCGTTCTGATGTCGACTCCCTGTTCGCGATGTATCCGCTCGAAGAACGTCGATACCTCGGGAGCAGTGACCCGCTCGAGCACACGCCCAGTTGCCTCGAGGACTGTGACCTGTACGCCCAGTGCGCGCAGCGATGCCGCTGTCTCGAGTCCGATGTAGCCGCCTCCGACGATCACCACCCGCTGGCCAGGGCCGGTGGCCATACGGATCCTCTCGACGTCCGCTGCGGTGCGCAGGTAGTAGACCCCGTGGAGATCGGCCCCGGGAACGGTGAGCCGACGAGGGCGGGCTCCCGTGCACAGCGCGAGCTTGTCGTAGGCCAGCTTCTCCCCGGTGTCGAGAACGACGTTGCCTTCCGACCGAACGATGGTCTCCACCTGCGCGTTCAGGAGCTGAATACCTTGCTTGGAGTAGAAGTCCGTGCTGCGAATGGCGATATCATCGAGTACGCATTTGCCCGCCAGGTATGCCTTCGACAGCGGGGGGCGTTGATAGGGAGCGGCAGACTCGTTACCGATGAGGACGATGTCGCCTGTCCAACCTTCTTGGCGCAAACTAGCTGCCAGTTGTGCCCCAGCATGGCTTGCGCCGACGATGATCGCCCGTTGCGATGTCATGCGCTGGAAGTAGGCGTCAGGCGCACCATCATCTTGCTGATGCCCCGCACGAAATTCGACTGAACATACTCGGGGTCGCCGACGACCTCGATGTTCTCGAAGCGGGGAAGCAACTCCTCCCACAGAATCCGCAGCTGCATTTCGGCCAGCCGATTGCCCATACACCGGTGCACACCGAATCCGAACGCGATGTGATTGCGCGCATTGGCACGATCGATGATGAAATCATCAGGATTCTCGAAAACGCGTTCGTCGCGGTTACCCGAGGCATACCACATCACCAATTTGTCACCCTTGCGGATGAATTGTCCGTTCAGAACGGTGTCGGCTTTGGCGATTCGGCGCATGTACGCCAAGGGTGTTTGCCATCGGATGATTTCCGAGTTCATGTTGGGGATCAAATCGGGATTGGCCTTCAATTTCTCGAACTGGTCGGGGAATTGGTTCAACGCAAGAACGCCACCGCTCATCGAGTTTCGCGTGGTGTCGTTGCCACCGACGATCAGCAGGACGAGGTTGCCCAGAAATTCCATCGGACGATCGATCAGATCCTTGGTGTCCTCGTTGCTCTGCAACATGGTGATCAGATCGAAACCGGACTCTTCCCCTGCAGACCTCCTGGCTGCTTTGTCATGCCAGAGAGCGCTGAGGCCACGGGCCATGTCACGCATGCCTTCGAACACCTCGTCGTTGTCCGAGGGCCCACCGTTGGCTTGCTCCATCGAGGTTGCCAAATCGGACCAGTAGACGAGTTTGCGGCGTTGTTCGTAGGGGAAATCCAGAAGAGTTGCGAGCATCCGAGCTGTCAACTCGATCGAGACATTCTGCACCCAGTCGAACGGCTCGTTCAAGGGGAGGTCGTCCAATACCTCCCGTACGCGCGATCGGATCAGTCCCTCCATCTCCCGGAGGTTCTTCGGTGCGACAACCCCCTGGACGGCAGCGCGCTGCTTGTCGTGGCGTGGTGGGTCCATCGCGATGAACATCTCGATATCGAGAAACCGGGGCGGAACGCCGATGACGATGAACGGTTCGGCCGAGAACACAGCGTGATTCTTGTCGACGGCCACGATATCGGCATGGCGCGTGACCGACCAGAACGGGCCGAACGGACTATTGGGTTGGTAGTGCACCGGTGCCTCGTTCCGCACGCGCTCGAAGTACGACTGCCACCGCCCTTGTCTGTAAAGAAAGGGGTTACTGAGGTCGATGTCGGCGAGCTCGACATCCTCGACCGGTGGGATGGGACTTTCGACGAAGATCTTCTTGCCATTCGTGCCAGTCACCCACCGTCGGGTCTTGTCGTACAAATGAGCGCCCTGGATCTGCAGCCCTATCGGGATGGTCGACTGGACCTTGTCGGCGATCGACTCAGAAACTTTCATGCTGTCGTGCCTGCCTTTCGCACATCACAATTGGAATTCAGGTGTTCGAACGATCAGGCCATCCCACGCTTCCGAGGCCACCATCTGGCACGACAACCGAGACGTGGGTTCACGCTCGGGGTTCATCGCCAGCATCTCCTCCTCGTCGGCGCCGGACAGACCCACCTCTCCTGACCACTGCGGGTCGACGATCACATGGCAGGTGCCACAGGCCGTTTCGCCCCCACAGTCTCCATCGATCCCCGGCACAGCATTGTCGGTTGCAATCTGCATCAGCGAGCGACCTTCGACCAGAGCCGCCTCGTGCTTCTCACCATCGTGGGCGACGAAAATTACAGCTGCCATGTCAACTCCTCGTTTTCCGGCGTGATTGACGAAAGTGTCGTCGCAAACGCGGGTGACGGCTATGTTCGGTGGAGTCATAAACTTGTGAATTCGGGTCAAAGGGGTCACCGTGAAGCTGAGCGACGAGGGCGTGCCACCGCTTGCGTTCGTTCAGTTGCTCGAACGCCGCGCACTCGACCCTGACGCCGCCGCGCGGCTTCGTGTGATCATGCACCGCGAAGGAACCAGTGAAGCGACGCTCATTCAGCATGACGTTCAGGCACCGATACGGTGGTTTCGGGAGGTCTATCCCGAACTCGATATCGCCCAGGCCACTCGACTCGGATTTGCGTTTGCCGAGCAGGCCCAGTTGACATCGTTCGGGCCTCTGAGTTCACCTTTGATCAGCGCTGGTTCGGTCGCCGAGATCGTCGACCTCCTGACATACCTACCATTGATCTCCACGGCGTTGAAGTCGCAGTTCCACACCGGCGACTACGGTCTGATCGTCGGGCTCACTGCGCACACAGGCGATTCCGCACTGGACTGCTTGGTCATCACCTACGGTGGGTCGGCGTTACTACGACTGCTGGACATGCTCGCCGGTGACATATCGCCGGTGACACTCCATCTGAGCTGGCCGGAGCCGGCCGAGGTGAGCCACGACGAAGGTCCGGGGGCGAATCGCCGGTTCTTCGACGCTCCGATTTCCTTCGTCCACGTACCCGAGGAGACCCTCAACAAGGCTTGTCGCTTCTCGGACCCCCTCGCATATCGTCTCGCTATCGCTGATCTGCAGCGAACACTCGCCCAGCGGAGTGGGTCCATGTCATCCGCCGAGAAGGTGAGGCAACAGTTGGAAAAGGACCTCGGACAGCGAACCAACCATGATGTTGCACAAGCATTGTCGATGTCGAGTAGCACGTTGAAACGGCGGCTTGCCGAAGAAGGAACCACCTATAGCAAGGTGCGCCACTCGCTGCTGTACGAGCGCGCGATGCTACGGCTCCTCGACCGATCGGTTTCGGTCAGCGAGATCGCTACCGAACTCGGATACAGCGACCTCGCCAACTTCTCTCACGCCTTCAAACGCTGGACCGGACGCTCTCCGAAAGATTTCCGAAATCCCCGACTCTCAGACGACCCGGTTTCGACGTAGACCCCGCAGAACGGGGTCGAGATCGATGCCTCCGTTCGTCCGCAACCTGATCGATCTTCGTCTCGGAGATGACGGAGACGTCGCCGCCTCCGTGCCATGAGAAGAAGAGTGTGTGCAAACCGGAGTACCAACCACTAGTCACTCGACGGTGTCGGTCGGCACGCGTGTGGTCTCCGATGCGAGAAAGTCGACGAGTGCTTCCAACAGGCTGTCCGCGCGGGTTTCGACATCGGCCAGGACAGAGTCCAGGTCATCGAGAAGACCGTGGGCGTGTCTACGCGCAAGCGTTCCGCGTTCGTAGTAGCCGGGGTCGAGCACGACCCGCGGTACTGGATCCGGTGCAGTGCTCTGCTCCGGCTGTTGTGACCGCGCAGTGGGCTGCAGGTGGGTGGGTGCCCTTCCGTCCCAGTGCATTCGCACGATGCCCGCTACCGCGCGGGCGGTCAGCGGAGTCGCAGCCAACGGGGTGTGGCCCCACCGGTCGATCGCAGTCGACAGCGGATGTTGACCGGCCGGGTCGAAATACCGGTCGTATCCGCCGAGCCCGGTGCCGTCCACGGCATCGAAAGCGTCGGCGAGCATTCGGGTGCTCGGATACCGGGCCTGATGGCCGAGCACCTCACACCAGCGCTGGTACACCGTGCGCGGAGAAATGCCCGTCCCCGCCAGCGCGAGGGAGGTGAGGGTATGAACGCCGCGGCCTGTCTCGATGCGAAGGGCGTCGAGACCCGCATCGGCGGTGACATCGCATGCCCGCAGGGCCGCGATCTGCGTGTACGGCAGACCTGTCGTAGCGAGCATGAGGATCAGCGCGTCTCTGCGCGCGAACAACGCTGACGGCCAACCGTATTCGGGGAGTCGGGCGATGATTCCGCCGATCACGGCTGCCACCTCCTGCAGGCGCGACGTGCGGGCCCCATCCAGCGCAGCCCGGACGGTCTCAGCGCGCCCTGGAGGAGGTAATAGATGCCGATGATGAGCGGAGTCGATCACCGCGATCCGGCGGCGTTGGGTCGTCGGCGCGGCGGGGTGCGCATACAGGAACCGAGCAAGTGACTCAGGAGAGGCCGCCAATGGGGGTTCGCCATGGGCGGTGCACCAGTCCTCGAACAGTGACCACGTGTGCCGATCCCGCCTCGGTATCGACGTGTTCGTGATGTCCGATGCACGTATCGGACAAGGGCGGTCGTCGTGGTCAGCATCTACCCCTGTCGTCCCGTCGCCGCTCACTGGTTCGGTCGGGTGCCTGGTCATAGGCCGAGCTCGGTGACGGCGTTGCCGACCAGTGGCGCATTCTCGTGAGCGTATGTTTCGACCATTGCGGGTGTGGTGTGCCCGGTTTGGCGCATGATCGCATGCGCGTCGGCACCGTTGCGGAAGGCCTGCGTGACGAAGCCGGAACGGAGGGAATGCCCGCCGAGCTGGGCGACGGTGTCGGGGCCGTATCCAGCTCGAGTAGCGCGGCGGCGGATCGCCGCGTGCACCGCGGCTCCGGACAGGGCTGTGTCGGAGAGGTTGCCGTTCTTGCGGACGGACCGAAACAGAGGGGACCGTTTCTCGACTACAGGAAGGGTGCCGCGGCAGATATGGGAGTCGAATTCCACTGCGCGGGAAAGTATTCGGATGACAGCAACTCTGCCGCCGGTGTCGAACGCTGCGACGATCTGCAGCCATCGCACCCACGCGCAGACCGGACATGACTCGTGGCGGTCGGTGAACGGGAGTGCTTTCACGGTTCCGGTGCCGTCCTGGTCGGTCTTCGATTTGCGGATACGTACGTGCGCGCCGTCGAGGCGGTCGCGGTGGACATCGCGGCATTCGAGCGCCACGAGTTCGCTGCGGCGGAATGCGCCGGTGTAGCCCATCAGCAGTAGCGCGGTGTCGCGGCGTTCGAGGACCTCCGACGCCCAGCCCGCTGCAGTGCGTCGGGCGTGGTCGACGATCGTAGTGATGTCAGCGGTGAGGAGCGGGGCACGGGGTCTGCGGGGCCGCTCCCCCGCAGACGCGTAATCCCGCCGGATACCCGAGAGAGTGGCGCGGACCATCTCGTGCCCGCACGGGTTGTCGTGGCCGGTAGCGCGGTGGCGGTCCGCGACCGCCGCGATCCATTTGTCGAACGTCGACGGCGCATACGCCCGCGTCCCGTCGACGGTGAGCGTATCGGCGGCGCCGACGAGGTACGCCGCCACCGTTGCGGGATGCGCCGGCAAAGCCTGGTGCCCGAGGACGATGCACCAGTTCTCGAATCGACTCCACGCCGAGGCATAGGCACGGCGTGTTCCGGCCGAACGAGAAGCTGCGATCGACTGTTCTATCCGAGCGGCGACCTCGACCGGTAGGTCCGGGAACACTGCCACACCACCCACCGAGACGAGTGAATCCGCGTCCCCGACCTCACCGAGCTGCCGTTCTGCCATGACAAGCACTGTAGCGAGCACCTCCGACAGACTTCTCGAGCCGAAAACACGCTGAGCAGGCCTTTTCGCGATTATGGTGCGGGAAGGAAAATTCTCGTCGGTCACCGCACAAATAACGTTGGTGACTATGACCCCGGCGCGAAAAAGGGCTCTTCGGCTATCGCCGCGCGTGCATCGCGGACGACCCCGCTCCATCGGGCGAGAGCTATGTCGGCGGATGGTGCAGCGGGATCCCGTGGTCGAGGAACAGTTGCACCGTCTCATCCAGCTCCGCTGCGGTGCGGCACCCCCGGAGCAGGAAGTTGTACAACGAACTGGCGGATGCGGGATCGACGCGCGCTGCCGCGATGGCGGCCTCGGCCGCAGCGTGCGCGTCAGCCCACAGATCGCGCTCGGGTGCGGGATAAGACGAGCGCGTCGGAGCTGTCCCGGGATCGACCGGCTCATAGGGTCGTGGGCTCAGCAGAGATGCGTGCGCACCGCCGGCATCGATCTCACCGCTCTCGACCAACGCAATGGCGATCGCCGCGGCCTCGAGGACTTTCGCCTGCTCGTCCCAGTGCAGGTCCTCGAACGGAACCCACGCGGTCCGCAACGGGCGAGAACGACCGGCGGCCTTCCAGATCGCAACGAGCCTCGTCGCCCACCGTCCGGTGCGAACCAGTGGCGAGGACACTTCGTCGACGACGGTGCGCAGAAGCCGGAAGCAAACTGCGGCATGTACCCGGCCTGGGCCGAGTTCCACCCATCCCGTCGTCAGAGCCTCGGTGCTGCGCCGATCGAGGTCCGTGACCGCCGAGGGAACCGGAACGGGCGAGACCCGTTCGTCCGAACCGAACCGGACCTGATCCCAGAAGATTGCATGACCAGGGAAAACAGAGCAGGGTTCGAGTCGACAACGGTGGTCGAGACAGCTGCTCAGCACCGGATATTGATGCAGCAGAGTCATGTTGATATCAGCAGTGGATTCGAGGCTGTCGATACATGCCGGGCATGCCCGACTGCGCGGAGTGCTCGCCCACGGCAACCATGCCTCGCTCGTGGGTGTGCGGCGTCGTCGATCCTCCCTCGCGAGGTCGGCCGGTAGCAGGACCGAGAACTGGTGGACGTAGGTGTCGAAGTCGCAGTCGGCGGGGTCGGTGCTGTCGAGCAACCACGGTGTCCACCCCGCCAACGTCATCATCCGCACCCTCTCTACCGGGACTGCGCCGCGACCGGCCAGCTCGATAAGTATCGGCTCCGGTGTGTAGCGGTCGAGATCCTCGACAGCACAATCGATATCGAGGTCTGCAAGCAGGTCAGAAGGCTTGATGTGCGGATACAGCTCGCATATCCGGGCCACCCAGGACGAGAGGGCCTCACCTGGCAGTGGCTGCGGATGCAGCGGCCACGGGCGAACGTACGCATCATCGGGCATCGCCGCGAGCCGCGCGTTCACGCGAGGTGGCGCTCGAACTGGCGGCGCCGCTCGGTGGGACCGAGGTACAGAGTGCGCGTGAGCACCGATGAGGTGATCGCTTCCTCTCCGCTGTCGACGGCGGTCACTGCTGCGGCAGTGAGCAGCGTTGTCAGTTCACCGATGGTGCCCTCGGAGCGAGTGAGGAGGTAGTCGGTCATCTCCGGTGATGTCAGGTGCGAGGGTTTACGGAGGGGGAAGCTCGTGCTGAAGCTGGCCAGCAGTGATCTGGTGTCGGCAGTGTTGGTACAGACCGGCAAAGTCATGGGATGGAATCGGTTCTCCAGCTGGGGATCGGTCCGGATGGCGAGGTAGGCGTCGCGGGTTCCGACAGCGACAAGAGGAATGCGTAGTTCGTTGCCCAGGAACCGCAGCACGTTCAAGAATTCGCGGCGGACGTTGTCGCGGCCAGCGAGAACATTGTGGAGCTCGTCGATGATCAACATCTTCACGCCGGTGGCGCGGAGCAGCATCAATGCTTGCTGTTCGAGTTCGTGGACCCGATTGCGGGGCCTGGTCGGTGTTCCCAACGCTGTGAGCAGTGCGAGGTAGAACCGGCCGGGTGACGGGTCCGGGGGCATCTGCATGCACAACACCGGTATCTGCTCGCGGTCGGACAAGCTGATCGGCGGATGAGTGCGCCGGAACTTTTCGATGATCATCGACTTGCCGTTGTTCGTCGGACCGAGCAACAGTAGGTTCGGCATACGCTGTCGGTCCGGCCACGACAGCAACGTCTCCAGATGGTCGATGACCGTACGGGCCTGCGGATACCCGTCCATCTCTCCGACCGGATCAACCGGATCCGCTCCGCGTCGTCGAGTGCGGTGAGCGGTCGAACCGACTCCCGCAGGTGCCCCAAATCCTCGCTGGACGACTCGGTGGGTTCGTTGCTGCTTCCTTTCGATGCGGTCATCGGCTCACCATTCCTCGATGTCGCTGAAGACCGGCGTTGCGGTGCCGCCGTCCGTTTCAGGCTCCACCGGCGGGTGGATCGCCGGGATCGGTGCAGACACGGCGCCGGTGAGATGCGTGCGGCGGGCACGGTTGCGCCGGGCTTTGCGGGTGGCTTTCTGCGAGCGGTCGGTGACCTCACGCATCTGCTCGATCATCGAAAACAGTGCGCTCTCATCAACGTTCGACCGACCTTGTTCGCGGAGACGGGCGATAGCAGCTCTGTGCTCCCACAGTGTCACCGCGGGATGTGACATCGTCCGGTACGGCACCTCGACATAGCCTGCACCGTCTGGTTCGAGGACCCAGATTCTGCTCAAATCTCGTGGGTCACGTCTTATCACGAACCGCCCCAACTCCTCTCGCCGCGCAACCCACGGTTTGAGCGCGTTCGAGAAGTAGTGCACGTGATCGAGAACGAAGCCCGTGCGCGTCAGACGTCGCCGGATGACGGGAAGAAAGTCCACCAGGAACGCGGTCTCGCCGAGCACCACACGATGGGCATGACCAGCTGCGGCGACACCGCCGGCCCACACGGCGGCCGGAGTGTTCCCGATCCCTGAATGCACGCTCGCGTGATACGAGGCTATCGCCAGAACCAGCCAGCGCTCCAACTCGCGCAATGTCAACGCGGCGTGCTTGTCCGAGTCGTAATTTCCTCGGTCCGCGGGGTTCGAAAAAGTGGTCCCGGGTAGCTCGTGCACAGCCGTCATCGCCGTTCCGAGAATGCGTTCGACGATCCCGCCGTAATGCGGCCGGCCAGGTGGACGGTATTCGAGGGTGATCGCGTGCTGGGCGCATCCGCGGCGTAACGCTTCGCTTTTGAACTCGGCGGCATTGTCGAGGTATAACCGCTTCGGCTTGCCTGCCATCGGGCCATTGCACCTGTTCGGCCAGCTCGCATGCTTCGAGCCACGTCTGCTTCTCGCTGCACACCCGGCCCAGGCACAACCCAGCAGATACGGCTGACGGTGCCTCCAAAGTGACGACGAACCCGAGGACGGTACGGCTGAAGACATCGATGGCGATCGTCAAGTAGGGGCGACCTATCGTTTGACGCTCGTACTCGTCGACGATCATCACATCGACGACGGTGTGGTCGATCTGGACCTGATCGAGAATCCCCGCAACCGCCGGTGGAACGTCGCCGGCGGACTGACGCGGCCGGGCGGCATCGGGTCCCCCGCGTGACCTGGCCACCGACGCCGGATGGAGGCCGGCGATACGCGCGGTGACGGTGTTCCTGGCCGGCACAGGCAGACCCGCACGGTGACAGGCCAATGCGATACGTCTATGCAGCGCAGCGACACTGAGCTTCTGACGGTGAAGAAAGTATCGAGTCAGATGGTCGGCGATCACTTCCTCGACCTCAGCGGATACTCGGCTGCGGCCACGCCCACCCGACGAGACCTTCGTCAGAAGATCGGTGACCGTCCCCGTCCCGTTCCTGAGCCTGCCGACCAACGTGTAGACCTGCCGCCTGGACAGTCCCAAGCGCTGCGCTGCAGCGTCGACCGCTTCCGAACGCACCGGATGCATCTCCAGCAAGGGAGCCAGGACAGCGAAACGGGTCTCGGCCTGGGACCACCGCTCCCCCGACGCTGTCAGCACACCGGTCTCCACGACGTCGAGCTTGTCGGGGTCCATCACAAGCCTCCCTGTCACCGAGAGCCGAACATGCGACCGTGCACCGCACTTTTGACATCAGAATGTCAGAAGACACGTGCACTCACCCTCGTAACGCCTGCAATGAGTGCAGCCGTCTTCTGAAACTGACAGATTGTCAGATTCAGAAGTGAGCTGCACTGGTTCAGAAGTCGAGTGCACAGCTCCTTAACTGGGGCGGCGTTTCCCAGAGATTCGGCCTCTGCCCGACAGCGGAGGGCGGGCGATCCCCTGGTTCGCCATTACCCCTGGGGGGTATCTCTGCTACCGTCAAGGGCATGCAATTGGCAGTCAGACGTGGTCGACGGGGCACGGCCTCGGTGACCGGTCTGCTAATTGCACTGACGGTGTTCGGTGTCCTGTTGATGCATTCGGTGACACCGATGTCGATGTCCGTAACCGGCTCGATGTCGTTGAACGGCGGCCGTGCCTCGATGGCGACGCCGCTTCATATGTCCGAAACTATGTCGGTTCCGGTGATGGCCGGGGAGCACGACTGCCCGACGGCCCACCAAATGATGCACCCTTGTGTGGGCACGACGGTGTCGTCGCCCGCGCTGACGGTCCCGGCGTTGAGCGCAGCCATCGATCCAGTACCGACGCTACTCAACCGGACCGTCGGATGCACCGATTCCACGCTCGAACGTGCACCGCCGTGGACGTTGTGGGAGTTGGACAGATCGGTGACCTTGCGAGTGTGACAGGGAGCCCGGTAGACGCGCGTCGACCGGCGGACCGAAACACGTCACACACCCCTGATTGTCCACTCTTGCAAGGAGATTCCACATGCGTACCAAAGTCATGGCTTCACTCGCTGCCGCCGCCGCCAGCGCGTTCCTCGTCGTCGGCTGTAGCAACGACTCGACCGAGTCGTCGATGGACGGGCACTCCATGGGCTCGATGTCCTCCGCACCGATGTCCTCGGCCCAAGCAAGCGCGTCCGCAGAGTTCAACGATGCCGACGTGATGTTCGCGCAGATGATGTATCCGCACCACGCCCAAGCAGTCGAGATGGCCGACATGGCGAACGGCCGCACCGACAACCCGGACGTGCTGTCGCTGGCATCGGCGATCGCCGGCGCACAGCAGCCCGAGATGGACCAGATGACCACCTGGCTCACCGAGTGGGGCCAGCCCATGCCCGACATGGACATGGGTGACATGGGCGGGATGGACCACAGCTCTGACAGCGGCATGATGACCGCTCAGGACATGGACGCGTTGATGGCAGCGTCGGGACCCGAATTCGACCGCCAGTGGTTGACGATGATGATCGCCCACCACACCGGTGCCATCGAGATGGCGAACACCGAAATCGCAGACGGTTCCAACCCTGACGCCCTGGAGATGGCCCGCACCATCGTCGCCACCCAGCAGCAGGAAATCGAGACCATGCAGCGGCTGCTCGGCTGACCTGGTCCGCTACGCGAAACGATGGCCGCATCCTCTCCGGTGAAGAGGATGCGGCCATCAGCGTTTCGCAGTCGTCAGGGCTGCGTTCCCGGTATGAGATCAGCTCTCACAGTGCCGGTTCGCGCTGCGACGGAGGATTGGAATTCGCTTCGTTCACCGCTCCGGTGATGGCGTCGGGCGCGAGGTCGAGTCGCCGAAGCAGTTGCGCGTTCGCGGCGACGATGATCGTCGACAGCGACATCAGGATCGCGCCGATCGACATCGGCAGTACGAACCCAATCGGTGCGAGCACTCCTGCCGCGAGTGGGACTGAGATGAGGTTGTATCCCGCTGCCCACCAGAGGTTTTGCTTCATCTTCCGGTACGAGGCGCGCGAGAGTTCGATCACCGACAACACCGACCTCGGGTCGTCGCTGGCGAGGATCACTCCGGCCGATGCGATAGCGACGTCGGTGCCGGCCCCGATCGCGATACCGACATCGGCCTGCGCCAGAGCCGGTGCGTCGTTGACTCCGTCGCCCACCATCGCCACGGTGCGGCCCTCTCGTTGCAGCTCAGCGACGTTGTGGGACTTGTCTTCCGGTTTCACCCCGGCGAAGTAGCGGTCCACCCCGAGCTCGGTCGCGACGGACTTCGCGACAGCATCGGCATCACCGGTGATCATCACCACCGCGATTCCGCGGGCGTGGAGCGCGTCGATCGCTGTGCGCGATTCGGGCCGGATCTCGTCGGCGAGCGCGAGTGCACCGATCACGGCCCCGTCGGCGAGGACGTGCAGGATGATCGCCCCGTCGCCCCGCCACCGGTCGGCGACGGCGAGTTCGGATCCGTGTTCCTGCGCGAGCAGCGCAGGCCCTCCGACCTGGATCCGGACGCCGTCGACGACGGCTGCGACCCCGACAGCGGGGGACGACTGGAAGTCGGTGGCCGCCGGGACGGTCAGGTTCCGTGATCGTGCGGCACCGATGATGGCGCGTGCGAGTGGATGTTCGGAGTCGGCTTCCGCGGCAGCAGCCAAAGCGAGGACATTGTCGGCGGTACGCCCGCCGGTCACCTCGATTGCGGTGACGGTGGGTTCGCCCTTGGTGAGGGTGCCGGTCTTGTCGAAGAGCACGGTGTCTACCGTGCGCATGGTTTCGAGTGCGAGCCGGTCCTTGACCAGAACGCCGCCGCGGGCGGCGCGTTCGGTGGCGATGGAGACCACCAGCGGAATCGCCAGTCCGAGTGCGTGCGGGCAGGCGATGACCAGCACGGTGATGGTGCGGATGACGGCGTCGTCGGGCATCCCGACCAGAGTCCACACCGCAGCGGTGATGATCGCGGCACCGAGGGCGAACCAGAACAACCAAGCGGCGGCTGTGTCGGCGATGCGCTGAGCGCGCGAGGTCGAGTTCTGGGCGTCGGCGACCAAGCGGCCGATGCCGGCGAGGGCGGTGTCCTCCCCTACTGCGGTGACCTGGATGCGCAGGCCGGAGTCGGTGGCTACCGTGCCGGCGACGACCTGGTCGCCGTCGCTGCGGCGGACGGTGCGTGATTCGCCGGTGATCATGGACTCGTCCATGCTCGCCGATCCGGAGACGATGGTGCCGTCCGCCGGTACTCGGCCGCCGGGGCGGACGACAACGACATCACCGAGCTCCAGCTCGGCCGGGGACACCGGCACCACATCGTCGCCGTCGACGCGTTCGGCGACATCCGGGAGCAACGCCGCCAACGAGTCCAGAGCGGAGGTGGTCTGCGCGAGGGATCTCATCTCGATCCAGTGCCCGAGCAACATGATCACGATCAGCAGCGCCAGTTCCCACCAGAAGTCGAGCTGATGATCGAGCAGGCCCAGGCTCGCTCCCATCGACGCGACGAATGCGACGGTGATCGCGAGGGCGATGAGCAGCATCATTCCCGGTGCACGTGAACGGATTTCACTCACCGCGCCGGTGAGGAACGGGGAACCGCCCCAGGCATACATCACCGTTCCGAGCACCGGGGAGACCCAGGCGATCCACGCTGCGTCGGGCAGCGAGTATCCGAGGAGCATCGCGAACATGTTCGAGGCAACGATCACCGGGACGGCGAGGACCAGCATGACCCAGAACAGGCGACGGAACATGCCGACGTGATCGCCGTGACCGGCATGGCCACCGTGCCCGGTATGGCCTTCGTGTTCAGTCTGCTCGCCGTGTCCGGTGTGGGCTGCGCTGTGTCCAGACGGGTCGTGGCCCGACTGTGTGCCCGCTGTCTCGGCCACGCCGACATCGGCATGTGTGTGGTTGTTCATCGCGGTAAATCCTTCTCTCCGCCGAGTTCAGCGGCTACGCGGTGCGTGAATCTGCGGGTTGCGGTTCGGCTGTGTAGCCGGCATCGCGAACGGCAGCGACGACCTGGGCGTGGTCGGGCTCGTCGGCGCTCGTCACCGTCAGCGTCCCCGCCGACGCCGATGCTTCGACCGTGTCGACCCCGGCCACAGCACCGACTTCTTCCCGGACCGACGCCTCGCAGTGTCCGCAGGTCATGCCGGTGACTCGGTAATTCGTGGTGATCATGAGGTACTCCTTCATCCTGAATAATACCCCCAGGGGGTACCTAGCGACGACTCGGACCATACCCCCTCCCCGTATTGCTTGGAAGGGGGACAGCATTCAACGATCTGACGGCGAGGGCTATCGCGGATCTCGACGATCGCGACTGGGACGTTCCGATGCTCGCGGACGTATTGGAGTCAGTGGACCGGCCTACCGGCGGCGCTTGATCGACCCCCATCGGCTGGCTCACTGCGAGCGTGGTCGATTGTTTGCAGGGCGGTGAGGACGATTGCACCGCCTGCTCGGCGATTTCGGCGGGTAGTGGTGGTCCACCGACGGTTCTATCCGTATGACGGCGAGTATGACAATTGGGCACTGACAGAGCTGTTCTGTTGCAACAGTTTCGGGTCGCGCCGTACTTCGTCCTGGCTTCAGAGATAGAGCAGGTGTGGTGGTGCGGTGCCGTCGAAGCGCTCGAGGACGCCGTTGGGCTCAGAGCGTGTGACTTAGATCCACAGAATCCTGCAAAAATTGAGGCAGGAGTGCTCGACTCTCGCTGCCGCAGTGGCACTGTGGCCCGTTGGTGTGGAAGAAAGGTACGCGGCCTCTCCCCCGCTGACTGCTGAAGGGCGGCGAGGTGTCGGTAGAGGGTGACTCTGCCGACACCGAGGACTGATGCGATCCCGGTTTTGGTGCAGTCAGACCACGGTCAGATAGATCAGTGCAATGTTGAGTGCGACGACGATTCCCGCGATGAGCCATGCCGCGTATGCCGTGATCCGGTGATTGACATCGCCGCCCATCAGGATGCGGTCCGAGGTGAACCGCACCAAGGGAATCAACGCGAATGGGATACCGAACGACAGCACGACCTGCGAGACGACCAGTGCCCGACTGGGGTCGACTCCTGCTGCCAGAATTGCCAGTGCGGGAACAAGTGTCACCAGTCGTCGCACCAGAATCGGAATGCGCTTACGTAGTAGCCCGTCCATGATCATCGCCCCCGCGTACGCCCCGACCGATGTCGATGCAAGGCCCGAGGCCAGCAGGCCCACCGCGAACAGCAGTGCTACCACCGGCCCCAGAGTGTCACCCACTGCTGCGTGAGCTCCGTCGATGGAATCGACGCCCTCGCGGCCCCCCAGCGTCGAGGCCGCCAACAGCAGCATCGACATGTTCACTGCCCCGGCCAGCAGCATCGCCAACCCGACATCGATCCGGGTGATCCGCAACAACCGCTGACGGACGGGCCCTGCCTCGGGGTGTCCGTGCCTGTCACGTGCTAGACCGGAGTGCAGGTACACCGCGTGCGGCATGATCGTCGCACCGAGCATCGCGGCGGCGATCAACACACTTTCCGCGCCGTCGAACCGCGGAATGAGACCGGCGGCGGCCTCGGTGAACGATGGCGGTTCCACGACGACGCTGGCAAGAAATCCGACGGCGATGACACCGAGTAGCCCGAGAATCACGAACTCGAAGGGCCGTTGGCCCCGGCGATCCTGGACCATCAGCAAGATCATCGATACGGCCCCGGTGATGAGGCCGCCGATCAGGAGCGGCAGGTCGAAGAGCAGGTAGAGGGCGATCGCACCGCCGACGATTTCGGCGAGGTCGGTCGCCATGGCGACCACCTCTGCTTGCCCCCAATATGCCAGTCGCACAGTCCTGCTCGACTTCTCGCGGACTACTTCGGGCAGTGTCATTCCGGTGACGATGCCGAGTTTGGCGGAGAGGAACTGGACGAGACCGGCCATCACGTTCGCGGCAACGATCACCCAGACCAGCAGGTATCCGAACTGCGCACCGGCGCTGACGTTGGAGGCGACGTTGCCGGGGTCGACGTAGGCGATCGCTGCGACGAAAGCGGGTCCGAGCAGAACGAGGCCCGACCGAAACCTCGAGGGCGGCCGAGACGATCGGCGCTGCAGCACAGACATGACCACACCCTCCGGCACCAACAGTATGTCAGGACCCTGAAAATATAGTTCGGCTACCCGAACAATGCAATGCGGCGGGGTGGTTTGGCGACATCTCGATCAGATGGGCAGGACCACTGCACTGACGAATTCGTTGCGGATCCAGGCGATGAACAACCCCCACACTCCGGTCAGCAGCGCGATGCCGACGGCGATCATGATGACACCGCCCGCGATCTTGATCTTCTGTGAGTTCCTTCGAAGCCACCCCACACCTCGCATCGCCGAACTCGAGCCGAACGCGAGGACGACGAACGGTAGGCCGAGTCCCATGCAGTACGCGACGATGAGAGTGACCCCGCGGGCTGCGGTTGCACCTTCGGTTCCTGCCGCGACAGACAGAACGCCGGCGAGGGTGGGGCCCAGACACGGTGTCCAGCCGAGCGCGAACACACCGCCGAGCAGCGGCGCTCCGGCGAGGGACGAGATCTGCTGAGGTGCGTATCGGGTGTCGCGTTGCAGAACGGGTATCAATCCGATGAACGCTGCACCCATGATGATCGTGATGACGCCGCCGACTCGTTGAAGTACTTGCTCGTTGATGCGCAAGGTGCCGATGACTCCGAAGATCGAGGCTGTGGCGAGGACGAAGACGATCGTGAATCCGGCGACGAACAACGACGCTGCGCCGGCCACACGCCAGCGATTCGCCAGCTCCGGCGACGACGTGTCGGTGGTCGAGGTGCCGGTGGTCGAGGTGCGGGGCGATCGGGTATCGGCTGATTGGGCGTCGGCACCGGCGATTCCTGCCAGGTAGGACAGGTATCCCGGCACCAGCGGCACCACGCACGGGGAGGCGAACGAGACCAGCCCGGCGAGCATGCATGCCGCGATCGCGAGCAGTAGGGGCCCGCTCGATGCCGCGTTCTGGAAGGCCGACCCGATGTCTTGGGCGAGAAGAGTCGTCATTCCGCGGCTATCCGTTCGACGACGGGAAGGAGGTCGTCGGTGAGCAGGGCGCGCATGAAGACCGCGGCCACGCGGTGTGAACGGTCGAGTACCAGCGTCGAGGGGATCACGCTGGTCGGGTAGTTTCCGCCGAGGGCGATCAGGGTCCGCATCGAGGGGTCGTAGATCGAGGGGTAGGAGACGTCGTTGTCGACGACGAAGTCCTGCGCTTTGTCCTTCTGTGGATCTCTGACGTTGAGGCCGAGGAATTGCACGCCACGCTCGCGGGTGGTCTCGTAGACCTCTTCGAGGTCGTCGGCTTCGCCGCGGCAGGGGCCGCACCACTGGCCCCAGAGATTGATCACGACGACCTTGCCGTCGTAGTCCGACAGAGCGGTCGTCTTGCCTTCCTCCATCAGATCGGGGCCGGCGAGTTCGCCTATGGTTCCGCGTGTTTCGGGGGGATCGTAGACGATGTCGGTTCGACCGCCGGGGGCGACGAAGTCGAAGCTGCCTCCCGGGGGCGCAGCCTGTGCGCCGTCGGAGCATCCGGAGATCAGTAGTACGAGGGCAAGAATCGATCCAATTGCCGCGGTGGGCGTGCTGCCCTGACGGCGCGCACCGACCCACACTGGTGGGAAGCGTGTCATGAGGTGAAATCCTTTACTGCAGTGCGGATCTGGTCTGTCGTCTCGAACACCGTCGGGTCGGTGACGCGCTCGACCGTTCCGTCCGGGCGGAGGAGAAAGCTCAGGGGAAGGACCGGCGGTGCCGAGAGCGCGTCCAGGACGCTGCCGCCGTCGATGTAGTTCGGATAGCGGACGCCCAGTTGCGTGAGCAGCGCGGCCGCGTCCGCGGGCCGGTCCTCGACGTCGATTCCGATGACTGGGATCGCGTCGGGTTCTGCGGTGTAGGCATCGAGTACGGGCATCTCGGTGCGGCACGGGCCGCACCAGGATGCCCACAGGTTGATCAGCGTCACCTCGCTTCCGAGAACGTCGGCGAGATCGACATCGTCGGCGCTGCCGATGCAGCGCGCTATCACTCCTGCCAGCGGACCGCCTTCGCGCGGTACCGGCGGCGGACACAGCGGTAGCGCTGTTGCTCGTGCCGCGTCATCCGGCGGGCGGGACAGTGTGGGTTCGGGTCCGACCGGCGCGACATTGTTGGCGATGGCCTCGGACGGGCCGCCCTCGACGCCACCGGAGCGGGGCCACAGTGCAACGATCGATGCAACGACAACGACGAGCATGACGATCGACCAGCCGCGCGTCATCGCCGTGACCTTCTTTCTCGAGAGAGCGGCAGAGGGGCGAACGGTACGTCGCGGATCATAGGAGCGTGGACCAGTACGACCAGAAACGCTGCGCGATCAGGGCGATGAGGACGAGAAACCACACGGTCAGTGGAATCGAGTGATTGCGAATCAGCGAGTCAAGCCATGGCCGAAACCATTGCCCAAGAGCGGATTTCGACCTGGCGCGGTCGAGGTTGCGCAGCGTGACGTACCAGAAGATCGGTACGGTGACCGCCCACACCGCCATGCAGTACGGGCACAGGGCACCGATCTCGTACAGGCTCTGCGCGATCAGCCAGTGCACGAAGACTGCGGCAGCAGTGACACCGACCTGCATTGCACCCCAGAACCACTGCGCGAACACCGCACCGGCGAGAAGGGCGGCACCCACTGCCGCCACGACGGCGAAGCCTGCGATCCCGAGAAGGGAATTGGGAAATCCGAACGCAGACGCCTGCGGGGTGTCCATCACCGATCCGCAGTTGAGTACCGGGTTGATGCTGCAGGTCGGGGCGTAGGCGGGATCGAGCGCCAGAGCGAACTTCTCTACTGTGAGCACGAACGCGGCGGTCAGGCCGATCAGGCCGCCCACCAGTAGCAGCCAGGGCAGGCCCCGGGCGAACGGTCCGCTGCGTCGGGTGAGAGCGGCTGCGGGGTCAGCCGAGTGCAGCGTCGAGGGCATCGGCGAGGTCTCCGTAGGTGGTGGGTTCGATCTTGGTGCCGTTGAGGAAGAACGTCGGGGTGCCCTGCACGCCGAGCGCGATCCCGTCCGCGACGTCGGCCTCGATGCGCGCGAGCGTCGCAGGGTCGGTGTAGGCGGCATCGAAGGCGCTCATGTCGAGCCCTTGCTCGACGGCGAAGCTGCGGAACAACTCGTCCTGCGGAACCTGCTGTTCGCCCCACTGCGCCTGCGTTTCGTACATGCGCTGATACATCGCCTCGAATCCGCCCTGCTGGGCCGCGGCCTCGACTGCGCGTGCGGCTCGTTCGGCATTGAAGTGGGAGGCGATCGGAAAGTAGCGGGCCACGAAGCTCACCCGGTCGCCGTACTCTTCACGCAATTGCTCGATCGCCGGGTAGGCCGATCGGCAGGCCTCGCACTCGAAGTCGAGGAACTCCACGAACGTGACCCGGCCGTCGGGCACCGAGTTCAACCGATGACTGTTCTCGCGCACCGCAATCGAGGCAGGGTCGGTCGCGGCCTGCTCGGCGGCGGCAGCATCCGGAGACCCCGATCGATCCACCACCAGAAATACAGCCAACGCGGCGGCGAACACGATCACCAGGGACAAGGAAATCTTCAACGCTCGGCTCATACAACTACCTTCTCGATTCGTTCGGACTGATCAATGGGCCCGATATGGGCGTTTCGACCCGCTATGACACTAACAATCGTGCGAACGTTGACTAATGGTCCTTCCCTAACGATCGCATGATTGTTAGATTGTGCCCATGGCCTTGGAACCTCTGGACTCGTGCGATCTGTTGTGTATGGACCTCCCTCACGCCGAGAGGGTGCGCGCTACTCTGCCCGCGCTCGGCGATATCGAACCGGTCGCCGACGCTGCCCGAGCATTCGGCGACCCCACCCGACTGACCATCGCGCTCGCGTTGAACGCCGGCGGGCAGATGTGTGGCTGCGACATCGCGTGGATCGTGGGACAGAGCCAGAAGCTGGTCTCCCACCATCTCCGCAAACTCAAAGCCGCGGACGCCGTCACATCGAACAGAGACGGAAAGTTGGTCATGTATGCGCTCACCGACCGCGGCACCCGACTGCTCGCGACACTGACCGAGGTACTGCCCACCACCTCGATCGTCGCTGAAGTCACCGGGGTCGATCATGGCTGACGCGTGCTGCGGACCTACCCCGGCAGCGCCGACCACCGAATCCACTGCTGACGGTGCGGGCACGGGAGGTCCAGCTCCAACCGATGCACTCCCGAGGTTGTGGCAGGTCCGCGAGCTGCAACTCGCCTCGGCCGCCGCGATCATCCTGGGCGCATCGTGGTTGCTCGGTCGAACGGGTGCCGATGCGGTTGCGACCGTCGGCGCTCTGATCGCTGCCGCGATCGCCGCCGTCACCTTCGTTCCCGCGACGGTGAGAAATCTGCGACACGGACGCATCGGTGTCGGCACGCTGATGACGATCGCGCTGCTCGGTGCCATCGCATTGGGCCAGATCCCCGAGGCCGCGATGCTCGGTATCTTGTTCTCCGTCGCCGAGGGGCTCGAGGAATACGCGGTCACCAAGACCCGCCGCGGACTGCGCGCACTCCTGTCCTTGGTGCCGCCGACGGTATCTGTCCTGCGCGGTGGAACCGAGCAGGCCCTGTCCCCCGACGATGTCGTGATCGGGGACATCATGGTGCTGCGGCCGGGTGAGCGAGCTGCCACGGACGGCACCATCGCTCGCGGTTCGACGAATCTGGACGTGTCTGCGATCACCGGCGAGTCCGTGCCCATCGAAGCCGGTGTCGGTGACGAGGTGCATGCCGGTGCCATCAACGGCGGCGGGGCCATCGAGGTCACCGTCACCGCGCCGGCATCGGAGAGTTCGCTTGCTCGCATCGTCCGCATCGTCGAACAGGCCCAGGACCGCAAAGGGGCCGGCCAACGGCTGGCGGACCGTATCGCACGTCCGCTCGTGCCCTCGATCATGATTCTCGCCGTACTCGTCGCCGGCGTCGGTGCGGTGCTCGGTGACCCCATGTTGTGGCTCGAACGCGCACTGGTGGTCCTGGTCGCGGCATCACCGTGCGCGTTGGCCATCTCGGTGCCGCTGTCGGTGGTGGCGGCGATCGGGGCTGCGAGTCGCAACGGGGCATTGATCAAAGGCGGTGCAGCAGTGGAAGAGCTGGGCCGCATTCGCGTCGTCGCCTTGGACAAGACCGGCACCCTCACCGCAGGACGACCGGAGGTCGTCGACGTCGTCACCGCTGCGGGAATCAGCCGCGACGCCGCGCTGGCCGTTGCTGCTGCGCTCGAAGCGCGCCGCGAGCATCCACTCGCCCGCGCCGTACTGGCCTCCGTATCGACCGTCGCGGCCGCCGATGATGTCACTGCCATCGCCGGGCACGGCCTGACCGGCACCCTCGACGGTGCCGCGATCAGGCTCGGGAAACCGAGCTGGTTCGACACACACCCCAGCTCCGAGGTGTTCCGCGCCGACGTCGCTCGTCTGCAGAGCGGCGGTGCCACAGTCGTTCTCGTCGAACGCGCCGGAGTTCTGATCGCTGCGATCGCCGTCCGCGACGAACTGCGGCCCGAGGCCGCCGAGGCTGTCCGCCAACTCACCGCGCTCGGTATCGACACTGCGATGCTCACCGGCGACAATGCGCTCACTGCGCAGGCTCTGGCGACCCAGGCGGGCATCACCGCCGTCCACGCCGAACTACTGCCCGAGGACAAAGCGGCCCTGCTGACCGACATCGCGGCCGGACGCAAGATTGCCATGGTCGGCGACGGCATCAACGACGCTCCCGCCTTGGCGACCGCAGATGTCGGTATCGCCATGGGCGCCATGGGAACCGACGTTGCCATCGAGACCGCCGATGTTGCCCTCATGGGGGAAGACCTCCGGCATCTACCGCAGGTGCTGGCCCACGCTCGACGCGCCCGGCGCATCATGATCGAGAACATCGCCTTGTCGATCGCCATCATCGGCGTGCTCGTCCCACTGGCTGCCACCGGTGTCCTCGGTTTGGCGACTGTGGTGCTCGTCCACGAACTCGCCGAAGTCCTGGTCATAGCCAATGCGATTCGCGCCGCCCGCACCACACCGTTGGACGGGTTCGTGCCCCCGCCCGCGGCGTCCGGTGCCCTCAACGTCACGATCGCACCCGCAGCGGCCTTCGAGGATGCCTGCTGCGCTCCGGCTCCGACGCCGAGGAACACCGCACCTCTCGCATCTGGGAACCTACTGGCCTCCACCACCGCAACGTCACCGTCGGCGGTCGGAGCAGACGATGGCAGCTCCGTGTGCTCGGATGGATGTACCTGCTGCACATCGACCCCCGCGTACGGCGAACTCTTCCGCGGACAGAGGTAGAGACCTGCGGGCGGTGATCGGACTGCACGCAGGCTCTACGGGATCGACATGACCGCAGCAGCACGGGCATCGACAACAGAGGTGCGCTGGTACCACCTCGAACGAGCACACATCCTCTCGCAGCCCTGTTGACGGTTGCATGCTCGCAACCACGCCGCGATGTTGAAAGCTGCGGCGGTAGAACATGATCGGCGCGAATCCTGGGGCCAGTTGATTCGGATCGTGGTCGCTGCTCCAGGATCGTGGTCGGGGCGATACCCGGCCGGTAACACCGGCCGGGTCGAGGCGGGACTGATGTCGCCGATGCCCATTCCGCAGGACCTTGCGGACGCGCTGGAGGGCACGTAGCGGGAGTCATCAGTTCAGGCCTGCGTAGGAGTGCAGGCCGGAGACGACCATGTTGATGATGAACAGGTTGAACAGCATCGCTACGAATCCGGCGATGTTGATCCATGCTGCGCGGGTGTTGCGCCATCCGCTGGTGGCGCGGGCGTGTAGGTAGGAGGCGTAGACGATCCAGGTGATGAAGGAGACCGTTTCTTTCGGGTCCCAGCCCCAGAATCGGCCCCATGCGGCTTCGGCCCAAATGGCACCGAGGATGACGCCGACGCCGAAGAGTGGAAATGCGAAGATCGTGGTCTTGTACGCCACGATGTCCAGTGTCTGCGCGGAGGGCAGACGGGCGACGATTCGGCTCATTCTGCTCCCCGAGGCCTCGGGATGCTTCATGCGGATCAGGAACAGCGCGCTTGCAACCCCGGAGATCAAGAACACCCCGCTGCCGAGCGAGACGATGGAGACGTGCACCGGCAGCCAGTACGACTGCAGTGCCGGTACCACCGGTGCTGCGTTGGCGTACAGCACGGTGCCGGCGACGAACAGGAGGATCAATGTCGGTACCAGGACGAACAACCACAGGGTGCGCAGTTGCTTGGAGCGCAGCACCACCAGTGCAGCCAGTACACCGGCCGCGCAGGTGACCGAGACGAATTCGTACATGTTGCCCCACGGCGGCCTGCTGGCGGCGATCCCGCGAAGAACGATCGACCCGACATGCAACGTCAGCGCCACCATCACCAGCCCGAGGCCTGTGCGCCCCAGGCGTTCGGACGGAACCCGCCGGGGTGCGTCGGGAATGCGACCGGGTGTCGTCGACGTCGCGGCGATTATTCGCGTGCGCAGTCGCTCCGTGTTGTGCAGTGTCGCCGCACGGGTCGTCGCGAGCTGGCCGAGGAACGCCATCGCGGCGAGGAGATAGACCACGAACGCGGTCTCGAAGCTGATGTCGCTCCAACGGGCGAGGGTGTCGTCGATCGGCATGGTGTTACACCGTTTCTCTGTCGTGGTTCTCGGACAGGCTCTGCGTGTGCGGCCAGATCTTCGACCGGAGGGTCTCGAATTCGGGTCCCCAGCCGGCGTGATCGGTGCGAGCCAGTCCGCCCATGTCCACGCCCGCGCGGCCGTGTTCGGCAGGGTGGATCCGAAACCAGACACGACGGCGGGTGATCACCAGGGAGATCAGTAGTCCGGTCATCATCGTGACCGCGAACACGAGCACCCACCGCTGCGCGGGGTCGTATCCGACCTGGAGGTTCGCGAATTCCTTGGCCCCGTCGAACCGGACGACGGTGCCGTCGGTGAGGGTTGTCGATTCTCCGGGCCGCAGGTTGACTCGGTCCTGCTTGACCAGCCGTCCCTGGTTGATCATCTCCTGGTCCAGGGAGAAGATCGACTGCGGGATGCCGGTGTCGAGACCGGTGTCGCCTTTGTAGATGTCCACTGCCACAGCGGGATCGACCAGTTCCGGGAAGCGGGAGGAGAGCAGGTTTCCGTTGAATTGCGCGGTGGGCGCGAAGAGTCCTTCGATGGCGATCTGCCCTCGGCGGCGTTCGTCGGCGGTGGCGTAGGTCCCCCCGGGTGGGTCGAATCGCAGCGCGCCGCTGCTGAGGAACGTGGTGGCGTCGTCGGGGCGGAACTGCAGGGCTTCGGTGCGGGTCTGGCCGTCGGGGAAGGTGACGGTGAATTCGGGGGCGTAGCCGTGTCCGGTGAGGTAGATGCGTTCGTCGCCGAGCCGGAGGGGTTCGTTGACTTTGAGTTGATAGTCGCGCCAGGTGTCGGCGGCGATGTCGTCGGCGCTCTGGTAGGAGATGTTCGAGGTGAACATCTCGGCCTGACCGTTCTCGAGGTAGTCGGCGGTGAAGTCCTTGACCCGGATACAGAACGGCTCGAGGCCGGTGCCGTCGGTGCTGTTGCCGGCGCGGAAGGAGTCGTAGACGGCGGGAGAGGTGTTGCAGAAACCGGGTCCGTTGTCGGCGATGACGATGACCGAGCCTTCGTAGCCGAACAGTTTGCCGATGGCGATAGCGGCGAGCAGGCCGATCAGCGAGAAGTGGAAGAGCAGGTTTCCGGCCTCGCGGGTGTAGCCCTTCTCGGCCGAGAGGGTCAGTGCCCCATCGGGCTCGGGCCGCACGACGGTACGCCACCCTTTCAAGTGCGGCGCGATGTCGGCGATCACCTTCTCGGGGTCGCCGGCGAGGGTGCCCGAATGATGCAACGGTAGTCGAGTGAGATTTCGGGGTACTCGAACAGGTTGTGCGCGAAGAGCTTTACCGTGCTCGATCAACCGGGGAGTCAGACAGCCGATCAGAGACACGAACAGCAGGACGTAGATCGCGGTGAACCAGGAACTTGCGAACACGTCGAACAATTCCAGTGTGTCCATCACCGGCCCGAGAGCCGGGCGGGCGGCGATGTAGGCATCGACGGCCTGGGTATTGAGATTGCGCTGCGGCAGCAATGCGCCGGGGATTGCTGCGGCGGCGAGGAGGAACAGCAGCACCAGCGCTGTCCGCATCGACGTCAGTTGTCGCCACCGGTTGCGCAGCATCGCCACCGTTCTGCGCACCAGTCCCGGCGAGTGCGCACTGGGGTGTTCGTCGATCGTCATCTCCGCACACCCTTCACCGACCACCATCTAAATACTACGCGACATAGTAGTTTGCGGGTTCGGTGTGGTGGAGCGTGGTCGGCGCAGCAGCGAGAACGCCAGTGCCGCAACAGCGCCGGTAGCGGCAATCCATTCCGGAACGCTGCCGGTGATCGTCGCCGGGGTGAGCGTGGTGCTCAGTGACACCTCGGTGACGACAGCTGCGGGGGTGAACAGCTCCGTGCGCTCGACGACCTCCCCGCGTGCATCGATGACGGCGCTGACGCCGCTGGTGGCCGAAACGACGACGCTGCGCCCGTGTTCGACCGCCCGTACCCGCGACATGGCGAGTTGTTGATAGGTCATGTTCGTCCGACCGAAGGTGGCGTTGTTGGTCGGCACTGCGATCAGCTGGGCACCGGCGCGAACGGAGTCGGTGAGCAATGCGTCGAAGGCGACCTCGTAGCAGGTGGCCACCGCGACGGGCACTCCGGCGAGGTCGACGACGCCGTTGCCCTGACCCGGAACGAAGCGTCCTGCTTGGGCGGCATAGGGAGAGAGTGCGGTGACGATCGTGCGCATCGGCAGGTACTCCCCGAACGGCACCAGTCGACGTTTGTCGTGCCTCTGCCCTGGGCCGGTGACCGGATCCCACACGATCGAAGTGTTCGTGGTGGTGCCGTCGCCCTGGCGTAGCACCGTGCCGACGAGAATGGGCACTCCGACGGCGCGGGCTGCGGCATCGATACCCGCCGCGGCATCGGGATTGCGCAGGGGATCGATGTCGGAGGAGTTCTCCGGCCAGATGACCAGATCGGGTACGCGTACGCGGCCGGAGTCGATGTCGTCGGCGAGCTCGATGGTGCGCTGAACGTGGTTGTCGAGCACTGCTCGACGTTGGGCGTTGAAGTCGAGACCGAGCCGCGGGACGTTGCCTTGCACCAAGGCGACGGTGACCGTGTCCTGCGGCGGCGGAGCGAACAGTGGAGCCACCACCGTGAGCGCCCCTACAACAGTGGCCGCACCCATGCACGACGCTGCTGCAGTTCTGCGGGTGAACCGATCGGAAGCGATGGCACCGGCCAGAGCGGACCCGATCAGCACCACGACGAACGACAACCCCGGCGCGCCGATCAACGCAGCCAGAGGCAGCAGCGGCCCGTCGGATTGACCGAATGCGATGCGGCCCCAGGGGAATCCGCCGAACGGGACACGTGAGCGCGCAGCTTCGATCGCCACCCAGGCGCTCGCCACCCAGACCGGCGCCCACGGCAGTCGCGACATCCGATCCGCTACCGCGCCGAACATCGCCACGAAGAGGGCCTGAACGACAGCCAGCGCCAGCCACGGCACCGACCCGACGTACTCCCCCACCCACGGCAACAGAGGCACGAAGAACGCCGAGCCGGCAACGAAGCCGTAGCCGGCCCCCGCACGCGCCCCTCGCCCGCGCACAGCCAACAGCAGCATTGCAAGTGCTACCGGAGCGAGAAACCACAGATCGATGGGCGGGAACGTGGCGTACATCGCCAGCCCCGAAGTTGCCGCTGCGGTCAGACGTGCCCAGGTTCGGGGCCCTTCACCTCGACTTGTCCGATACAGCCGCCACACTCGACCTCGGTCGACGCAGGACGGTCCGGGCCCGGGTTCGGCATCGGGCATCGCCCTCATGACGAGGGTGCCGCCGCCCTCACGGCGACACGACGCATCGGGTGGCGGAGAAATCGACGGTATTCATCAACTACTATGGTGCATAGTATTTCAAGTGTTGGCAAATCCGGGGTCACCTGCACCGTCTGCGGTGCACCCGGACGTACGCACGGTGTACACCCGAGAACGAGGACCAGTGACCCGCTCCCCCATCGCCACCGCTCGGCTCCGCGCCGCCGCAACCGCCCTTGTCCTGGCTCTGGTCGCTGCCGCTCTACTGGTCGACTACTGGGCGCAGGCGGCGTTGCCCGGCTCGACGATTCCGCTGCGGATACTCGAGCTGCGACTGGCCTTCAATCGCGGAATGGCGTTCAGCCTGGGTGATTCTCTGCCCGTGTGGGTCGTCGTCGCCGTGACGGCGTCGATCACCACCGGGTTGGCGATCTACGGGTGGCGTACCGCGCCTCACGCGGGTCCGGTCACCACGGCAGCGCTGTCGTTGGTCCTCGCCGGTGCACTCTCGAATGTCCTCGACCGGCTCCTCGACGGCGCGGTCACCGATTACTTTCACACCGGTTGGTGGCCGACATTCAACCTCGCCGACATCTACATCACCTGCGGGGTGGTGCTGATGATCGGGGCGGCACTGTTCACGCGAGAGGCCACAAAGATTACCCCTCGGCCCGCAGTGCCCGACAGCGCCGAATCGTGAACTTGCATGAGATACCTCGGTGCTCGAATCGAATGCCCTGCAGTGCAGACACATTCGCGACAGGACAATCATGCTGATTCGCTCGAACAGTGAGAGTGATCGACACCGAAACGGCTCGAAACATAGTCGACCACAACCACCGACAAGCGATCGTCGCCTCTCGCTCACCGAGGCGCACCGAGGCGCACCGAGGGGAACCTGCTGCATGAGCGACAACATCCCGGCGCTACCGCGCCGTATTTTTCTCGCTACGAGCTGCGCTACAGCGTGCCTGGCTGCCGCCGGATGCAGCGTCGGCGAAGCCCCGTCCGGTGAGGACACCGCTTCCGACGGTCCCATCACCTTGTCGGTGAACGATGTTCCTGTCGGCGGTGGAATCGTGCTCGCCGACCGGCAGGTCGTCGTCACCCAACCGGAACCCGGTACCTTCCGTGCCTTCTCGGCTATCTGTTCTCACCAAGGGTGCACAGTGAACCGAGTCCGCAACGGCACGATCGAGTGCCCCTGCCACAACAGTGCCTTCTCGATCACCGACGGGGCGGTCATGCGCAGCCCCGCTACCGAGCCACTGCCGAACCGCGCCGTGACCAGAACCGTAGATACCCTCACAGTCGACTGATCCATCACCGGGCGGCCGAACATGCGAGGTGGACGGGTTCGGGGTGAACGGTGTCGACCGGGCCGATGTGCGGCAATCGAGGACCCACTCTGTGCCCCCACCCGACTGGTGCCGGTTCCGGTACATCGCTGCCGTGTCGACGACAGCACGGCGTGCCGATCTCGCACCGGGTCGAGACCTGCCTACCAGAGACCTGCCTACCAATTGACCTCTCGGCAACGGCCTTCGCCTTCCTGGGGTTCGACCTGCACAGTGGCGTGCTCGAGACCGAACTCGTCGCGGAGAACCTGCTGCGCTGCAGCGAGCACCCGGGGTGTCTCGGCCTCCGGGGCGACCGTCAGATGCGCCGAAGCGACCTCCATCCCCGACGTCAGTGTCCAGATGTGCAGATCGTGTACCTCTTCGACATCGTCGACACCGGTCAGGGCCTTTTCCACGGCGGCGACATCGATGCCCGACGGAGCGTGTTGCAGCAGAATTCGTACGGCATGACGCCCCAGAGTGAATGCACGCGGCAAAACGAACAACCCGATGGCGACCGCGATGACCGGGTCGGCGTACCGCCACCCGAACACGACGGTGACCAGTCCGCTGACGAGCACTCCGATCGAGCCGAGCATGTCCGCCATCACCTCCAGATACGCACCCCGAACATTGAGGCTCTCTTTCGCACCACTACGCAGAAGGAGGAACGCGATCAGGTTCATGGCCAGACCGAGCAGTGCCACCAACATGACCGGAATCCCGGGCACCTCCGGTGGGTTCGTGATGCGTTGCGCGGCTTCGTAGAGAATCCACCCAGCGACACCGAAGAGCAGCACTGCATTGAACAGAGCCGCGAACACTTCGGCTCGATACAGTCCGAACGTGCGGCCGGTCTTGCGAGACTGCCGCTGTGCGAGTGTGATCGCCACGATCGCCATCAAGACCCCGAACACGTCGGTGAACACGTGTGCGGAATCGGACAACAACGCCAGCGACGAGGTGGACAGACCCACTACCACCTGCGTCACCAACGTAACCGCCCCGAGACCGACAGCGATCCACAGTCGCCCGAGGTGCTTACCGGATGCGCTCGCCGGCGATCCCGGCTCTATCCCGTGGCCATGTCCGTGTCCCATCGTGGGTACCCCTTCTCGGCGTGGTTCGATAGCAGGAACACAACATATTGCGATATGCGCATATATGCAAGTGTCGTGTTCGCTGGAAGCTGCTGCCCGCGCGGCCGCACTGCGTCGGCGCAGAACTATGATTCGTAGTAGTTCGATCTCGGTTGCGCGACTCGGTCGCGCAGCCGTGCCGATATTGCCGGCCGACAGTTTTCCCGCCACACATCATCCACGTAAGGGGTGCCGCGTCATGGCCACCGACGACATGGCCACCGAAGCCGCACTCTCGACCCGCGGTCCGGTGAATCGACGCTCCGGTTCGCAGGTGATGCTGCTGTGGGCCGCGATCGCGGCAGTGGTGGCCGCTGCGCTCGCGGCGTTGTCGACGTCGCAGGCGCTGATTCTGCTCGGGCTTCCCGATCCGGGACCGATCACGACCTACGGTATTCCGGCGCTGACCGCGCTCGGAGAGGTAGCCGCGGTCGTGGCGGTGGGGTCGTTGCTTCTCGCAGCGTTCCTCGTTCCTCCCCAAATGTCGGGTGTGCTCGACATCGACGGGTACATCGCCGTCCGCACCGCGGCGAAGGCCTCCGCAGTGTGGGCGGTGTGCGCAGCGGCGTTGGTGCCGCTGACGCTCTCGGACGCGTCGGGTCAACCTGTCGGATCCGTTGCGGCGCAACCGGTGCAGTTCCTCGGTGCGATCGGCGATGTCGAGGCCTCCACTGCATGGGCCATCACCGCCGCGATCGCGGCGATCACCGCCGCAGCATGCGCGGCGGTGTTGCGGCATCGATGGACCCCCGCCTTGTTCGCCCTGTCGATGCTCGCGTTGATCCCGCGCGCGGTCACCGGCCACTCCTCGACCGGCGGCAATCACGACATCGCGACGAACTCGTTGATCCTGCACATCCTCGCCGCCGCACTGTGGGTAGGCGGACTCCTCGCACTTCTCGCTCACGCGCTGCGCGGGGGTGGACACCTTGCCGTCGCGACCCGCCGCTACTCGACGCTCGCTCTGGTTGCGTTCGTGATCATGGCGGTCTCCGGAGTGGTCAACGCTGCCGTGCGAGTACCCGTGACGTCGCTGTGGGATTCGACGTACGGCGCTCTGATACTGGCGAAGATCGCAGCCCTGGCGATCGTGGGGACCCTCGGGTGGATACAGCGACGACGAACGGTCGGCGCTCTGGCTCACGATCCCGAGAACCGCAGATCCCTGATCACGTTGTCGATGATCGAGACCCTCGTTCTCGTCACCACAGTGGGCCTGGCGGTCGCACTCGGTCGCACTCCCCCGCCCCCGCCGCAGGACGCCTCGCTACCTCAGGCGCACGAAGAAGCCTTGGGCTACGTGTTGGACGGCCCGCCCACCGCTGCGCGGTTGGCGTTCGAGTGGCGTTTCGACCTGGTGTTCGGGTCCGCGGCCGTGATCGCGGCTGTTGTGTATCTGGTGGCCGTGCGGCGTCGTCGGCGGGTAGGCCTGCCATGGCGGCGGCGGTGGACCGCGAGCTGGTTGATGGGCACTGCGGTGCTGCTCGTGGCGACCTCGTCCGGGGTCGGGCTCTACAGCCCGGCGATGTTCAGCGTGCACATGGCGGGACTGACCGCGGTCGCCATCGCCGTGCCGCTGCTGTTGGTCCTCGGCCGACCGGCCACCTTGTTCGCCTCGGTCCTGCCGACCGCGCCGGCAGCCGACGCACCGGGCTCGCGCGAATGGCTCCGGGCTGCATGGCACAGCCGAGCAGCCCGGATCGCAATCCACCCGTGGGTCAGCACCACGGTGTTCCTGAGCAGCTTCTACCTGATCTACCCCGGCGGAGTGTTCGACACCGTCGCCGACTCGCATGTGGCACACATGGTGATGAAGGGCTGGTTCCTGACCGTCGGGATGGTGATGTTCTGGGGCACGGTCGGCGAAGACCCGGTACCGAGACCGATCGCGGGACTGACGAAGTTGCTCGCGAGTATCACCGCGTTGGCCGGGTTCGCATTCTTCCTCGTCGTGACGATCGATCTCGAGACCGCGCTCGGAGCGAGCTTCTACAGCGGACTGCGTCTGGATTGGAACGCAGACCTGCTGGCCGACCAGCGGCGCGGCGGCACTCTTGCGTGGGGCATCGGCGAGTTACCGTTGCTCGCTGCCGCGGTTCTCGCCGCGGTCCGGTGGTCGGCGGCCGACGAGAACGCGGCACGACAACGAGACCGCCGAATCGACGATCAAGGTGATACCGAACTCGAGGCGTACAACACCATGCTCGGTGGCCTGTCCTCTCGGCGCGATCACCCCTGATACCCGAAGAATCCGTTCTCGGTCAGAGTCGCCGCAGCCCGGTCGCCGCAGCCCGCGGGATGTCCTCCGAGGACCGTGACCAGCGGTATGAGCGAATCCGGGTCGAAGGGGATGGAAAAACTATGCTCGATAGTAGTAACCTGTGGCCTGACCGTCACCATTTCGTTATCTCGAGCGAGGCCTCGGCCTCGTAGCCACCAAGGATTGTGATCTTGGCCCGACACCGCACACCCGATCCGATCGACGACGACTGCGCAGCGCCGGCGCGCGGCGGCGTGATCTCGATGCCCGTCGGCACCAGGCCGACGGCGCTCACCGATCGCCCCCGTCATCGACGGGCCGAGTTCGCACCCTCACGTTTCGTGACCGAGTCGCCCGCCGATGCCGGGTACTCCGACACTCTGCCGGAGGACGAGCACACGCCCTCGGCGCAGACGCCCGCACCGGATGAAACCGTTCACGCGGTCAGCGACGCCTGGGACACCGCGGCCGCGGACACTACCGCGTCGATGTGGGCGGCGCACGTGGCCGGTCCGGACGAGGCGACGCACGACGACGGGGGCCGCGCCGATGTCCAGGCCGTGTCGCGAACTACTCGCCGCGGACTTCATCGCCGCCGGGTGCCGAAGCCGGGTGGCCGCGCCATCGCTGCGTCGGTCGCGGTCGGTGCCTTTCTTTCCGCGGCAGCGACGGCTCCGAACACCGGGTCGCAGGACAGTGTGGCGCTCAGCGCCGCGAGTATCGATCGACCTCCCGCCGGCGCCCTGCCGCCGAGCCCGGTCGTTGCCTCACCCCCGCAGGTGTTGCAGTTGCCCGATCTCGACGTCGGCCGGTTGGCGCAGCGCATGACCGAACAACTCGCCGAGGGGGGAGTTCGGGCGGCGGAGCGCGCAGCACGCGATGCCGAGGCGCGCCGCCCGCTCTCGGTGGTGCCGGTGTCGGGAACATTGACCTCCAGTTCTGGGCCACGTTGGGGGACAACGCATTACGGACTCGACATCGCCAACACGATCGGGACGCCGATCGTATCGGTGACCGACGGCGAGGTCATCGAAGCAGGGCCGGCGCAAGGGTTCGGCCTGTGGGTGCGTATTCGTCAGGACGACGGCACGATCGGGGTGTACGGCCACATAGACCAGGCGCTCGTCACCGCCGGTCAACGCGTGAAAGCCGGCGAGCTCATTGCTACGGTAGGCAACCGAGGCCAATCCACCGGACCCCACCTGCATTACGAAGTGTGGCAACCCGACGGTGCCAAGTCCGACCCGGCGGCGTGGCTGTCGGCACGCGGAGTCGATATCACCTGACACGACAAGGAAAGAAGAACTGGCGATGAAAAGGCTCGGTGATCTCGAAGCGGAGGTGATGAACGTGCTCTGGGAATGCGATCGACCGCAGTCGGTCCACGACCTGCGCGAGCGCATGGCCGGCAGAAACCCCGCCTACACCACGATCCTGACCGTCGTGACCCATCTCCACGAGAAGGGGTGGGTCGAGCGGACCAAGCAGTCACGCGCGTACCTGTACTCCCCGGTGCAGTCGCGCGCGGAGGCCACCTCGCAAGCGCTGCGCGAAATCCTCGACACCAGCACCGACTCGGCCGCCGTCCTGATGCATTTCGCGAAAACCGTCACCGACGACGAGCTCGACGCTCTGCGGGGGAACCTGCCGGACGTGAACCGGTGATCGTCGCGCTGGCGTTGCTCCTCGCGGCGATCATCGCGGCCGTCGCCCTGCCGCAGCCGTTGACCTCTCTCACCCGCACCGTGAGCCCCACTCTCGCCTTGACCGCATGGATCGGCAGCATCGCCGGGGTGCTGTTTCTCGTGGGATCCGCGGTGACCGTGTTGCTCTGGCCCGGCCATGCGCCCGCCGAGGGCATGGTCGAACTTGCCGTCCGCTGCCTGGGATCGCTGCAACACGCGGCGCAGCCGTGGATCGGTGAAGCTGTAGCCGGGGCATCGGTCGTCCTCGCGGCGTCGGCGTCGGCGCGCGTCCTGCGCTCGACTCGCCGTCAGCTTCGAGCCCGGTCCAAAGTCCGCGACTATCACCGCGATGTCATCGCCGTCGTCGCGCGCACGGACCCCGGACCCGAACCGATCATGTGGCTCGACCACCCGCTCCCGCTGGCCTACAGCATCGACGGTCGCCCGGGCTACGTCGTGGCCACCGAAGGCCTGCTCGCCCATCTCGATCCCGATCAGCAGCGAGCTGTGATCGCACACGAACGTGCCCACCTGCGCGGGCGACACCACCGCATCGTCAACATCTGCGAGATCCTGGCCAAAGCACTTCCTCGCGTTCCTCTGTTCGCCGCAGCACCTGCAGCGGTGCGGGTTCTGGTCGAGGTCGCCGCGGACCGGTCCGCGGCCGCGGTCACCAGCGCCGACACTGTGCGTTCGGCCTTGTCGACGGTCTCGCAGGCGCATTCAGCGCGTCCACTGTGGGCGTTGGGCCTGATCGGGGAATCGACCGCCGAGCGGTTGCACCACCTCGACACGAGCGCGCACACGCCGAGCCGAACCGGGGCAGGCGCGTACGCTGCCGCCGCCGTGCTGCCGCTCGTGGTGCCGGCCGCCATGGCAATCCTCCTTCTCAGTGCGGTCTCCGCCGCAGCGTGCGCGGTTCTGCTGACTTGAACCACCCCTAAATACTATGCAGCATAGTATTTGAGTTAGGCTGTCGGACGCGTCCTGTAATTCGCGTGCGATTCGAAGGTGGTTCCATGACGGCGCTGACATCTCCTCCGGCTGCGCCGGCGGTTCGCCCCTATCCTCCCCGCGGGGCCCGCAAGGGGTCGTTCCTGCACACGATGGTCACCACCACCGATCCGAAGGTCATCGGGCTGATGTATCTGGTGACCTCGTTCGGGTTCTTTCTCGTCGGTGGCCTGATGGCGTTGATCATGCGCTCCGAGCTCGCCGTTCCGGGAATGCAGTTCCTCTCCAACGAGCAGTACAACCAGCTGTTCACCATGCACGGCACGATCATGCTGCTGCTCTACGCCACCCCGATCGTCTTCGGCTTCGGCAACTACATCCTGCCGCTGCAGATCGGCGCACCCGATGTCGCCTTCCCCCGGCTCAATGCCTTCAGCTACTGGCTGTACCTGTTCGGCGCGCTGGTCACCACCGCAGGGTTCATCAGCCCCGGCGGTGCCGCAGATTTCGGCTGGACCGCGTATACCCCGTTGAGCAGCGCCGTCTACTCCCCCGGTATCGGATCCGACCTGTGGATCGTGGGCTTGCTCGTCGCGGGCCTGGGCACCATCCTGGGCGGGGTCAACATGGTCACCACCGTGGTGTGCCTGCGCGCTCCGGGAATGACGATGTTCCGGCTACCGATCTTCACCTGGAACATTCTGGTGACCTCGATTCTGATCCTGCTGGCGTTCCCACTGCTGACCGCGGCGTTGATGGGCCTGCTCGCCGACCGTAAACTCGGCACCCACATCTTCGATCCCGCCAACGGCGGGGCGTTGCTCTGGCAGCACCTGTTCTGGTTCTTCGGGCACCCCGAGGTCTACATCATCGCGCTACCGTTCTTCGGAATCGTCTCGGAGATCTTCCCGGTCTTCTCCCGCAAACCCATCTTCGGGTACAAGGGGCTGATCTACGCCACCGTCGGCATCGCCGCCTTGTCCATCGCGGTGTGGGCGCACCACATGTATGCCACCGGTGCCGTGCTGCTGCCGTTCTTCTCGTTCATGACCTTCCTCATCGCCGTGCCGACCGGGGTGAAGATCTTCAACTGGATCGGCACCATGTGGCGCGGCCAGGTCACCCTCGAATCCCCCATGCTCTTCTCCATCGGATTCCTCGTCACGTTCGTCTTCGGCGGGTTGTCCGGGGTGCTGCTGGCGAGCCCGCCCATCGATTTCAACGTCACCGACACCTATTTCGTCGTCGCGCACTTCCACTACGTCGTGTTCGGAACGGTCGTGTTCGCGACCTATGCGGGCATCTACTTCTGGTTCCCGAAGATGACCGGCCGCATGCTCGACGAACGACTGGGCAAGTGGCACTTCTGGATGACGTTCCTCGGATTCCACGCCACCTTCCTCGTTCAGCACTGGCTCGGAGCGCAAGGAATGCCGCGCCGCTACGCCGACTATCTCCCGTCCGATGGATTCACCACCCTCAACCAGGTCTCGACCGTGGGATCGTTCGTTCTCGGAGCCTCGACGCTGCCGTTCATCTGGAACGTCTTCAAGAGCTACCGCTACGGCGAAGTGGTCACCGTCGACGACCCCTGGGGGTTCGGTAACTCCCTCGAGTGGGCGACCAGTTGCCCACCACCGCGGCACAACTTCACCGAGATGCCCCGAATCCGCTCCGAGCGGCCGGCGTTCGAGCTTCACTATCCGCACATGGTCGAACGCATCCGCGCCGAGCAGCACGTCGGTGGCCCGCACTCGGATTCGATCGCGCCCTCGGAAGTGATCACCGAAGCCATCGCCGGCCGTGAGCGATCCGATCCGCCGGACCCGGTGAAATAACCATCGTCGCAGAAGTGACCCACCGCTAAACCGCCCTCCCTACTACTATGTCCCGTAGTTGTTGGGTCGGGCTCGATACAGAGGAGTACCCCACGTGAAACGTCTGATGCTGATCGCTGTGATGATCTGCGGGACAGCATTGTTCGCTGCAGCGCCGGCGTCGGCGCACAGCGAACTGGTCAGCTCCGACCCGCCCGCCGATGCCACCCTGGAGTTCGCGCCGATCGGTGTCGGTCTGGTGTTCAACCAGGACATCAACGAATCGTTCGCAACCATCAGCGTCGTGGGTCCTGGCGACACTCAGTGGGCACAGGGAACGGCCACGGTCGAGGGCCCCGACGTATCGGTCCTGCTCGAGGACGGACTCCCCAACGGGCAGTACACCGTCGGCTACCGTGTCACCTCCGCGGACGGGCACCCGATCACCGGGTCGTACGGTTTCTCCGTCGACGTTGCGGCGACCGCCACCCCTCAGGACGCCGCTGCACAGCAATCGCAGGGCGGTGCGACCTCGACCTCGCCGACTCCTGTTACCACGGCTACGCAGCCCTACGATCCCAACAATCCCTCCGCCAGCGAAGACCGGCCACCGAAACAGAACACCATGATGCTGCTCTCCATCGTGGGCCTGACTGTCCTCGGTCTCGCTGCCATCGCCCTGACGTTGGTGATCCGAGGCAAGGACAAGCAATGACAGGGTCCCGATGAACATCGCCGCAGTAACTCCCCCGGAAGGCCCGCCGACGCTGGCAGCGTTGCTGAGCTTCGATGTACCGCCGCTCCCGATCCTGCCGATCGCCGGCATCGTCATGGCCGGGCTGTACTGCTGGGGGCTCTACCGGGTCCGCGGTCGAGGTATCGCGTGGTCACGGTGGCGGAGTGCGAGTTTTCTGCTCGGCTGCGCGGCGCTGGTCCTGGTGACCGGACTGCAGGTCGAACGCTACGGTTACAGCCTGTTCAGCGTCTTCATGTTCCAGCATCTGACGTTGTCGATGACCATCCCACCGTTGTTGGTGGTGGGTTCGCCCGGACGACTTTTGTTGCGTGCCACCGCTCATCACGGAACCGGGCGGTGGGTACTGATCGCGGCGCTGACGGGGTTGCGTAGCCGCGCCGGGCGCATCGCGCTTCACCCCGGGCTGACGATTCCGTTGTTCCTCTTCAGCTATTACGGTCTGTATCTGTCGTCGATCTTCGATGTTCTCGCCGTCAGCGAGATCGGGCACGTATCGATGGAGATCTTCTTCTTCGCCAGCGGGCTGCTGTTCATCATCCCTGTGCTCGCCGTCGGCCCCCTCCCTGTTCGGCAGAGCAATCTGGGCCGTATGTTCGACCTGTTCGTCGAGATGCCGCTGCATGTGTTCTTCGGTGTCATCCTGATGATGTCGAGCACCCCCATGCTCGCCACGTTCGCCTCCCCTCCCCCGCAGTGGGGTGTCGATCCGATAGCTGATCAGAAACTCGCCGGGGCGCTGGCATGGTCCTACGGTGAGCCGGTGGCCCTGCTGGTGGTGCTCATCTTCTGCATTCGATGGAACCGAGACGAAAAAGAGGAATCGGCCGTCGCGGATCGCCACGCCGAAGAAGACGGATACAGCGAACTGAACGCCTACAACGATTTCCTCAAGCAGATCGGCACCGAAACCCGGCCCCGCACCCTACGGTGACGCCCGCACAACTACGCACGACAGGACGGCCGATGCCACTGATCCGCACACCCGCAACCCCCCAGGGGCAGCTCGTCTTTCATGTGCTGGCCTACAACGGCGTACGGCTGATACTCGTGTGCGTCGCTGCAGGCGTGATCTTGGCCGTCGACGCGCTGACGACCCTCGACATTCCCTTCGTATTGGTACTACTCGCCGCACTTGCCGCAAGCCTGCCGCTGTCGGCACTGACTCTGAGGAAACGTCGCCGAACCATCAACGCGGACATCGAAGCTGTCGATCGCGCGCGCTCGATCAAGAAGCGAGGTCCCGCGGCGGGATGACCCCGTAGCAGAACTCTCTGACGCCGGCGTACGCATTCACGGCATGGCCGTATCGTTCTTGTCGATCACTGTTCACCCGACCCACTCGATGTGTGGTTGCGCTTCTGGTTTCGGCGCGCCATCGAGCAGTTCGAGGGTGCGTTGCAACAGATTCTCGATCCGATGCTCGAGATCATCGGTTATGTCGGACACATCGGCCAGATCGGTGTGGGCACGGCGGCGGGCATCGATACCGATTCGGTAGTAGTCCGAGTCCAGTGCAGCTGCAACGGGTTGCGGCGGCGAGCCGGTCATGTCCGCTTCCAGCGCGCGATCACCGAGGAGCAGCGACCGAGGCGGTCGTGGGTCGTGTCGAGGCGGCTGCCCAGTGCGATGGGCATCGACGATCCATCCGACCCCTGCCGGGGACATCGACTGTGCGGGGAACGGCATGTGGCCCCACCGGTCGATCGGCACGGCGACGGGACCTGGGTGCACCGACCATCTGGTCATGTCGGGAAAAGCGTTCGCCTGCAAGTGCTCTGAGAAGAACCTGGCCTTCCCGCTGCCCCCAACAGTACGGCATGAAGCGCATTACAGTACACCCGAAATCGGTTATCTCACTGACTATTACGCGACCGATACCTGGATACCGGCGAGGGTGGCGCGCACCATCTCGTGGCCACACGGGGTGTCGTGGCCGAGCCCGCGGTGGGACGAGAGGGCCTCACCTGGCAGTGGCTGCGGATGCAGCGGCCACGGGCGAACGTACGCATCATCGGGCATCGCCGCGAGCCGCGCGTTCACGCGAGGTGGCGCTCGAACTGGCGGCGCCGCTCGGTGGGACCGAGGTACAGAGTGCGCGTGAGCACCGATGAGGTGATCGCTACGGTCATCGACCATCTGGAGACGTTGCTGTCGTGGCCGGACCGACAGCGTATGCCGAACCTACTGTTGCTCGGTCCGACGAACAACGGCAAGTCGATGATCATCGAAAAGTTCCGGCGCACTCATCCGCCGATCAGCTTGTCCGACCGCGAGCAGATACCGGTGTTGTGCATGCAGATGCCCCCGGACCCGTCACCCGGCCGGTTCTACCTCGCACTGCTCACAGCGTTGGGAACACCGACCAGGCCCCGCAATCGGGTCCACGAACTCGAACAGCAAGCATTGATGCTGCTCCGCGCCACCGGCGTGAAGATGTTCGTTCGTCCAGACCCTGACACACCTTCATCCGTTCCCTCCTACGAAGCGCTTCTCCTTAGAGGACACAGAGCCTGGACCATTGGTGCCAGCCCACGATTCGACTCACCTGTTGCCCCAATCCCATAGGAGCGCGATTATGTTCGCTCCATCGATGTCAGGATGCAGCCTTGCCAGCGTCGCACTCGGCCTGAGCGAGGCATAGCACTGAAGCCTGCCTCGAAGGGCGCGCTCGAACGGCAACACGAAGAGAGCTCGACGCAAGGGTGCAGCTCTGTACCACTCCAAGGTCAAATTCAATCTTTACCGCGGTAAAGGTCGCCAAGATATGGAACGGGTCACCCGGACTCCAGGCTCTGCAGGCCCCGGTCCCCCAGCGCATCAAGCGCATCCACGATTTAACTCAAGCAAATGCACTCAACAGGAAGTTCCCCAGCACACGCCAGCCTCGTTAAAGCGGATTCGATTGAATATTGTCTATCAAAGGCCCGCCGCCACCTTCGGCCGGCCTTCGAATGCGCACCGCCAAAGAACCCGGAACTTCGACTGCAAATCGGCCAGATCCCGACGCTTGTGGGTGCGACGCTTTTCGTCACAGTGACGAAATTGGGTGGGGTGCGACATCCTGCCCCCCGGTCTTACTTCGGCGCGAACTATCGCGATTCACCCTACGTAAATCCGCCGCAAGGCGTTGCCGGCCAAACCAAGGTCCTACGAGATGGCTGAAACTAACTGCCGACAAGAAATGAAACTCAAGGCCTCACTGGAGCCCACATCACCCCACCACCCACTCGCATTTACTGAATCATCACCTTGCGGTGAGAGATCAGCCTTTACCGCGGTAAAGACGCGACAACGCCAAGGCTCAGGACCTAGCGCCTTGACAGTCCGCCGGAATTGGGCGAAACGACCAAACTGGGCCTGCCCGAAAACCCTAACGAAAACTGTTGCACCCTCACTACGATATCGGCCGGCCGATTGCATCAGAAGAGCCTGGTCGCGCATGATTGCAGTGCACTGCAACAGCAAGCAACTAGCGCGTACTTCGAAGTGCAACGACTGTTGCAGAACCAACGCCAGGTCGCGCCCAGAAATCTTAGTACGACGCGCCTCAGCGGGCCTTAAAGACATCCGACGGGCGTGGTGCCGGCACTTCGTGTATCACCATACCTAGCAAGCCTCCCGACTAACTGCTGTCGACCAGCGAACCAGCCAACGTTGGGGACGGCTGCCGTCCGCAGCCCTGCTCGCTGCTTCAATGACACAGTCCTCGCACGAATCTGCAACGGTGTAGCTCCCACACCCTCGGGTCAGAAGTCTGAATACCAGTAGTTGATGGTGCGACAGGCGGACTTAAGCACTGCCCACCTTCACTGATTTGACGTCTACCGCGGTAAAGATTTAGCCGGTAAGTACCACAGCGCGTGGACGAGCCAGTGAGCGCCGAGGTCCAGCGGGGGAGTCTGCCATCGGATCACAGACATGACCCGGCGAGTCGAAGCTACAACCGAACACTCTGGAGGCATAGTGATGTACATTTCGAGGGCGCAAGCAACTCCAGCGCTGCGCGTTCTCGCGGATCTTTACCGCGGTAAAGATCATCGCCAGAACACCACACCGAAGTAGCCGCACCGCGGTGAAGCAAACGGAAGGTGGGCTCAATGCCCGTACACGTAATAATCAGCCAAAAGGGCGGAGTGGGGAAGAGTACCCTCACGATGAACCTGGCGGCAGTCAAGAATGACGTCTTGACTCGCTCCGGAGCCAAGCAGAGCGAATCGCCAGTACTGGCAGCTTCGATCGACCCTCAGGGCTCGGCAGTGTGGTGGGCCGAAAGAGTGCAGGACCTTCCCTTCCGGGTCACTCAGATCGACGACCCGGAAATGCTCCGCCATCTGCCAAACCTGGATGGAATCAAACACGTTTACGTCGATACGCCGGGCTGGATCGGCGATCGTCCTGGGGCTGTAGATAACGGCACTTCAGGACAAGCGCTCGACACTGTACTTTCGGTGACCGATCTCGCGATCGTCCCGATCGTCCCGGAGCCACTCAGCTTCGACCCGACGGCCCGCACAATCTCCAAAGTGCTTGAGCCGAAGGGAATCCCATTCATTGTCGTCATCAACAACTGGGATCCAAGAGACGGCCGAGTCGACCTGGAACAGACCGAAGCATTCGTCCAAGCGCAAGGTTGGCCACTCGCCAACACCGTTGTTCGGCACTACAAGGTGCACAGTCGAGCCGCAGCTCAGGGGCAAGTGGTTACCGAGTACCCGCCAAATCGGGCATCGCTGCAGGCACGTGAGGACTTCCAACGCTTGTGCCTTGAGCTGGAAGTAGGTAAGTAAATGGCAACATCACAGAAGTCCCGGGGCGGTCGGGTCGATTTTTCTAGTCTGGTTGGTTCAGTGGGGGACAAGTCGCCCGTGGATGCATCCATCCCTGTGGATGGCCAATTTAGACCAGATGTGCCTCTGTCCGAACTAGTGGCCAACCCTCGGAATCCGCGCTCAGCGGTCGGGGATCTCGCCGATCTGGCTACAATCGCGGAGCGGCAGCTTCAACCTGGGACAGTGGTTACGAGCGCACGGTGGCTCGAACTTTGGCCAGAGGACGTCGCCAGAATCGGTTCCGCACGTTGGGTTGTGGTCAACGGCTGCCGAAGGCTTGCTGCGAGCGAGAAGTATGGCCGCAAGGGAATGGATGTGGTCGTTCAGGACAGCCTTGCAACATCCAAAGAGGCCATCCTGTGGGCATCAATAGTCGAAAACCTGGACCGGCAAGACTTCGACGTTGTCGAAGAGGCAGAAGCTGTCAACCTTCTTGTTACTGAACTCGGAAGCGCCACCAAGGCCGCTCAAAAATTGGGGCGATCAGAAGGCTGGATCTCGCAGCGGCGCGCATTGCTCAAGCTAGAGCCTGAGTTGCGGGAGAAACTACGTTCAGGCGATCTCGCGATCCGAGACGCTCGGGCGCTGGCGCAGATTCCGTCTGCGGAGCAGGTCGCTGAGTGGTCTTCACGCCAGCAGAACCCACCATCGCCGAAAGCAAACGAGAAGAAACCACGCCGACCCTCCGATGCTGACAAGCAGATCGCATCACGCAGCGCCGCAATCCGGGCGCTGATGAAGCTGAAAAGCGATCCCCACTCTGTGGCAGTCGCGATCAGGGAAGCGCTCAACGAGGAGGACATACGTGAGCTGGTGAAGACGCTTCGAGGCATCTGACACAGCTCATCCAACCAAGAAGGCCTCGGCGGAAAGCACATCCGCCGAGGCCTTGCTGCTGAGCCTCCGATTCGGACCAGTGGGGAAGTGGAGCGGAGGCTTAAGCCCAGGTAGCCGGTCTGTGTCAGAAGCGCGACCCACCACTTCGCCAGCTCTGATCGGTCGCCAATGGCACTCTTGCAGATAGAGCTTCCTACTCACCCTTACTTATTCAGATTAGACCAACGTAAATTGCATTTTCCGCACCATCGGTGCCAAAGTGCCAGTTCAGCACAGTTTTGCTCTGCAGACATGTCGGTGACCTGCGTTAGGCTGCTCCTATGGACTCTCGACCAGGTCGTGCACCGTCGGTAACTACGGGCGTGGGCATTCCTGCAGGTGTTGGGTCAGTGGCGGTCGAGCCGGAGATCCCGCCGGCCGTCGCGAAGCGGATCGCGAGCGCCGTGCAGTCTTCCCGGTCCGAGGGAACGCGCAAGACGTATGCGGCCGCGTGGAGACGCTTCACTAAGTGGTGCGAGGCGAATGGTCACGTGACGTTGCCGGCTCACCCGATCACCGTCGCTGCCTACCTCGTCGACGCCGCCGACACCCGCACCGAATCAGGGGAGCGGGCCTACGCCGTCGCCACCTTCGGCACCTGGACCGCGGCGATCAACCATCAGCACCGCACCACCGGGCATCTGTCCCCGTCGGCCCATGAGCTCGTCACCGCGACCCTGTCGGGCATACGGCGCGAGTACGCCGCAGCGGGGGACCGGCCCCGCACACCGCGAGACCCGTTGCTGGTCGACGACATCAAACTCCTCGTCAGAACCGCCCGAGAGCGGTGCCGGGGTTGGGCCGACGAGGTGCTGGAACGCCGGGATTCCGCGATCCTGCTGCTCGGGTTCGCCGGCGCGTTCCGACGCAGCGAGCTATCGGAGCTCGCGTGTGGGGACGTCAGTGTGCACCGGCATGACGGTCTCCACGTACGAATGCGGAAGTCGAAGACGGATCAAGAAGGCAGGGGAGCGGTGAAAGCGCTCCCCTACACCGGGTCCCACGAAACCTGCCCACCCTGCGCCTACGTCCGCTGGGCACAAGTCGTCGCCGCATTCGATGCTGGGGGCAGGGCTTCGGTGATCCGGCTCCTACGCAAACGCGAGTCGTTCGCAGGACATGTTTGCCGTGGGGGAGTACCTCGCACCGCAGCCCGCGCTCCGTTGTTCCGCGCAATCGCCAAGAACGGAAACCTTGGCAATACTCCGCTGTCCGGAGCGGCGATTCACCGGACCATCCGCCGACGCGCCGAGCACGCCGGCTACGACGCAACCGCACTCACCAAACTAGGCGGACACTCGCTCCGTGCCGGCTTCGTCACTCAAGGCACCCGCAACGGTGCAGACGGCTCCGCCATCGCCCGACAGACCGGCCACGCCAGCCTCGACTCGGTCGAGGTCTACCGCCGCGAACATGCACCTCTTGTCGGGAACGCCGTTGCTGACATCGGGCTCTAGAACAGATTTGGATAGTTTCTGAAGCCAGAAGGTGCATATCGCGCGAAAAACTAAAGTTAGATGCTATCCTGAACGCCTACTCAGGAGGACTCGTTGGATACAAACCGTCGGTGGGCGCTAGAGACGTTCGGAAGGCATGGCGCACTAATTCGTAGTCGAATCCCTGCGCTCGTGAATGAGGAGCATGTCGCCTCGGTTGACGCACAAGAAGCATCCGGCCATAGGTCCACCGGGGTCTATGGCGAGTTCTGGAGGGGAATCCTGGAGAAGTTCGAGGAATTCGGCAACCTGCCCGGCGCAACAATGGTTCGGCCAGACGGAGCACCGTACAAGATCCCAGTCGTAAATGGCGTCGCCCTCTTCCCGTGGCGATACTCCCGAACCCTGGAACGCAGTATTGACTCAGTCCTTTTCGGCACCTCAGACACACGGTCGTCGATAGCGAAGATTCGGCCGCCAGCTTTGCAAGGGGAGCTCGACATCGAGGTTCCCGATCCGGAGTTGACCGACGAGGAGCGGGAGTTAGTCTCCAGCTTCGACAGCTACACCAAAGATCCTGTGGTGGAGACGGGTCGGCTTGTCTTGGTTGCGATTTGCAGCTCGACTCGCGGACTGTTCGACGTGCGTTGGGGCGAAGCGGAGCTCGGCGCCAGCGGCTTCGTGAGTTGGGTTGCCGAGCCGGAGAACCTTCTCAACCAGACTCCGACTCGACCAGTATCGACCACGCCGCGGCGGACCTTCACATCCGGACCGGTACCAAAGAAGTTCCCAACGGAACGACCAGGCGAGGCGTCCGGCACCGATGAATGACGATCGGCCACAGCTTGAGCTCTTCACATCGGCTGTCGATGATGGTCTCTCGTCGGTCGCGGTGGCGTTCGAGCCTGCCCGACTCACTCAGGCACGGGTCCTGGCCGAATTGACCAAATCTGAGCTGGCCGAACAAGTCGGTGTCTCGGCGGCCGCGATCGGTCAGTTTGAAGCCGGAATCACAAAACCACGTCCCGAGCATCTACCGATTTTGAGCAAGACTCTAGGCGTGCCGGTCCGGTACTTTGCAGCTGGTCGCCCCATAGGGCGTCTTGACGCTGCCGACGCGCATTTCAGAAGTCTCAGATCGACGCGATCCAAAGATCGCTCGAAAGCGGCCGCGCATGCTGAGCAAGTATGGGAACTGACTCACGCGCTGGAGAAGCAGGTCAGGTTCCCTGACGTCAATTTGCCTGTCTTGCCCAGTGGAGCGTCACCTACCGAAGCTGCTGATGTGCTTCGTAAATGGTGGGCAGTATCCGCCGGACCTGTACCCCACTTAGCGGGCACCATGGAAGCGAACGGCATTGTCGTATGCCTCATCTCAATGACCGACGATGCGCTCGGCCGGGTAAAGGCCTACTCGACTGACGCTCTAGGACGACCGATTGTTGTCCTTACCCCCGAACGCTTCCGCTCGGTGCAGGAGTACAGGTTCACATGTGCGCACGAGTTGGGGCACCTACTCATGCATCCCACCGCTCTCCCCGGCGATCGACAGCAAGAACGCGAAGCCGATCAGTTTGCAGCAGAGTTCTTGACGCCACAAGCGCAGATCGCACCGTTACTACCCAAAACCGTTCGGATCTCCACACTGGATGGACTAAGCCGGGAGTGGGGAGTCTCAATCGAATCGCTGATCTATCGAATGGGAGAGCTCCACCTAGTGACCGAGGCCGCCATACGCCGCGCGCATCAACGTTTGGCGGGCATGACCGGTTTGCGTAACGAAGAGCCTCTAGTTTCGTTCCCTGGCGAGGTGCCTACTCTCCTCCGAGATGCGTTGAAGATGGCCGAGAAAATCGGTTACAGCCGGGCGGATCTTGCCGACGAATTACGTTGGACCGAGCATCATCTCGCCAAACTGCTCGGCGAGATCGACACACGGCCCAGACTGTCTCTCGTCTCACGTTCAGAACTTTCGCCTGGTCAAGCGTCCACCTAACGATGATAGAACCTGCCTGTGCTGGCGAACCTCGCTCGGGAGGTCCAGCGTCGAGGAGTCTTTCGAAGATCGGGAACGCCCTGTCTCCGCATCACGCATTCGCGCGTAGGCCATCAGACGGCCCGCACAACCGGGCATGAGTCGCGGGCGAAGTCGGCTAGCCTGCGGCTCGTCGACGAGCGTTGAGTGCGACAGGATCAACCGATAGTGCCGGTTCCAGTGGTTCCTCGTCCGGGTCAACATCATCTTTCGCAAAGGCACTGATCATTGGCTCAAATATCGCCGTTAGACGCGTGAACCGCATCGTCGCGTAGACAATGGCAAACTCGAAGATCCACCGTGCCACTAGCGCGTTGTGACCTACCGGACTCTGACCGGGCGGAATAGCTTTCGTCGAGTCGAGCATGAGAGCGATGATCGCGAGCAAGGCAGCGCCCATACTGCCGACATAGATGCTGCGCCAACTTCGCGCGAGGTCCTTGCCGACGTCACGCTTGAGCGCTTTCGCACGCGGCCCCTTAGCTGAACCCAGCTGACTTACCGCGACTCCGCTCAGCGCCCCGGTCAACGAGACCACTACCGCGAACGCCGAGTAAACGCCACGGCGATCAGATGCTTCACTCCAGCTCAAGAGGTCGAAGCGCCCGGTGAGCCACACAACTAGAGCATGGATTCCCACGACAAACCCGGCTATGAACAGGTCCATCCATCGGTGATCAATCCAAAACTCGCGGATGGGTCTGACGACATGTTCTCGGAGAGACTGTCCTAGTTCCAAAGCATTCCTCCTTCGGAACCACACTGCTGACCTCAAGACTCGTTGTTGTTACCGTTCGCCGGCTCCACGCCGACCGCCTGCCGTAGCTCACTATCATGCTCGGCTGCGACGCCCATTATGGCGGTAACGGCCGACACTATTCTGATGGGATTGCCCTCATCATCTGTCGCCGCAATCTTGCGCTTCGCGGTGATCCGTTGTTTGAGGAAGTCCACCTTTTCCGAGTGGGTCTTCTCGTCAGCGTCAATGTGAATCAGCTGGGCTTTCGCCTTGCTGACCTCGCTCTCGCTCGCAGCGGCCGCAAGGTGTCCGGCCTCGTCACGCATGATCTGTCGGCCCTCATGGTTTTCCTTCGCCCGTGACGTCTGGATGATGAGGGTTACTGTTACCGGCCCGAACTCATCGTTGACGCGGGTAAGTACGCTCCCTAGTCGCGAGCCTCGGTTTGTAAGCGCCTGAGCCTTGGTGGTGCTCACCTTGGTCTCGATTCGAGATACCTCGGGCGACTTCTGAAGTTGCTCCCGGGCCGCGTCGGTAAGTACGGCCTCCGCGATGAGGTGCACACCGGTGAAAATCTTCAGTTCATCGAACCATTCAGCGACCGCACTCGGCGTCGGTGAGGCCGCCGAGCCTTGCACGAGACCGATCAGGTTCCCAAAGTCGAGAAACGACACCACAGATATCTCATAGAGCTTGTTTCCCTCTTCGGTCTCGAAATCTTCGAGAGAGGTAGCGCCGCTCTTGAGGAGCCCCAGCCACGCTGCGACGTCACGGACCTTCGCGAGCTTCAAATGAGCACGTTCACCGTGGTAGTAGACCTCGCCAATCAGCATGCGGTCGCCGACTTTGGTCGTTCGACCTTCGAGGTCAAGGCCATCGAGCTGGGTGAGTATGTCGTACCAATTCGCGTGCTCCATCGGCTTGTTGCCAGATGCGTCGTACTTCACAAGGCGATAGAACGCGATCGTTTTTTCATCGGTCGCCATCGCGGTGTTCCTCCTGGACGTTGCTGCAGCTCGGCAACGTCGTCTTGTGAAGTCTGTTTACGCGTCGACCTTAACCTTCGTGACTGGTTGACTGCTGGTAGCCACGCTGTTGTCTACATCCAAACTGGCTCGCTCGTGGCCCTTGCACCGGTCGAGCGTCCGCTTCTGTATCCCGATCGTCATTTGCTACTACATCAACGCCCTAATCGAAGATCCGCAAGCGCATCGAGATGAACACATCGCACGGAGTCGGCCGGGCGTCAACATGTCTTGACGGTGCGGTAACTGTCTCGAAGCGATCTGCGTTGCGATAATCGAAAGATCCCTCTGCGCAGTATGGTCGGGCAATGTCGTTGACTCAGGAGTGGAACCTCCTCGTGACTGCGCTGCGGGACGTGGCACCGGTGACGGCGCGAACGCTCAGGCCATGTGCGTCGACGAGCGCGGTGAAACGGGCCGAGGCAGCGACGGTTCCGTGGCCGGACGGGCTTCGCGAATTCTTCGGCCTTCATGACGGTCAGAACGAGGTCGGCGGCGCGGGACTCGTCGTTCCGGCTGGACGTCTGCTGCAGGTCGCGGAGATACCTCAGCGGCATTCCGACATGGTCGAAGTCATGGCGGATATCGTTGCAACAGAACCAGATATCTACGACGGGACCTACGCCGAGATCGTCGACAACCTGGTCGAGGCGGGCGTCGAGGCAGAAGATCACCTGTTCCTACCGGGGTACGTCCCTATCGCGGCTTGGGATTCGAATCTGATGTATTGCGACACCCGTTCGGGAGAGATGCGGGGGAGTGTGTCGTACCGATCAGACGACGGCGGGCACCTGGGTGTGCCAACCTGGCCGTCTTTGGAAGCATTTGTTTGCGACGTCAGGTCGGCCGTGACCGATCAGATATCGATCGGCTGGTACACAGCAGCGGTCGACAACGGGGTACTGGACTGGGACATTGTCGAATGACGTTGTGGCAGGGCGAGAGCGCCGAGATGGCGGTACGGGTACCAGCGGCCGGCCTTGGAGCGGCCACCCTCCGAAACACCTGGTGTTGCAGTCCACACCCACCGGTGTCGTGCGGTCAGGCGCGTAGTCGGCAGACGGCGGCGTCCAGATGACCATCACTCCGTGTCGTGACGGCTCACCCGCTCGATGGTTGATCGATCAAAGACGCGACTGGTGGGATCTGGTCACCCGCGGCCCGTCGGGGTACGAGCGTTACGCACGGTTGAGATTCATCCCGGATCCGACTTACGACGGTCAGCGCGAAATGGACACCGACTTCGCCAACGACGGACCGCCCGAGATCGCCCAGCTCGGAATCGCTGTCTCCACCCTCGCCCGGTTCACCACAACTCCGGACGACTGCTATTTCCTGATCTGGGAGGGCTACGAAAACCTCGACCACATGCAGGCCGCGACAGTCTCGATCCCGGAGCGGCCCTGCTACCTCTTTCGAGGTACTGCGGAGGACGTGTCGACGTGGAAGGACGCCCGAGACGGCACTGGTGAGCTGCCGATACCTGCGTTTGTGTGGCCAGCCGATCATGCGTGGTGCATCGCCAACGACGTCGACCCCCACTTCGCCACCATCGGTGCCGGCGAGTCCGCTATCGCAGATCTTCTTCGGACCGCACGAATCGATACGACGCCGGACAATCCCACCACGTACCCACCGTTTTACGGATTTTGAAGGCCACGGTCCAAAGGACGCGTTCGAGGCGGTCGCCGATACGGCGCAGTGCCTGCAGCGCAACGGTTTCTAGTGGGCGTTCCGTACCCTCGGGTGGCGGTGTCGAACAGGCACCGCTACCCGAGACGCAAGGAGGCACCTCCATGGCTGGAATCGCTGACAAGCTCGACAAAGCATACGAAGACAAGCCACTCACCGAGCTCGTCGACGCACCCGTCGAAGCACTGCAGGGCGTTAGCCCTGGCGATGCCGAGCATCTCAAGGCCGCATTCAACATCACGACCATCGGCGATCTCGGACGCAACAAGTACTTCCTCTGGGCGCAGTCGATCGCCAAGCTCGCCGAGTAAGACTCGAGTACGGCACACACGATGAAGCCACAAGACTGGCTACGTCCTGTGGCTTCATCGCAAGCCGACATCGATGCCTGTGGCGTACCTGCACCATCGACCGTCGACAGCGATGCCGTCGACGCGCATGCGTGCCACGTTCGCGGCGGGCGACCCTCGGCGACGTCCCTGATCGGTCGGCCTTCAGCCCGGTACCGTCGCACTGTGACACCGAGACAGGTCAGCACGGTGAGCGGTTACCGCTATCAGTGGTCACTGTTCGTCGATTGGTGCGCTGCGGCCGACGTCGAGGCTCTACCTGCGTCGCCGATCACGCTGGCGCAGTTCCTCGATGAGAACCCTGCCGGCGACGCGGTTCAGTTGCGCCGGGTTTCTGCGATCAACCGCGCTCACCTCGATGCCGGCCAACCCGCCCCCGGCGGAGTCACCTCGATTCGGATCGCACTGGACTCGGCACGTAGTGAGCGAACGATCCGGCGTGCTGAGCAGGACCAGATGATGATCGCGGCCGGACTGCCGACCTCCGGATCGACAGCGGCACTGTTCGGTCGCCGTGACGCCGTTCTTCTCATGCTCGCCGGAGCAGGCCTGTCCCACAAAGCTATTGCGAAAGTAGACCGCACCGAGATCACCACCGACGGCGACGCTGTGTGGATCGGCAGCCGCCACCGCATCCGTATCGCCCCCAACGACTCCACCGGTTTCGAACCGGTCACGATATGGGATCGGTGGCACCCGGTCCTGCAGTTCTCCGAGCGCTACCCGTCGACCACGCTGCTGGCAGAACATTTGCAGCGCAACACTTTTCCCGACATGACGGGGCTGCCGCTTCGCAGTGGTCCGGTCGCGGTGCCGATCGACCGGTGGGGCCACCTACCCTTGCCGGTGACGGCGATGACCGCCGCCGAGGTCGGAGCGGTGATCGCCAGGCACCGCACCGGGGCTTCTCCACTGCACACCCCGCGCCGCCTCCTCGCCAGACCCACCGACGGTGGTACCGATCGGCGTGACCCCATCGTTCCGGAGCCAGTGCCCCTGGAGCTCGACTCCGGGTACTACCGCTCGGGTGTCGAGGCACGTCGACGCGCCCACACGGCGTTGGCCGACGTACCGGACATGGTCGACGACGTCGAGGACCGCATCGAGCAACTCCTGCAACGCACCCTGCAGCTCCTCGACCCATCCACCAACGGCGACAGCACCTGATGCGGCGCACTCACGACCCGGCACACCGACACCTTGGTCGTCGTCCAACTCGTCGAGCACAGAGATCGGACACCGCCACGTTGCCGCAACCTGGGCGCAGCACCTAGGTTCAGTGAGCCGCGACAGATGACGTTTGAAGGCTCAGGCGCGGGTTCGAGACCTTCCGGGCCAATCGTCAACATACCTTGACGGTGTGTAGCCGCTCTTCATGCCATCAGCCGACATCGACACAGTAGAGACGTCGCAGCACTTGCCTTTGCGCCCGGCCCTGCTTGTCGACGTGGCGCGCCCGGATCTGCACCGAGTCACCGATCTATCGGTATGTATCTGACTGTATATGAATAGGACTGATACAACTACATACAATCCGATAGTCTATGTGCATGGAGTACGGACTGAACCCCTTCACACCCGGGTCTGGCACCCGACCCCCCGAGCTCGTCGGACGCACCACCGAGCTCGAACGGTTCGACTTGTTGGTCGCCCGCGCGAAACAGCGGCGCTACGACCGTGGGTTGATGCTGCAGGGCCTCCGGGGGGTAGGGAAGACCACGCTCCTGGCGACCATGGCGGATCAAGCTCGCCGCCACGATTGGGTGGTGGTCGAGGTCGAAGCTCAGACCAGTGTGGAAGGTGCCGAGGCCCTGCGGAGGCGTATCGCCAAAGATATTTCTCGCGCTGTACGCCGTCGTCAGTTCGCCGGCCCGGTGGCGGACAAGATCCGGCAGTTGACCGAAGAGTTCTCGATGTCCGCCACCGCGTTCGGTGTCGGAGTCGAGCTCGCTCGCTCCGCCGGTGCCGAGAAACCAAGCCTGGGGGTCGAATTCGAGGACCTCGTCGAAGATCTTACCGAGGAACTCCGCAAGGACGGCACCGCGCTGGGGCTGTTCATCGACGAGATGCAGGAACTCGAGCCGGCGCTCTTGCAGGTGATCCTGGCTACCCAGCACCGTGCGGCTCAGCGTGAGTGGCCGTTCTTCGTGTGCGGTGCCGGCCTGCCGAACCTTGCGCAAGCCTTGGCCGACGCACGGTCCTACGCCGAGCGCCAGTTCGACTACAGGACCATCGGTCCGCTCGCCGACGATCAGGCCCGCGATGCGATCGTCACACCCATCGCCCGGCTGAACCAGGACATCGACGCCGAGGCAGCAGATTACGTCGTCGCGGCGAGCGATGGATACCCGTACTTCCTTCAGGTGTTCGGTCACGAGCTCTGGCAGGCAGCCCAGCAGTCCCCGTTCACCCTCGCCGATGCCGAGGACGCCGTGGACACCGGCCACGCCTCGCTCGATTCCGGCTTCTACAGCTCACGGTGGCTACGGGCCACCGACGCCGAGAAACGCTATCTGGTGGCGATCGCACGCAGCGGAACCGATACTCCGCGGACGGCAGCCCTCGCCGAGGCCCTCGGGTCGAATCCGCAATCGATGGCACCGCACCGTGACTCCTGTATACGCAAAGGACTCATCTGGTCGCCGGCCCGCGGCCTGGTTGCGTTCACCGTCCCCGGGATGGCGGACTTCATCCGCCGCCAACCCAACGCACCGATTATCTGACCTCGACACCCAAGGACGTCGACTGGGCTGACATCGAGCACGTCGATCGCTCACGCCGCCCTGCATCCACACAGCGCCAGTGCACCAAGAGTCCAGTTCGGTCCGGCGTTGCAGCCTCCAGCCGCGCTGGAGGAGGGCCAGAGCGAGTAAAGCGAACAAGGCCGGTGCTCGGTGTCACCCTGAACTCGTGGCCGATACACGGTGCGTTAGAACGGGTCCGGTGGGCCGGTGTTCATCACGGCCAGGATGTAGTCGTGGTCGGGTGAATCGGCCGGGTGATCGTCGGCGACCGCGAACACCGACCGATCGGGCTCCGGCGGGGTGCGTGCTTCCTCCCGGGCTGCGAGCCATTCTCGCCAGACGATGCGTTCGGCGCGGTGGCGCACGATGCGGGCACGAACGGCCGAGGTGAGGCCGTGACGATGGCCGATGTCGTCGAGTTCGACGGGCCCGATACCGATGTGGGTGTTCTCGATTGTGAGGAGCCCGGCGACGCGTAGATCCAGCAGAGCCTCGTACCCGCTGGTGCGTCCCATCCCGATGGCAGTGAACAACTCATCCGCCGTCAGAGGCTCGGCTGCGGCAACTACTGCGTCGTAGAGGACGCGGTGACGCCACCCGATGACACTCCACGCCGGGTGTACCGACTCCACTTCGGCTGGCCCTGCCACGGTGTCGACTACCGCCGCACGTCCCGCATGTGTGGGCACTAGTGCGTACCGATCGGGGTTCTGGCCGACTCCGCGTTCGATCAGCAACAGCGGTGAGCCTTCCATGTCCCGCAGCCGCTCCAGAACGGACCACACCGTCGATTCGGGGAGCATGCCGGCGGCGATGGACAGTGACCGCCCACCGACACCGACAGTGGGGACGCCTTCCACTAACTGCCCTGACATTGCGGCAGCCCACGCCAGTGCCTGAACGACTGCATGGGTGGTCCAGCGATCCCGGCGATGAAGAAACTCGGAGGCGACCCAGGTTTGGGCGTGGGTAAGCCATAAACGAAGTACCGGATCGTAGGTACCCCCTGTGTGCTTTTGCTTGTGCCCGGTATCCCGGACTGGCTCGGGGAGTGTCGATGCGGCCCAGTCGAGGGCGCGGGCAGTGTCGCGGCGGATGGCGCGTTCGGGCTCGGCGTAGCGGGCGTATGCGGCACGCACACCCGCCCATGCCGGCTCAGAGACGCGGGTGAGGATTTCGGTGGCGCTGGCTCCGGCGAGGACTGCGTGGGTGATGACGGATTGGCGTGCTTCCGAGCGTGAGGGCCAGCGGCGGGTGTCGATGCGGCCGGTGCTGGCGAAGTCGAGGACGCAGCGAGGCGGCGGGGCGGAACGGCAGAAACGTGGGTGCAACCGGGCGTCATCGCTGCTGCCGAGGACGCGTTCAGTGGACGTCTCGGCGCGGATGTGGGTGTCGATCGGGCTGGTGACCGTGCGGCCCGTTCCTCCGAGCAGGGCTTCGAGGCGTTGGAGTGTGCCGGCATCGGACCCGACGGTCAGGATGTCGGCCGCTGTAGCCGGGTCGAGGTCGACGAGGGTGCGGTAGCCACCTTCTTTGCACTGCGAGCCCGGCACGGTGATGCACCCGGATTTGTGGTTGGTCATCGGTGTGATGTCCAACGTCGGAAGTCGCGCTGCAAGAAGACGTAGCAGTGGCCGTACTTCGTCGGCGGTGACTGTTTTTCCCGGTGCCAGCGGTATCAGCACGTGTCGGCCGCCGCTGGCCGATTGGTCGACGACTGCGCGGCCACCGCATTCGGTCAACCAGGCCAGCAGACGCCTCACGTCGGCGACAACGCAGGCGTGACCGTGGTGTTTGGTGTCGAAGTCGAGGGCAACGATGCCGGCGCGCGCGCGTGAGAACAGCGGCACAGCCGCTGGCAGTACCGGCCGTTTGACGGTCAACGGTCCCGCGGACACGTATTTACGGGTCGTCGGGTCGTAGAGACGCATCGATCGACGCGCAGCAATGGCCGGTGCGAAACGACGCCACAGCCGGTCCGCAGTCGCATCCGGATGGACGACACGAGCATTCAATCTTGTACCTACTTCAGGGCACGATGTACCCTGAGACATGTCCTCCAAGACAGTCCCTTCGGGGAAAGCACCACAGAACGAGTTGCGAGCTAGTCACTCGCTTCTCTGACTTCGAGAACCCTCGGCCCGCCCGCCGGGGGTTTTTCGTTATCTGTGCTGCGCTAATTCAGTTGGTCGTATGTGCCGAATGTCAGTTCGGGACAGAACGATCATGCAGTCAGCGGCAACACTCCTTGGTTTCGCGGTCGGTTGAGTTCAAGCGCGAGGTCCTCGCGGTCATTCACGATCGCGATGAGATCGGCCAGGTACTGACCCAGAGATGTCACACCTGCTGAACTCTGTTGTTCTTCGAGCGTTTTTATGAGCTCTAGCGGGATTCGGACAGTCAACGGCTTCCGGTCACCCTTACTGGGCATCGGCATAGCGTGGCCTCCTTCATCTGCATCATCGGTCCCAACCAGTGCCTATCCTGATGCAGAATCATGTTCGACGGGCTCAGACACGCCGAGAGCGTCGAAGGAAATTACATTGATGTGAGTAACCCGTTCGATTGGAACCCTTCTGAGCTTGTTTGGGCAATCGACTGCTGCTGCTCAATGCTGGCCAGTAGATGAGCGCGTATCTCGGCAGTGGCAGTGCAAACCAGCGCGAAATTCGCCTCGCGTGCGGTGCGTTCAGCCAGCCCCCCGCGCCTCACAGCCTTGCTGCCCGCTACAGCTGTGAAGTATGCCGATACGTCGACGGCGAAGCGGCAGACCTGCGCTCGTACCTCGTGAATATCGATCCTCGTGTCGGTTACGGCCTCATTCAACGACTTTCGGAGGTTGATAAACCCGTCTGTGAGTGCTTGGTTGTTCTGACCAAGCTCATCCAAGGCAGTCAGGCATCGACTCGACAACCCGAGTGCCAGCGAGCCGTTGATACGAACGATTGCACGATCAATCGTCGACATTGGCCCTTGCTTGCTCAGGCTCTTTCGTTGCACGTGCATGACATTGCTGTCGGCTACGGCAAGGCCGTCGAATTTAAGCGAGACAGTGCGAGATGCGTTGGCTGCAGCCAAGTGAAGCGGCTCATGGGACAGGCCCCTACCGCCTGCTGCCGAAACGAGGAACGTGACCGTCGAGTCGTTTAACTGGTCGTACGCCGTTACTCCAACGACGTCGATCATGCCCCACCCAGTCACGAATGGCGCACAGCCTTCGATCCGATAGCCATCCGCAGTCCGGTGGGCCCGGACGAGGGGTCGCTGCGGTGAGGCGTAGCCACTGCCTGACACGCCAGCGCGAATCGTGCCCATCCGTAAGCCTGAGAGATGTTCTGCTTTGAGTGACTCGTTCCCCGACGTAGCGAGTCTGAGGAGAGTGCCGTGATGCTGGGCCCATACGAACGCTGTTGCTAAACAACCGCTTACCAGGATCTCCCCTACGGCGGACATGGTCTGGAGCGGATTGTCGCTTCCTAAAGCTACGCCGTAGAGCCCTTGGCTGACCAGTAAGTCGAAGTGCGACTCAGGAATCTCAGCGGTCTCGTCGACCACTGCCGCAGCAGGTTCCAAGACCTCTTTGCGAAGCTCCTGTGCCTTGGCTATCCAATCGATCACGACAGTGTCCTCTCGGTCGCTTGCTGCTGCATGTCATCCCCTCTGTCGCCAGGAGCCGGTCCGTCAGAATTCAGCGAACTCGGGCCCTGGGGGCCTCGGACGGCAACACACCCCAACGCCGAGTGCGAATGCAGAGAGACCGGCGAGCCCGAGAAGAACGGGACCGTATGTCTCAGCCCAGTCGATGAGACGCTTGGACTCGACTGCCCGCTGCACCTGCTCGTCGACCGTGGCAGCGTCGAGCTCTGGCGACATTTCCACGATGGTGACCGCCGACGGGTCGTTAGCGGTACGTCCGTAGTACTGGTGAACCGCTTGTTTCCCGAAGACGATTGCACCCGTCGTGGGCTCAACGAGCAGCTCACGGCGTGCCTTGTAGAACCGGTGCATCAGAATCTCTTCGTCCCCGTCGATACCCCAGTACGACGCAGGGAGGCTGAGCTTGCCGCCGGTGTCGAAGGGCGCGATGTCCTGAACGAAACGGTAGACGTCCAGGCCGTTGATGTTGGTCTCGCCGTCGAACTGGACGTCCTGGCTGCGGCGCGTGGTCGTATCGAAGTACGGATAGGACCTCTTTTCGACGTCGAACGGAAACTTGAGCGAGAGCCCGTCGTGCGTGACTTCGTCGGCGGGTTGATCGTCGTACTTCTGGATCGACCCGATCGGATCGTCCATCGGCATCGCAGTTCTGCGGTCGGCGGTGAATCTGTCGACGGTTGCGTTGACCGTTCCTCGTTCACCAGGTCTGTCGTCTCGTTGCAACAAAACAGCGGATTGCATGGTGATCTTGTTGCTGTCGGACGGTTCTTCGACAGTAACCTGCTGTAAGACACGAATGGGAACGTCGCGATCGACTTTCGAGACGCCCTGAACGAGCGCTTCGGTGTCGAGCAAGGTCGCGGTGCCCGTTGCGACCGTTGCGGAGTCGACGTCGAGAGGCGTTTTCACCAGCTGTGGAGCCATGTACAGGGACATTGTTGCGGAGGATGCGGCGAGGAACGCACCGACCCCGACCAGTGCCAGGCCTTTGATCGGTAGTGTCGCCGTCGTCATGCGTTGGTCCTTGAAGTTGGTCGGTACCCTGCTCGTCTCGGAGCGGCTACTGAGTCTGAGAAGCTGTGTCGCATGATCGTCAAGAGGCTGCCCTTGTTCGTGACCAGTCGACCGGCCGCTGTGGTTTTGGCTACCGCTTTCGCGGGATTTGCGTTGTCGGAGTACAGGATGGGCAAGCGGAGGCCGCGAGCGGGCTCTGTGAATCGGGACAACGGGTCCGGTAGAGCAGTTGGCCGTGGCCTTGCACTGGCGTACGGCGGAGGCCTCGTGCTGAGCGTGGCCTCGCCGGCAACCGTCATTAATCGGCACCGGAGAACGATTTTCGTCGTGGGCTTGACCACCGCTGCACTCGGGCAGGCCCTCCGGCTGGCTTCGGCGCGGAAGCTCGGGGAGTCCTTCACGTTCAAGGTCCACACGCATCCAGAGCAACTGGTGGTGCAGACGGGCCCGTACCGGTTGATTCGGCACCCCTCGTACACGGGGGCATTGATCTGCGCGCTGGGATTCTCCATCGCGTACGGGAACTGGCTTGCCCCCGTCATGGTGTCGTTTCTGGCGGGGGGATATGTCCACCGGATCCCGTCGGAAGAGTCCGCGATGCTCGAGGGCATAGGAGAGGGGTACGCCGAATACATGACGCGCTCTAAGCGCTTGATCCCGTTCATCTTCTAGTCGCCCCCGCGGAAGTTGCCTTACCGTCTTCACCGTCGACCATCTCGACCATGAGTCGGGTAGACGCGACGGAGTTTCTGCTGGCACGCCAGGCAGCCCGCTTGGAGCTCGGGATCAGAGTGTCCGCAAGGATGGCGTTGCTTCGAGTCGCCAAGGCCTGCCACTCATCCATGTACGCAACGATGCGTCGGTACCGCTGGACGCGAGGAAGCAGTGTCGTCCAGATGTACACCCACGCAACGTATCCGGCGACGAGCAGGGGCGACATGATGAGGAAGAGCGATATCTGAACGGTGTGGTCGGTGTACCAGTTCTCTGTGCCGCGGGTGAACGCAACTAGGTAGACGATTTTGTGAACTGCGTAGAGCAGGATCATCCCGCACGCCACCGCAGCAGCGGTGAGAACGCGCGCTAGTTCTCCGGTCTTCACGATCAGAGCCATGCGAACCAACAGGTAGAACGGCACTACCACGCACAGCGACAGGCTTCCGAGGAAGATGACCCAGTAGACCAGCATCCAGCCTTCGGCTGGAAAGGTCTGACTTAGGTAATATGTAGGTCTCGACGGCGCGGGGGAAAGGAGAAAAGAGACGACCAGACCGACAACCAACGCCGCGGTGACCGCGTAGCGAGAGCGACGCGAGAAACTACGTTGGGTCGAGTGAGCCACCATCCCGACCCATTGGGTTGCGGCGCAAATCGCCATGGCCTGAGCTATCAGAACAGATATGTTCCACAGGCCCGTTACGTCGTGTATGACAGGGTCGAGCTTGTCGTCTGCCAGCGCATGAATTCTGAACATCTGCGCAACGCTGAGAGTGAGCAGTAGCACCGTCATGGGGCGAGTTTGCGGCCTCCGCCTGTACAACGGTAGGCGTTGAAGACCGAACACCAGCAACACTATTGGCAGTATCGCCTCGAAGAACGTGCTCACATCTGCCACCCAAAAATTGTGGCCACCCGGCGCAGGGTCTCCTTGTCTTTCGAGTCGATGTTCTCCGGGTAGAACGGCTTGCGTAGGGAATCGGCGCGGGCAAGCATGAGTGTGCCGAGCCATTCGGCCTCTGCTTCGATGGGCTGAAGGAAATCCGGGACTCGTGTGAAGCACACCTTCGCCCGTTGTTCCTCGGCAAGTGCGCTGATCATTGTCCTCGGAATGGCAGGAGCCATCCTCATGAACGATTCGACCAGAATGTCCTCGGTGACAACAACATCGGCATCATGACCGAGAAGTATGTGTGCGACTTCGTGGAGGATGCATTGTTCACGGAAGAGCGGATCTACGTCCGCACGGACGTAGATGACATCGACCGGGGCAGTTCGTACCCAAAAGCCCGAGACCTCGCCGCTTTCGCTCAGATCGTCAGGTAGATCGAGGATCACAATGACGCGGCCGATCTTGAACCCAACCTCGGCAACGAATCGGTCGATCGACCAGGGTCTCGTGAACTGCAGTTGCAGTGTGTCGAGGAAGGATCTGGCACGTAGCTCGGGGTCGTCGATAGTTCTCGCTGCAGCGGCAGCGTCTCGGACCGAGCTCATTATGTCGATTCGCCAGCTTCGGCCGGTTCGTGCCGATTCTGCTTCTCGAAACGTCCGTGCGTGTCCCGGACCAGCTCGCTCAGACGCTCAGCGATCGCCGGAGTCAGCTGCGGTACCCGAGTTCGTAGAGCAAATACCGTGGCCTGGGAGTTCCGAACATTGTCGAAGTAATCGAGCTGCGCGTTATAGTCCATCTGCTCGGCAGTGGTGCCGACCAGGTAGGTAACCGGCGACTCGAAGAAGGTCGCTACTGCCTCGAGGACGTCTCGTTCGGCGTCGTCGACCGCCTGGCTGCGGAGCACTTTCACTTCTTCCGCAGTGACGTGGCGACCGACGCTTTTGCTCACATGCGCCGCGACCTGCGGGTCCAGATCATCGAGTGTCCCCAGATGTCGGAAGCCCCCGAATAGCCTGCTGATTCGATCGTGTAGCGGTAGCTGGCTGTCCATTGTGGTCTGTTCCTTCCGAACGTTCTCTCCCCGCGGAGTACTACGAGAGGCTTGGTCCCGAGCAAGCACCCTTGCCCATTTCTTGCGCAACTTCAACTGCTTCACTCGCGCTCCGCCCATCGCTCCTGGAACCTGGCGTCCAGCTCGTCGTCGATGTCGTCGTGCCGCCCAGCCAGCCAGCGACGGTAGAGCTGTTCTTCGCGCTCGACCGGGTCGTAGTCGGCGGCGGGTTTATCGAGGAGGGGGCCGAATGCCATCTCCGCCATCGGAGGGAGGGTTCTCCCAGGGCCCCCACTTCTTTCCAAGACCGCGGTGGCATACCGTCCGGCTACGCGGGAAACAAAGGCGTTGAATCCCCCGACGACCTGGTCGAAGTATTCTAGTGGGGGATCCGCGCCACGACAGCTCTCGTGCGCGGCATTGAGCTGCCGGTGCAGCCCGAACAGATTGTTGATTTCGTCCAGGGGAAGCACAATTGCATCCGGCTCGGCGGCGGCACTGCTCGATCTGGAGTTTCTGTTCGACAGGCTCTCCAGGGGGACAGGATCGCCACCGGCGAGAACAGCAGCTGCGCTCCCTTTGCTCCACCGCAGGCCTTGGTCGAGCTTCCTGATCACGGCCGGACTGGGCGCCCGACCGAGAGTGTCGTTTTCGATGTTGCCAAGTGTGGTGTCCGACGGTCCACCAGCATCACGGACCTCGAACCTAGTCAACGCAAGCCTTGCCCGCCGCGCCGCCACCACCTTGCCAAAACGGGCCAGGTCGTCTGTTTCCTGCATTACTGCATCCTATGTCCGGTAAGCAAAAAAATCGCAATTCCCAAGTAAATGTACCGGATGGACATAGAAGCAGCTCAGGACTACGAGGTTGTCGCTACGAACCCGTCTAATTTGCAAAAATTTTGCTTCTAAGTTGCTCTGTTTTCGATTGCCGGTACATACTGCACTCATGCCGACGCCCGCCGCGCCACCCTTACCGTCGCTGCGGTTCACGACGTCGACTCAACGACGTTGCCGATTCAGGAACTGGCGAGCCTCGTCACGCTTGAACGCCAGCCGGCCGGTCTCGCGCACGCTCGTAACTGCGAACGAGCTCATCGATCCCGATCTCGAGCGCCGCAGCAAGGCGGCGAGCATTCTCATCGGTCAACTTCACCTCGCCGCGCTCGATACGGGCAATCATCGACGTACTGATACCCACCTGCTGGCCCAGCTGCGGCTGCGTAAGCCCGAGAAGGACGCGCCAATCTCCAGGGAAGCGCTGATCCCTGGGTACGTCGACAAGCTCACTGATGGGCAGGCCGAGGGTCTTCGCAACAAGGGCCAGGGTGTCGACCTGAGGACTCCGGGTGCCGGATTCCCATTGCTGGACGGTGGCACCTCCGAGCCCGGACTTTCGTGCGAGATCCGCCCGGCTCATGCCTCTACTTTCACGCAGCGACGTCAGCCGTGCCGGGTCGAACCCCCGCAAGACGCGTCGACTCACTGTCGCATTCCGTTCATTGCTAGACACCATGCCGCACCTCCACTAAGGTCTAATCTGTGCATGACCTTAAACGATGCAAATGTCGTGATAGGTCGAACCGTTTTATTGACCTGGAGGACAGGCAGTTGCTCTCCACCGTCCCGAACGTGGAGGTGGCGATGCCCCTGATCGAAGGAGGGGCAGAAGCAAAGTAAGAGAAACCCCGGGTGCGCAAGTGATTGGTGTCCGAACGCCCCGGGGTCCCGTATCTGCGAATGACAACTGCGCCTGAACGCACCGCACCCACAGGCCTACCAGCCTAGGTGCACAGCGCAGTCCACACGACTGGAGCACCTATGACATCGCTGCTGAAACCTCAACCGTTACGGTTTCGACCCGCTTCCACGCCCCGTCACGGCCACACGGATTCGACTCCGTGCGCCTCCCTCACCACGGTCGTCGGCATCGGCCTCGTTTTGTGCTCACTCGACGCCGGGCACGAGAACGATCGGCCTCACCAAGAGATGGACGACTCGACAGGCCAGGTCCTCACCGAGTGGCTGTCACCGTCGAGCTACTCCCAGCCGGCCAACAGCCCAGACCTCCAGCACGTCGCCTAAAGAGGCCAACGCTTGAAATCGACACCTGCCCAACAGATGTCGGTCTCAGGACGTGAAAGCTCGCCCTAACGCCCAGGGCAGGCCAATCACGTTCACAGCGAGTGGCGGGGAACCCGAACTGGACCTCACGTGCAGATCGGACTCCCCGCCACCGTTGAAAAGTCGTGAGACGGAACCCGGCGATTGCCTGACTTGAGGGTTGTCGCCTCCGTCTCATCAGATGGACCGGCGCGAGGGCCGCATGGTGACGCTTCGACCTCATCGTGTGCCGACCTACGCGGCCCCGCCGGGACATCGACAGAACCCCGTAACGCCCTCTCAGAGAAAGGATTTAGACAGGTGCCGTTCTTCCTTCATTGGATTCTCTTGGTGAACTCCCTCTCGTCTTTGTTCACATAAGCCAAGTGCACTTGGTGGGTGCGGGTGATCGGACCCGCAAACCTTCGGCATCACCCGCACTCCCAATCGCACGTCGGCGGAGCTACGAGGTTAGAACCTGAATCACACTGCTGTTCAGCATGATTGGTTGACAACCAATCGAGGACGGGCCGAGAGCACCAGCTCCCTTCTTGGATCTACCCGTTGTAACCCAAACGCATTGTTCGTCAATGAAAGGTGAAGAAATGTTTAGATCGACTGGTAGTGGGGGGCGGCACCGACGCACCACGACGCGGATCGCTGCTGCGTGCGCCATCCCCATTGCACTGTGCATCGCGTGCGCCGGTGTTGCTCAGGCTGCACCGGGTCAGCCGGGTGTGTCTGTTGCGCCAGGCCAGCAGCCTGGTGTGACCCAGCCAGCTCCGGCACCCGCCCCGCCCGCTCCCGAGGACTCGTACATCGCCGGTTACACCCCGATCTACGACTACTCCGAGACTCGCACCGTCGACGACTACAACGCAGGTCGTCAGCGTCCCTCCTACGACACCACCTACTACTCCGAACCGGTCGTCTACGAGAGCAACCCGGCACCGATCCAGGGCCCTGGCATCAGCGATAGCCCCGAAGCCGTCGCTCCCACACCACCACCGGCACCAGCACCGGTGCCGACGGTCAAGCGGCCGACAATCGTGCCTATCGAGGTCGATGACGACTCCGTCCTGATCGGCGCGACCCCGTATCGAATTCCCGACGGCGTCGACCGTGTCTTCGCCCGCCAGGTCTCAAACACCTTCCAGGCCATCCAGGCAGACGGCGGAAACCTTCTCGTAGACAACGGCCTCGCGACTGCCCCGCGAGCCGACCGTATCGCCGCCGGTACCGCTGCCGGTGCGGTGACGGGTGGCCTGGTCGGACTCGGTGTCGGCCTCGTCCCCGGCGCAGCGATCACCGCAGGCGGCGCGGCCATCGGTGCCGGACTCGGCGTGGCCGCAACCCCAGTCCTGACTCCGGCGATCGTCTGGGCCGGCCCGGTCGGCTACGTCTTCGTCCCCGGCGCAGCGGCACTCGCTGGAGCCGGTGTCGGAGCGGCGGTTTCGGCACCGATCGTCGCTGCGACCACCGCGGTCGGCGCGGCAGCCGGTGCTCTGATCGGCGGCGCGGCCGCCGGCGGCGAAGCAGCGACGATCGAGGAGCCGGCACCCGCTCCCGCCCCCGCACCCGCACCCGCAGCGCCGACCACCAGCCCGGTTCCGGTCACCCCGGCACCACTGGCGGCGGAGGCGGGACCGGACCTCCTCGCTCAGGCGAACACGGCCGTTCAGAATGCTGCTCCGGTCGTCGAAAAGGCTGTCAGCGACGCAGGCACGTGGGTCGCACCGGCCGCTACCGCGGCGGCGGGCTTCGCCTCGACGGTCGTCGAACAGCCTGCCGTCGCGGACGCGGTGGCCGCTGCAGGACCGGCCCTCGAGCAGGCCAATGCGGCGTGGCAGGCCCTGACCACCAGCCAGCCCGTCTAGAGGAGCAGGCGTGCTCGGTGTTCCAGCGTTTCGTCGACCAGAAGGAGTGAGCAGCAGCTATGGCATCGCTGTCTGATCGCAGTCCCGGCACCTCCCGTCCCGGAAGCAAACCGTGGGAGCGGACCACACTGACCGACACACCGAGCACGCCTCACCCGCGCACCCCGACCGCTGCTGCGCGGCCGGCGAGCGAGGCCCCACCCGTACACACCGGCCGGGAGGCCGCGGTCGCCGGCCTCTCACCGAAGCCGGTGCCGAAACCTGTGCCTCGCCCGATCCCACAGAACAAGCGCGGACGGCGCTCGCGGCTGGCGATCTGGGGCTCACTCGCAGCGGCCAGTCTGGTCGCAGGTGCGGCCATCGGTGCCGTGTCGTTGGCGTTGTCCCCAGACAACACCGACCAGGAATCGTTCGCGGCCGGAATGTCGTCGATGCTCACCACACCGGAGGCACCCGCAACCACAACCGAGCAGCCCGCGTCCACCACCCCAGCCCTGGCCGCGCCACCGGCGTGTGTCGAGTCCAGGACCAGTGGCGAAGTCACCGGTGCCGGGCCAGGCGGGTTCGGTTCAGGCCCGGACGCGATCCTCGGATTCGACTACGCCTACTACGTCACGCGCAGCGGAGCCGCAGCGCGCGCATTCACCACCCCCGACGCCGCAGTCGGCAGCCCAGAACTGTTGCAGAGCGCGGGAATCGACACCTTCCCGTCCGAGACCACGCACTGCCTGCGCATCACCCCAAGAGGCCCCGACGAATACACCGTCTACCTCACCCATGCCGTACCGGGGGCAGAGCCGGTGACGTGGACCCAGATCGTACGAACACGAACCGACGGTGATCGGACCCTCATCACCTCGATCGTCGACATCACCGAAACGGAGAACTGATGAAGGCCAACCGATTCACCTACGCCGCCATGGCCGTACTGGGGTCCGCCGCGATCACAGTGAGCGCAGGGACCCAGGCTGCAGCGCAACCGAGCACCACGCCCCCCGACACCACTCCCGCAGCAGCCGATTCGAGCACTGCACCGTGCGCGCTGTTGCACGTCGTCGTCACGCAGGGCACCACCGAGTCCACCGAAGGGTCCATGCCGAAGCAGGACTCGGGCACGCTGTCCGCAGCGATTCTGCCGGTCCTGGCCGAGTTCGGCGGAACCAGCTCGGACAAGTTCGACCGCACCTACGTGCCGTACCCGGCCGACTACGGCTTCACCGGAACCTCGTACAAGGACTCGGCCGCACGTGGAGTCGAGAACGCCTCGAAGATCATCGCCGACGAAGCCGCCCGGTGCCCGAACACCAAGTTCGGTCTGCTGGGGTACTCGCAGGGCGCAGGAGTTGCCTCGGAGCTGCTGCGGCTGATCGGCGCAGGCCAAGGCCCAATCCCGCCAGCACGGGTTGCGATGGGAATGCTCTACTCCGATCCCACCCGCAAGCAGGGCGACGGCATCTTCCCCGGCGCGCCCTCCCAGGAACACCCAGCACCCGCCCCCGGTACTCGCGGTGCGGAGGTGACCAAGCTCGAAACGCTGCCGACACCGCCGTCCGACGGAGGCGGCATCGCCCCTCTGGCCGCGCAGACCCCGGCCTCGTTCGGCTCCCTGACCGGCCGAGTCGCATCGGCCTGCGCCAGCGGCGACATCGCCTGTGACACACCCGCCGACGCCCCGCTGGCCCGTCTGGTGACCAACATCAGCGGCCAGATGAACCTCAACGCTCAAGACCCCGTCGGGGTCCTGTGGTCGGCCGCGCAGGTCATGGGCACCACCGCGCTCAAGATGGGCGTAGACGTTGTCAACGAAGACATCACCAGCAGCGATGGCACCACCCGCGGTCTGGATTACCGCCCGGGAGACTCCCTGAGCAACCGCGCCGCCGACGCCTCCAACCCGACACACCAGGTCAATGCATTCGCTGCGATCGACAAAGTCCTCGGAATCGGAATCAACACGGCGGTGACGTTTGCGAAGAAGGTCCTCACGATGGACAACATCGCGCAACTGGCCACCGTCGGCCTGACCAATCCGCCGGCAGCACTGGCTCTGCTCGGAGCCAAAGCGACAGAGGCTGCCCTGCAGCTCATTCCGGCGAACATCACCGACAAGACGACCACCGCCGTGTCGAAGATCGTGCAGAACGAACTGACCGACAACAAGGGTCTGATCAAGATGGCCACCGACGTCAAATACTGGGCTGTACGCGCCAATCACGAGTCCTACCAACGTGATGCGGTCACACCGTCGGGTGGAACGTGGCTGAGCTTTGCGTCGGACTGGATCACCGCGCTCGTCAAAGATCTCGAGGCCGGATCGACCGCTCCCACAGCAGACAAGGACGCCTTCACCCGAACCGTTCCCGTCGACGGGCAGGGCTCCTACCAAGGCCTTCCCGGTCTTCAGTTCCAGGTCGGCGCACAACCGTCCTCGATTTCCACCGCCTTCGATCCCTGGGCCGAGTCCTCGTCGACGCTGTCGACGCCGACGTACACCCCGCAGCCGGCCAACGACGCCGACGGCACGAGCACTGCAACCACATCGGCGGCCCCGGCAGGCGATGCGTTCCCGATGGAGCCGCCCGCCGCCGCTCCGGACGACTCCTCGTGGCTGACCCCGTCCAACTGATGGCGAACCCAGTAAGGACCACCCGATGAGCACCGACTGGAAAGACGGCCTGATGGCCGATCGGACGAGTCCCGACATCCACGACGTCGAGACGGTCACTACACCGGTCGGGCAACGACCGGCGTTCGGGCAGATCGATCTGGACCGCAACACCACCGCGGTGGTGATGTTGGGGCGCGGCGGCAGAACGCAGCCGCCGCGCCCGCCCTCGGCATCCGCACTGGAGATCGACGGTGTCCGCGCTGCTCCGGCATCGGGGTGGCGGCGCGCCCTGTATGCGTTGTCTCTGCGCACGATCAACGCCGGCGAATCGCCCGCGGACAAGCGTGCACGCGCCCTCGACGCGCAGATCGCCGCACCGGTGCGCACCGATCACAAGATCACCGTGGCAGGGCTCAAAGGCGGCGTAGGGAAGTCGACTGTCTCTGTCGTGCTGGGCCACGCCTTCGCTGACGTGCGCACCGATCGGGTGTTGGCCATCGACGCAAACCCTGATGCCGGTGTACTCGCCGAACGGATCGCCGCGATCGCGCCCCGCACCGAACATCCGCCGACGATCTACGACCTGCTCGCTGCCCCACACACCGACCGCTACGCGGACGTGCGTGAGCACACCCTAGAAGCCGAGACCGGCCTGCAAGTTCTCGCCTCACATGATGATCCTGAGCGGTCGGAAGCGCTGAGCGAGAACGACTACCGACGCGTGATCGAGATCCTCCAAGACCACTTCCAGGTGCTGCTCTCCGATTGCGGCACCGGCATCACCCACCCCGCGATGGCGGGAGTACTCGATCTGACCGACTCGCTGATCGCGCCCACCAAGCTCGACGTCTCGGCGGTCACCAGAACCAACGCGCTGTTGGATTGGTTGGACGCCCATCACTACTCGCACTTGGTGCGGCGGTGCGTGATCGTCGTCTCGCGCATGTCGAGCAGCTCGAAGACACCGTTGACCGACAACCAGCTGCAGGACTACTTCGGCGACCGTGTCCGCGCGGTGGTGACCATCCCGTTCGATCCGCATCTGGACGAGGGCGCAGAGATCCACTGGGATCGACTGCTCCCAGCGACACGGTCGGCGTATCGCGATCTCGCACAACTGATTGCGACCGACTTCGCCGCCGGATGGCAGAACAACAACCGGGTAGAAGGGTCGACGTTGTGAGCGCCACGGCGTGGGCGTCCGCTGACGACTCCCGTGAGCCGGGGCGCTCACACGGGTTGATCACCCCGCCGCCGGCGGCCCGGTGCATCGACATTTGGCCCGAGCCGGTCTTCGCCCCCGCTGATCGGGCTGTGCCCTCGTGGTGGCTCGTCGGTGCTCACGGAGGTGCCGGGGTGTCGATGCTGACTGCGTCGTGGTCGATCGTCGGCGACGCGATGGGTGCGTTCCCGGCCGGCTTCGAACAGGAATCGCCCTTCGTCGTGGTGGTAGCCCGTGAGTCCGCCTGGGGAATCACCCGAGCTCACGATCTGCTCACTCAGCATCTGTCCGGATACGGCGGCGCAACGACTCTGGTCGGGCTCGTCACCGTCGCAGCATCGCCGAGCCGACTCAAGAACGATCTGCGCCAACGCCTTGAGGTAGTTGCCGGGCTCGTCGACGACCATCACTGGCGAATCCCGTGGATCGACGCCTGGAACGAGCTGACACCCGACGAACTGCCGTTCTGGACTCCCGGAGATCCCGTCGCCACCGGCCGCAAACGAGAACCGCCCGATCAGGCCGTACCGCGCGAGGTCGCGGACGTCGCCGAAGCCATCCGCACCACCATCGTCTCGATTCTCAACACCAACCCTTAGGAGCCGAAAACTATGTTGACCACCGCATTCGACGCAGTCCACACCACCATCCTGGCGATCCCGCAGCCCGATGCCGTCACCCCGCCTGGCGGAGACAAAATATGGAAGGGGGTCGGCGTCTTTCTCTGGATTTTGACCATCGGGGCTCTCGTAGGAGTCATGCTCGGCGGCGGGATGATGGGCTTCGATCACCTCAACGGCCAGGGCGCGATGGGCGGCAAAGGAATCAAGGTCCTCCTCGGTTCTCTGATCGGTGCACTGATCATGTCGATCGCCGCCTCGTTGGTCACCTTCGCGATGTCGTGATGTCGACACCAATCGTGCTGCACACCCAGCCTGCTCCCCCATCGCAACCATTGCCCTCAGAGGTCACCGAACCGCTCGACCAGCTTCTGGGCTACGGGATGTGGGTCGTCGGAGCAGTGCTGGTGGCGTCACTGATCGCCGCCGGCGGCATGTTGTGGTGGCATTTCGCCACCTCGACACCCCTCACCCGCACCATGCGAAAGATCCTGTGGATCTGCGCGGCCGCGATCGCCGCCAGCTCCGCGGGCGCACTCGCGGGATTCGCTCTCTCATAAAGCAATTCGAATCGGAGAACCTTCATATGAAACGCCACCTCATCGCCGCAGCTACAGTCGCCGCGGTCCTGGCCTTGTCCGGATGCGGATCCACCGAACCCACAGCCGACACCACGACCACCTCGACGAGCGCAGCCGTCGATACCTCGGCCGCTCCGGCGGACGTGCAGTGGCAGAGCTGGCGGGGCGCGTCCCTGCCGACCTCAAGCACGGACGGTCCGCGTGAGGTGGCGGGCGACGTCGCGTCCGGATACACCCCCACGCCGCAGGGCGCAGTGCTGGCCGCAGCGCAGGGAATCACCAGACTGCGTCTGGCACCGGACAATTCGTGGCCCGATGTGGTCAACGCGGTCGCAGCGCCCGGCATCGGCCGAGACACCTACGCCGTCAACCGCGCTCAGGTCTCCATCACCGATCCGGCGCCGGAAGGAACCGAAGCACGTCTCGAGTGCTTCGAGGTCACCGACTTCACCGACGCCCGGGCGGTGGTTCGGCTGGCAGTCGAGCGCCCGGACAGCGCGCTGATGGCCACCACCCACACCCTCGTCTGGTCGGGAGAGGACTGGAAGCTGCTGCTGCCTGCACCCGACGACATTCCCGAGCCCGAAACACTGACCGATACTGCCGGTTTCACCGAGTTCACGGCGGCATCATGAGCACCGGCCAGGGCGAGGGCGGCAAAACCGTCAAGGAACGCAACCCGGTGTTGACCGGCGCGGCGATGCTCGTCGTGGCGATCATCGTGATCTGCGCCGTCGTCGCGGTCGTCCTGCGATTCAGCGGTGACTCCGACGAGTCACCTGCCGACGAGACGCCTCGTCCGACGGTCACCGCGCTACCCTCCACCGGCCCCACAGCGGTTCCGAACACCGATGGCGCGATGCAGGGGCTCGCAACCCCGACCGTCGACCGTCTGGGACGACGGGTCGACATCCCGAACTGGCCCGGCGGGTGGGCATTGCCGCAGTCGCCGGTCGAGTACGGCCCCTACAACCCCGCCGTACCGGTGCCCGCTCCTGCTGGGGTGAGCTGGCAGAAGGTCAACGACGGAGCGATCGTCCCGTTCTCCACCTCGGACGGCCCGTCCACCGTAAAAGGACTGACCGCAACCGGATTCGCCCACACTCCACAAGGGGCCGCTCTGGCCGCCGTGCAGATCGCACTGCGCCTCGGGTCGGCGAACAACGAGACCGCACGCGGAATCTACGACAACCAGACCGTCATGACCGCGACTCAGCGCAGCGAGCTGTACACGCAGCTCGACGCCGAAGGCCCGTTCCATCGCGGTGCCACCGACGCCGCTCTGAGCTACCAGACCAAGTCCGACGCCTTTCGGATCCTCGACTACGCCCCGGATCTCGCCGTCATCGAAACCGCCAGTCCCGCAGAGAAAGCGGACAACGGCACAGCCCAGTGGTTGACCACCAGGTTGACGGCCACCTGGGTCGACGGCGACTGGAAGCTGACCTTCCCCGAGCAGCTCGGTGACCTCTCCGGGACCGCTACCTCTCTGAGCGGGTGGACTCCATGGTGACGATGCGACTACGCGCCGGACGGATCGTGCACGCGCTCCTCGCCGCGCTGGTCGTACTCATCGCAAGCGCGTCCCTGATAGGCGCGTTGGCTCAGCCGGCATCCGCTCAGGACACCACCGCCCCTGCGATCCCGGCCGCACCGCAGGGCTACGAGCTCGTCGGCGCGGACGATCTGAAGGCGAACAACCTTCCCGCAGGTTCGATCACCCTCGGTGGTCTCGGAGGTACGACACCGAAGCCACTGCCCCCGGGCTACACGATGGTCCAACGGGAGCTGACCTGCATCACGGTTCCACTGGGCGGCGGGCAATCGACGCAGTCGTGCCCCACGGTGACCTACGCCGTGCCCGAAGGTGGACCCACCGAAGCACCCCAGGCACCTGCATTGCCCGAAATCGGCGGCGGCGCACCGGGAGAAGGAACGTTCGGGTTCGATCAGCAATGCGAGTCGATGACGCAGAACACCGGATCGTGGGCCAGCGTCTCGGGCGCACTGCGAAAGATCTTCGCCAACCCGTCAGAGCAGGTCTGCAAACTCGCCAACGTCGTTTCTCATCCCGGTGATGCGCTACAGAAAATGTGGGACTCGGCGTTCGGTAAGAACGTGAAATCTCTCATTGCCGGCGTCGCCGACGGCTGGGGCACGATGATCAACTGGTGGTTCACCACGCCTTCACCGGCGTTGTCGGATGCGAACTACCTCACGGTGCTCCAGACGTACATGCTCCCCATTCAGGGTGCGGTACTGGTGATTTCGATCTTCGTGGCCTGCATCCGCGTCGCCCTGGCTCAGTCCGGAAACGAGAATGCCGCGGCAATGGATCTCGTGCGTACCTTCGTCCGGACGATCACCTCGATGTCGCTGTTCGGTGTCGCCATCGGCCTGGCCATCCAGGTCTCGGACGGCATCAGCTTATGGTTGCTCAGCGAATCGGGCGGCAACGACCTCGGCACCAAAGTTCAAGCGATGATGATCGACGACACCTCGACCTGGGGTCCGGGCTGGGTTCTGCTGATTGCCTTGTTCGGAATGCTCGGCGCGCTGGTCCAGGTCGTGCTGCTGGTGGTCCGCATGGCGTTCCTGATGGTCATCGTCGGTGTCCTGCCGGTCGCCGCGGCGGCATCGGGAACCGAGATGGGTTCTCAGTCCTACGAGAAGATGCGCAACTGGGCGATCGCGTTCATCCTCTTCAAGCCGGCGTCGGCGGCGATCATGGCCACCGCGTTCTGGGCCGCCGACCCCAGCTCCGACGTCACCAAGCTCCAAGGACTGATTCTGCTCACCGTTGCGGCAGTGGCACTTCCGGCCCTACTACGGGTACTGAACGTCTCGACCGCGTCCTCCGGTAGCCCAATGGCATTGGCCGGAATGGCAGCAGGAGGAGCAGCCCTGGGCATGGCCGCCATGAGCGGCGGCACCAGCGCCGCAGTCATGGGCGCGGCCCGGGCAGCCAAGTCGACCGGCGGCGTGGTCACCCGCAGTCAGGGCGGCTACGGCGGCCAGGCCCCCGGCACCGGCGGTGGCGGTGGTGGCGGTGGTGCCGGGGGCCTGGCCGCCGTAGCCGCCCTGACTGCGGGGAACCG
>NZ_NOYE01000029.1:0-101891 GCF_002258285.1 Rhodococcus sp. 06-418-5
CCACATTCGATGAGAAGAATCATCGGCCGTTGCATCCCGCGAATGTGGCGGACCGCAGGTCAATCCAGTAAGCCTCGCCATATCGGATGACAACCCACAGTCGCAACACGGAACGCGACTTGCCCGTCCCCAATCGCACCCTCACCGATAGAGCACTGGTGACCGATCGGTGCGCCACTGATGGGGCCATGAACGCATGCGCTGCAGCGCGAGATGAAAGGTTGTCGGAAAAAGATTCACCGCGGCTGTCACAGAAGTCGACGCACCTGGATCTACCTGTTCTCGAGAAGGCACGACGAGACAGGGAGTCCCCATGAGCGCACCGACACGACTACACGTAGCGAGGGCACGTTCGAGGAGCAGTCGATCTACGGCCGGCCCCCTGAGTCCTGTCATCGATCGAGGAGCGCTGCCGAACTTCGCTCGGATCGAGACCCTCAGGCTCGACGATCCCACCAACCGGATCGTGACCCTCGCAACCACCGACGAGGTCTGGTCGCTCGTCGTCGAGTGGAATTCGAGCAACCTGCTCGTCGACACCGAAGACGAACGATTGATCAGACTTGTCGATGCGGCTCTCCGCGCTGCGCACTGCCAGCCTCACGCCGCGTGCCGTTTCACCCTCGACTACAACCCGACCCATCTCAACAACGAAGTCGGCCGACGCAGCGTGGCCTTGACCGCAACGATGCGCCCAACTTCCGGTGACGGGATCCTGATCACGATCACCCGGGATGCATGATGTGCGCGCTACCCAACCCGACTCAGGCACCCCTCGACGGATACCGGTCGCTACGTGATGCACCCTCGCTCGACCCCCAGAACAATCCGTGGATCCGCAACTGTGTGCTCTACGTTGCCGGTGGAGTCGTGTCGGCAGCACTGGGCCCGATCCTGAACCTCGACACAGCGATCGCATGGGGTGGAGCAGCACTCGGCGTCGGCGCGGGCGCGGCCGTCAGCTACAACGGCTATCGCGCCACGATCCGAGCCGAAGAGACCGATCGTGCGATCGAGCAGCTCTGCCGGCTGACCGCGTCACCGCCGACCCGTGATGTCCTGACGGCGACTCGGTGGAGCGGCCAGTGGCCCGGCCGTCCGGGCAGAATCACCGTCCGCTACCAGTCGGCCGCGCTCCTTCTCGACGAACAGTGGGAGCCCCGCGTCGTCGAATTGCTCTCCCAGCAGAGCTGGGGCCGGTACCGGATCCAGAAGCACAACACACGCAAACGCCGTCTCGTTCTCGTCCCGGACACACGGTCCGTCTCCGAGACGCATGTCTCGCCCGAACTCGTCAAAGCCACGCGCACGATTCTCGCGCTGCTAGGGCCGACCGGAAAGATCACCAGACACGAGACGGACCCGAGCACCGGGGATCTTGTAGCTGTCGAAGCCACCCATGAGGTCGGACATCGACTCGAGTCCGAGGGCTATCGGGCCCGAGTACAACGAGTAGTGAGCGTCAATCTGCCCGGTCGGTGGCGTGCTCGCTGGAACCTCGAAACGGACTGGGTGCGTTTCGAGGTGCGCCCGACCTTTCCGAAGAAGCTCTACAACCCGGCCGGCCTCGGCGACGCGGAATCCACGACCGATCTCGGCGACCTCGCGCACTCCGACTACGACTCGGTCGCGATTTCGTACGGCGAGGACGAGGACGGCAACCCCATGGTGTGGCGGCCGGCGATCGACCCACACTTCATGCTCGTCGGTGCATCCGGAACCGGAAAGACCGTCACCGCACACACCCTGCTGACACAGCTCACCGCGCACGGTTGGCCGGTATGGGTCGTCGACGGAAAAGGGGTCGAGTTCTTGGGCTTCCAGGACTGGCCGAATGTACAGATCGTCGCCAGCCACATGGAGCACCAGGTCGCGGTCATCTATCGGTTCTGGAATCTCATGGAAACCCGGTACTCGCTGATCGTCAACGGAGAAGCTACCGAGGCCGACTTTGAGCCCGTCGTTCTGTTCATCGACGAGTACGCCGACTTCCGAGGCAACCTGCTCAACTGGTACTCGAGCATCAAAGGTAAGGGTGATCCCACCAAGCCGAAGACCCTCCAGGAAGTGGCGTCGATCGGACGAAAAGGCCGCACAGCGAAGTGCCACATGGTGCTGGGAACGCAGCGACCCGATGCCGAGTACTTCGGCGGCGACATGCGAGACAACTTTCGCCAGCGCGTATCGATGGGCCGTCTGAGTCCGCAGGGCGCGTTGATGATGTGGGAATCGGCAACCACTGGAGTCGGTATCCCGCGCGGATGTCGTGGGCGGGCGACCAGTGTCAACGACCACAACCAAGCGGTCGAAATTCAGACCTACTTCACTCCCGACCCCCGCAAGACTGAGCCCGGGGCCGACGACGCAGCGGTGCTGGACCGCCTGCGTCCTCTCGAAGTGCGGCACGAGCGGTTGGTGATCCTCGACCCGGATCCCGGCGGCACCGTGGACGGCGACGAAGAGATCCGTTTCCATCACGTCTCCGGCGCGCCCTGGGCGCGCGCGTCGGACCATCCCAATCTCGATCCCGTCGCCAGGCGAAAGACGCGCGCGGACAGTGATTCAGCTCGTCGCGCATCGTCGCCGATGGCAATGCTCAATCTCGACACCCCCACCGTTCGCCAGCCCAAGCCCGACGCGCAGACGCCGAAAGAAAAAGCCGTGTCCGGCGTCCCGGGCTCTCCGATGCACAAGGACCGCCCGCACCTGCAGGTGGTCCCCGACGCCGGTACCGACGTCGACGACTGGGAGGGCTACGGCGAATCCGAAGACACTGCTCCGGTCGACCTCGTTGCCGGCGACCTAGTTCTCCTCGACGAGGACGCCGGGATCTGGGTCGTCGTCGACAACGAACCCGACATCTACGGAGACGAGTCGGGTGACGACATGGTCGGGCTGACCTGGCGTGGCGACGGCGACGACGAGGGGGTGCTCGACATTCCTCTCGACGCGACTGTTCAAGTTCGTCGCCCCCTTGCCCTCGCCACCTGAATCACTCTGCGACACACACGATCAGAAGAGGAACAACCACATGTCCCAACACGGCAACAACAGCAAAGCCCTCTCCGACGACGATCAGATGGCGCTGATCTGGATCGCCCCACTCGCAGCCACCATGGCTCTCGGATCCGCAGGCCTGTGGTGGTCGACGGCAATCGCCTGGCTGGTCGAGCACTCCATTCTGATCGCCAGCGAGGCATCCCCGATGGTGCAGATCCCAGCATCGGACGGTGCCGGGCTCGACGGTCGACGACTGATCATCGCTCTCGCCGTCGTCGTCGCCCTCGGTGCCGTCGCGATCAGCGCCGGCCGCTCGGCCTACTCAGCCCGACAGGCTCGACTGCACCGAGGAGACCGGGGATGAGAACGAAAGCCACCAGTGGTCGCCGCGCAGAACTACGCGCGATCGCGAGCAGAGAATCGTTCACGATGCCGCTCGGTCAGTGTGTCCGAGACAGCAACTGGGCCGCCCGCGAAACGGCGGTCGCAGAGCTGCTGCAGTCACGGATCCCACGTCTCGAACGGCGCCGGAAAGCAACCGTCGCTGCAGCGCATCTCCTCGAATCGTGCGAGACCTGCCCGCTCGCGGCCTTCGTCGCATGCCGCACAAGAGCCGAGGCAGATAGCTATACCGGCGTCGCGGCAGGCGGACTGTACGACCGAGGAACTCTCATCACCGAAGAAAAACGACCCGACGGTCTGGACGCGATGCACTCCCGCGAGGTAGTGTCCCCAACATCTGATGTGCGGTCTGACCAACCGCATCAACTGAAAAGGGATGCACCATGACTGACGTCGACGTGGTTTCGCGTACGCAAAACAATCTTTCCCCCGCACTGTGTGATGCAGTGCCCGATAGCAATACAATGAATCCTGACCGGAATACCGGTTCATGGAGTCGCTCGACGACGTCGAGGGGTGGTTCCTTCGGCCCGACGAGCGACGGCAGTGACGCTGCGCGTGCGCGACGTCGCTCCACTCCCGCGGCGGGATCTAACAGAACATCCCGCCGCGGGAGTGCCTCGTCGGTACCCTCCGGACCCGCCCGCCGCCACCTGCTGTCGTTGCGGCTCGGCGGTATGCCCGACCAAATGATCCTCGATCTCACGAAGCTCAGCCTCAGTGATGTGGAGACAGTCGCCAACCACAAATGCTTCGAGACCACCGCAAGCATCTCGAAAGCTATTCTCGACGTCACCTTCCACCCCACCCGGGGACGGGCGATGACCTTAGGTGTCGGAGCTCAGCGACGGATCCGGGCCCTCGTCGCGATGGGCTACTCGGTGCAAGCGCTGTCCGAACTGACCGGGCTGTCGGTGCCCAAGCTTTCGACGTTGCCATCGGATCAAGTTGTCCCCAGTGAACTCTGGTCCGTCATCAACGACGTCTACGACCAGATCTCCATGACACCCGGCCCCGACGAGCAGGTCCGGAATGCAGCCCGTGAGCAGGGATGGGCGACGCCTCTTGCTTGGGACGATGACGAAATCGACGACCCCCGAGCACGTCCACATTCGCCCCGAGGCATCCGCGGCGTGGACGAGGCGGCCGTCTACCGTCGCCTGTGCGGCGAATGGAGACTGCCGCTCACTCTTGCAGAGCAAGCCGAGATCGTAGGAATTTCGCTCCGTCGGCGGTGGTCAACCGAGCACCTGGCCGACGTACTCGGAATCGATCTCGACTCAGCGGTGAAAAAGAAGGTCCGCTACCGTGCCCGGATGGCCGTGCACGCCGCTCGCTCCGATGGTGAACGAGAAGCCGATGTTGCGTAGCGACTACGTCAGAAGTGTCGTGGTCGCTCTGGCGGCAGGCGTCCTATGGGCCTTGATCGAGGCGTCGTCGGCATCCTGGGCCAGCACTCAGGCATCAACTGCTGCGACTGTCGGCCGCGTCTCGATTGTCGCGATAGCAGTGATCGTCGGGGTAGCTCTGTCGGCCGCGCTGCGGACCACCGTCATCGCGGTGTGTGCACGGGTCGAGATCTCCGTCGACGAGGCGGCGCTGGGGACGAAAATTCCCGTCATCGTCTCCGGTGTCGTGTGGGGCGTCATCTCCGCTTTCGTCAGTACTCCGACGAGTGCGCCGCCGGCGGCAATGCTGTTCTTGGCTCTGGTAGTGCCCTGGATTGCGTGGATCGACCAACGCGTGCAACGGATTCCGACTGCTCTTGCGTATCTGGCCGCCAGCGGAACTGCAGCAATGATCTTGCTCACCGGTGTCGTTCACGGCACCTGGGGCGCGGTCGGTCGCGCCCTTCTGGCCGGCCTGGCCGCCGGCATATTGTTCTTCGCGCTTGCAGTGCTTCTGCGCGGCGGAATCGGTATCGGCGATGCGCGACTGGTGGTCTCGCTCGCGATGGTCCTAGGCTACGTCGGCTGGACATCCCTCGGTGCGGCGCTGGTGTTCTCGATCCTGACGGCTTTCGTCGGAGTGATAGTCGTGCGGGTCCTTCGAGCGATCAGATCCGAGCCTGCACGGTCGCATATCGCGCTGGGCCCGTACCTCGCACTCGGCACCGCGCTCACTCTCGTCGCATCCTGATCCGCCTGCGCGCAGTTGCGTCCTGCTTTTTCTTCCCTCCCCGAACTCGACAGCTCCCGAAGAGGTGATTGCCATCATGGCGAAGACACATCAGACCGCATGGACAGCCATTGCCGCAGCCGTGATGGTCGCTGTGGCGGCCGCGGCTGCCGTGGTGATCACGACGGATCACCACGAGGCCGACACTGCGCCACCACCACCCCAGGTCTTCCACGACGTCATCACCGTTGCGAGCCTTCTCGACGCCCTGCCCGTCGTCGACGATATCGACAGCACGGCCAGGTGGCCCGACGGTCAGCGCTTGGCGGAACTTCTCGTGCGGCCGCCAGGCAGCGATCACGGATGCGACACCAGGAACATCGCATTGGCAGCGGAGCTCGAGGCCGTCACATTCGCTGCCGGAACGGACAATTGCGTTGTGGCACAGGGCGTGTTGAATGATCCATACACCGGTGTCACCGTCGAATTCGATGCAGCATCTGAGAAAGATGCTGCAGCAAGCGATTACGTCTACCCGCTGGACGCGGCGTGGGCGTTGGGTGCTGCTGCATGGGCACCCGAACAGCAGCAACGCTTTGTCAGCGACGTACAGACCAACATCATCGTCGCCAGCGCGCAGGCAGTTGAACATCGAGCCCAACGTGGGCTTTCTCAGTGGCATCCGAGCAACGACGACCTCGCATGTGCATTTGCGGCGAAATATCTTCGTGTGGCGCAGACATACGCCTTGCCCATCACCCGCGGTGATGCTGTCGCGGCCACGCAACTCTGCGGTCTCGGCAACACCGCGGTGACAACTGCGGGCGAGACCGAACCGGCGAACTGACCACACGATCGGCCACACAAATCTCCTCCCCAAGAGGAAATGAAAGTCCCTCGCACACAACATGAAAGAAGGAATCTCATGCCCAAGACCGCCGACCAGGCCGATGCAACCACCCGCGAGATCCTCGGCCCGCAGTTCACCGCAATGCGCAACCTTGTCGAAGCAGCCGAGAACAGCCGGCAGAAGGCCGAAGCAGTCGCCAAAGCGCAGGCCGAACATGTCGACTCGACCGCCGAATTCATCGTGGCCTACGACGCCGCCAAAGCTGCAGGCTTCACCACCGCCCAACTGAAGAAGGGCGGCTACGTCCGGCCATCACTGAAGGGAGTCGCAAAACCGGCCACCAGCAAGAAAGAACCCACGCAGACCCCGCCGGCAGAAACCGCCGCCACCGGCGGCGAACCCCACGGGCACGACAGTGGGCAGCAGAACCATGCCGCACCGGCGTCGGAGGAACACCGGAGTGATCACCACAACGAGCACGGCGAGCACGACGCCATGGCGAGCTGACATGACATCCCGTCGACAACCAGAGGGGGCTGTGCGATGAGCACCGACCGAACCGACGCGATCACCCATATCGAGCTGGCCTGCGACGTCTGCGCGCTGGAACCCAGGGACGGGGGAGCGGGACCGCGGGGCGCATGGTGGGCGGTGGCCATGAAAGATTGCTGCGCCGGCGGACAGCTCATGGCCCACCTCGCGTGCGACGAGCACTTCTTCGATCTGATTTCACAGAAGCTGCCCGGCGTATGCACGAGTTGTGGCCACCTGAGCCGGACCCTGTCCGACGTCGTCGATGTCGCATGGACGATAGGAACCGGAACCGACCTGCCCGGCCGGCCGGGACGATGACCCAAGCTGTCGCACTGCTCGGTGGAGGCGTCCGCCGAGCGTGCACTTGCTGCAGCGCTGTCGAATACTTCGGCGGCGCTGCAGGTCGAGTCGGTACCGCCGCCCCCCGCGGGGCCGCAGTACCGACTCTGTATCCGGGACCGCAAGACCCCCTCCGGGTGAGGTCCGATGTCCTCCGCGCGCCGTAGTCGTAACCGCGTCACCCCAGACGGGGGCGCGTTCGACCCCGATCGAGGATCCAGCGGAGAGCTGGAGAAGAAGCAAGGGGTGGTGCTCCCGCACGCATCCTTCGCCGACCGAGCCGCGAATCGCGAGCATGCCCGCGGCCTCGATACCGACATCGAAGGACTGCCCGGTCTGACACGCGCGCGCCGCGACCTCGAACGCGCCTTCCCCCGCAACACCGCCGCGCCGATCACGAACGAACGAAAAAGACGTTCGCTGCCGGCCGCGATCGAACTCCGTCGAAGCCTCAGCGCCCGCCAGCGCAATGCGCGATCAGCCACCAAAAGGACTGTCGAGCAGAGCGTTCCCCGAGCCCAGCACCGTGCGATGAGCACACTGATCGGAGATCCAGAAAATTGGAAACGCACCAACGACGCATTGTCCGATGTCAACGGTGATGCAGTTCGGCTCGACGACGACCAGCGCCGCCACATCCAGAGAGTCGACCGCGCAATCCAGCGATACGAGCGTGAGTCCGGACGTGGACACCTGGTCTACACCGTTGTGAGCTTGCCCCACGCCGTCATCCATCCATCCGAGCTACCCGAGACCCTCTCACCCGGCTCGGTCATAGCTTTCGACCGCTTCACCGGCGCCCGCCACTCGATCCACGAACTCGACGCACACAGCCATCCGACGGACGCCGTATTCGAGATCCAAACAACACGAGGGCTGTACCTCGGAGCATCGGACAAGGGCGACGACACGAGCCACCTCCTCCCACGGGGCACCCGCTACCGAGTCGTCAACTCGCACTTCGTCCCCTACGAGCGACCAGGTCAGAGGGTCAGGGAAAGGCTCGTCGTGCAACTCGAAGACATCGACACGGACTGACCATCAGCGAAAGGAACAAACAGACATGCCCACCGAAAAGGCCTCACCGCCACCACACCGACGAGAACGCCGCGCACCATGGCAATTTCATCCAGACATCATGCCGCGCGCCGACTTTCGCGCCGTCCAAGCCGAAGACCCCCAGACCGGACCCATCGACGGAGCCATCGACACCGGCGAAGAATCGGAATAGAGACGGTCACTTGTCATGGGCCCTGCGCGATCGGATGCTCTCGTCGAGCCACTCCGCACCATGATGACGGCCACAAAACGTGATACGCGCCCAAAACAAACCTCATCGGTTGCTTCTAACGTAGCCAGGGTGGAGCATACGAGTCATGCCTGTCTCTGAACTTCTGCGCCTCGGCAATGCTCGACCAATCGTCCGATGGGGCGACCCTGTCCTGCACACATCGGCTCGACCGGTGACCGACTTCGGTCCTGATCTGCAAAGTCTGCTTGCCGATATGTTCGCGACCAATACTGCTGCGGACGGTGCCGGCCTCGCCGCTCAGCAGGTAGGCATCGACCTTGCGGTGTTCATCTACGATTGCAGTGACGAGACCGGGACACGGCGAACTGGTGTCGTCTGCAATCCGGTAGTCGAACTCGCCGAAGGAAACGATCGACACCTCATCGATTTCGGTGAAGGATGCTTGTCCCTCCCCGGCGCATACACCGACCTCGCACGGCCAGAGTTCTCTATCTGTCGAGGACAGGACCAGTACGGTAACCAGATCGAACTCAACGCAGGCGGCACGCTCGGGCGTTGTTTCCAACACGAAACCGATCACATCAACGGTATCGTTTTCGGCGACCGCCTCTCGAAGCGCAAACGTAAACAGCTCTATCGTGACCACGAGACGGTCTCTGAGCAGTACAGCAACGATTGGCCAACACGATAGATTCTGCTCCGGAAGCAGTGACCGCTCTGCTCCGCCTACCCACCCGGTGACGTCAAGACCTTCACGAAGCCTGACATTCATCTACACGAAACAGTAGGTCGAACCCTCAACGCATCCATGGCTCGCTATTGCACGGCAACGGACCATATGGTCTTGTATCCTGGGCTAGGGAACAGGAGTTCGGGGAACATATGCCTTACGCAATGGCTGCGGCGTCGCTACGGGCCGCGATTCCAGAGGTAGTGACGGCGTACAGAACCACTTTGCTACGCGAGAATAGTCCCCTCGGGATCAATCCGGGGGTGTGGTCACAGTGCCGCCGCCAAGCACTGGCAATCCTCAACGAGTGCGTAGATGCATTAGGCCTTCCCACGTCTTCGACTACTCGGTCGGCGATTCCAGACGAGTACACCCGGTTGCTCGGCTCGCATCGAGCCCTACAGGCAATACCGGCTTCGGAGTCCGTGCGAGCTGTGGAGATTCTGTGGTCATCCCTTGAGCCTGCAATAGAGCTGGCCGCCAAAGAGGCACCCTTGACACACCGACCTGGGGTCTGGAGACGCATCAACGCCGCTTTTCGCCTTGCTGCCGGTGGCCGCCTTCACACGGGCATGCTCAGCTACGAGGAGACCCGAGGCCATTTGAGGGACAGGCAACTTCGAGTGCTTGAGGCCGCGTCAGACGCATCTTTGACCAACCGGGAGCTTGAAGTCTTGGAGGCTGTGGCGTTCGCGATGACCAACCGGCAGATCGCTCGCACTCTGAATATTTCAGAGCTCACAGTCAAGCGGCATCTGTCCAACGCCTATCTGAAACTTGGGGCGTCGTCCCGTATGGACGCGTTGCACAGGCTATTCGGCAGCCGCATCTAGCGGCCCGCAATTTCATACCGCGCGCACCAGGAGGGTGCCGAGCATCGCGAGGTTTGCTGCGTACTGGGTGGCCATGAAAGCGCGGTACCCGCAGCGCCGTGCCTTCAGGTCATAGTCGTTCGCCCGCGCGCATAGCGCCATCACCCAGAGAGCTCCAGCAGTCAACGGCAATGTTCCGAACAGTGCGAGCGGTGCCCATAGCAGTGAGGCGATCGGTGCGCATACTCCAACGACAGTCGTTCCGAATATGGCCAGCCGCCGTGCAGAGCTGAGTCCACGTTGCGCTGCCAGAGTGCGCCTCCCACCAATGGCGTCCCCGTGGGCATCGGATAGGTCCTTCACGACCGCTCCCACCAACGCCATCCATGTTGCCATCGATGCGCAGAAGACTTGTTCCGTACGCCCAAATCCTCCGCCGCCGGCGGCCGCTCCGGCAGCATAACTTGCCCAGCCGAGGCCGAATATCACTACAGAAGAAGACAAACTCCAACGCTTGGCAGCCAGTGGCGGTGCCGAGTACACCCACCCAAGCGTCAGGAAGGCGAAGGTCCAGCACCACATCTCGCGCCCCGCAACTGCAGCCATCAGCAGGGCTGTGATCGCCGTAGCCACGCTGACCCACCGGGCTGTACGGACTGCCAGTTCCCCCCGCGCAATCGGTCGCTGCGACGCGTTTGCCACATCCTCAAGGACGTCAGTCACACCATTGAACAAGTACGTCGATATCACGACGGCCCACCAGGTCAACGCGCCGGCCGCTAATTGTCCGACACCGACAGGCCCTGCAGTCGCTGATACGCCGGCAATTCCAACCGCGAATCGAAGCAGATAGACACCTTGGACCTGCGGTCTGGCCTCCACGAAGCACAACCATGCATTTCTTGCGGGACTCGACGCGCCCCCAGGACGACCTACCTGTGTGCCGTGCTTGACCGACTCACACCGATACGACCACCCATCTGACACAGCCGGAGCCTAGCTGTCGCAGTGCACGAAGGTTTCTGCCCGGACTTGTCTTCGCTAAAACTACATCCAAAGTTGTAGTTTTCTGAGGTATTACCTACTCCCTTCGTGCCACAAAGGGGACCAACGTATTCGCTGCTAGGCAGACTCGACTGGTACCGAAATGCACAGCAGGCGTACTGCAACTCTCCGAGTAAGCGAGGACCATGAGCAATCCGTTCGACGATGAAGACGGCAGCTATTTCGTTCTCACCAACGAGGAGGGGCAGCACTCTCTCTGGCCGGTCTTTATCGACGTCCCGGCCGGTTGGTCAAGAGTGTTCGGCGAGGCCAAGCGGACTGCTTGTCTGGAGTACGTCGACACCCACTGGACCGATTTGCGCCCCAAGTCACTCGCCATTGCTCAGGCCGAAAACCGCAGCCAGACAACTAATGTCGGACCAACTATGCGGCCGGGAACGACCAATTCGGTTGAGGGCATCCCAGCCGATGCCTACCACAACGAAATTAGGTCGTAGCTCGATGGGAGCACAGTCAGGCTCGTCCGTCGCGGACGTTGTTGGGGTCGGTTTTGGACCCTCCAACCTCGCTCTCGCGATAGCTCTTCAAGAGTCCATCCAGCCCGGACCGGTGCCGGCAAAGTTCAGCATGAAGTTCTACGAGCTCCAGCCTCGTTTCGGCTGGCACCGTGGGATGCTCATGGAGGATGCGACCATGCAGGTCTCTTTTCTCAAAGACCTTGCCACCATGCGCAATCCGATGAGTCGGTATACGTTTGTGTCCTACCTCCGAGAGAAAGAGAGAATTGCTGAGTTCATCAACAGCAAAACTCTCTACCCACTGCGGGTGGAGTTTCATGACTACCTGGAGTGGGCAGCTAGCCAATTTCAGTCAAACGTCTCGTACGGGTCCGAGATCAAAGACATCCGACCAGTAGTCGAGAATGGCGTGGTGGAGTACGTCGATGTAGTCGGCCCAGATGACGTTGTTCAGCGGGCGCGGAACATCGTGATCGGAATGGGTTTGACGCCTCGACTTCCCGATGGTGTCAACAGATCTGAGCGGATCTGGCACAGCTCCCAACTGCTGGGCAGAGCAGCCGCAGTTACATACGTCCCTCAAAATTTTGTCGTCGTGGGCTCTGGCCAAAGTGCCGCCGAAGTTGCTGACTACCTTCATCGGACTTTCCCTCGCGCCAATGTGCACACCGTCCTGTCCCGCTACGGCTACAGCGTCGCCGATGACAGCCCGTATGCGAATGGAATTTTCGATCCGGAGGGAGTTGACCGGTTCTTCTCCGCTCCGACCGACGAGAAGCAGAGGCTCCTCGAATACCACGCCAACACCAATTACTCAGTGGTCGATCTCGATATTTCACAGTCGCTGTATCTCAAGAGCTACCAGGAGAAGGTCCTGGGCAAACAGCGGTTACGGATGATCAACACCTCGCGCGTCACATCCGTCGACGAGGACACAGACGGCGTACGGGTCGAGGTCACATCCTCGGCCACCGGTCTGACCCATACCATCGAAGCAGACGTGATCGTCTACGCCACCGGCTACCGGCCAAGTGACCCGGCACCGCTACTCCAGGGCCTGATGCGCGAATGTAAGCACGACGAGCAGGGACGGCTCAGCGTGGGACGCGACTACCGAGTGACGACGTCGGATGCGGTGCGCGCCGGTATCTATGTGCACGGTGCCAGTACCGAACACAGCCATGGACTTTCTGCTGGTCTCCTGTCCAACACTGCAGTCAGATCCGGTGAAATCGCCCAATCCATTCTCAGGAGATGACCATGTACGTCCCCCGGATCTACAAGGCAAGTGATCGGACATGGCTGCGCCGCGTGGTTGCGCAGTACCCTTTTGCGGCTCTGATCTCAAACGGCCCCAAGGCCCCGTACGCCACCCATTTGCCAGTCATCTGTGCTCCCTGCGCCCCTTCAGAGAGCGAGGACTTAGAAGGATCGACACTGTTTGGGCACATGAACCGGGCCAATCCCCACTGGGACTCGCTCGTCGACGGTGCGGATGCCCAACTTATTTTCACCGGGCCTCATGGGTATGTCACCCCAAGTGTCTACCAACGCGATTCTGTAGCACCGACCTGGAACTACGTCTCGGTACATCTCCGAGGAAAGCTGCAACCTGTTGCCGATTTCGAGGAGACGCTCAAGGTCGTTCAATTGACAGTCAGTACGTACGAGCAGAAATTCGGCAGCGGGTGGGAGATGGACAGTTCGCTGGACCACTACCGAAGGATCGGTCCGGCTGTGGGTGCATTCAGTTTTGAGGTGGAATCGGCGGATGGCATGTTCAAGCTCAGCCAGGAGCAGAACCTCGAGACCAGGCGACGGGTGGCGGACCACTTCAGCGCGAACCACGCCGGGCGAGGCAAAGAACTAGCTTCGTTCATGCGGGAGTACAGCCATGGTGACTACAACAACTTCTGATGGGGACATGTCGGACGCACCGACGGAACCCACGGCCCGGGAGCCTTTTGCGCCAAAAGAGCATTCCGTGCCCGCCATTTGTAAACCTTCAATTTCGCACCGGCTCAGCCATTTCGGCCTGGTCTGTTCATCGGTTTACGGATGCAAGCGGAGTTTATAAATTGTGCTACTGCTCTCACGCACCTTGTCCGCCGCCATTCCGACTCGTCGAGCAGGTCAATCGTTCTACCTTCGGAATGAAGTTGGGATTCCGGGGGATTGCTTCCGGACCAAAATCCGGCAAAAGAGCCGACCGGCGAACGTGACCAAGTCGGTGTCATCGCCAGAGAAAGCCAGAAGGTTGGTAATGGATTACGACGTTGTTGTTGTTGGGGCGCGATGTGCCGGCGCTTCGGTGGCACTGCTGTTAGCCAGACAGGGGCGAAGTGTTCTGCTGGTCGATAGGGCCTCCTTTCCGGCGGACACCATGTCCACGTTGTATATCCAGCACCCTGGGGTCGTGAGACTCGCACAGTGGGGGATGCTCGATGATGTTGTGGCCTCCGGTTGTCCGCCTTTGGGCACTATTAGTCACGATGTGGATGGACTGAGTCTGATCGCTGCTACCCCGGCGAAGGACGGTGTTAATGCCGCTTACGCACCACGGCGGTACATACTCGACGATCTACTCATTCGAGCTGCCGTGTCAGCGGGCGCGGAGTTCTCGGATCGGACGTCGGTCCTAGAATTGATTTGGCACGACGAACGCGTCGCCGGAGTTCGCCTCCGGAGTGGAAATTCGACCACATCGGTGTCTGCTCGATTGGTTATTGGGGCCGACGGTATGCGATCAAAGGTCGCGGAACTTGTTCAGGCACCGATCCTCCGATCGGCACCCATAGCAAGCTGCGTGTACTACACCTTCTGGCAAGGCTTGCGAACAGGATTCGGATTCCATGAGCGAGTCGGCCGCTGGATAGCCCGTATTCCAACACATGACGACCTGACAATTGTGGCAGCTTACCTGCCGCAGAGCGAATTCTCGGTCGTTCGGCGGGACCCGCAGAGGGCGTACTTGTCCGCGATCGAATCGACAGCGCCGGATTTATACGAACAAATTATGGCACTCGACCGAGTGGATCGGTGGTGGGGTACGGGGGACCAACGCAACTATTTCCGTAAATCGCACGGTCCGGGCTGGGCATTGACGGGGGATGCGGCTCACCACCTTGACTCGATCAGCGCCCGCGGCATCACCAATGCGCTGATTCAAGCCGACCTGCTCACCGATTCTATTTCCGGGGTGGATGTCGGGAACTCGGTCGCAGTAGATGAGGCGATGGTGCACTTTGCACTGTCGACAGGAGCTGTTCTAGAGGAGCCGTACATGAGTACTCTCGCCCTGGCGAAGCTTCAACCGACGAAGTCCCGGTTGCGCATGCTGCATGCCATTGCCAATTCGCCCGAACTTACATCTCGGTACTTCGGTTTGGTTTCGGGGGCCATCGGGATGCGCGAATTTATGTCGGCCGAGCTCGTCGACTTGTTGTAGCTTGCTGATGAAATATTTCGGGTCTGAATCTAACGCTGAGGGTGGTCACCCGAGTGGTTCGCAAGGAAGTGTTTTGCTGGGCGCTGAAAGGGTTGAGCATTGATCCCGTTGTCTTTTGCGCAGCGTAGGCTGTGGTTTATCCACCAGTTGGAGGGATTGTCGTCAACTTACAATATTCCTCTGGTCTTACGCCTGACTGGTGAGCTCAGTGTTCATTCGCTGGGCAGGGCAATCGGCGATGTCGTGAGTCGACACGAAAGTTTGCGGACTGTTTTCCCCTCCCATGAGGGTGTGCCGGAGCAGCGTGTTCTTGGCTCGGCCGACGCAGACTTCGGCTGGGACGTAGTCGAAGCGTCAGGGTGGTCGACAGACGCGTTGAACGATGCAGTCGCACAGGCAGTGGGATACAAATTCGACCTCAGCTTTGAGATTCCGTTCCGAGCGCAGCTCTTCAGACTATCGGCCGATCAGCATGTATTGGTGCTCCTGATGCATCACATCGCGTCAGACGGCCAGTCCCTCACGCCCCTCGTACGCGACGTCGGGCTGGCGTACAGGGCCCATGTGGGCGTAGAGGTGCCTGCCTGGGTGCCGTTGCCATTGCGATATCGGGATTACACGCTCCGTCAGCGTGAGTCGCTCGGCGACGAGTCCGACCCCGACAGTGCGCTGAGCCGGCACCTCCTTTACTGGAAGAACACGCTAGCCGGATACGAGGGGCGGCTTGAGCTCCCAACCGACCGCCCTTATCCGGTCGTGGCCGACTATCGAGGCAATCGAATCCCCATCGAATGGCCCGTGTCGATGCAAGAGCAGGTGCGACAGTTGGCCCGGGAGCATCGTTCTACCGGCTTCATGGTGATTTCGACGGCGCTGGCGGTGCTGTTGTCCGAACTAAGCGGCACCTCCGATGTCGCTTTCGGTGTTCCAACTACGGGCCGACGTGACGCTGATCTTGCGGAGATGGTCGGTTTCTTCGCCAACACAGTAGTGCTCCGCGTTGATGTGTCTGCCAGTTCGACGTTCCGTCGCCTCTTGCAAAAAGTACGGGACGCGGTTTTGGACGCATTGGCCCACCAGGATGTCCCGTTCGACGCGCTGGTGGATCTCGTCAAACCTGCTCGGTCACAATCGCATCACCCACTGGTCCAGGTCATGCTCGGATGGCAGAACCAGATCTCCACGGAGTTGGACTTGCCGGGGGTGCTGGCAGAGGCGGTACCCACCATTTCTCGACAGGCCCGGATGGACTTGACCTTCAGTCTCCGGGAGCGGTACTCCGAGTTCGGCGAGCCGCAGGGAATCGACGGAGTGGTCGAGTACCGCTCTGACGTCTACGACGCTGCATCGGTCGAGACCATGATCGTCAGGCTTGGGCGAATCATCGCCGAGATGATCGCCGTGATCGACCAGCCAGTCATCTCGATCGACGTACTAGACAGAAACGAACACACTCATCTTGACCGCCTGGGCAATCGTTCTGCGCACTCTCAGACTGCCGCCAGTATATCCATAGCCGAACTGTTTGCAGCACAGGCGAATCGAGCGCCGGAAGCGCACGCCATGGTTTTCGAGGATCAGGTATGGACTTACAGGGAAGTTGACGAGGCCTCCACGCAACTGGCACATCTACTAGCCGTTCGTGGGGTACGCGGAGGAGAAGTTGTTGCTCTCATGCTCCCGCGTTCCAACAAGACAGTAATCGCGATCCTGGCAGTGTTGAAACTGGGCGCAACCTATGTACCCATTGACATCAAGCACCCCGATGAGCGGGTGGCGTTCATCTTGGGCGATGCCGCTCCAGCTGCCCTCGTGACCACTGCCGAACTGACTTGCCGGGTAGACTGTTTTGGTATCGAAGTTGTGGATGTCGACGACGACGCGATTGCCGTGCAGCCGGTTACGGCTCTGCCTGCGCCAGAGGCCGGCCAAGTCGCGTACATCATCTACACCTCCGGTACCACCGGTGTCCCCAAAGGGGTTGCCGTTACCCAGGCGAGCGTCACGCGATTGTTCAGCTCGACGGCTCCGGGGTTCGTGCCGTCCTCAAACCAGGTGTGGTCACTCTTCCACTCCTACGCGTTCGATGTGTCGGTATGGGAGATGTGGGGCGCGCTGCTACACGGTGGCCGACTGGTTGTCGTACCTGGAGAAATTGCCCAGTCCGCCAACGACTTTCATCAACTACTGCGAGACCAGAACGTATCCGTTCTGAGTCAGACACCGTCAGCATTTTATGCTCTGCAGGCAGTCGACATGCGCCGGCCGGGCGAGTCTCGGCTGAGCGGTCTAGAAGCGATTGTCTTCGCAGGCGAAGCTCTCGAACCGTCGAAGTTGCGACCTTGGCTAGATCAGCTGGATTCCTGGCCGCACCTGATCAACATGTACGGCACCACAGAGACCACCGTCCACGCATCGTTCCGGAGGATCGTTTCTTCTGACCTCGACAGCCATGTCAGTCCCGTGGGCGGTCCGCTTGCTGACCTTGCCTTCTTCGTATTGAATACCGGTCTCCGCCGCGTGCCGGTAGGAGTAGTCGGAGAGTTGTATGTGGCAGGTCATGGTGTCGGCCTGGGCTACTTGAAACGCATGGGGCTGACGGCGTCGCGGTTTGTTGCTTCTCCGCTCGGCCCGCCGGGCTCGCGGATGTACCGGACGGGTGACGTAGTGCGGTGGAACCGCGAGGGCGAGCTGGAGTATGTGGGCCGCTCGGACGACCAGGTGAAGATCCGTGGTTTTCGTGTTGAACCGGGTGAGGTCGAGGCTGCTCTTTCCCGTGTCGCGGGGGTGGAGCGCGCCGCGGTCGTGGTGAGGTCTTCGAGTTCGGGCAAGCAGCTGATCGGCTACGTCGTACCTGCGGAGACCGGTCCAAAAGTAAATGGTGCTGTGGTGCGTGGTGATGTGGCCGCGCACCTACCGGAGTACATGGTCCCCACAGTGGTGATGATCGTCGATGACCTACCGCTTACGGTCAACGGCAAGTTAGACAAGCAGGCATTGCCGAATCCAGAGTTCGCAGGCGGATCCTACCGAAATCCGTCGACCTTGGTTGAGGGAATTTTGGCTGAAATCTTTGCGCGTGTGCTGGACCTACCGCGGGTAGGGGTGGACGACTCGTTCTTCGACCTCGGCGGAAATTCGCTATCGGCGATGCGAGTGATCGCGGCCGTGCAGGAGTCGTTTGATTCATCGATCGGCGTGAAGGCGCTCTGGGAAGCCTCAACGGTATCGGGGTTCGCACGGTTGGTGGGTGGATCGCCGGGTGGCGGCGTGGCATGGGTCCCAGTAGCTCGTCCCAAGCGATTGCCGTTGTCGTTCGCTCAGCGTCGGCTGTGGTTCATCCACCAGATGGAAGGGCAGTCGGCGACGTACAACATACCGCTACTGATTCAGATTACCGGTTCTTTGGATGTCTGTGCGCTGCGCGCGGCGATCGCTGATGTTGTGGAGCGGCACGAGAGTCTGCGGACAGTGTTTCCAGCGGTGGCTGGTGTGCCGGAGCAGCGTGTCCTTGCAGCTGAGACTGACTTCGACTGGGACATCATTGACGCCACCACCTGGACGGAACTTCAAATATCCGACGCAGCGCGTGTTCGGGGTCAGCATGCTTTCGACCTAGCCGAAGACCTTCCTTTCCGCGCGGCGCTGTTTGTCGTGTCTGCCACTGACCATCGTCTGGTCGTGGTCATGCACCACATTGCAGTCGACGGGGGGTCACTTCCTCCGCTCCTGCGTGACCTATGGAGCGCCTACGGAGTCCGCGCTGCGGGCGAGTCGCCTTCCTGGTCGCCACTTCCCGTCCAGTACGCCGACTACACGCTTTGGCAACACGCTCTGCTGGGTGACGAAGCGGATTCGCAAAGCGTGCTCGCCGGGCAGTTGAAATTCTGGGAACACGCCCTGAAAGATCTACCCAGCAGGTTGGAGCTTCCCACGGACCGGTCGTACCCGGCGGAGACCGACACGAATGGGGGTCGAGTCGTCGTCGACCTGCCCGCGGATTTCCATGAATTGGCGCAGCGGATCGCGCGGGAACGCAATGCGACGACGTTCATGGTGATGTCGGCGGCGCTTTCGGTGCTGTTGGCGCGTTTGAGCGGGAGCGCGGATGTGGCGTTCGGGGTGCCGACGGCGGGGCGGGGGCGAACCGAGTTTGACGGCATGGTCGGGTTTTTCGTCAACACGCTGGTGTTGCGTACGCGGGTTTCAGCCGAGATGAACTTCGGTGATTTGTTGGAGGAGGTACGGGAGCGGAGCCTGGACGCGTTCGCGAACCAAGATGTGCCGTTCGATGCGCTTGTCGAGCGCCTCAATCCGGTCCGTACGCAGGCTCACCATCCGTTGATCCAAATCCTGTTCGCCTGGCAGAACGACCCGGTCCCCGACATCTCGGTGCCGGGTCTCGACGTGGAGACGGCGTCAGTCGACATCGGAGCCGCTCGAATGGACCTGGCATTCAGCCTGCGCGAGCGGTTCACTGCGGACGGTCAGCCCGATGGGATCAGCGGAATCGTCGAGTACCGCACCGACATCTTCAACGCCGAGACCGTAAAGCGCATGGCGGCTCGGTGGCAGCAGCTATTGATTGCGATGGCGGCGGGCCCGGATCGTCCTTTGGCTTCGTTCGACATCCTGGGTGAGGATGAGCTGACGCAGCTGGACGTACTGGGTAACAGGTCGGCTGTGACGGAGTCCGTTGCTGGCGTGTCGATTCCGGAGTTGTTCGCCGAGCAGGTGAGGGTGCGGCCGGACGTCATAGCGGTGGTGTTCGAGGGTCGGTCGTGGACGTATCAGGAGTTGGACGACACATCGACGCAGTTGGCTCATTTGTTGGCTGGGCGTGGGGTGGGAGTAGAGGACGTTGTTGCACTGTTGCTGCCACGTTCGGAACACACTGTGATAGCCATACTTTCGGTGCTGAAGCTGGGTTCTGCTTACTTGCCGATCGACATCAACACCCCTGACGAGCGCCTGGCATTCGTTCTACAAGACGCTGCGCCGGCCGCGATTTTGACCACGGTGAGCCTCGCTGGTCGCGTCAGTAAGTCCGGGGTCCCACTGATAGATGTCGAGGATCCCAAGGTCGCTGAACAGCCGACGACGACGTTGCCGGTGCCGAATGCTGACCTCCTCGCGTACATCATCTACACCTCAGGAACGACAGGCACACCCAAAGGCGTCTCGGTCACCCACCGCGGCGTCAATGACCTCATCGCTACCCACATCGCGCGCCTCGCCAATGTCGAGGACCCGACCACCGGCACTCTGGAACCCCACCACCACGTATGGACGCTGTTCCATTCATACGCATTCGACTTCGCGGTCTGGGAGATGTGCGGCGCGCTTCTGCACGGGGGACGGCTGGTCGTGGTTCCCGAAGAGGTTGCCTACTCTCCTTCCGATTTCCATAACCTGCTCGTAAACGAAGAAGTAACGGTGCTGACCCAGACACCGTCGGCGTTGGCACGGCTGTCTCCCGAGGGGCTACCGTCGATCGCGCTACTTCTACTCGGGGGAGAGACGTGCCCAGCCCAGCTAATCGAGCGATGGGTGACGCCTGAGCGAGCCGTGATCAATGCTTATGGCCCGACCGAGTGCACCGTCTACGTTTCGATGACCGAACCGCTAGTCCCTACAGGGGCAGTGCCGATCGGTGCCGCTGGCTCCGGCACTGCGTTGTTTGTGTTGGATTCCGGTTTGCGGCGGGTTCCGATCGGTGTGGTTGGTGAGTTGTATGTCGCGGGGCGGGGTGTGGCACGCGGTTATGTGCGACGGCCGGGCTTGACGGCATCGCGATTCGTCGCGTGTCCGCTCGGCCCTTTGGGTTCGCGGATGTATCGCACCGGCGATCTGGTTCGTTGGAATCACGACGGCGAGCTGGAGTATGTGGGTCGCTCTGACGATCAGGTGAAGATTCGTGGTTACCGCATCGAAATCGGTGAGATCGAATCGGTGCTCCGGACGGCCCCCGGAGTAGGACAGGCTGCGGTCGTCGTCCATGAGGACCACCCAGGGTACAAACGGCTGATCGGCTACGTCGTTCCCCACACAGACTGGGCGGGCGAGTTGGATGGCAACCAATTGCGCCGCTTGACCGACGCGTGGCTGCCCGAATATATGTCGCTTGCGGCGGTCGTGGTCCTCGATGCATTGCCCATGACGAGTAACGGCAAGCTTGACAAAAAGAGGCTTCCGGTACCTCAACTAGGACAATCGAACCAATACCGAGCACCGACTACTCCACTCGAGGAGAGCCTGGTTGACATCTACGCGCGCGTACTGAATGTGGAGAAAGTTGGAGTCGACGATTCGTTCTTCGATCTAGGCGGCGACAGCATCTCGTCCATTCAGGTGGTGTCCCGGGCCCGGCAAGTCGGTTTGTACTGCAAGCCCCGCGACATCCTGGTGGAGCGAACCGTGGCACGACTTGCCCACGCTCTCCAGCTCTCGGTCCCGGAGCAGTCTCTCCTTCGGCCGGCTGAGGCTGGGCCCGTCACGGCAACGCCGATCATGCGGTGGCTGGCATCTCTCACGGCACCGACAGACGAGTTCAACCAAACCATGTTGTTCCAGGGGCCGCAGCAGGCGAAGTACAGCGACGTGGTGTTGTTACTACAGGCATTGGTCGATCGGCACGCCATGCTCCGGTTGCAGGTGGACAACGCCCCGACTGAGGACGCGGACAACTGCATCGTCCTACCAACAGGCTCGATCAGCGCAGCCGACTGTGTAACCCCCGTCGTGGACTTCTCCGATACCACGTTTGCCAATGCCTTGAGCCGTCTTGACCCGCGTCGAGGAGCCATGGTGCATGGGCTGTGGGCTGAGCGCACCCGCCAGCTGTTGCTCATCGTCCACCACCTCGCGGTCGACGCGGTCTCCTGGGGAATCATCCAAAGGGATCTCGCAACGGGTTGGCGCTGCCTCACCGAGCGGCGAGAAATTACCCTGGATGCCAGCGGCACCTCGTTCCGTGAGTGGTCAACGATGTTGGCGCAGTACGCTGCCGAGCGGAAAGTCACTGACCAGCTTCCGCATTGGCAGCGCATTGAAGCCGTTGCCACCCTGCTGCCCAGCCCGCACCCGACTCCTGGTATCTGGCGCGATGTGGAGCATCTGTCGGTCAGCATCGACACGGAGCTAACCGAAGTGCTGGTAACCGACGTGACTGCGGCTCTGCACATCAACGTTCAGGATCTGCTGCTCATCGCACTCGGTTCTGCCCTCGCTGAACAGCACCAGCACTTCGACGTCCCTTTCCGCATCGACGTGGAGAGCCACGGACGTCGCGATGAAATCGGCAGTGGGATCGATTTGACCAACACCGTCGGATGGTTCACCGCAAAGCACCCGGTCGCTTTGAACGTCGTACCCATGGACCGTGACACTGTTCTGACCGGGGGCTCGGACATGGGTATCTGGATAAAGGACGCCAAGGAACAGCTGCGTGCCCACCCCGACGGAATCACCTACGGTCTTCTCAAGTATCTAGGCACCAACAATCTGTCTGGCGTAGATCCCGCCATCGGCTTCAACTACCTCGGCCGGCGCAGCGTGAGCCAGCTCGACGCACCCCTCGAAGATTGGCGGATCCTCGGACCGACTGAATCGCCTGATGCTCGACGCTTTGGTTCCCGCTCGATGCTGTTGCCGCACACAGTCGGCATCAATGCAGCCGTGCTAGCCGAAGGTTCGCAGTCAGAACTACACGTGTCCTGGAGTTGGACGAGCACACAGGTGGATCGCTCCTATATCACCGAGCTGTACGCGCGCTGGTATGACGTTCTAGCTGGAATTGCGGCGTACGTGCAGAACGGCGGCGGAGGACTGACTCCCTCCGACGTCCTGCCGGCGGTGGTCAATCAGCGGCAGATCGATCAACTCGCACAAATCGTGGAACCAGCAGACCTTCTCCCGCTGACTCCGCTTCAAACCGGGCTGCTTTTCCATCGCCGTTCCGGCAGTAATGAACCCGTAGAGCTGTACACCGTGCAACTGGGTATCGAGATTGCTGGCGTACTCGACGTGCCGCGCTTGCGCGAGGCCGCTCATACAGTCGTCGGACGCCACCCCAACCTAATGGCTCGGTTCGTCTCCGAGGGTTTCCCCGAGCCGGTGCAGATCATTCCGACACGCCCAGACATACCGTGGACGGTAGTTAACGGCTACGAGTGCGATCAGAGGCTGCTGGATGCAGAGCTCGCCGCCTGCGGCAACCTCGTAGATGAGGCACCGCTACGGATTCTCCTTCATCAGACTGGGACGAATAAGCACACGCTGGTGCTATCCGTCCATCACATCGTGGTGGACGGTTGGTCAATCCAGATTCTGCTCAAAGAGATGTTCGCCGTCTACGAACGGGAGACTCTGGCACCCGCGCCCACCTTCCGAAATTACGTCGAGTGGCTATCCGCCCAGGACTGGAGCGCGGCGCGGCGGCATTGGCAGAAGCTGCTGGCGGGACTTCAAACGCCGACCTTGTTAGATCCAGGAGATCGCTTCACTGATGCGCGATCGCTGTTGCGAGTCGACCTCCCTATCGACGTCACGCGTTCTGTTGAGCAGTTGGCTCGCTCGCAAAACACGACCATGAACATCGTGCTACAGGCCGCCTGGGGCCGTCTGCTGGGCGCATTGACTGGCAGCGGAGACGTCGTCTTCGGCACTACCGTATCGGGGCGGCCAGCAGAACTGTTCGGCAGCGAGTCGGCGGTGGGCATGTTCATCAACACCGTCCCGGTAAGAGCATCCCTGACCGCGACGACGACCACGGCTGAACTGATCGGCATGCTGCGGGACGACTACCACGATGGGCTAGACCACCAGTTCGTGGCCCTGGCCGATATCCAGCGCGCCGCGGGACATCAACAACTGTTCGACACCCTCTTCGTCTACGAGAACTACCCACTGAGGATGTCCGGCGGGCAGCTCGAGACAAACGGACTGAGCGTACGCATAGCCTCAAGTCGCGAGTTCACTCACTATCCAATCGCCTTACAGATCTGGCCCGGTCCACAGCTGAGGGTGCGGCTGGAATACCGCATGGCGGTCCTCGACGAGCGGTTGGCCAAGCAAATCCTGGTATGGCTCCAGACACTATTGATTGCGATGGCGGCGGGCCCGGATCGTCCTTTGGCTTCGTTCGACATCCTGGGTGAGGATGAGCTGACGCAGCTGGACGTACTGGGTAACAGGTCGGCTGTGACGGAGTCCGTTGCTGGCGTGTCGATTCCGGAGTTGTTCGCCGAGCAGGTGAGGGTGCGGCCGGACGTCATAGCGGTGGTGTTCGAGGGTCGGTCGTGGACGTATCAGGAGTTGGACGACACATCGACGCAGTTGGCTCATTTGTTGGCTGGGCGTGGGGTGGGAGTAGAGGACGTTGTTGCACTGTTGCTGCCACGTTCGGAACACACTGTGATAGCCATACTTTCGGTGCTGAAGCTGGGTTCTGCTTACTTGCCGATCGACATCAACACCCCTGACGAGCGCCTGGCATTCGTTCTACAAGACGCCAAACCAGCAGCAATAGTGACAACGGTAGCGCAATTGCACCGGGTCGATGAGAGCAAAGTGGCAGTCGTGACCCTCGGGGGCAGGGTCACCGTCGAACCTCCCACTGTCACCTTTCCATTCCCCCATCCAGAACTGACGGCCTATGTCATCTACACCTCAGGAACGACAGGCACACCCAAAGGCGTCTCGGTCACCCACCAGAACGTGACGCAACTGTTCACCAGACCCGCACGGACGTCCGAATTGTCGCCAGGACAGGTGTGGTCGATGTTCCATTCGTACTCGTTCGATGTGTCGGTGTGGGAGATGTGGGGCGCTCTGCTGCACGGTGGCCGCTTAGTCATAGCCTCTGAGGACACGGCCAACTCTGCCACCGACTTTCATGACCTACTTGTGAACGAAAGTGTTTCGGTTCTGACCCAGACCCCGTCCGCCCTCGGCCGGCTGTCACCGCAGCGGCTGAGCGCATTGAGGACCATTTTTGTGGGGGGTGAGGCGTGCTCGCCCGAACTTGTCGATCGGTGGGCTTCAGGCCGAGAAATGATCAACTCCTACGGTCCTACCGAAAGCACCGTTTACGCCTCTATGAGTGCGCCCATGAAGCCTGGTCATGGAGCTCCTATCGGTACGCCGGTGCCGGGTGATGCGTTGTTTGTGTTGGATTCCGGTTTGCGGCGGGTTCCGATCGGTGTGGTTGGTGAGTTGTATGTCGCGGGGCGGGGTGTGGCACGCGGTTATGTGCGACGGCCGGGCTTGACGGCATCGCGATTCGTCGCGTGTCCGCTCGGCCCTTTGGGTTCGCGGATGTATCGCACCGGCGATCTGGTTCGTTGGAATCACGACGGCGAGCTGGAGTATGTGGGTCGCTCTGACGATCAGGTGAAGATTCGTGGTTACCGCATCGAAATCGGTGAAGTGGAAGCAACACTCGCTGCCTTGACCGGAGTGGAGCGTGCGGCAGTGGTGGCCCGTGATACCGATACCGGCAAGCAGTTGATTGGCTACGTCGTACCTACCGAGGTGTCTGCGGGAATCGATGGTGGGGCGCTGCGCGAACGAGTTGCCGCGCGATTGCCTGCGTACATGGTTCCGGCCGTGGTGATGGTCATCGACGAGTTGCCGTTAACTGTCAACGGCAAGCTGGACAAATGGGCGTTGCCCGAGCCGCAATTCGCCAGCGGCGTTCACAGAGCGCCGTCATCTCCGGTTGAAGAAATTATCTCCGGCATTTTCACGAAGGTTCTCGACCTGCCGCGAGTCAGCGTGGACGACTCCTTCTTCGACCTGGGCGGCAACTCGCTCTCTGCGATGCGTGTCGTAGCCGCCGTGCAGGAAACCTTCGACTGTGAAATCAGCGTCCGTGCACTCATGGAAGCCCCCACCGTAGCGGGCCTGAGCAAACAACTCTTCAACTGGTCCAGTTCCGACGAGATACCTCAGGTCGTGAAGTTGTGCCGAGGGCCAGGGCGTCCACTTTTCTGCATACACCCTGGTGGGGGCGTCAGCTGGGCGTACCGCGCCTTGGGAAGCATCGTGCAGCGCCCAATATTCGCTATTCAGCAAACCGTCGACGGCGAACGTCCGCGTACGGTCCGCGAAATGGCCGGCGAGTATGCCGACCTCGTCCAGTCAGTCCAGCCCGATGGGCCCTACGACCTGCTGGGATGGTCCTTCGGTGGTGTCGTCGCCCACCAGATGGCTACCGTGCTGGAACGGAGAGGGGCGCACGTACGTCGGCTAATACTGTTGGACGCAGCTCTAGTAGAACCCGGTACGACACGCTCGCCAGACGCGGATTTCAATGAGACCGACGTCCTGCGGCATTTCGTGTCCAAGAACGTCGACCTGCCCGATCTGAAAGAATTGACCTCTTACGAGCAGGCCACGGAATGGCTGGAAACTCATTCGTCACTCGGCGCAGCTATTCCGCCAGCTTGGATGATCAGCCACGTCGTTCGCAATCTCCGATTCAATTCTGACCTCTGGCACGGCCACACACCGGACCTATTCGGGGGCGGCGCTGTGGTGTTCCAGGGAAGCGATCACGAACGCGATCCAGGTTATTCAAGAGACTGGACACGTTTTATCGCTCGTCCAGTCACGGAGATCGCAGTGGAGTGCGAACACAACGACATGTTGAGTCCCGATGCGTTGGACGCCTACGGCGACCGGCTGCGTGCAGAACTGGAAGGCGACGATTATGAGTAAACCAGGCGAGTTTCCTTATGAGGCAGGTATTCATCCCAAGGGCTATGTGTCTAGGCCATGGACGATCAGGCAATTGGCTGGGCTTGGCGACGGCGTAGACACCAATAGGCGGTTCCATTATCTCCTCGACCAAGGCGAGACAGGTCTTTCGTTGGCTTTCGACCTGCCCACCCAGCTCGGACTCGACCCGGACGATCCAACGGCTGCCGGTGAGGTCGGTCGCGCCGGGGTCTCGGTGTCCACCGTCGACGACTTGGCCGCAGTGTTCGACGGAATACCGCTGGATCAGGTGTCAGTCTCTTTCACCATCAATGCGACCGCACCGATGATCTTGGCCCTATGGATCGTGGTTGCCGAAGAATCAGGCGTCAACCCTGCGCTATTACGTGGCACTTTGCAGAACGAAATGCTGAAAGAGCACGCGGCTCGCAAGGCGTTCGTGTTCGACTTGGACGACAGCTTCCGCTTCTCGTTAGACGTTATCGAGTACTGCATACGCAACTTGCCCAAGGTCAATCCGGTATCGATCTCGGGTGGACACGCCCGTGAAGCCGGTGCGAGCCGAGCAATGGAAGTGGCGCTCGGCATCGCTGATGCGGAGACGTACTTGCAAGGGATGCTGGAGCGGGGGTTTACCGTCGACGAGGTCGCACCCCGGCTCAGCTTCATCTTTGGGACCCATATGGAGGTTCTTGCCGAGGCGGCCAAGTTCCGTGTCCTACGCAGGATGTATGCCCGCCGCATGGTGGACCTCTTCGGCGCTGCTGACGCGAAGTCGAGCCGCATGCGTGTTCAGGTCAATACTTTCGGCTCCGCTCTCGCCGCCTCCGAACCGCTCAACAACATCGCGCGTACGACCATTCAGGCCGTAGCGGCCGTCCTCGGCGGGGTGCAGTCTCTGCATGTGTGCGGCTTCGACGAGGCCGAACAAACGCCTGGGCAGCTATCGGCACGCATTGCGCTGAGGATTCAGCAGATCATCTTGAAGGAAACCGATCTAGCCAGATACGTCGACCCCCTCGGCGGGTCCGAGGCAATAGCTCGCATCGCCGATGAAATCGAAGCAGAGGCTACGGGGTGGCTAGATGACATCGCTGCCCATGGTGGCTTGTTGGACTGTCTGCGCAGTGGCTGGCTGGAATCGCGCATTGACGACATGGCCTACGCCACCCGCGGCCCCGTCGTCGGCGTCGTCGAAGCCGAGAGTTCCGAAGAAGAGGAGTGGCTCACTGAAAGGCAACTGCGTTCGGGTGTCGTACCGGGCCGCCGCCGTCCCTTCGAGCGCGGGGTTTGTAGCGCAGAACTACGTGCTGTGACCGATGACGTGGCCGCGGGCCGCAATGTCATGAATTCGATGATCGCAGCAGCACGGGCTCGGGCCAGCATCGGCCAAATGCAACGGGCGGTGGCAGAAGGGCTCGAATCGAAATGACCGCATCTAACCGGAGCAGCAGCAGTCCGGGTCAATCCCGTACCCAAACACACTCAAGGGTGCAGCCAACTGACCACTCGGATGGGGAGCAGAGAAATATGAGCAAACAACGGATGGCTACCACTATTACGAGTTTCTGGGAACGGGCTCTCGGCGAAGAAAATCTCACGCTCGATGACAATTTCTTCGATTTGGGCGGTGATTCGCTCACGGCCGCGAAAATCCTTGCCCTTATCCAGCGGGAGTATGGGCTGCAAGCGGAATTGCATCTAATTTTTAACAACCCCACCATCGAAGAATTCGTGGAGGCCGTTGATGAAGAACTAGCAGGGGTAGCGCCGCGGGGAGAAGATGCATGACCGCCCCAAAATTCAAGTCACTGTGGGGAGGTCCGGCGACACCCGATTGTCACTTAACTGGATTTGTTCGCCGTGTCACCCACGATCCGGGGCGTACGGCTGTAGTCGACGCCGATCGTTCGTACACCTACGGAGAACTGGCAGCTTGGGCGCAAACGGTGTCGTCCAACTTGACGCTGGCCGGCGTGAACGTAGGAGACCGGGTTGCGGTATCGCTTCCGCGAGGCGCGGGTGCAGTCGCTGCATTACTCGGGGTGCTGCTGCATGGAGCGACGTACGTCCCGTTGGACCCCGAGTACCCCGTGGAACGGATTCAGTTCATGGTGGATGACTGCGCACCTCGCGCCCTAATCGCCACCACGCGATCACGTGTGAACCACCACGCCCCGCTGGTCGACATCGGGCTGCCCCCCGGAGTAACCCAACCGATCGACCTGCGCGCCGTCGCGTGCGATGCCGCACTTCCGGTCTACATCATCTACACATCCGGATCGACCGGCTGGCCGAAGGGCGTAGCGCTGAACCATCTCTGCATCGACACAATGGTCGATTGGCAAACATCCCACTCACCCCACCCCGAACTACGCACCGCACAGTTCGCCCCGCTAAATTTCGACGTCTCGTTCCAGGAGATATTGGGCACGCTGTGCGGCGGCGGCACGCTTGCGATCATGCCGGAGAAGCTACGCCGTGAACCAGCCCAATTGCTTCGATGGCTCTCCGATCAACGAATCGAGCGGCTGTTCGTCCCATTCGTTGCGTTGCAGATGCTGGCAGTGACGGCCCAGCGGGACATGCTGGCGCAACTGTGCTTGGTCGAGGTAAATACCGCCGGTGAGCAAGTAGTGTGCTCGGAAGATATTCGCGCAATGTTCGCATGTATGCCCGGCTGCCGGCTGGTCAACCACTACGGACAAAGCGAATCCGCCATGGTGACCTCGCACATCCTGGGGCCCGATCCGTATGCCTGGCCCAATCTGCCACCAATCGGCGAACCCCTGCCGGGATGCGAACTACTCATCGCGCCGGAAGTTCCAGAAACTCCGAACATCGGAGAGCTTCTCGTATCCGGAAATCCATTGTCGGATGGATATCTGGGGCGTCCCGAGCTGACAGTGGAGCGCTACGTCAGCATCCTTCCCTCACCAGCCGGTAACACCCGAGCCTTCCGTACCGGTGACCTGGTGGAGCTGACAGACAGCGGCTTGCGCTTCCTATCCCGAATGGACAGCCAGATCAAAGTGCGGGGAATCCGCGTTGATCTCCTAGAAATCGATGCGCAGTTGCTAACAGCTCCCGACTTCGCTGCAGCGGCGACGGTCATGGTGGTGACTAAGTCCGGCCATGCCAGCCTGCGCGCCGCAGTAGTCCTTCGTGAGGGCTGCACCGGCCCAGTCGAGGCCAACGCTCTTAAGCGACTACGCAAGGTACTGCCCGAGGTTTCGGTCCCTGTTTCGGTGACGGAACTGCCCGAACTGCCCAGGACCCCCAGCGGGAAGGTTAATCGTGAGAGAGTCGCTGAGCTCATCGCAGATGACTGCCGGCGGCGTCGCCGACACAGTCAGGGCGGTGACGAATGACCACAATCCTGCACGATAGGCCCGCCGATGCGGGCCAATACGCACTCTGGGCCGAAGCCACGATTGATCCCTCGATTAGTGGCGGCGGATATTTCGTGGCGACCTTTCGCGGTGTACTTGACGAGCATCACCTCGAGGCCGCTGCGCGCGCCGTGCTTGAACGACACGAGCCGCTGCGGTCGGTGCTGCGGCTTGTGCGGGGACAGTTGCGCCAGTGCGTCCTGCCGGCACTTGAGGCATGTTCTTTCGAGCGCGCCACTATCCCATGCGAAGACGGCTCCGAGTCGGCGGCGGTCCGAGAATGGTGCAAGCAGCGCGAACAGGACAAGCGCTGGGACCTAGCCACCGAGGCACCAATTCGTTTCCAACTTCTAACCCATGCTCCCAACCGCTGCTCGATGGTCTTCGAGGCTCATCACGCCGGCTTTGACGGGCGCAGCAAGTTTATTGTCGCCCGCGATTTCTCGAACTATCTGGGGAAACTGAGAATCGGCCATCAAGTGAATCCGACGCCGCTGGCCGCGCCCAGTACGCCCGTTGCCACGGAGGCAGTCACCGCGGAGGCCATCGAATTTTGGCGTACTGCTATCGACAAACGGATGCCCTTGACACTTCCCGAGGGCGGCCGTCTGGGGCAGCGGTCCATTGCTGCCTCGCCGACAATCGAACTGGAGCCCTCAGCGGTTGCCGCCCTTCGCGCGATCGCTCAAAACCTGCAGGTGAGCACATTCACGATGCTTTTCGCAGCGCTCACTCGACAAATGACGGCTTACGACAACATTGATCCGGTGTTGTCTGTGGCTTCGGACGTCAGTGACGAACACACCGGACATGTCGCCGGCTTGCAAACCAACGTGGTCCCCGTATCCATCGAAACCTCCCGCCAGATGGCGACGGAAAAATCCGTTGCCTCGGCCCGCCGGGCGCTCACACACTTGGCTCGCTATCGCCGCGTCCCGTTCGTGGACCTGGTGTCCGGTGTGCCCGGCAGACCCCTCGCTCGGCTCAGTACTGAGCTCGGCCTGTCATTTCCCCGTCCGCCAGCCCAACTTGACCTGGAAATCCCCGGCCTACGTTCGGAGTGGGAGTTTTTCACGCCAAACACAAACGCTGCTTTGGCCAGAACGCTGCAGATCCGTGCGCACTGGCCGCAGTGCCGGGTGCGGCTCGACTATCGCCAGGATCTGATGGGTGCAGCGGAAGCAGAAATATTTCTTGCCGATTTTCGCACTGCTGTCACAGATCTCGCTTCAGACCGAGAAACATCCTTGGTCAGCTCTACGAGCAAAGTCCGGCCCCGAGCAGCCGGCGCGGGGACCCCGTACATCTGTGCTGGCGTCCGCGCGGGGACACTATGTAACGACGACGCTCCCCACCCTCCGCGCTTGATGCCATCGGACGGTGTGAGATTCACCGTGCGTGGCCGGTCGGAACAGTTACTGCCCTGTTGTATAGCGGGCACGATCTGGGTTCATCTCGCCGACGGCCGCGAGGTTTGCACCGACGACTGTGGGTACGTCGCGGCAGACGGCGAGATGCGACACCTAGGACCTCGGGAGGGTCGGTGGATCCGCACCCGAAGCCTCATTGATGCCTCCGCAGTCGCCCGCGTCGCCCGAACCCACACTTGGGTACGAGAGGCGGAAGTGCAGCTGGTGAGGGGCCGTACCGACACCGCGGTGCTCAGTGTGTCTGGACCAACTCGCAATGTCCCGAGCGCACGAGAAATCCGAGCACATCTGCGGACTTTTCTGCACGCCAGTGATCTGCCTGGACGTATCAAAATCACCTGTACCGACACCCTACCGACGAACAAGGATGACAATGAACGAACTCTCTGAAGCTGTAATCGCGGGTGCCTCTCCGGACGTACTTGAGAGCCTTCCCGTCCCACCTGAATACAACGCCGCCTACCTAGATGTAGAAGACATCCAGATTTTCGCCGGCGTCGAGGACAAAGACGTTCGAAAGTCGATTCACCTCGGCAGTGTGCCCATGCCGGAACTTGCTCCTGATGAGGTGTTGGTCGCTGTTATGGCAGCGGCGATGAACTACAACACAATCTGGTCCGCTACCTTCGAGCCGATCCCCACTTTCAACTTCCTGCGGCACTACGCAAAACAGGGCGGCTGGGCCTCTCGTCACGACCAGCCGTACCACGTACTGGGGTCGGACGCAGCCGGGGTGATCGTGCGCGTCGGGGCCGGTGTGCGCAAGTGGAAGGTCGGGGACCATGTCGCCGTAGGGACGGCTCATGTCGATGACCAGGAACCGCTCACCCATCACGACGGCATGCTCGGCCACGAGCAGCGAGCATGGGGGTTTGAGACAAACTTCGGAGGCCTCGCTGACTATGCGGTCGTCCGCGCGAGTCAATTACTACCCAAGGCAGCGCACCTCACCTGGGAAGAGGCTGCCAGCAACCCATTGTGCGCGGGAACGGCCTACCGGATGCTCGTCAGCGAGCGCGGTGCCAACATGCGTCAAGGCGATGTAGTCCTCATTTGGGGCGCGGCGGGTGGCCTCGGTGGCTACGCCGTGCAATTCGTCCGCAACGGCGGCGGCATACCAATCGGCATAGTCAGCTCGGACGCAAAAGCCGAGGTCGCCCGCAAGCTTGGCTGTGAGCTGGTCATCGATCGGCGCGAGATCGGTGAGATTTCCGCTGACCCGGACGCCACCGTCGCGGCAGGAAAACTGCTGGGCAAGATCATCAGGCGAGAGATCGGAGAGGATCCGAACATCGTCTTCGAGCACGTTGGCCGCGAGACCTTCGGCCTCTCGGTATTCGTGGCCCGCCGCGGCGGCACAATCGTCACCTGTGGATCGAGCACGGGTTACCAACACACGTTCGACAACCGCTACTTGTGGATGCGCCTGAAAAGAATAGTAGGCAGCCACGGGGCGAATTTGTACGAGCAGTGGCAGACGAACCGCCTCATCCAGCGCGGCCAAGTGCAACCTATGTTGTCTGAAGTGCACCCGTTTCAAGAGACACCAGAAGCCGCACGCAGGATTCAACTAAACGAGCACCTCGGCAAAGTTGGCATACTTTGCCTAGCACCCTCGAGTGGGCTCGGTGTCACCGACGTCGACCTGCGTTCCCGGATCGGCGAGGCGCGGATCACACCGCTGGTGACGGCATGACAGCTCCGAACCCGAGCTTCGACGCAGGAAAGGCCGAAGGCCGCGTGCATCGTGTCCGAGTGGTGGTTGCCAAACCTGGGCTGGATGGCCACGATCGCGGTGCCAAAGTGGTGGCGCGCGCACTTCGTGATGCCGGCATGGAAGTTATCTACACCGGATTGCGTCAGACACCCGAGCAAATCGTCCGCACCACTTTGGAAGAGGGTGCCGACGCTGTCGGTCTGTCACTGCTATCGGGCGCTCACATGGAACTGGTACCCCGCGTAATCGAGCTGTTGGCCGAGAATAACGCGATGGAGATACCCATCTTCTGTGGCGGCGTCATTCCACCTGGAGACGCACGCAAGCTCGCTGAAATGGGAGTGCTCCGGGTCTTTACCTCTCGGGATTCCCTTCAGGAGATCACCCGTTGGGCACAAACGAACCTACATCCGCTCAAGGAGACGGAGTGACGAGGCACCAGAACTGTCAGACCTTGGAGTCTGCACGGCAAGGCAATATCAGGGCGCTGGCGCAACTAATGACTCGCGCGGAGAACTACGCCATCACTGAGGTTGACGTCATCTCTCCGGCTGCACCGGACCACCCCCGAACCGCCTGTACGGTGATTGGCTTGACAGGTCCTCCTGGTGTCGGAAAGTCGACGTTGATTTCATGTCTTATCGCCGAGTACCGCAAGCGGGGTCAGCGCGTGGCAGTGCTCTGCTTTGATCCGTCATCGCCGATAACCGGCGGTGCGCTCCTCGGTGACCGCATCCGTATGCAGGAGCACTCAGATGATCCCGGAGTTTTCATTCGGTCAGTGTCCAGTCGTGGCCATCTCGGAGGACTTTCGGCCACGGCCAGGACAATGATCGCGATCCTGTCTGAGATCGAATTTGACAGGATCTTGATCGAGACGGTCGGAACCGGGCAGTCAGAGGTGGAAATCGCATCAATCGCGGACGACACCATCGTTGTTCTAGCGCCTGGAGCAGGTGACGGCATCCAAATGGCCAAGGCTGGTGTTCTGGAAATCGCCGACCTCTACGTCGTAAACAAGGCAGATCAGAACGGAGTCCACGCAGTACTTCGCGAACTCCAGGCCGTGATCGAGCTTGGTCAACGCGACGTCCCCATTGTGACGACTACCGCCAGCCGTCAAGAAGGGGCCGCCGAGGTAGTTAGAGCCCTTGAGGCCAAGCGAAAATCTCCTATGACGTAGAGCTGGAGCAGATCGTTCCTCCAGTCATTACCTCTGCCGCGCTTTGCAAAGCAGCGAAGCTTTGGGCCACCGTTAGGTGATCGAAGTCTGCGACATCGACGGGGACACCTGCATGGCACGAAATCACCTGCGCAGCGGCTTGAACTGGGCCCGAGTCAAGGGTTGGGCTGAATTTGACGACCTAGGCAACCAAGCAAAGTAGGGACTGTTGGCAGAGTTCAGATTGACTGATCTTGTAAATATCAGTCAGACAAGCGGATTCGGTCATGTCAGCATGTTGCATAGCGAGCAGTTATGCGGTGGACTGTAGGCATGCTGACTCGAATTGACCATATCGGGATTGTTTGTTTCGACCTCGACAAAACCGTCGAATTCTACAGTGCCACCTATGGATTCGAGGTTACTCACCTGGAATCGAACGAGGAGGAGGGTATCCGTGAAGCGATGTTGAAGATCAACGAGACCCCGGACGGTTACGCCTCGTACCTCCAGCTGCTGGGCTCGACCCGGGACGACTCAGTAGTAGGCAAGTGGCTGGCCAAGAACGGAGAAGGCGTCCACCACATCGCATTCGGCACGAACGACGTGAGTGGCGAAACAGAAGCCATACGGAGTAAGGGCGTCCGGGCACTCTACGACGAGCCGAGACAAGGTTCAATGGGGTCCCGAATCAACTTCCTGCACCCAAAGGATTGCCACGGGGTCTTGACTGAACTCGTCACCGCCGCAACACCAGACTCCGAATGACAACTGCCAGTTAATGTTGCGATGGTCCATATCGTCAGAGTGTTGATGCGGATTTGTGCCATGGAGTGGTAGACGAGGGGGCGGGATGGGAAAATTGGCGCGGCGTTCGGATAGAAGAGGGCAGAAGCCTCGGAATGCGAAGGGCACTCGGGTTCGCCGTGATGGATTCGACGGTGAGTTCGTTCCAGGGCAACAATTTTCGGTCGACATGCGTATCCGCCGGCAGGCCGCCGAGGTCCTGGAAGCAAAGGTCACCGCGGCGCGGTGGCCCCTTGTGCTCGAGGCCATCGAGGCCGCAGCCTGGCCGGTGGAGACCTACCTGGGAAAATTCCTTAAGGGCGGCTACGACGTCATCCGGTTTCGGTCCGACCCGACCGACGTGGGCGAGATGCTCCACAGGTTGTCCCGGATGACGAAGCTGCCGGTCGAAGTTGTCGCGCGGGAGCCCCACAAGCACTTGCCCTTCTGGCTCGATGACGAACCGGAATCGCACGATGTCGGCCTGCAGCCCTTCCGTTGGTTCCAGATGCTCTACTACAGCCACTTCCTTCTGCGCGCGTCGACGGCGGACCGGTATGCCTACTATGCGACGCCGGAGATGACTGCGTTGATCGAGGCCGGCCAGAGTGCCGATCGAGACCATGATGTTGCTGTGACCGTGGCAGATCTTCCCTCGAGCAGAGGAGTTCTCTATCTCGCTCCAGCGGATGGAGTGCCCGACCACGGGCGGGTCCTGGTGTGGAACGAGACAGGTCGCGACAGTGGAAGTGGAACCGATGTTCTCCTGATGGCCATGCTTACCGTTCCTGCTTTGCGGTGGTGGTTGGCGCGGGCCGACGGGGCAATTCCTACTGACGGAAACCGGTTGTACCGCGTCGTCAACGACTACCTACCGGTGTTTCCTTTCGCCGAGGTCCAGCTCAGCCCAGCCGAATCCGATGCTGCGCCCAGTGCACCGAACCGATCAGGAGGCGCGGGTTTCACGGACGTCGGTCCCGACGAACCTGCGCATTCCGTGACCGCCATGAATGACCTGGATTACGTTGCGCGAACGTTCTTCTCGATGGTGAACATGCTGCGAGGCAACAAGTTCGTGGAGTCCACCCGCCAGCAGTCGGCGCGCATGCGAGACAACGACGGCGTAGTCAAGCGGATGCGTGAGGTGACGTATTTGTCGTACCGGCAGCCGCGGCCTGCATCCAGTGCTTCATCGTCGGAAGGATCTGGCAAGCTCTCGCACCGCCACGTCGTTCGGGGGCATTGGCGTCGGCATTGGTATCCATCGCAGAAGCGTCATCTACCCATGTGGATCGATGAGCATTTGCAGGGGCCCGCGGATGCCCCGATTGTCGTCAAGAGCAAGGTGACTGTGGTGCGCCCGCCTGCGGAGAATGAGAGTGTTGAATGACCAACGACCGTAGTTTCGATCCGGACGCCGATCACGGCCAGGCGGGCTGGGTGACTCTGCCCAGTGGACAGCGTGCTTACCGCTACCACGGCTCGGACGACCTGATCTACGACGCAGCAACCGCCCCCGAGGCCGACGCGTCGAACTAGACGTAGATCGGAACCCCGCGGCGCAGGCTCGAGAAGACCGATGCACCGTCATGCCGGAAAGAACGACGCAGCTCGTCCAGTCATTCACATGAATGACTGTTGCCTGGGAACCACAAAGCAGCGCTGTGCGTCCAACACAGCATGGACGACGACGAGTGCGCAGCCATCCGTGACGAGGGGCGCGACCCCAGCGACCCGGCCGTCGTAAGCGCCCTCGACCAGGTGAAACGAACGCTTCACCTATACCGGCATCTCGCCTGGACCTTCACGGCAGACGACCTCGACACTCACACCCTCCACCGCTGAACGCGCCCACCTGCACGTTCGACAATCGAACATGCGTTCGATACGGTGTGGTGGTTCCTACCGGCGCGCGAAAGGTCGATCCACATGGCCACCGTCGACGCAATCGGGGACCTCACCGGCTTGGGCAAGGCCGAACAGCTCGCCGCGCTCCGACGCAGCATGGCCGCGATCCCCGGACGACGTGTCCACGCACCCATCGAGCCCGTCGACGCATCCCTGTTCGCCCCATCTCAGCCAACGGCCCCGCCCGCCGACGAACAGACCCTCAGCGGCCCTGTGCGTTCACAGACCCTGCGCACCATCCCCGTGCCCACGCCACTGTCGGAACTCCTCCCACGCGGTGCGCTGGCCCGCGGAACGGCCATCTCGATTACCGGTGCCGGATCGATCCTCGTCGGTCTCGTCGCTACAGCCAGCGCGGCCGGCCACCACGTCGCATTGATCGGGCAGTCGAAGTTCGGACTCCTCGCCGTCCACGAGCAGGGCGGCGACCTGTCGAAAATCCACCTGATCGACCCAGGCCAAGCAGACCCCCTCGACGCTGCGAGCATCTGTATCGAGGGCCTCGATCTGGTCGTGACGACCGTGCACGGACGCGATGTTCCGCCAACCCGGGCGCGTGCCCTGTTGGCCCGAAACCGTACGCACGCAGGAATTCTCGCGATCACGAACGGACGCATGCCCGGTCTCGACCTGGCAATCTCCTCGCGGCCTGTCGCGTACGGCGGAATCGAGCAGGGCAGGGGCCGTATCCGGTCGATCACCCTCGAGACCACCGTGCACGGGCGCGGTATCGCCGAGCGCACCGGCCGCTACACCCTCACCGCGCCCACGTTCGGCGAACAGGGCCTGCGGTGGACCCCGACCAGCGTCGACGCGGCCGTCCTGCACCGGCCACACGGTCTGGCGGTCGCGCAGTGAGCCCCGAGATGTACGAGAACTGGCCCGTCACTTTCGATCCGCCCACACGCCTCGTTGTCGATCCCCCTCAGAGAGTCTTGGTCAGCGTCGCGCTCACCGTGGCTGGCTCGTCTGGAGGATCCTTCCGTGACGGGGTGCCGCTCAAAGTCCGGTCCGAAGTTCTCTAGCCAGTGAAGTGTTGTTGCAATCAGTTGATTGATTTCTGGTCGCCGCTGTCCCCTGAGGATTACTACTTTACGAATCTTAAAGTAGCGGTTAGGCTCGTGGGAGATCAGCTAGGGAGGCAAAAATGTCCGAGCAATTCGACTCAGCGCGAGCGCTGTTCGAGTCCGAGCAGGCTTCACGCCGAATCGGCAGCCATCACCGCAGTGCCTCATCCCGTGGGCGTTCACTTACGCTCTCGTCGGTGGCAGTGGTGGTCGCGGCGGCTGGTTATGCAGTAATGGGGTTCGTCGAGCCTGGCTGGGTCTGGTTGCCCGCCGCTGTAGCGATTCTGGCGATATGCGCGATTCTGTTGATAGGCAAGTCGATTGGTGTCCCATTGCCACCGGGACGGGACTCCTCCGGGTCGACCACCGTCGGAACGGTGTTGATCGGCGTCGCCACGATCGCTCTTTGTATAGCGCCCCATGGCTTGATACTGGCGGTCGCATCCGGTGCGTTGGTACTGGCCGGCGCAGGTATCGTCGCCGTCGTCCCGGTGTTGGTGTCGGTGCGCGGAGTGCGAACGTCGTGACGGTCGATCATCCACGGCACCAACTCGATCGAGCACTGACCCAGCCGATTCGACTGTCGATTCTGGCGGCTGCGTCGAGGGAAGGTGTGGCTGCGGTGGAGTTCAAGATCCTCGCATCGGCACTTCAGATCAGTGATTCTCTACTTTCTCAACATGTGTCAGCTCTCGAAGCGGCCGGGTACGTTGCGGTAGAGAAGGGTCGAACCGCTCGGTACTCGCGCACATGGATACGGGCCACCGACCGCGGACGTACCGCGCTCGGTGAACACATGCAAGCCCTGCAGGACATCATCAAGTTCGTACCGGAAGGTGAGCAACCCACATGACTTCTCCCGTCGACACCATTACTGCAACTGTCTCTGTGAAGCCAGCGTGGGTGAATACGTGGTTTCACGCGTTGTTCACCAAACCTGGCCTCGAAGTCGATGGGCGCGGCCACGAATTGAACTGGGGCACCAACGACGTCGAGATCCCGTCTACCGCCAACCGAATCGGCGTCTACTTTCACTACCGAGGTCGGCCCGCGCAGCGCCTCGCATTGAGCGAAAAGCTACTCGACCATCGAATCGGTAGTCGCATCACTGCACGCCTGGGAGTGCGAAACTCTGCACAGTTCAACATCATCGAGCCGTAGAAATCCCAATAGCGAGGTTTCACGTCAGTCGTCCCATTCGGATCGTTTGTCTCGTTAATTAGTCCTTCGTAAAGGTTTACACCCGCCTGTCTCGTCGTTAGTATCAGCTTGTTCGGTTTGTTTTGTTCGCCGACGGACTGTCCATCGGCGAACCGGCCAGGCGACCCGCATGTGCCGTTGCTGCGTAGGCATGGTGGGGAAATCGGTGCGCGATAGCAGTTGCGTGGAGCTGCGTAGTCGGCACGGTCTGGGGTGGTCCACGCGGTCATCGGCGTGGCAAATCGAGCGCTCGAGTCGGCGAACCCGTCGATCGAAGCCGCCTCGGCGTCGCCCGCCGGTATAGGGGTCTCGTCGAAACACACCCTTCGAGGATGAATTGTGTTCCCACGTAAAGTTAAAGTCGCCGCCGCTATTGCCGCCCCGCTGGTGGTCCTGAGTCTCGGGGCAGTAGGGACTGCTCAGGCCTTGACCGTTCACGACGCGCCGGTGCAGGCCGCATCGGCGACCGGTCCGAAGCAGGATAAATACACCGACCAGGACGTGGTGGGGCTACTCGCGCTCGCCAGCGGCCGTGCGGCGCAGGACCATCCGGACGTCGCCGCCAAATTCAAGGTCGAAGGAGCACCTACCGCCACTGACGAACAGATCGGCCAACTCACCGATGCCCTGGTCTCTGTCGATCCGAACTTCCACTCCTCGGTGACCCACGCCGTTCAGGCGAACGATCCCTACCAGGCTCAGAAGGGTATCGACACCATCTCGGCTGATCTGAAGACGTTGGCCGCGCAAAGTGGCGCGAGTGAGTCCGGCGGAGATGTCCATACCGACGGATTTTTCTACCACGACTCCAACATCGCTGTAGAGATCAATGTGGCCGGCGTCCTCAACGCAGTCGGGTACGCCAACGTCGCAGCTGCGACCGAAGTAGGGGTCGTGCTCTACGTCGTCCCCGATGCGATCTCCTACGGCTTCGACCTGAATCGAAAGGGCGACTTCGAGCGAACCGAGACTGCTGCGTTGGTGACCTCAGCGCTCTGAGACCCGTCAACGCTTTCGCCCCTGGGTGCGTTGCCTCGATCCCGCTTCGATCCGTGCACCGCACCCAGGGGTGGTCGACCCATCCGATCAGCCACGTCCGAGCATGAGAGCCCGCCATGACAGACGTTCGACCCGAGCTGCACCAGATCGACGAGGCAACAGCGAGCACAATCGAGGCCGGTCGCGGCGAGTACTCGACTTCTATTGGGGCGCAACGTCGGCCACCGAAGGTGCTGATTGTTCTGCTCTTCGTGGTCGCCGCGGCAGTAGTAGTCGGCGGTTTCGCCTTCGCCATAGTCTTCACACTGCCCAGCAACGTCTTGTTCACACGCGACGGCGATCACCCCGTCCGGACGGCGTTCAACGCATTGGATCCACAGGACTGGGCATTCTTCACCCGCGATCCGGAAGGAACCCAGGTCGGTGCCTACACCGTCGACAGTGCCGATGCTGTCTACAGCCTGATGAAGACCCCACAGGGAGCGGTGACCAACCTCTACGGGCTATCGCGCACCCAACGGGCGCAAGGCCCCGAACTCGGGTTCCTCAACGCCGCCGTCCGAACCTGGTTGCCCTGCGACGACCCAACGGCCACATGCATTGTCACCGCTGCCGAGTCTGTTCCGGACGAGGTGACGAGCAACTCACCGATACCGACCGTCTGTGGAGACGTCGTCCTGACCGAAGAGCACACCACACCCTGGAGCTTCCGACGTCTCACGGACGAATATCGGAAAGTCACCGCAACCGCGCACCTGAATGTGCAGTGCTCATGATGACCACCGCTCGGCTCGAGACCGCAGGCACCATCAACGACACAGTGGAGTACGTCTACCGAAAAGTCTCCGAGCACGATCCTCGCAACAGGTGGTTCGGGACCGGCCGCACCGTCCTGGCGCTAGCTCAGCTGTCGATCCTGCTCTTCACCACCCCAGCTGCGTTGATGGTGCCGGTGATCGGACAGAACGATGCTCCGCATTGCGCCGGAGTGCAGAGCGCATCTCTGTACTGCCTCGGACACGACGCCATCCCACTGGAGTGGCGACACTGGGGCATGGCCGCAATCCTGCTGCTGGTGGCCACAGGGTGGCGTCCCCGAGTGACCGCACTCCCACATGCCTGGGTCGCCTACTCGATCGCCGGCAGCATCGCACTGCCCGACGGTGGCGAATCGGTCGTGCGCATCGTCTGCATCCTGATCGTCCCCCTTGCCCTCCTCGACGACAGAGGCTGGCATTGGCAACACCCCACCACCGAACCCAACCGGTGGATTCAACCCCTCTCGTACGCATGCCTGCTCGCGCTGCGACTGCAGCTGGCCTTCATCTACTTCGACAGTGCGATCAGCAAGTTCGGTGTCTCGGACTGGGTCAACGGGACCGCCGAGTACTATTTCCTGCGCGACAACGCATTCGGAGCAAGCTACCCACTCGAACCGATGCTGATCTGGACCTCGAACATACCGGCATTGGTGATCTCGATGACCTGGGGAGCACTGGTCATCGAACTGCTGATCGGAATCCTGTTTCTAGGCACGAGACGATGGCGCAAAGTGGGCCTGACACTCGACATCGTGCTACACGTCGGGATCATCGCGACCATGGGACTGTGGAGCTTCTCCACGATCATGATCGGATCCGCGATCATCGCCGCGATGCCCACCCGCCGGCGCACCACATTCTCGACGGACGGCACACGATCAACCCTCGACGTGAGCGAGCTCGATCGCGACCGAAGCCGCCGCCCCGATGTCACAGACCCCATCACCGCTACAGCGGGCCCTCCCGAAGCCATCGGGTCGGACGAGCGATGACGACCCAATCCACTCACCACGCCAGCCGCGACACGCGCCATCAGTGGCTGTTGATCGACACCCTCGGACCGCACGAACACACCGTGGTGGGAGTGGGCGACACCTCACGCCGGGCAACTCCACTACAGAAGTTTCTCCGCGGTTCCCACCGCACCGCGGCACTCGATGCGGTCCGCTCGGCATCCGATACGGGACGACGTCACGACGTCACGGCCGGCCGCAAGAGGGTGACCGCCGAGCCGATCCTCGATCACCGCGGTCGTACACGAGCTGTGTGGCTGCTCATTTCACCTGTCGAGGAGGCATCTGCAGCTCCGCCGTCCGCTCACGCCTTCGAATGGAATCTCACGCGAGGAACCGCAATCACGATGGCAGCGCCCCACCACGGCCGACAGCGTACTGTTGCCGACGCCATCGAGCCACATGATCTCGGCGTCGACGCCGCCCCAGCTCTGGGACACCTCGTGGCCGCACACGCCGACACAGCAGTGCAACTGACCACAGTGAAGGCCACTGCAGACCATGCGCAGCGCCGAGTGAACGTGACCGGTCGCATTCGCCTCGACCGCGCGACAGGAGACCGTGTGTTCCACGGCCTCTCGCACGACCTCGGACCCTCCCCGCTGCCACCCCAGAGCGCCGCTACTCACTTGTCGGACCTCATCGTTCACTCGCTCTTACGTCCCCAAGAACACCTTGCGATCGTCGATCCCGCCACGCTGATGTTGCTGGTTTGGCACACCGCACCGCCGCCCGGACTGGCGTGGAGAAGCATCGCCACTAAAGCGCGGCCCGTCATACACCCCGAAGACCTGCCGTGCGCACGACTTCTGGCGACAGCCGTACAACAACCTGCGGCCACTGCTCGAACGCCAGAGACAATTCGGTTGCTCCACGAAACCGGCCACTACGAGAAGTACGAAATCAGAGCTGCCCCATTGCCTCTGGGTGCGAAAGCGCGCGCAGCATTGGTCACCGTACGCAGAGTGGGTGAGGTCGGAGCCGGTAGCTCCGCAGATGTCGTGTTATACGACAACACCTTTCCGACCGCGGCATACTGTTCGCCGTGACCTTGAACGACGTCGATGAGGTTCTCTCAGGCCGTCGGCCACGGCGGTATCGAGCAGGGAGGGGCCGTATCTGGTCGATTACCATCGAAACCACCGTTCACGGACGCGGCATCACACAGCGCACCCACGTTTCGGCGAGCAGATTACTGCGCTGCAGGCCCGCCGGCGCGGACATGTCTGTCGCCCACCGGCCGCACAGGCGAGCGGTCGTGCATTTGACCAGCGAACTGTGAGAGAACTGGCCCGTGACCTTCGAGCCACTTAGCTCTATTCGACCCGCTTCAGCAACAGCGACGGACAGGCGAGAGATCGGAAGGTCTCGCGATGGACGTCAAGGCCCCTGGGCTTCTTCACGCATGGGCGAAAACTGGACGGGGACAGTGGATTTGCTGCCTAAGTTTCAAAATTCCGATCGGCAACGGCAAGGGGTACCTTCAGCTCGATCACCAATGGTGCCCCGCCGACGCCGCCCAGCCCGTCGAGTAGCTACCGGAGCGGGGTGTTCGGGCTGGCCGATCAGTCTTGTTCTGTAATCGGTGTTTTCCGATGGGCAAGTGCGTTACTCATCAACGCATCCATCCATTCCCGTGTCATGTCCAAGCCTGAGTGGTTTTCCAGCAGTTCAGCTGCGGTAGCCGCCACCTTCTGTGAGAAGAGAGCCAGAATGCTGATTGACTCGTGCGCCACCAGAGTCGTCACCACATTCAGTGCGTCACCACGCGCTCGCTGCAAGGCGTACGGCTCGTCCGCGTCGAGCTGCAAGTCCTTCAGGAGCTCTCTAGCGCCTTCCCAATTAGGCTTTTTGTGGGCGTGCGCGTACGCGCCCAACACTCGATTCCAAGCCGACAGTCGACCCCACCCGGCGGCCTCTATCCACCGCTGAGGCTTGTTGTGCACGGATTCTTCAAGGCGCTCCGCTTTCGCCGGTTTCGTCCGGTGGACCCTGGATCGAGCGATTTGCTCTAGCGTGCATCGAAGCGAAGCCATCGCCCGGTCGTCGTCTTCCAACCACAACCAGTATGCGGACCGCAACGTCGACGACACCAGAGCCAGGGGAGTCGATGCTGCTGGTATCAGAGGACCGTTGCGTGTCCACAGAGCAGCAAGAGCCGCCAACTCGGCAACCACGATGTAGTTCGTCCCGCGCGAGGCCACCGAGTCAATGTTGAAATCGTCGCCTAGTTCGTCTCGCTCGGCGGCGAGGGCTCGTAGCGCAAACGATGCACTCGCCTGGCGATGAGCGCCGAAGGCTAACGTCGCAAGCTCGTCGTCCCGATACAAGCGACCTGCGGGCCGATGATTCCAGGCCAGCGACTCGTACGTGGATCGTTGATCGTCTAGGTAGCGAACAAACACCGGCAAGAGGCCTTCATCGGGCGACAATGGCATGACGGTAGGCAATCTCGGCAGTACGAACGATGACGAATACGGGAGGGCATCGTCTGGTGGTTCTTCACCCGCGACGTCAGCCGAAGGCCGTACGGCAAGGTTGATACTTGCTATCAACGTCACGGCGTCCTCGGGATCGCCCTGCCGATACAGGCCAGCAGCCGTCATGTATTGAATCTGGGTAAGGCTCAAGCTCAACGCATCCGCTATGCAGTCCACCGCGCCGTATACGACACTTGGTACATCGAATCTGCTCAGGAGCGCGGCCGACTCCCACCACATGGCTTCCTCGAAGAGTCGCGCATGCATTATTTCGCTGAGAACGCCGTAGACGACGGCTGGGCATACTTCACGTCCGTTCGCCAGGACGACGTGCTTATGAGGCGCGGTTGGCTCCTCTGTGCTTGCGGAGCTGTCGTCGCCCTCGATATCTTGCGCAGTAGTCGGGTCTGCGTCGCCCTCGATGTTGGATGATTCCGGCGGTGCGCCAGGATTTGGCATGCGCTCGGCGTATGCGGTCCACGCACGCGCAATGAAGTCCTCCACTTTTTCAGACGGATGTTGCTCGACTCCGACGACAGGTGCCATGACCGCAGTCCATCGTTCGAGTTGTTGTCGGGCGATCGTGGCAGCGGCCACCACTTGTCCTGCGAGAAGCAGTCGGGTGGCCGCGACGCAGCTGTCCACTCCCCAGCCGAGGTCGTGAGGCCATTTGCCATAATAGGCTGACGGTGCGCGATCCAAAGTAAGGTTCAGCTTGCGATGCGCGATATCCAGTATTGCTATCGGTGCCAGAAAAAGGATTGCTTCGAATCGGAATCCATCCGGCAGCTTCTCCGTGTTCTTCATCCTGACGTTGTGGCGCGCAATCAGAGTCTCGGCCAATCGATCGGGTCCAGATCCGCACATGCGCTCGTAATCGCGCACGTTGGTGCCGACTCGCCGTCCACGGTCATCTTTGCGCTTCGCTTTGCGTTCTGCGCTGCTCAGATGGTCCATATCGCCAGGCGACGGAATGCTTGCTCTGTCCATTCGTGCAGCCTACGAGGTCGAGCAATGCTAGGTCGCCGAATGCAGTCAGCCAGCTGTAGAGTGGTCCCAGCATGCACGACGCCTCCGGGGTGATTGAGGCGAGGTCTTGAATCGTTTTGGCCGGTGATCCGGGAAGTGCTATCGCAGGTATCGAAGCGGTCAATTCCGTAAGGTCTGCCGGGCAGCGGCGCGGCAGAATTGATGCGACAATAGGACTACTTAAAGTATCTGCCTTCTACTCTTCGCAGAGTTCGTTATCATCGTTTGGAGGAATGGGTTGCTCAAGCGAAAAGGTGAATTACCTGCTATAATTGGTGGATGCCGGAAAAGCATCGGTAAATCTATTGAATGGAGGACCTATTTGAATCGTGATAGATAAATTATACACCTTAGCGGCGATCATTGTTGCCGTGACAGAAGTAATTAAGGCAACAACGGGATTGGTTGTAGCAGCGTCTACATTGATCCCTTCGATATTAATGTTGATTTGCATTATTTCGGCGCTTTAATCGATGGAAAGACCCGTCACTCGACCTAGGGTGGCGGGTTTTCTGTATCTGTAATGTCAGTTGTCATGGTCGTGTTTTCGTTTCGGTCGGTCAGTGGTTAAGAATGCTGGTCGTGGCGACTTCGGCCAAGACGTCAATCAGGTGCTGACAGACAGAATAGGCCTATAAAATTCTAAATCCCACGCACGTTACAGCGTTCCGAGCAGTTCCATCCAGGGACAAAGCCGAGAGGTCAACCGGCCGGTGAACTAGCGAGTTCCTGAACGGGTAGTCGAACTGGAGTAGTTTGCGATCCGTTGGGTCAGCTGTTCTGCGACCGCCTCGGTGGAGGCGGGGTTCTGTCCGGTGATGAGGGTGTCGGTGATTTCGATGTGCTGCTGCCACGGGTGTCCTGCGGTGTACGTGCCGCCCCGGCGCCGGATTTCCTGCTCGACGGTGAAGGGGAGCGTGCCGAGCAGTCCTACATCGGCTTCCTCTTGGTCCGAGAAACTCGTCATCGTCAGGGCTGCATACGGCCACGTTGCTCCGGATGCGGTGTCGGCAAGCAACGCCGCAGTTCCATGGCAGACCGTCGCGATCGGGGTCCCCTCCCGTCGGAGCGCGCGGAGAAACTCTCCAACGTGAGAGTTCTTGTGCAGGTCCACCACTGGCCCGTAGCCGCCGGGCACAAAGATCCCGTCGACGGTAGAGGGGTCAACCGTTTCGAGCGCGGCCGGCGCGCGCAAATTCTCGCTCAGACCGGATAGGTACGTTCTGTACCCGTCAGGGTCTGGGCTGTGAGGGGCGTGCATGCTGTCGGGTTCGACGTGCGCAGCGCCGCCGCCGGGTGTCGCGATGATCGTCCGTATGTTTGCGGCCGTGAAGATTCGATGGGCTGTGATGAACTCTTCGGCCCAGAAGCCGCATGGTCGAGTGGAGCCGTCATTGAGCGTCAGGATGTGGGCTTCGGACAGCAGGATCGTGATGGTCGACGTTGGTGTCACCGTTGTGCGTCTTTCTCTTCGCGGTAGAGACCGAGGGCGGTCATCGCGGGCGCGTCGTTGAACTCGAACAGCACGGCTGGAATGTCGGTGTCGTTGACGTAGCTGACAGTCGACCACGATGGAACGGCGATGCTGTCTCCTTCGCTGCACCGGAACGGCTTTCCGTCGACGTGGATGGTGGACAACCCTTGTGCCCCGATCAAGACGGCGGAAGCGGTGCGCCGCATCGGTTGTGTTCGGATCCCTGCAGGTAGGAGTGTGAATGCAGCATCGATGACCGGTGTGACAGGGTCGTGGGTTCCTTCTGCGTGCAGGGTGTGTCGGTATGCGTGGTGCGGGTCGGCCTCGTGGGTCCGCTGTTGCTCACCGAGGGCGCGAAGTACGTTGTCCCACTTGTAGAGCAGCGGCTCGCTCAGGTTTCGGTGGTGTCTGTCCTGCGCGAAAATGTGGGGCTCGAGGTGGGTGTTGTCGGTGTGGAGCTCGAACTGTGTCGCGGCGAGGGCGGCGACGAGGGGGTCGTTGGTGCAGTCCTGCCAGATGGCGGGGGAGTCGGTGGGGCTGTCGTTGCCGTGCTCATGCCATTCGCCGGCGGGGGTGATCACCACGTCGCGAGGCTCGAGATACATCTTGGTTCCACCGACGGCCGTCCATGCCCCGTCACCCTCGTGCATGTAGCGCAGGGCCGTCGGCGCGTGCCGATGCGGGGTCATACCTTCACCGCGGTTGATGATCTGCAGCCCCGAATAGAGATATCCGACGGCGGCCTCGCGGGCATGGCCCGGATTGGCGAGGGTCAGTACCCGTAGAGCTGCTCGGTCGCCCTTGACCATGTCGGCTGCCGCGATCGCGAGCGGTCGAAGCTCGGCATAACTCCAGTGCACGGCATGGGAGTCGGGGGCCGGGGCCCACGGCAAGTTCTCGTTGGCCGCGGACCACCGCCCGATGGCGGATATTGCTGCCGCCTTCTCGTGCAGCATGGCCTCGGTGGAAATGGTGGTGGTCACGACGCGGATACCTCCTGTTGGGTGACGGTCACTGAAGCGAGTGGACGGGGTGTGCCGACGACGGCGTCGGCTGCCTCGGTGAGCTCGGCAACCAGTTGGTCGATGTGGTCGGCAGTGGTGTGGATGTTGCCGATGGACACTCGGATGACGTAGTGGCCGTTGAGCTCGGAGTGGGAGAGCAGCGTCCGGTGGGTGCTGTTGACGGTCTCGAGGATCTTCCGCGTCGCCTGTCCGTCGGCAGAGGAGATCCGGAGGCAGAGCAAGGGGAGCGGCGAATCGTTCGCGAGATGCCACCGCGGGTCTGCGGCAAGGGCGTCTCGCAGCCTCGTCGCCAGGGTGAGACTGTGTTCGAGTCGAGTTCGGATGCCTCGTATTCCGAAGGCGCGCAGGGTCCACCACAGTTTCAGAGCTCGGAATTGTCGCCCAAGGTTGAGGGTGTAATTCATGTAGTCGATACCGCCGGTGGTGTCGGTACGCAGGTATTCGGGAACCAGTGTGAAGGCGGCTTCGAGTGCTCCGGGGTGACGGCAGAACAGTGCCCCGCACTCCATAGGGGTGAAGAGCACTTTGTGTGGGTTGGCGACGAGAGAATCGGCGGCCGCGAGTGACGGAAGGACCTGCGCGATGGCCGGGGCTATGCGCCAGAAGCCTCCGTACGCGGCGTCGACGTGCAGCCACACTCGGTGGTCGCGGCACACGGCCGCAATCGCCTCGACCGGGTCGAGAGCACCTGAAGTGGTCGTACCGACGGTGGCGACAACAGCGATCGGTGTGTAACCGTCCGCGACGTCCGATCCAATGCGAGTCGACAGAGCAGCAGGATCGAGTTGGCCGCTAGCGTCGGTGGGTAGGCGTACGACATTGTCGAGCCCGATGCCGAGAGCGATCGCAGCTTTGTCGACCGACGAGTGGGCCTGGTCGGAGGTGTAGATCCGGCCGGGTTTCTGGCCGGATGTTCCGTGATGTCGAACCTCGGGCTGTGCCCGGTGGCGGGCGGCGGCCAACGCGTAGAACGTGCCCAGTGATGCACCGTCGACGAGCAGTGCGTCTGCGGCGGGGTAGTCGAGCAGTTCGGCGAGCCATCTGGTGACGGTGTCTTCGACGGCGGCAGCCGAGGGCGCGCTCTTCCACAACATGACGTTGACGTTCAATGCCGCAGCGGTCATCTCGGCGAGGATGGCCGGTCCGGAGGAACTGTTGCTGAAGTAGGCGTGGAATCGTGGATGGTTCCAGTGCGTCAAATGCGGAACGACGTTGTTCCAGGTGTCGTCGAGTATGTCGGCGAAATCTGTTGCCTCGGATGGCAGCTCGCTGTCGATCGCGTCGGCGACATCGGCCGCATCGGCCGGCGTCGTGACGGGCACGTCGTCGAGCGCGGCGAAGTGTCGACATATTCGATCGAGGGTGTCGGTGCCGAAGGCTTTGAGCTGCTCGGGAGTCCAGTCGCCAGTCGGCTTTGTTGGGTCGGGGGTCATTCGACGTCGACCGGCAGCTCGTGGGCGAAGACGACCTCGCGGGGGCGTTCGCAGTACCGGCGGTAGAAATCTTCGAGTAGTGGCGTCTCCGATTCGATGAGGTGCGTGGCGTGCTCGGCGCTTTCCCAGGGGTAGGTCATCGTTACGCGTTGGGGGTCCGATGCGTGCTGGAAGAAGCGCGCGTGGCCCGCCCACCCCGGGTGGTGGTGTGCGTTGTCGTCGAGGAGTTCGTCCATTTCTTGCAGGACCGAGAGGGCGTTCTCGGCCGCTTCGGCGGTCAGGTGCCAGGTTTCGATGACGGTGATCATGAGAGGGCGAAGCCTTTCTGTTTCAGTTGCTCTGACCGGTGCTGTCGAAGTGCTCTTGCAGCAGTGAATCGCCGCCGGGGACGAATCGTTGGCAGATGAGTTGGTGGGCGCGCCGGTTCTCGGCCTGGCTCTTCCAGAGCCGTCGTGCGGAATCTGCTGCGACGCCGGGAAGTTCAGCCGTCTTGAGTGTTGTACGGACGATCTTGGCGCGGGTGAGCATCACGTCGTGATCCCGGTTGAACACGGCGGAGAACCCGGGTTCGAGCCAGGGCGGTTCCATGGATGGCCGGACGAAGTCACGGTAGATCTCCGGTGAGAAATCGGACGCGTACCGCATGCTCTCGGTCGCCCCGGCGTAGAGAGTCCCTAGTTCGGTGAGTTGGTGGGCGAGAGCGGGCCACTGCTTGTTTGCAAGGCACTCCAGCACTGCCGCGAGCCGGCTGTTCATGGATATGACGAACAGGTGGAACAGGTGGTGGCCCTTCTTCCAGCGTGTGATCGCTTGTCGTGCAGCGTCGTTGGGAGCCTGCGGGGTGCGATCGTCCGTGCTGTGGTCTGCCGGCGCTGCCAGCGGGGAAGGATCTCGTCCCTGTGCGGCCACAGCTGCTGCGGCGGAGGCGTCGCCGACGACTACGGCCAGGGCGTCGAGTAGGCGGAGTCGTGAGTCGTTGTCCAGAGTGGACTGCGGCAGATCTGTGGTGATGGCGGTGACGACGGTCAGTGCGCTGACCGCCCACGCGTGCGGGTCGGCGCTGCGGGAGATCCTGAAGTAGGTGTCGTATTCGGCGCTGCGGGCGACGGGGATGGTGCTATCGGTGGGTAGGACGACTCGATCGATGCTCGTCGGAGATGGGGTCATGAAGGCCTCTTCCGTGGCTTGAAGTGGAGTCAGGGTGGTGGGGGTGTCGGGTTGCGGTCCAGACGGCTCCGACGACGACGGCGGCTCCGGCCAGTTGAATCCAGGTGGGTCGCTCGCTGAGGACAACGAATCCGAACGCGATAGCCAGCACAGGCTGCAGCAGGAGTAAGGCCGCGACGGTATTAGCCGCCAGCGATCGGGATCCCGAACTGATGAACAGCCAGGCGGCAACCTGTCCGAGCAAAGCGAGCGCGATCATCCATCCCCACGCGGCCGCGGAGATGTCGAGATCGAGGTCTCCGAGGCCTGCCGAGACAATGCCGGCAGTGACCGTTGCCGATGCGGTGGCCACACAGATCGGGGTGACCAGATGGCTGGGGCTTCGCTGGGTGGAGCGGCGGTTCAGGAACAGGTAGGCCGCGTACGCGGCACCGGCGGAGATTCCCAGGATGGACCCGCGGAGCGCGTTGTCGGCTCCTGTTCCGCCGATGAGTCCGCCGGCGAGTGCAACGCCGAGCAGCATGCAAGGCACCGCCATGAGGAATCGTCGGGGGATTGCGGTTCGATCGACGACGAGCGCGATCAGCGGCAGCACGACGACCTGGACATTGATAAGGACGGTGGCGATCGAGGCACCGACGTCGAGGATGCTCGCGGTCCACATCACGTAGTCCGCTCCGAGGAAGACTCCGGCACCAATGGCCATGGGATACAACCTCGTCGGCATTGCGCCGCGTCGGTGAAGTTCCCACAGCGCCATCGGAACGAGAGCCGCCAGCGCGATAAGACATCGTAGAAATGCCGCCGTCCCCGAGGTGACATCGGCGAGTTTGACGAAGGTGGCGGACAGCGACAGCGACGCGGCACCGGCGATGACCAGCGCCGCATTCCCGCCCACCCCCCGATCGGCGGCGTCAGCTCTCGGTATCGCGGTTCTGGTCACCTGGTCAAGGCAACCAGTTACAAACCGATAAGTCTACTAGCCAGTTCTACCGCTAAAACAGTAGTATCACTTATATGTTGTCGTGGGATCGGATGAAAGTTTTCGCCGCAGTAGCCGAACAAGGTTCTGTCACTCGAGCTGCAGAATCTTTACACCTCACCGGACCTGGAGTGTCGCAACACATCCGCAAGTTGGAGAAGGAAGCCGGCACCACCCTGGTCGAGAGAGAGGGAAGGTCGATACGGCTGACCCCCGCCGGTCGCGCACTGGCGACACGTGCGGCCGCCATGTCCGCTCTCGCCGAAGCCGCAGAAGACGACCTTGCCTCGATCGATACCGACGTTGCCGGAGCGCTGAGAGTAGGCGCGGTCGCAAGTGCATTACGTCGGCTGGTGGTCCCAGCTCTGGCAGACCTCGCTCGCACGTATCCACTGCTGCGCCCCGAGGTCGTCGACGGAGAAGGAATCGATTTGCTCGACCGCCTCCAGCACCGCACCCTCGATCTCGTCGTCTTCGAGTCCTGGGACCATCGGCCGGCGACGGTCCCCGCAGGTATCGACGTCCACACCCTCCACACCGAGGATGTACACCTCGCGGTACCGATCGAGGATAGCCGTGAGATGGCAACCCTCTCCGGCGAAACGGAATCGATCTGGACGGTATGCCCATCAGGGTCGGATGCGCACTCCGCGCTCGTGCACGCATTGCGCGAAGCTGGAGTCGAACCGACGATCCGCTACGAGGTGTCCGACTATTCGACCCAACTGGCCCTCGTCGAAGCAGGTCTGGCCGTCGCGCTGGTTCCGGACACCGCGCGAGTCCGAACGGCCGGGGTGCGGTATCTGCCGACCGAGCCGGCCGTGACGCGTTCGTTGCGTGCGGCGAGCTCGACCCGAATCCCGGCTGTCGGCGCGCTCCTGAATGCGATGAACGTGATTCTCGCAGGCTGATTCCGCGGCCGACCTGCACCCGTAACGCTCGGTTCTCAGGACTGCTCAAAAGGTAACGGGCAGGCATATGACATCTGCGAAACAGGTTGTATGGCAGTGATTGTCAGGGCGCAGGTATGCGCTAGATCCGGGTTCACGGCCACCGGAAGCGCGGGAGATCGCGAATGCTGAACGTCGGCAGGGCGACGGTGGTGGCCGAACACTGTCCGACACGCCCGTGGGATCAAGCTTCGTAGAATTCCCCTATTCGGGGAATTCTACGTTCCGTTCAAGACCTCCGCCATCGGTGCCACAATCGTTACGGTGCGGCGATGAACAGCATCACGCCCCATGAAATGACCCCACTCAGCCCGATTGCATCGGCAGGTTTGCTCGGACGAGCGGCGACGACGTGCTGAACTTCTGCTCCCTGGTAGTGGCAGTCACTGCCGTTATAGCGATCCGTTCCTTCACGGAGTTCCGATCCAGGCGGGTCACGATAGCCGTCTTCCTCGCGGTGTTTCTGCTCTTCAGGTTCGGTGTTCCTCGTCTTACGCCGTTCATCGGATGGCTGCTCGGTTTGTCCACCGAGTAACGGTGCGGGCCAAACGTGCAGAGCTGGCCCGCTGGCCGGGAGAGAAAGGAGAGTGATGTCGAGCGGTATCGTGCATCGAACGATCGATTAAAGGGTGGGTGCGAGTTGTGAGCTGCAGCGAACAGGGTTCGTTCGAGGACATCGTGCCGGGGCTTTTCAAGACCTCGAACGGCATCGCCGACGACGCCGTGAACGGGTGTCCGGGGTACAAATCGCCCCAGGTCCAGCAAGTGACTGGGGTAACGTACCGCCAGCTCGACTACTGGGCCCGTACAGGGCTTGTGTCACCGTCGATCCGCGCTGCATCCGGTTCGGGATCGCAAAGGATGTATGCCTTCTCCGATATCGTGGTGGTCAAAGTGATTCGTCGCCTGCTCGAGGCCGGAGTGTCTTTGCAAAATGTACGCATTGCGATCGAGTGCCTGCGTGCGCGTGACGCCCAGGGTCTGGCATCTGTGACCCTGCTCTGCGACGGTATTTCGGTGTACGAGTGCACATCTGACGACGAGATTGTGGACTTGTTACGCGGTGGGCAGGGCGTGTTCGGCATCGCGCTCGGGCATACAGTCGCGGACGTGGCTGCCGATATCCGTGCGCTCCCTGCAGTCGCTGCGGGAAGCGGCAAGGTCGCCGGGATCGACGAACTGCGATCGCGACGCGACCGCAGGACCGCTTGAAATCGACTACGGAATGAGTAGACACCCTCGGACCAACCATATGGTCCATGCAATGAATTTCGCTGCTTCCGACACGTGGGACCTGATGGAGACGGGAATTGCAGGCGGCATCGGACCTGGAGAAGAGACGCTCACCGATCTCAATTTGATTCGGTTGCAGACTCACATTCCGTCGTTGCGAGTGACGAAGTTCGACAAGGCTGTCGAAGCGGGAAACGGCGCAGATTGGGAGTGGTGGATCGGTTCTTCGGCCGAGGAGCGGTGGATCAAGCTCCGAATTCAAGCGAAACGCGCAAGTCACGATGCCGACATGTACGAGCAGCTCGGACACACAGTGAAGGGAGTCAAGCAATACGACAACCTGATCTTCAAGAGCCTGACCGAAGATGCAATTCCGCTGTACGTCTTTTTCAACGGGTGGCCCGAGGACAGGTTTCTCGTGGGAGGCCACTATCACGATGCGATCGCACAAAACCTCAGAGCGGTGCACGGTGGGCACGTTCCGTACCCGTTGTGGGGCTCGTTGGACTGGGGGTGTGCAATAGCCGCGGCGCAGAAAGTCAAAGCGATCCACGGCGATCCATCGGTATCGGACTTCCCGGCGGCTCTCATCCCCAGGAGACGCCGCAAAAACAAGCGCTACATCCCCCGCTATCTCGTGCACTCGACCCCCTGGGCATACCTCCTGCACTCCGGATCTGGAGGCGCGACACCCACAATTCGACAGGTGGCCGAAAATCTTCACCATATGGAGGGAAACAGATCGCCGCTCACCGACGACGCCTTCGAGGAAATGACCCATCCTCTGCCGTCAAGAGCAGCCGAGCAGGCCGCCTACAACGGCGGGTTCTCGATCCGGAAATCTCTCACCACAGTCGATGAAGCGCGCCATGCTGAACGTCTCGTCACCGCGAGGGAATTCGCTCGCGAGATCGGCAGAGACGATCTCGTGGGTCGGATGCTGAACCTGACAGATGAGACCGAGCGGACAGGACCGGGATATCGACTGTTGTTGGAGCTCAACCCTGAAAGCTCATTTTTCATGAGCCAGGGATAGCGGCGGTCGCCGGATGTGAGATCTCCTGGTTCGACACGAAAAAGTAGTCGGAGGCCACCGTGTGGTGTGCCTCCGACTCACCCTGTGCAATCTCAGTACCAGGAATGCTACACGCGCACAGTCGATATGGCGATCTACACGAACTCGCGTATTCGAGGGAGCACTGCGGCGATCTCCTCGAACAGGCTCGGCCAACCTCGACGCAGACGAGTGACCCTGCCCGATTCGAGAAAATTTCCGTCGAGAATGTGTGAAACCCGCAGATTCGCTGCAGGTGCGCCCAGCGCGGCCAGTTTGGCGTAGACAGGGTTGCTCGGAAGCTCGTGCTGATGGGAATAGGCCAGCACATCGTCCGCGGACCAGTCCCACACCGGACCATAGGCCACAGTTCCATCGTTGCGGCGAACCGTCCCCCCGTGGTGTCGACGCTGCTCCGCTTTGTTGCTGCAGCAGCTCGCGCCTTGGCAGCGCTCGTTGATCTCACGTGCGAGAGCGGAGTAGTACATCGACCACCTGCCGGTTCCTTTCCTGGATTCGTCTGCCCGCACGCCCCAGACCTCCCCGTCACCGAATTTGGTGTGCGCAGCCCGGGCAGGCTGCGCAATCAAGGTCTCGAAGCCTCGCGCGGGTACATGAGCCGACGGGCTACCGCCGTGGTCCCATTCCCCGGTCCGGGCCATCACAGTCAACAGCGTTGGTTCAGCGCGAATGATGTGCAGGTCCAGTCCCAGCTTCGTCGCAATCTGCTCGACGTAGGCGTAGGTCTCGGGGTATTCGAGACCGGAATCGAAAAAAGCTACCGGGACATCTGGGTCCGCCTGACGGGCGAGATCAACAGCAACGACGGAATCCTTTCCACCGCTGAATGCGACGTACCCATCGAATTCGTCGAGGTGTTCGGCCACGCGATCGACGATCGTCGAAATGTCATGTCGCGAGGATCGAAGGGACCGCAGGCGAGTGAGATCGAGGCCGTCGAAATCGTTGCTACGCACCGCCACAACGATAGTCGGGACACGGACACTTCAGACTGGACGAAGCAGAAGCTGCTACCCCGAACAGGCGGAATTACCGGTTACACAATGGGCGTCCGTGTGGTCGCTCGGCAGCAGTTTTCGGGTTGTTCGAGGTGTCCGGTGCCGGTGTTATGTTCGCCCGGATATCGTCCGTTGAATGAGCAAGAGGAAGAGGTGGCGACCGATGAGTCCCACAGAGTCCGACCCAGGCAGCGCGTTGCCCCGGTGGGTAGTTGATCCGTCGGCGGCGAACAATGCGACCGATCAGTCGAACGATTCCGAGCCAGAAGGGGGGTCGGAAGATCGCCACGATGGGCAGGACAGTGACCTCCTCCAGGACTCAGGTGCAGGTCAGCCAGAACCCGCCCGTGAACAGCCTGTAGCCAGCGAATTCGTGCCAATCGACGCACCCAGAATCGCAGCCGACAACGCTGATGAAAACGTGTCAAAAAACGTACCCCAAGCCCGGTCCAAAGTCGCATCCGAAATCGTGCCGAGAGACCGGCCCAGCGCCGCACCCAGCAGCTCCCCCTCGGCGAGCCAGCCCAATTCTGGTGCTCATCGACCCACCTCGGAGCCGGCCCCACGGCCGCCGCGCGTCAACGATGGTCAGGTACCAATACCGGACCGGCCCTCGGCCTGGCCAGGGCAGGGCGGCTCCGCACCCGCTGTTGAGCAATGGCACACCAACAAGTCGGCCGGCAGTTCAGCACCGACATCTCACCCGGAGCCAACAAGCGCCCCCGACTCTCCGGCAGTGACAGCTCATCGCCCCTTCACCTCGCAGCCCGTTCAGTTGGTAGAACCAGTGCCCACAGCAATTCCGACAGCAAGGCCGACAGCAGCTGTTGCCCCTCCGCGGTCGATCGACGAACTGGAGCTGATCCGCCGTGCGCAACTGCCACCTAGCAAAGGTTGGCGACGATGGCTCTACCGACTCTCCTTCGGTTCAGCCAATCCCGGCCAGTCGCCGGCTGAACTCGAGTACGAGCAGCTCCTGCGCCGCGTACGGCAACCGGTTCGAGGGAACTACAAGATCGCAGTCCTCTCCATGAAGGGCGGGGTCGGAAAAACAACCACGACAACAGGGCTTGGATCGACCTTCGCAGCACTGCGGGGCGACCGCGTCATTGCCTATGACGCCAACCCAGATTTCGGGACGCTCGCGTACCGCATTCACCGAGACAGTGACCGCACAGTGCGAGACTTGCTCGCGGACAAAGAAGTACACAGCTACTCCGACGTACGGAGCTACACCTCGCAAGCGCGAAGCAGGCTCGAAGTTCTTGCAAGCGAGCGTGATCCGTCCGTTTCCGAAGCATTCAACGAGCACGACTACACCGCCGCACTGCGCATCCTCGAACAGTTCTACAACATCATCTTGACCGATTGCGGCACCGGTCTCATGAACTCGGCCATGGCAGGCGTCCTCAAAGAAGCCGACGCACTGGTCCTGGTCTCCTCCGCAGCCAAGGACGGAGCACGCAGCGCTGGGGCGACCCTCGAATGGCTGTCGCGACACGGCTTCGACGACCTGGTCAAACGCACCGTCGTCGTCATCAACGAATCACGGAAGGGCTCGACCGCCCTCGATGTCGAGCAACTCAAGTCCTACTTCGCAGAACGCACTCGCGCCGTCCAGGTCGTCCCGTACGACGACCACCTTGCCGAAGGCGACACCATCGATCTCGAGTTACTGGGCAAGCCTGCACAACGCGCGTTCGTTGAGCTGGCTGCTCTGCTCGCCGACGACTTTCCTGCCAACGTCGGCCGGCACGCACCAGCGCCCGGCCCGAGTCCTTGGTGAGTTGGACTGTGCCGGTGAAAGTTGGCCTGTCCGTAGTGTCCGGGCGCGCCGTTAGAGTACAGATATGGCCGAACTATCAAGGGGCAGAGCAGCGCTCGACGTTGTGACGACCGCCTACGAGGCCGCGACAGGATTTGCGGTTTCGTGGCCACCAACCGGAGTTTCAGGTGACTCCGCGTGCGCGCGGTGCGGTGGCGCGACAGAAGGTTCCGGACGGCGAGTGCGTGAGACTGTGTCGAGAACGTTCACCGGGTTCGACGGGTGGGTAGACGTTGCGGCTCCTACGATGTGTCGCGTCTGCGTTTGGGTGTACACGACAACGGCACTTCGCTCGGACCTCCTGCTGGTCACCAGCGATCCACGGCGTGCCACGAAATTGTCGAAGACCCGCTTACGTCGCGTTCTGGGACAAGCGATCTCTCCGACGTCCGCCGTCGTCGTTCCGTTACGTCCTGGGCGCAAGCACATTCTTCCTCATGCCCGGTGGGGTCGGGTCGCCGTCGACGACATCGCGCTTCCATGGACAGAGCACGACGCGGAACGCCTGAGCGCAGTCGTGCGATTGCGACGGCGAGGGTTCTCCCTGGCCGCCCTTGCGCGCGCAGCGCCGGCATTCAGCACGCTCAAGAACATTCCGCATCGAACGTGGACGTCTGTGTTCGCGGATTGGGACAGCCTCGATCCGTGGCGAGAGCGGCCTGTGTACCTCGACCTCGCAGCGACGGCTTCAACGTCAACCAGAGGCACGGCATGACCCCGATCAGAGCTACGACACCGACCCAAACCTGGCTGGACGCAGCCAGCTTCCTGCCGCCCGTCACCGGTGCAGCAGCAATAGCCGAACGACTGTTGCTGCTGCTGCACTACGGAATCAACTGGGACACCGGGTGGGTGGGACGCCGGAGAGAGCTGTACTGGGACCACCACCTGCCAGACCGAGTCCGGGTCGCGACATACACCGGCGGAGCCGACCTCGATCGATGGTGGAGCACCGTGGCAACCGATCTCGAGTCAGCGCCGTCGACGAAAGAACAACGCCTCGAACTATCGGTCCTTCTACGCGAGGAATCGATACCGGTCCTGACCCTCTTACGGGAAAACACCACCGCCCTCGTACTCCGAACACGGATCGTGGCCGAAGCTGTTCAAGCGCGCCGGGCCACCACAGCGACTGCTACATCGCCCAGGAGGCAGAAGTGACCTCGACCCTGCGCTGGCAGCTCGACATCACAGCGGTCTCGGCGATCTCGCACCGCGGTGAACACAGCGCCACCACAACGACCTTGTTCCGGCGCGAAAAAATACTGCAGCCCAACGGTTCCGCAGCCTTGGTTCCGATTGTGTCCGGCAACTCCTTCCGAGGGGCGCTCCGGCGGATCGGAGAGGAGCTATTACGGGACGCCCTTGCATACGAAGGGCTTCTCAGCTTGTCTGCAGCTCACACACTTCGGAACGGGGGCAGCCTGACCAAGGTCACCGGAGAGCCACTGTCCGGCGAACGGCTCCACCGGCTCCGTACATTGAACCCACAGGTCAGCGTCTTTGGCGGCAGCGGCGGCGGTCGAATGATCGACGGCTGTCTCCGCGTGGGCAAAGTGATTCCGCACGTCCTCGAAACCGACCACCTCATGAGCCGTCCCGCACCTGACCGTGCTGTCTTGAGCCAATTCGACACCATGGCGCTCGAACGATACAGCCGGTTCGACGATTCCACCGATCATGACTTCCCCACAGTCGCCCGAACCGACGCAGCCACCGTCGACGGTAGCTCTCTGATGCGTTACGAGATCGAAACACTGCCTGCCGGTACACGATTCGAGTCCTTCTTGCGTCTCGATCGCGCAACCGATCTGGACGTGGCCTTCTTCTCCGACGTCGTCGGCAGGTTCGTCGAGTCCGGAACCATCGGCGGGCGTACAGCTATCGGACACGGTCTCGTCCGCACCAGCTTCGAGCGGACCCTTCTCGCCGGCGACGACCCGAAGGAGCTCGACTGGCGAACCCATCTTCGAGAGCGCCGTGAGGAGGCGCTGGAAGTCATGGAGGCGCTGACGTGATGAGGCCGTTTGAGGTGAAAGCACACCTGGCGGTCGGACTTGCGCATGCAGCTCCATGGGCGACGAGCCTCGATGGCTTGCTCGCATCCGAGATGTGGGAAGACGAGAAAGCCGCTGCTCGGGGCCGCGGACAGTACCTCGAAGCCGCCGGCCCCGACGAAGTGCCCGCCGATCTGGATCTGCCACTCGCTCGGTGCACTCTGGGGGGAGGCGACGACTGGCATTGGTGCGCTACATACGCCTATCCCGAAGACCCGGTCGACGCCCCGGAAATCCATCACTGGAGCGGACGCCCCGACCACCGTGCGCTCGAGCAACTCTCGAGGTACCGACCATCGGTCATCTCCGACCGGCAGGGCCGATATCGCGCACGCCAGATGCCGCTCCTACTGACCTCCACGCGGACTGTGCTCTGGCGAGGTGTCGGCGACATCGACCGGGTGAGCGCAACCCTGGCATCGATCGATGCAATCGGGAAGAAGCGCAGCCAGGGTGAGGGGCAGGTGCTGAGATGGGAAGTGCATCCCGTCGACATCGATGCCTGGTCGGCCGGCCACCTCCATCCGAACGGCCACCTCGGTCGCCTGAGCCCACGGATCTGTCTGCAGGGCAAACCAACAGTCGAAACAGGCGGTTTGGGCCGAGGCGCGATACGGCCACCGCACATGCACTGGTCGAGAATGCGCGAGGTATGCATGCCATGGACACCCCAGTGACCCGTGAATCGGCACCGGAAACGTTGCGGGACAGCAACTTGTCGGAGTCGAACGCCATACTGACAACTATGCGAATCCGAACCCTCGATGGTCCACCGCTACCTGCCGAAATCTTGGCCCATGCGGCGCGCGCGGTCGTTCTTGCGGACCTTCTCGCCGGCCAAGACATCTCCTGCGGCGAGAAGCTTTCAGCGAGGAGCGACGCAAGTCGAGACGCTTCAACAATCAACCGCGGTTGACCGCGCCGACTATAACGGGGTCGGCATCACCGGGCAGGTTTGACCGGCGACTCGCGCGTTGATTCACGCTGTGCGGGAGCGTATTCGGTACACCTGCCGGGTGGTGATTCCGAGCTGGCTTGCGATGGACTCGACTGGGACGTTCTGGGCCGAAAGCGTGGCTATCGTGAGCGCCTGTTGTTGATGCCGGGTAGGCCGGCTCTCTGTGGCTGTGGTGTGCTGAAGCTCTTGGCGCTCTCGTGGTGTCTTTCCGCCCCAAATGCCGTGCTGTTCGTTGTACGTCAGTGCATGGGCGAGGCAAGCAGCTCTGGCGGGGCATTCTGCGCAGACCCGCTTTGCTCTGCTGGTTGCTCCACCCGGGGGCGGGAAGAACTCCTCGGGGTCTGTCTGTGCGCACAATGCGTCCGAGCGCCATGACGAAATGTCCGCCGCCGCGGGCGGGGGCAGTGGCGCGGCGATGGCTGTTTCGAGCGGTGTCACGTGTTGGGTCCTTTCTTTCGGGCGACCCGGCCTTTTTCGAGTGGGTTCGACGATATCGAGGGACCCGGACACTTCACCCAGCACACGTGGCGGTCCGGTGCTTTTTGAGCCCGGACCGCCACTGTCCCCGGCACTGAGTGCGCCGGGGACAGTGGCGGTTGGTGTGACTGGGTGAAAAGCGTTCTGGCGCGGTATGATTGAGGCGTTCTGTTGTTGGCGAGACTGACCATCTTGCCCATCTTTCGAGGAGTTTCAAATGCCGGATTTGGCGACTGCGGTAACTGTTGTGGATGCGTGCGGAAGGGCTGGTGTCCCGTCGTTGTTGATTTCGGGGCCGGGTATGGGGAAGTCGAGCCTGGTTCGAGCACTTGCTGCATCCGAAGGGGTGTTGTGCGAAACGGTCTTGGGGTCCTTGCGGGAGCCTGCCGACTTCGCAGGCCTGCCGGTAGTCCGTGAGAGTGGAGTGAGATTGGAGGCCCCGGATTGGGCGCGACGGCTACATGCAGAGGGCGGGGGCTACCTCTTTCTGGACGAGCTGACCACGAGTCCACCGGCCGTTCAGGCTGCGATGCTGGCAGTCGCACTGGATTTGAAGGTGGGTGATCTGCAACTGCCGAAGGAGACTCGGGTCATCGCAGGTGCAAATCCGCCCGATTGCGCAGCAGGGGGGTACGAGTTGGAGGCCCCCTTGGCAAACCGCTTCTGCCACATCGAGTTCACGCCGTCTGTCGATGAATGGCTCGACGGCATGGCCACGGGTTGGGCAAGCACAGCCTATTCGCGTGCGGTGACCAGCGACGAGCAGCGGGAGGCGTTGGTGCGCAGTTCCATCATCGGGTACATCCAGCGTGCACCCGAGGCGCTCGATGCGTTCCCGAAGGTCGGAGTGCAGACAGGTGGCGCATGGCCGTCTCGGCGCACCTGGTCGATGCTCGCGAAGGTGTTGCCACATCTTCGCGACGATGACAACGCCGCGACCAACGCGGTGGTGTTCGGCCTGATCGGGGAAGGCACCGGTGTCGAGTTCCTCGAATGGCGTCGCAACGCCGACCTCCCCGACCCCGTAGCCGTTGTCGAAAACCCCGAGACAGCGTTCGATTGGCGCTCGCGTCCTGATCTGGTGTGGGCCGTGCTGTCCGGTGTGACGGCGTGGGCGGCCTCGCGCGGCACTGTCGAAGCGTGGCGCAACGCCTGGGGTCCGCTGATTGCCGCCGCCGAGGCAGGAGCGCCCGACGTAGCCGGGGCTGCGGCACGAACCCTGGCGAAAGCGCGACCGGCGAAGGCCTCCGTTCCGGCCAGCGCGCGCCGATTTGCACCGATGCTGGTGGCAGCGGGCTTGGTCGAGGCAGCGGCATGAGCGGTGTGCGCGCGCTCGAACCGGCTGAAATGCGAGCGTTCCGACTCGCACGGCTGGTGTCGGCCGAACACATGCCCTACTTCATGCGCGCCCTGTTCGCAGCCCAACCCGTGGCGGCACCGGGCCTGGGTACCTTCGCGGTGGATGCTCGGTGGCGGCTGTACTTGGACCCGGATCTGTTGATCGGGCCTTGCGCATGGCCGGTGCCGATGGTCGGTGCAGTGCTACTGCACGAGGTCGGGCATCTGTTGCGGGCACATGCTGACCGCGCCGCCGCTCTGGGGAAGCCCATCGATCACCTGGTGTGGAACTTCGCGGCCGACGCCGAAATCAACGACGACCTGTTGGCTGCGGGAGTCGGCCTGCCCGAAGGGGTGATCACCCCTCAATCGTTCGGCTGCCTTCCCGGAGACACAGCCGAGCAGTACTACGACTACCTACGTGACCCGGTTGTGCAACCGATTGCCGTCGAACTCGCTGGCGCTGAAGGCGATCCGGGATGCGGATCAGGATCGGGGTGCCCTGCGGTCCCCGGCGAACTCATCGGCTCGGGAGAAGTGATCACGGAGGGACTGGACAATGCGGAAGCGGACCTGGTGCGCCGATCTGTCGCGCAGGCAGTTCGCGAAGCAGCTGGTACCGGTCGAGGTAGTGCCCCGGCGGGACTGGTCCGGTGGGCAGCTGATGTTCTCGCCCCGCCGACTGTGGCGTGGGATCGTCTGCTACGGGCCGTAATTCGGCGTGCGTTGGCAGAGCAGGCGGGTAGGACGAACTATTCGTACTCCCGTCCCTCCCGTCGTCGCATTCCTGGAATCGTCGCCCCGGCTATGCGGGGGCCGTCGATCACGGTTTCGCTCGTCATCGACACGTCCGGGTCGATGACGAGCGCAGACCTCGATGCCGCGATGGGCGAAGTGGCGGGAGTTCTCAAAGCTGGTGGCATCGCACGCGACCGGGTTCGGATTCTGGCGTGTGACGCCAAATCCACTACGGCACAACACGTACGATCGGTCGCTGATGTGACGTTGGTTGGTGGTGGCGGAACCGATATGAGGGTGGGAATCGCCGCAGCCAACGCTGCGCGCCCTGCACCCCACGTCGTCGTGGTGCTGACCGATGGCGATACACCCTGGCCCGACCGGCCCACGAGGTCGCACCTGGTGTGCGCAATCATCGGCGGCGTCCAGGGTAGGGGCGTCACACCGGCATGGGCATCGACGGTGCACGTGCCAGTCGGATCGGGGGCCACGCGATGAACGAAAGCGGACCCGTGGAACTGCTCAAGTACGCAGACAGGGTGCTCACCGGCACTGGAATCGCCGCCGCCGATATCCGCATCGTCGTCGCCAGCGCAGCGGCCGACGCCGCCACAATGGCGTTGCGCGCAGGGTGGGAGTGCGCGAGCAACGCCCTGATCCTCGTCGACGGTGACGAGCGATGAGCGTGGAGTGGTTCGACCTCGCGCAACGCCTCTACGCCGCCGAGAAGATGCAACCGGTCCCTCGGCTGGCACATGCAACCTTCAAGCCGTCCACGACCGCAGTGGCCGTGCGTGCGGTCACGCGAGGAACAACGCTGGCCGTGTCCGTCGCTCGAGATGGATGCACCGAAGAGTCCGCGCACGACACCGAGGCTCTGGCCCTGCTCGCTCGCAACGGGGCAACGACGGTGGGTACGGCTGAACCGGCCATGCTGCTCACTGATGACGCCGCGACGATACCGAGCCTGCTGGCCCTGGCGCGTGCGCACGCCCACCACCCTGATCCGGACATAGCGGGGGCTGCCGCCATGATCGGATGGTGGGCCGATCGGGCCGACCATCCCGGAACGTCGGCGGTGATCGATCTGGTTGCTGCGTCGTCCTCGCGTCTGGTCCTCGGCACTGCGCCCGACGCCGAGCGAGCGGCCCGAACATGGCGTTCCTGGCTCGGCATTACCGACGAGAGCGTCGCAGGCCTGCATGAGTGGGCAGCGTGCATCGCAACGGGACCGCTGTTGCCGCTTCTCGATCCGATACACGACGATGACCGATACTCCTGGGATCGGACATTGTCGGCCACGACTGCGGGCCACGACTGGTCACGGCCGGACAACTCAGCTAGTGCAGCCATGGGACTACGGACCCGATGCGATGCCGCCGACCTCAAAGCCGCTGCGTTGCTGAGTGATCCACTGTGGCGAGTACGAGCGCTGCACACGGGACACGTGGCCCAGGGCATCGCATCGGTGGCGGCACCGCCGACAGGTTCACGCCGCCGCAACGTTTCGGTGTCGGTGACCTGCGACCGGCTGGACTCGAGGATGCGGGTTGATTCGGCAGTTACGGGATGGGTCGGATCAGCACTCGATCAATTCTTCGAGCGCTTCTCTGCCGACGTCACGTCCGCACAGGTGGTCAACGGCAAACTGACGCTCGGTCTCGGCTCGGTCGGAGCGCACGCACCGAACGACGGAGACCAGGTGACCTTGATGCCCCAACCGCCTTCACCGGCGACGATGCGAGCAGGACGGGCGAGGTACTGGAATCTGTACCGCGCTCGCCGTTCCTGGCTTTCGACCGGACAAGCCCCGAGCGCCGTGCGCCGCGAAGTCCCGCTCGATGTCCTGATAGCGGGTGCAGAGGATGTCCAGGATCACTAGGGGATCAAAAATGTTCACTGACAACACATTAGAAGAAGAACGGCACAACAATGCGTATCGTCGCACCCCGAACGGACACCCCGAAAACCGCCGCAACACCTTTCACGGGAACCGAACCGTCATCGCCCGCCCACTGGCCCGGATCACAGATCATGGCCGACCCGATCACTGCACGCGTGCTGTTCTCTGTGTGGTCCGGAGACCCCGCCGTCGTCGTCCCGTCACCACCGGGCGCAGGAAAAACTCGACTGGTCGCGTTGCTCGCCGCCGCCTTGGCCCATCGCGCAGACCTACGGGTGGGTATCGCGGCGCAAACCCGAGAACAAGCCGTGGAAATCGCACGTCGGCTCGGCGCGCTGACAGATCGAGCAGCGTTGATCTGGAAAGCGAAAGCGCCCCTCCCCGACAGTGGAAACACTCCCGTAGTGGCAGGACGAAAAGTGCGGTGGTCGAATGAGACTGGCGCAATTCTCATCGGTACCACGGCGCGGTGGCTCTTCTCGGACCCGGACCGAATCGGTGCCGATGTGTTGATCGTGGACGAAGCATGGCAATGCACCTACGCCGATCTGGGGGCGCTCGGCGCGATGGCTCGACAGGTCGTCTGCGTCGGAGACCCCGGACAGATCGATCCGGTGGTCACAGGAGACGTATCGCGGTGGGAGGGCAGCGAGACCGCACCGAACCTGCCTGCCCCCCTCGCTCTGCAAGCAGCTCACGGCGATTCGGTCGGCGTGGTCCGTCTGCAACACACCTGGCGTCTCGGCGCGAGGACAACGGCCCTCATTCAACCGCTGTTCTACCCCGGCCTGCCTTTTACTTCCCGTCGCCCACCGGAGCATCTGACCGATTCCAGCGGCCCCGACCTGCCTGAACTCGCGCATCGGCCAGTGCGGGTCATCGGAGGCCCAACCGACCCCGTCCTGGCCACACAGTGCGCCCTGCGCGCGCGAGAACTGCTGGACGCCGATGTGACCACACCGGACGGGCAGCGGGCCATGACAGCGGCGGACCTGGCTGTCGTCGTCCCTCATGTCACGCAGGCTGCCGCTGTCCGGGCCTTGCTCTCGGATCACCCCGACGTACTTGTCGGCACCGCAAACTCTCTGCAAGGCCTCGAACGCGCCGCCGTTGTCGTGTTGCACCCGCTTGCCGGGTACCGGACAGCCGAGCCGTTCAATCTCGACTCCGGCAGAGCGTGCGTGATGCTCACCCGCCACCGAGCCCACATGACCGTGGTCATCGATGACGCCACCGCCCACGTCCTCCAACACGCCGAACCATCCCCGGCTCACGCCATCCATACCGGCCTGATGGCCGCACTGCACTGCACGCCCATCGTGTAGCGATTCCCACAAAAAGAAAGGCACACAACATGTCCGACGCATCTATCGAGTACAAGGCCGAGCGACTACCTGGCATCGAGACGTCGAAAGAACTCCGCGCATCGGTCGAGGGACGCGAGCGTCCGCGCATCGGCTACACCCTCGATACCCGAAGCCGGGACAACGGTGTTCGAGCGGCCAACGCTGCCGAAGGGCTGATCGCATACGCCAGGCCGATCGGCCTCGAAACCGAGGAGCTGACAACGGTGTTCGGAGACTTTCTGGGCGACCTGCGGCACCTTGCCGACGCCGTCGGCGTCGATTGGGACGCCGTGGACGAACGCGGTCAAGACCACTACCGCTGCGAGCTGTACGGGACCGAGTAGGGGACGCCTTGGGGAGAGGAGTGAGCGGCGGTTCGGTGCGCCGGGTCGCTGCTCGCCCCAGGCCCGTCCCCGGCACTGGGTGCGCCGGGGACGTTTTCGCTGCTGAGCCCTAGCGAACTCCGGGTCCGGTGGGTAGTGTCCTGGCGTATCGGCTTGGTGGGTGGTTCCACGAAGCCGCGGCGTCGACCATTTCGTTGTTGTCGCCGTTTTCACCAGATGAGCGGACTGACCATCCGACTTCCGAGAAGAGCAGAGGTGTGTCGAATATGAGAGTCCTCGTCCGGATCGACGGTAGGAATCATGGACCTGCGAGCAGTTCGGGTTCGCCGCGAGACTGCGCGCTGGCCGTAGCGCGTGGTGTGGCGGCAGTGTTGGCGGTTTTTGCTGCATTTGCCGGATTGGCCTGGGCTGCACTGCTACGCCGGACCGACCATGCCGCCATCGACGGAGATCCGCGCCGTGTAGCGATGGTGTTCGCCGCTTCTTGCTCGGCGTGTGCTGTAGCAACTGGGATCGAGTGGCTGCTTCGACGCCGCAGTGGCGCAATGGATACCGATCCCGTCCAGGGTGTGCGACCACCGAGAGAGGCTTCGTCGCAGCGCCACCGGACTGTGAACTCGAACAGTCGGGCGGCAGGGGAGTTCGACAGACCGGAGCGTCTGGCCGGTGCGACATCGTGACGAGAAAATTCGCCCCCGCACTTCGGATCGAGGTGATCGTCGTCCGCGATCCAGATGGTCCTACCCACATCCAAGTCTTCGTCGACGGTGTTCCGGCTGCAGCAACACAATTTCACATCGACGCAGGAAGGGGATGGACGTGGGGCGACTGGGCCGACACACGAGACTGCGATCTCGCGGTCATCTCATCCGGAGCGCGGGGAGCGCTCGAAGACGCCTACGACGATCCCCCCGGTGGTGACGCCGTCCGCGGCAGGATCGGTGACTGGCTGGACGGCGCTGAAAGATCGGAAAATTAAGCAGCAGAGTGATATCGCGCCGCGTTGTTGGTCGCATAGCGGCACAGAGACCAGTCAGAAATTGATCGACAGACCGACCATCTGTCCCACAGAAACGGGAGTACCCATGCAATCCTCGATCTCGACAACGCGGCCGCCCTCGGTCGACCTCTCACCGCACGCACGAGCTGCCGGCAGTACCGGCTGCAGCTCGAACAGTAAGGCGCACAGCGCCATCGCCAGCGAAGTCCATCGCCGGATGCAACACGGCCTGTCTGAGAGGTACTTTGCTGCTACTCCGAACGCCGCCGACCGCTTCCGACCAACCGTTCCTGACCATGAGCTGACGGACCACGTTTTCGAGGTGGTTTTCGGATTGCGGTGGCGGCAGGTGTTCGACTTGGCGCGCACCCTCGACGTCGAGTCCGATCTGCTGGAAACCGCACCGGAGACGGTCAGCGCCGCGTGGTGGTGCGCACCCGGCTGGCGGAAAGCGACACACGCTGCCCACACGGCGGCCTGCGGCGACAATCGGCGTCACGAACTCACAGCGACCATGAACCTGCTCGGCGTCCTCGGATGCGGGGCTGCCAGAGTCGCTGCCCGCGATGTCGGCCGAGGCTTGGTCGTACGAGATCTGATCGGTTCCGATTTCACTCAAGAGCACTACGACTACCTGACCGGGCCGTGGCGTCGCAACGTCGGCCCGGTCCATCCCGGCGACCGGCCACTAGACCAGTACCCGACGGCCCCGAACTCGCAACGCTTGTGACACCCGGGCGCATATTGCCCGCCCGGTGCGGCCACAGGAGAACGCTCCTGGGGTGCGATTCAGTGGCCGGCTGTCACAGACCTCACCGCGACGCTATCTACCCCGTGCAGGACTGCGTTTGCTATCGCGCTCACTACGAAAGGACTCCCTGATGGACCCACAATCCGGCCGAGACGGCCTCATCCACGACGTAGAGCGCCACCTCGCGGCCGAAGATGGCCGCCGCGAGGCTCGCACTGTTGCGCTTGCATGTGTCGGCTACGTCGTCGGCATGCTCGCGATCTTCAACGGGGCTCTGCCGATCGTGAAGGATCTGGTCACCGTCAGTTTGGTCATCTCCTTGGCCGGCACGTTGCTCGCTGCCTTCTCGGCTCTGACTCTGGCACTACTGCATCGTTGGTCAGACCGTTCGGACCGTAGGCGGCGCGGAAGCTGCGGGCATGCCGACTTGCCGGCGGAGGCGGTTCGATGAGCGCGCGCGGACGACTCCGCATCGCGGTGCCCATCGTGATGGCCGTACTCGCGGTCGGGACGTACACGTTCGGAACGCACGCCGATCCGCTCTCACGACCAGCGGTGGTCGACACCCCAGACCCAGCCGCGGCGAGCACGCCTGTACCCATCGCGCAGCTCCTCGCTCAGCTCGAAACGGTGGACTCGCTCGCAGACGTCGATGGATACGACCGATCCTGCAAGAAGGGCTCAGGGTGCGTGTTCGGCCCGGCGTGGACCGATGACTCGTCCGCCCCTGGATCGCACAACGGCTGTGACACTCGAAACGACGTCCTGGCAACCCAACTGATCGACGTCGAGTTCAAGCCCGGAACCCGCGACTGCAAAGTCGCAGCAGGGATACTCCACGACCCCTACACAGGATCGACGATCGACGACCTCGGGAAGATTCAGATCGATCACGTGTACCCGTTGGCGAGGGCGTGGGACGCAGGGGCGTGGGCCTGGTCGATCGACCAGCGAACCGCCTTCGCCAACGCCGTCGACATCAACTTGCTCGCGGTGGACGGACGTACGAATCAGCAGAAGTCGGACAAGGGAATCGACACCTGGCTGCCACCCAACGCGCCATACCAATGCCGTTACGTCACTTCGTATCTCACCGTGGCCGCGAAATACGACCTCGACATCACCAGCGCCGATGCGCAAACAGCGTCGAGCGTCTGCAGCCAATGACCCAACGTTCGGAGGACGCCATGACCGAAACCGACCCCACCACCGACACAAACGCTGTCCCGCTCCACCCCAACCCATGGATCATCACGACCGCACCTGATCGAAACAGCTACACGATCGAATTGCCCAGCAGGGGGATCTCGTTCGCGATTGACGCCGATCTACGATTCCAGCTCCTCGATGCCCTCCACGACCCGGAAGAGCGATGATGGGCGACGCCACGGCCATCGAATGGACCGACGCAACCTGGAACCCGGTCACCGGCTGCACCGCAGTCTCGTCGGGCTGCGATCATTGCTACGCCCAAACCCTCGCTGAGCGGTTCCGCGGCACACCGGGGCACTACTTCGAGCACGGATTCGACGTCGAGATGCGCCCCGGCAAGCTCGACCAGCCGCTGCGATGGAGCCGGCCACGCCGGATTTTCGTGAATTCGATGAGCGACCTCTTCCATCCAGCAATCCCGGACGACTACATCGCCCGGGTGTTCGCGGTGATCGCGCTCGCCCGCCAGCACACCTTTCAATTGCTTACCAAGAGACCCGCTCGGATGCGGGCACTGCTCCAGTCCGATGCCTTCCGCCGCGCCGTCGACGACGCCATCGCTGGCGTCGTCGCAGCCTTCCGCCCCGCCGATGTCTGGTACCAGAGCTGGCCGCTGCCGAACCTGTGGATCGGCGTCTCGGCCGAAGACCAGAAGACTGCAGACCTTGCGAGTATGGGCGCTGCTGGACACGCCTGCAGCTCTTCGGTTCGTCTCTGCCGAACCGCTCCTCGGACCGATCGACTTCACGCGCCTACGACCCAGCAGAATCGGAGGAGCGCTGACTCGCGACGGGCTCCGTTCGGTCGAAGACTCGAAATGCGGCGGCGAGCGCGAACCAGCGCTTGACTGGGTGATCGTCGGCGGTGAGTCCGGCCGCGGGGCACGGCCTATGCATCCGCGATGGGTACGAGAGATCCGGGACCAGTGCACCGCTGCCGATGTGCCCTTTCTGTTCAAGCAGTGGGGCGAGTGGGCACCAGCGGAGGTGATCGCCAGATTCCGTGACTACCACCACTTCGACGACGGCACCGAAGTTCGACGAGTCGGCCGTAAGGCCGCCGGCCGGATCCTCGACCGACGGGTGTGGGACAGCGTGCCCGACGGAGCCGGACGATGAGTGGATCGCTCGACATCACGGCATCGGACTTCTTCTGCGGTGCCGGCGGATCCACGACCGGAATGATCGCCATCCCCGGGGTGAGGGTATCGGCAGCGTCGAACCACTGGGACAAGGCAATCGAGACGCACCAGTACAACCACCAGCACACCGAGCACATCCTCGCGGACCTCTCTCAGATCACTCCGAAGCTGTTTCCTCGCACGACAATCGGATGGTTCAGCCCCGAATGCACCTGGCACTCGAATGCTCGCGGGGCCAAGCGCCTCGCCGCGCAGATCTCGTTACTGTCCGACGACCTACCGTCCGAGGCCGCCGAGCGATCGAGGGCGACGATGTGGGACGTCGTTCGGTTCACCGAGTATCACCGATACGAATTGGTTTTCGTCGAGAACGTCGTCGAGATCTACTCATGGCCTCTCTACAGGCCATGGATCGCGGCGATGCACGCCCTCGTTTACGAACATCGCCTTATCTGCCTGAATTCGATGCACTCATGGACTTTTGGGACACCAGCGCCGCAGTCCCGCGATCGCCTCTATGTGTGCTTCTGGAAGGCCGGCAACCGGGCACCTGACTTCGAGACCGTGGTCCGTCCGCCGGCAACCTGCTCTCGCTGCGGGCCCGTGCGTGCGTTGCAGGCCTGGAAGAACCCAGGGGTGGCTGTGGGTAAGTACCGTAGCCAGTACTCCTACCGGTGCCCCGCACGTGCGTGTGCGGACACCGTGCTCGAGCCCGACTGGCTCCCTGCCTCGACCATCATCGACTGGACCAAGACCGGCCAGCGGATAGGGGACCGCACTCGTCCGTTGAAGCCGAAAACGATCGCACGAATCCAGGCCGGCATCGACCGGTATTGGGCAGCTCCGCATGCCGAGGACGCGAGAGAAGCCGCGGGCACGCTGTTCGAGTATCGGCAGGCAAGATCACGGCCGTCTGAGGGGCGGGCCCCGGTGTTCGAGCCGTTCGTGTCGGTGCTGCGGGGCCAGTCGAAGAATCATCGAACCTCGGAGGCGCTGTCGACCGTATCCGCGGGCGGCCGCCATCATGCGGTGATCACCCCGTTCATCGCAGAGCTGCGAGGTGGAGGTTCGACTGCGCGATCGGTCAGCGACGCTCTCTGCACCGTGACGGCATCGGGTAACCACCATGGCTTGGTCGTGCCCGCTGCCGCTCACCATCGAAAGTCCACACGCCGACCGATCGCCGTCGAAGACCTGTCCTTCAGAATGCTCGACGTACCGGAACTCAAAGGCGCAATGGGATTTCCGTCCTCGTACGTTCTACGCGGGGGAACCAAGCAACGAGACGTCCGGATGTGCGGTAACGCTGTGACACCGCCGACCTCGCGAGACCTAGTGGGAATTGGTATTCGGAGTCTAGAGGCCGACTGTTCGTGAACACCGCTCACTTTCTGCTTCAGCAGCTTCTTTGTGTCAACCGAACAGCGACGTCCATCCCGAACCGTGTACCTTCTTCATCTCGTTGTCGAAGTCGGTGACGTCCGAGACAGTGAGTACGTGGTGGTCAACCAGCCAACGACTCATCCCTGGATTGAGGCCATCTTCGCTTGCCCATGACAGCTTGTTGATATCGTCGAAATGCTTATCCATGACTCTGTGGAGATTCTTGAATACGCCTGTCTCGCTGATCGAGTAGCTTCCAAGCCACTCTTCTATCTTGCCTTTTCTGACGATTTTGGGATTCGAGAACCCGCCGATAATGAATTCATATTCACGAAAGGTCAACCAGAAAAGAGTGCTTTTGTGCTTGTCGTCGTGTAGCCATTCGCGCAGCGCCCGAGCAATGTGTTCGTTGGATGAAAGCTGTTCGATATGCTCGTTCGGTACGAAAGTCGGGATAAGATCCGAATTCGATGTGTCGGGGCCTGCTTCGGGCGTGTCGACCAGTACAACGTACTCGCGCTGGCGGCGGATGGCGTGGACTGCAAACGCTGGAGGTGGTCCAACCGCTATGCGGTAACGGGCACCAGGTTCTGACAGTGCAAAGCGATTGCCTTTGCGCTCATCGCGGGCGTCTCCTGATTCGCGTGCTTCTCTGGGTAATTGTTCGAGTACTGCGCCGTAGGTGTGGCTACCCAGTCTGTGTTCAGGTTCTGCTGCATCAAGTTTCACCTGCCTGTATGACAAACTGGATGACTTAAGCGGTACGCTCATCGCGACGTATACGGGGTACTCGCTGTGGTTGACCACGTGATATGCGCCCGTCTCCGTGTCCCGGACAACTGCGGGGCACCAGTTGTTGCTCAGTCTTGGGTCGCCCTCGAAATTGTTGAGTATGTATCTTGTGAATGGCGTGTAGATCGATTCGACGTGGAATCCGTGCTGTCCAGTCTCGAGAGGTGGAAGGACATAGGGCGCTTTCAACGGGATCCTCCTTGTTCCGGTTCAGCACTGGGTGACAGATGCGCCACGACCACGGTGATGTTGTCGGCGATTGTGCCGTGGCGTTTGTGCTCAGAAAGGGCCGCACGAACGAGTGCTTCTGCTAGTCGAGCGGGACTGGCATCCGGTGGCTGGGATCCGAGAACCTCACGTATGGCGTCTTCAGGGTCTCGATCAGGTGTGGTGTCCATTTGGGTGTGCGGGCCGGACCAGGCGTTGAGGAAGCCGTCTGTGACCATGATGTAGCGGTCATTGGCTACTGCTGGCTGGTGCCATCGAGACAACTTGTAGGTGTAGCCCGCTGGGGCGTCGGAGAAGAACCCGATTGCGTTGTCCAGGGCAGCGTGCTGATGCAGGGCTGGTGTCATCGCTGTGACGTGAACGGTGTCGTCGGCTGTGTCGGTGTGGGCACGAAACACCTGACTGTCTCCCACGTGCCCGCCGGAGACAGTGAAAGTGGAGGTGTCGAGTGTCAGGACGTCGAGCGTGGAAGGCGCGGCGAGAACCGAGCGTCCGCGGAGTCCTCGAAGTGCTTGATCAGTGGCGGCGAAGACGTCGTCGATAGGCGAGGTGGGCAGAAGGGTTCGTAGTGTCGCGCGTACGGTTCGGGCTGTGAGGACGCCGTCTTCGCCGCCGCCCGCGGCATCGGCAATCGCTGATGTGTGTCCTCGAATCAGGAAAACGTCGTTGTTGTGACGGCGGTCGCCCGCCGAGGTCTCCCCGGCTGCTTGGAGTTTGAGAGGCGCTGCTGCTGCGGGTGCCATTGCCTGCGTGGGTGACTCGTCACCGGCTGGTTGGGGAATAGGTCGTCCGAGTGTGTGGGGCAGGCTTTGTCGCACGGCGGGCGCAGCACGCTCGGTGTGTACCTGTCCGACGGGGATGGTCGGCGGGAAATGTTGCTCGCCGACGTACGTGACGCGATACACCGAAGCCCCCACAATCAGGACCGCGCCGTCGTGTATCTCGAACGGCGGTTGGCCTGCGTACAGGCGATGCCCATCGACGGTGATGGGCGCGCCGGACAACGCTGTCACCCACCACCGACGCGTCTGTGGGTGACGGACGAAGTGCGCACGCTGGCGTCTTGTTTTTCTATCGGTGACGACCGCTGTTTTACCTCGTGCGCGCCCCAACGTCACTGTTTCGCCTCGCAACTCGATGGGTGGAATATCGCTCGTGCCGCGCAGATCATGTAGAAAGACGCGCTGCGTGTTGTCGAGCGACGCCTTGCCGAGGCGGTCGGTGGTGGGCGTGTGCGAGACGGGTCTCAGTTCGACGGTTCGGGCAGCACCGTTTCGTGTGCCGCGTCGAGACGCCAACCACCACAGTCCGCAGCCGGCCAACAGCGCGGTAATGATCGCCATGCCCATCCGCCAATCGATCATCCACAATCCGGCCGCGATGAGAGCACCCACCGCGATGGTCCCGACTCGTCCGATCAGTGGGCAGTGCCGAAGTCGGTCGAGACGTCGCCGCAGCGAACGCTTCGACACGCGTGGCCGTGGAAACCGCCGGCCTGTTGACTTGATGGGCATCGGAACTCCGTTAGCGATTGATGGCGGGTGAGCGCGGCGCGTCCGGATCGTTGTCCGGTGGCAGGTAAGGGGGGTCGTCGGTCGGCACACTGTCGGGGTGCGGTGTTCGCGGCTGGTGCTGCTGTTGAACCAGATGGCCAGCATTGCCGATGACGTCCTGTTGCTGTTGTTGCTTGGGAGGTTTCTTGAAACGCGTGAAGTTACCGACCTGTTGGGCTGCCGGTATCGCGCCGCCTGCGTCTACGTGCAGAGCATCTTGTTTGACGAGTCGTAGCCATCGAATGAGCTGGTCCGCGCTACGTTCAGCTGCTTTCACACGTGCGTCGAAACTGTTGTCCGTCGGCACTACGTGGCGTCTTTCGGGTGCAGGGTCGAGGCATCGACGCAGCAAGTTGTCGAGACCTTCGGGTACAAACGGTGCGAACTTCGAAACCGGGGTGAGAGGCCCACTGCGCAGTCTGCGATATGAGTCCAAGGCCCTTTCGGCACGAGGGTTGCCGTTTTGGAAGTCGTTGAGGGTGATTCCTTGCTGTTCGGCCTCGTACAGATACGGCGGCTTCCCGGTGATCATCTCGTACAGAGTTGCGGCCCAGGCGTAGATGTCGGCGGCAACGAGGTGGGTCGGCCACAGCTGCCCTGCTGAGCCTTGCTCTGGTGGCGAGTAGAAGAGGCTTTGCAACCGCAGCCGTGAGCTGGTGTGTGCGGCCTCATCGAGACTGCGAGAAAGTGCCCAGTCGATGATCTTCGGGGTGCCGTCGTTGTCGATGCAGATGTTGGGGGGCTTCATATCCAGGTACGCGCGAGCCCCCTTCTCTCTTTTCGTCCACGACCAGGCCAGTGCGCTGAGTAGTCGTTCGGCGATCTGCAGTACCAGGGCAAGGTCGAAGCCCCCGGGCTCGTTGCCGTTGATTCGGGCGTCTTGAAATGTATTCAGGGTGTGGGGATATCGTCGGGTGACGATCACCATCTGGTCTTGGTAGATGTCCGAAAAGTAGACGTCTGCGACGGCGTCGTTTATCGACACGCCCAGTGCGGGAACAGCATCGAGTTCGGCGAGGCCTTGGGCCCGATCACGCTTTCGGAGCTTCCAGGAGCGGTCGGGGAGGTAGACCTTGATCACGTATTCGATTCCGTTGTCGGGACTGTCCTCGTCGACGGCGAGTAGAAGAGAACCGCCGTTGACGTGTCGCCAGAACTTTGTGATTCGCCAGTGCCTGTCGAGCGGGTTGTCGACTGTGTCGTCGGGAAACACATTGCCGATCTCGAGTCCGTACTCATCGCGCGGCGAAGCAGCAGGAGGTCTGTGGTTGCTTGCGCGCGGTGCCGGTGCCGGCGCCGGTGGGGGTTGCGGTTGCGGTGTCTGTGGGGGTTGCGGTGTCGGAGTTGGGGTCTCGCCGCTGAGGTCGTCGGGTTGTTGTTCACCTTGCTGTGCGTTGCGCGGGTGTTGTTGTGTGTATGGCTGGGTGGGGGTTGCGCGCGGACGGTGGCGGCGCTCTTTCAGGTGTGCAAACGCGGTCTTGAGATAGTGGTCGGCCAGATCCTTTGCGGCGGCGGAGTCGTCCGACAGTTTGTGCAGCGCTTCACGGGTCTGTGCGACGGCGTGCTTCGCGGCAGCGTCGGCCAGGGTGTGCTCGTGTTCTCGGGTCAGCGAGTCCATCCGGTTGCGGTGCTCGCGTTCGTCGAGGTCACCGGCATGGGCCACAGTGTTCGCCCGGTTGCGGTGCTTGCGGTCGTCCAAGTCGTATTGGGCGTCCGCTTCGCCCTTCGCGCCTTCGATTACTTGGACAGTGGTGCGGGCGCGCAGACGAGCTGCGTCCCGTCGCGCATTTTCCAGGTAGGGAGTGTGAGGGCCGAATAGTTTGAGCAGCAGTGGGGTGAGGTCGACGACAAGTAGCGTGACGATGATGACGATGTAGAACCATCTGTATCCGAGGTCGTCGCCGATGAGTCGGACAAGGGCTCTGTGGCGAGTCACAGCATTGGTGTCGGCGGCGTTGACCGCTTCGTATTTGGCGGCCTTCTCGTCGATTCGAGTCTGGCGGGTGCTCTCCAGCGTACGAACGAGGTCCTGCGCCTCTAGGGCCTTCTGCTGGCTGGTAATTGCAGTCGTGTCGGCTTGGTTGTACACGTATCTTCTGTTGCTTTCCGCGCAGATCTCCCGCGGGTCGCTCGGAAGTAGACAGTTCGCGCTGGGGGGACTGTCGCCGGCGTCAAGCGTGCCTCCAGTCCCCCGACGTTCATCCTGCCAATCAGCCTGGGCAGTCTCCCGGGTGCTATTGGCTATATCTCGAGCGTTTTCGGCGGCTGTGCGCGCATCTTTCGCATCGGCGATTGCTGTGTCGTACTCTGCGCCTATGGATGCTTTGTAGTCGGTGAGGTTGTCGGACTGGATGCTCGGCAGCTCCCGTTCGATTGCGGTGTTGAACATGCCGAGAGCGACCGATTCGGAGATGACGTAACCGACGACGACCGCCATCCCGATGCGTGCGAGGTAGAACCATGCCGAACGCCATGCTCGCCGAAGCCAGTTTTGGGGTCCGACCAATAGGTCGCCGTAGTCGATCGAGGTCATGATCCATCGGTCGACGCAGAATACGAACAGTGCCCACACGGCGGCAAGGACCCAGATGAACCAGTAGTTGAAGCGGTGCCCGACGTTGACTGCCCAGGCACTGGCCAGAACGCCGCCGAAGGCGATGGTAGGCACCAGAATCAGGATCCCGGCTTGGGCGGCAAGTTTGGAGGCGTCGGAATTGTTGTCGATCCACGGGCGGTGGAAGCCGCCGATCCGCAGCAACATTCTGGTGAGCCAACCGCAGTTGTTGTCGACGTCGAACTTCGGCTTCTGACGACCATCGGGCCCAGGGGGGTCCATGCCGTCGTCTTCCTTGGCCGAATTGTCGGGTGGAGGCGCGCCGCCGCTCATCGGATCATCGGGGTCGGCGGAGTCGACGCGTGAGCGGGGACGTCACTGCTCAAGGCGGTTCTCCTCCGAGTGTATTGGGCTAAGAAGTGTCGCACAGGGTCGGCGGTTCGGCGTGGCGAGAACAGCAGGTTCCGGTCAGCGGGCAGCATGGGCACCCGTTCGGTAGAACGTGGCGGTGTTCGTGCCTGATGTGGTGCCGAACGCGATGCGGTCGCCGTCGGCGAGTTCGGTCCATCTGCCGGGGGTTACACGCACTCCGTTGATCCAGGTACCGGTCTTGCTGTTGTCGGCACACCACCACACGCCATCGTTGGAACGCAGGGTGAGGTGATGTCGCGAGATGCTGGTGTCGGCGCTGATGGTGATGTCGCAGTAGGTGCCCCGCCCGACGGTTATCTCGGTACCGACGACGCGGTGCGCTCGACTATCGGGACCGACCAAGGTCGGTCCACGCCCGGGTGAGTCCGGGATGAGAGTTGTTGCCACCTGACTGTCGCTGGGGTGGAGGTCGGTTTGGTCGCCGTAGGCGCGTGTGGGTTCCACTGGGTGGTCGGACATCGGATGCGTGGAGCCACGCAGGGCGTAGTGGCGAGCGCGGACCTTCGGGTTGGAGACGATCTCGACCAGGGGCAGCATTCCGCTCGGAGTGTCCGCGGAGTAGCGGCGCGTGACATCGACGGCTTCGGCGGTGAGATGGGTGATGACGTCGTTGATATCGAAGTGATCGCTGAGGTCGGTGAAGTCGGCGGGATTCAGACCGACGGTAATGCAGTCGGGTAGATACCAGCGCCCGTCGGAGTGACGGAAGACGAGGGTGCAAATGTGTTCGCGGGCGTTGTCGCACAATGCAACTGGATTGCTGCGACCTGGTCGTCGCCATTCCCCGCGCACGAGATGCACAGCGGCGATAGCGACGACGGCGGTCATCACGAACAACACGGTTCCGCCGGTGAAACCGCACACAATCACGAAGATCAGCCACGCTATGCCGAACACGGTGGTTACCGCTCGAGAGTGGGGTGTCCATGCGCGGATCCATTGCAGGACTGCGACGGACGTGGCGCGCAGCTCATCGGAGGCTACGCGGATCAGATCGGTCATCTCCGGGTACTCCATTCGCTGTGACAGGTGGGGACTCTCCTAGGGGAGAACTTAAGGCGCACAGAGGTGGATGAACAGAGTCCGGAAGGTTGGTCAAGTCCAACCCTGAATGGGGTTGACAAGGAGCGAAAGTCGTGGACTAGAACCTCGACAGAGCCCGGGGTCAAGTGAAGTCTGGAATTCGTCACATCTCAAGTGGGTACCCCCAGGTTTCACGATGCGTCAGCCAGTGGGTCAGGGGCCGGACGTAGCGCGCTCAGCGCGCCCGTCAGAGGGCAGCGGCCGGTGACGACAACGAGCCCTCGAAAGGTCAACGCAGGGTGAGCTATGACGTCGTCGGGTGAAAGATCGGGCATCAGGTTCAGTGCCCGGGCAAGTACCATCGCCGACCATGGGTTGGGGCTGTGGTCGGCTCGGCAGTCGTCGCTGGTCCACACCGTGGCGGCGGCGACGTCGGTACGCACGATCCGGCTGCGGGCAGCGGTAGCGCGGAGTGCGTGGAGTACTTCCTCTGGTGTCTGATGACCGTCGGTTGTGGCTATGTCGAAAACGGTCACATCACGGTCTAGTCCAGGACGAACGAGGAAACCAGTAACAATATTCATTCCTGCATCGCACCGAATGAGTAACTGTTATAGCTAGTTGGTGTTGACCCACTTGACAGCCTGCGCGATATACGTTGGCGGACGTGCGTCCGTCCGGGCCGTTCGATTAGTTCAGCACGTACCGTCTGAAATGTAGCAAGTGGACGGTTGTGACCGGATCGTACCGCCCCTGTTGCCGAAACCGGACAGAGAACGGTTTCGGCAACAGCTGATCAGTTCGTATGCCGACGTACGGTCCGGGTACGAACTGCTCCTTCGACGTTATTGAATGCTCGTATTACCTGTGGATCGGCGAATGGTATGAGCTGGGTGAACAACACTCCTGCTGACGATCTATCGTTGTCGGTGTCGGCCCAGTAGTAGGTGTTCGCGCCCCCGGCCCATGCCATGGTTCCGACTGGGCGGCCTGCGGGTGTGACTTGCTCGTTTCGCATGCCGAGCAACGACCACGATGTGTTGATTCCTGGGATCAGGTCGATGTCGTGCGACGTTGCGTAATCAGCGGATTCGATGGTCCCGAAAGATGCTGAGTGGCTTCGTTGTGCGTCGACGAGGGTATCCGGCTGTAGGTACTGCACACCGTTCCAGGCTCCGCCGGCACTGAGCATGCGAAGGAACGTCAGGTAGTCCTGGGGTGTTCCGTACAGCCCGCCGCCGCCTGAGTGGAATTCTGGATCGGTGGGCAGCTCGAATGGTGTGGGTACCAGGCCGTGAGGTGTTTTCGTGTGTACATCCGCCAAGCGAGTGCGATCGGTGATTCCGAACGTTGTGTCGCGCATACCCAATGGGGAGAAGATCGTCTCGTGGAGGTGGGTTGCCAGGTCGTGTCCGGTCAGGCGGGTGATGGCAAGTCCCACCCATTCCAGGCCGGTGCCGTACATGGCGTTGGTGCCTGGGTGGTAGACGAGCGGGGCGTCGACGATCGAGGCGAGTTTGAGTTCGAGGCTCGATGGCACCTTCTTGTCGTGAAGATAGCGCGCGAGATCGGCGTGTAGGAACGAGTAGCCGGTTCCGGCTGTGTGCGAGAGCAGCATTCGTAGTGTGATGGGTCCTCGTGCGCGGACGAGCCGGGGCTGATCCTCGTCGTATCCCTCGAGGACGTACGCCGCGGCGAGTTCGGGCAACAGATCGGTAGTGGGAGTGTCGAGTTCGATGAGACCGCGCTCGACGAGTTGCAGTGCGGCGACGGCGACGATCGGTTTGGTCATCGATGCCAGCCAAGCGATGGTGTCGTCGGTCCATGGGTTTGTGCCATCACGTGTTCCCGCTCCGCCGGAGTACGTGATGCCATCGCGGTCGGCTGTCATGACGTAGAGGCCGGTGACCACTCGGTCGTGCACCGCTGTGGTCAGGATCGTGGAGATGGTGTTGCGCAGGGCTGATTGCCCTGATGGTTCTGGTGTCATGACCAGGTCATGGGGAGTTCGTCCACCCCATAGATGCCGATGGCGTGTTCTCGGAACTTGATGTCTTGCAGGGGTACAGCACGGTGGAGGGTTGGGATGCGCCGGAGCAGGGTGGGGATGGCGATTTGGAGTTCGAGTCGTGCGAGGGGCATGCCCAGGCATTGGTGCGGGCCGTATCCGAAGGTCAGATGTCGGTGCACTGGCCGGCGTAGGTCGAGGCGATCCGGGTCGGTGATCGCTGATGCGTCGCGGTTGGCGAGGTCGCCGGCGATGATGAGGCCGTCGCCGGCGGGGATGGTGATCCCGTTGATGTCGATGTCTTCTGTTGCGACTCGGCGTCGTCCGCCTTGGGGGACGGCGGTGTAGCGGAGGAGTTCTTCGATGGCTCCGGCGATTTCGTCGTGTGTGCGCATCGACAGGAGGGTGTCGCGCTGTTCGGGGTTTTCTGTCAGGGCCAGCGCACTGAGGGAAATGGTGTTGGAAGTGGTGTCGAATCCTCCGAGGAGCATCAGCATCCCGGTCATGGCTGCGTCGTGTTGGGAGATGTCACCGGTGGCGACGTGTTCGTGGGCGAGTTCGGAGAGCATGTCATCGCCGGGGTCTGTGCGTTTGACGGTCAGTAGCTGGTAGATGTAGTCGATCAGGCCTTGGCGGGCGGTTTCGGCGTCCTCTGCGGTGGCGTGGGGATCGATCAGGGATTTGGCGCTCGTTGTGAAGAACTGGTGGTCCGCGTAGGGCACGCCCAGCAGATGGCAGATCACGGTGCACGGCGCGGGTAGCGCGAAAGCTTCGAGGAGGTCGACAGGTCGCGGCCCGGCAAGCATTCGGTCGATGAGGTCGTTGACGAGATCTTCGATCGGAGTGCGCATCGCCTCGATGCGTTTGGCGGAGAACGGTTTGGCCACGAAGTGGCGTTGACGGGTGTGCTCGGGGGCGTCCATGGTCAGAAATCCCAAGCGGTGCATGAATTTACTGGGGGTGGAGTGGGGATAGTTGGGGTGCTCGGGTACGGCGCTGAGGCGTGGGTCGCGCAGCAGTGTCCGTGCTTCGTCGTACCCGCTGATCAGCCAGGGGGTGCTGCCGTCCCAGATCTGCGCGCGTGTGATCGGTGAGTCATTCTGTACTGCACGCAGTTCCGGTGACGGGTCGAAGGGGCACTTGGGGTTTCGGGGGGCGGGGTAGGTGGGCAGGGTGTCTGTGCGCTTCGCGTCGTGCGGTGCGTTGTCGGTCGCGTCCCCTTCTGGGCGGTGCGGGGCGCGCATCACTGGTCTCCGAAGCTGTCGAACAGTTCGTTCGCGGTGTCGAATCGCGGGCCTTTTCGCGGCCCTGGGGCAAACTGTGCGGGCATTGTCACGAAACCGTTGATCTGACCGACCGTGGGGTATCGAACGGCGGCATTGTCGACAAGGCGGTAGCCGGGGAGTCGGTCGAGAACTTGGCCGACGACGACCTCGAAGTCGATTTGCGCGATGTGGCGGCCGATGCATCGGTGCAGTCCGAGTCCGAACGCTGCATGTTTGCGTGTGTCACGGTCGAAGTCGATGGTGAGGGGGTCGGGGAAGACCTTTTCGTCGAGGTTGGCTGCTGCCCAGGAGATCAGGACTCGTTCGCCGGGTTCGACGGTGGCTCCGTCGATCTGTGCCTCTTCGGTGGCTGTTCGTCCGACACAGACAACAGGGGTGAAATAGCGCAGGAGCTCTCCGCATGCTTTCGGTAGGTCGTCCGGGTGATCGATCAGTCGTGCTCGATCATCGGTGTTGCGGTCCAGGTACTCGAACGTCGACGAGAGCAGGGCGGTGGTGGTGTCCATACCGCCGGCGATCATGGCGTTGCAGACGGCGATGATGTCTGCGTCGCTGATGTTCTCACCGCCGATCTCCATCTGGGTCAGGAAGCTGATGAGGTCGTTGCGGGGATGGGCACGGCGGAGGGGAATGGTCTTGATTACTTCGCCGATGAGCATCGCGAAGCCGGTTTCGACCGTCTTGTATTCCGGGGTGTCGGATGGGGTGTAGGCCAGGGCATGCACGGCCTCGGCGTAGATGCGCCAGTTGTCCATCGACAGGCCCACGATGTCGAGGGTGAGCAGAGCCGGCACGGCATTGGCGAGATCCATCACGAGGTCGATCTCGCCTGATTCGATGGCTTGGTCGATGCACCACGTCGTGTAGGCCTCGATCCGTGGGCGGAGCCGTTTTGCAGAGGTGGGAGAAAAGTAGGTGTTCAGTGCTTTTCGCCAGTCCAGATACTCGGGTGGGTCCATTTCCAGTGGTAGGGCACGAAACGTCGACGCGGGGATGATCGTTCCTTGCGGTCGCCCTGGCGTGTTGGGTAGCTCGTGGGCCGAGGAGAACACTTCCGGTCGACGTGCGACTGAGGCGACCTGCTCGTAGCCGCTGACCACGTAGAAGCCACCGTAGTGGGAGCTGTGGGCTACCGGGCACTTTTGGGTCATGGCGGTGTTGACTGCCCACGGGTCTGCTGAGTATTCGGGTGAGTGGTGGTCGAAGTCGATGTTTGGGACGGTGCTGTTCGGCATGACGGGGGCTCCTAGGGGCGTGTGGCGGCCGAGACCGGTTGTGGGAGAAGTTGAAAGCCGGGGTAACCGTCTGCGGTTACTTGCTCGCAGCGGGCGGCGTAATCGGGGAACCCGATGAGGGGCATGAAGACCCTTTTCTTGCCGGGGATGTTCGCCCCGAGGTACCACGAGCCACACGAGGAGAGGAGAGTTCCGGCGGCGACGTCGGTGACGTGTCGACCCCAGTCGTGTTCGGCCTGTGGTGTGGCTTCGATGCTGTGGATGTGATGGTCGGTGAGGTGTTGCAGACAGGTTCTGATCCAGGTTGCGTGTTGATGAATTGCCACCAGCACGTTGGCCAGGACGGACGGGCTACCGGGGCCGGTCATGGTGAACAGGTTGGGAAAGCCGGAGGTGGCCAGGCCCAGGTAGCTGCGGGGGCCCTCCGACCACGCCTGGCGCAGCGTTCGACCGCCGCGGCCGCGGATGTCTATGCGTGTGAGAGCGCCGGTGATGGCGTCGTAGCCGGTGGCGAACACGAGGATGTCCAAGTCGTGCGAACTGTGTGTCGTCCGTAAGGCGGTCGGTGTGATCTCGGTGATCGGGTGGGATGCAATGTCGACGAGGTCGACATTGGGACGGTTGAACGTTTCGTAGTAGCCGTCGCCGAGGCAGATTCGTTTGCATCCCATGACGTGGCGAGGGGTGAGGGTTGCAGAGACTGCAGGATCGGCCACGGTCGAGCGGATCTTGGTGCGGACGAAGTCGGCGACGACCTCGTTTGCCGCAGGGTCGACGAGGAGATCTCCGAAGGAGCGTAGGAGCAGCGGCCCACCCCTGTTCCACAGGTGCTCGAACTGTGCTTCACGCTCTGTCTTCGAGAAATGGAACACCGAGTTCGGGTTGGTAGGAAACCGGGACAATCCGGCTGTGGGAACTGTGTTGTTGCGTGCACGAAATCCCGCGTAGTCGGCCTTGATTGCGGCTTGGAGCTGAGGGTCGAGCGGTTCGTCGCCTGCGGGCAAGGTGTAAGCAGGGGTGCGTTGAAAGACGGTGAGCTGACGAGCGTCTCGGGCGATCAGGGGGATGGCTTGTACCCCAGACGAACCGGTCCCGATCACACCGACTCGTTTGCCTCCGAGTGCCACGTGATGGTGGGGCCACCGTCCGGTGTGCAGGATGTCGCCTGCGAATGAGTCCAGGCCGGGGATCTCGGGCACGTTGGGTTCGGACAGGCAACCTGTCGCGGTGATGACGTACCGGGCGATGATTTCGTGTCCGGTATCGGTCCGGACGGTCCAGGAGGCGGTGGCGTCGGAGTAGACCATTTGTTGTACGCGCGTGTGGAACTCGATGTCGCGTTCGAGGTCGAAGCGATCCATCACGTGCTCGATGTAGCGCATGATTTCAGCTTGGTCGGCGTATCGCCGTGTCCATTCCCAATCTTGTTGCAGCTCATCGGAGAATTGATACGAGTACTCCAGGCTCTCCACATCGCAGCGCGCACCGGGATATCGGTTCCAATACCAGGTGCCGCCGGCATCACCTCCTGCCTCGTACACGCGGACGGTCAGGCCGATCGTGCGTACTTCGTGCAACATCTGCAGTCCTGCGAGCCCCGCACCCACGATCAGAACATCGACATGCTCGTCCATGTCATCGCTCCGTGCTCGTGTTCACGGTCTGCTGATATGGCATCTCCGATGACGGCGCGCGTTCGCTGCGAACTGCCGCGACGCTCGCCGCAGCAATCCAGACAATGACAGCGAACACACTGGCATAGGTGATGAAACCTCCCGCCTTGATGGGGCTCTCGGGTGCCAGGAGCGGAACGCAGCCCAAAATCTGCACCACGACGACGATCGCCGAGAGTGGTTTGAGAAATCCGGGCCATCCTGCGGCGGCGGTGGTGCACAGGGCTGCGGACACGACGATGACAGCGGCCGGGACGGCACTGAACATGAAGCCCAGTACGTAGGCATCGGAAAATGCGTGCAGTAGTGCGTGGGAGTCCGGGTCGGCGGCCCAGCCCGAGAAGATTTGGAACAGACCGAGATAGACCGTGGCGAACCCCACCCACGCCGTGCCGGCCGCCATCATCAGCATCGGCAGCGGACTGTGCGGTACTTCCCGCCGAAACCGCACGTACAGATAGCACAGGAACCACAGGGCGGCCATCAACGCGATGCCTGCGACGAACTGGTAGATGTATCCGCTGGTGGTGTGGGTGGCGTAGAAAGTCACCACCTCGTCCTCCGGTGAGCCGAAAGGCGGGATCGGTGCCAACACGAAGATCGTCGACGCCAACACCAGCAGGCTGATGATCCCACTTGCGGCGTGCACGATGTGGGGGCGGGTGCGATCGGTGTCGCGTTGGGATTGTGGAGTGTCCATTACTGCACCGCCTCGAGGTTGAGTTGTGCTGCGATGTGCAGGGCGAGCGCCGCGGGGCTGGAGTCTTGGCGCATCTGTTTGGGTGTGACCCGAATGTCGAATTCCCGGTTGATCCGGGTGCTGAGTTCGAGCGCCATCAGAGAGTCGAGGCCGTGGTCGCCCAGAGATCGGTCCGGGTCGAGTGCAGCAGCGTCGACGCGCAGAATCTCCGCGGCGTGTGCGGTGAGGATGCTCTCCAAAAATCGTTGCTGCGCTGGGGGTTCGAGATTCTGCAGTTCTGCCAACGAGGTAGATGCGGTCAGGTCGATCCCGCGTTCTGCGCCTCGATCGGCAGGGATGGCCGCGAAGAACGACGAGGTGCGAAGTTTGTCTGCGAGCATCGACTGCCACCCGGGGTCGAGGATCGGGAGGTAACCCGCGCGCGGCCGGTCGTAGCGTAGGAGCGCATCGCACGCGTGGAGGCCCTCGTCGGGGTCGATCATGGCGTTCCCGCGGTCGGCGAACATCGTGCCGCGCCCGTACTCGGCCCACGCTCCCCAGTTGACACTCAGAGCTGGCAAGCCGTGGTCCCGCCGCCACATCGTGAGGCCGTCGAGCAGTGCGTTCGCCGAGGCATAGCATGCCTGACCCGCGAAACCCACGAGTGCCGAGGCCGAGGAGAATCCGAACCACCAGTCGAGTTCACTGTGCGCACACGCCTCGTGCATCTTCAACGCGCCGTGCACCTTCGGTGCCCACACGCGCTCCATCAACGCATCGTCGACCGTGGTGATCGCGGCGTCGTCGACAACTGCTGCTGCATGAATGACCCCTCGCAGCGGCAGTCCGGTGGCGGTGGCAGCACGGACCAGGTCCGTGGCCGTGTCCCCGATCGCGATGTCTCCGCGAACGATCTCGATATCGGTTCCACCCGAACGCAACTCGTCGATGAGTGCCATCGCCTCGACCGAGGGCGCGGATCGGCCGTTCAAGACGACCCGTCCGGCACCGTGTTCGGCGAACCACCGCGCAAGGATGAGGCCGAGACCGCCCAAACCGCCGGTGACCACGTAGGAGCCGTCGGCGCGGATCACCGGTACGTCGTCGGGGCGGATCGCTGCGTGCCCCTCACCGTCCTGTGGAACGGTCAGAACGAGCTTGCCGATGTGATCTCCCGCAGCCAGGGTGCGGAACGCGGTGCTGGCATCGCTGAGCGGATAGGTGGTGTGCGGGGTCGGGGTGAGAGCGCCCGAGGCGAGCAGTTCGTGTACTTCGCGGAGGACATCGCCGAGTTCGTCGTAGGGCAGAACGCCCAAGTCGACACTGTGCAGAGAGATGTTGCGACGGAACGGGAACAGCCCGATCTTGGAGTCGGCGTAGATGTCCTTCTTGCCGAGCTCGACGAATCGGCCGCCGATGCGCAGCAGGTCCAAACCAGCTCGTTGCGCGGCGCCGGTGAGCGAGTTGAGTACAACGTCGACGCCCTCGCCGCCGGTGACGTCTCGGATCTGCTCGGCGAACGCGGTCGATCGAGAATTGAAGACACGTTCGATGCCCATGTCGCGCAGGTACTGCCGCTTGGCGGCGGTACCTGCGGTGGCATAGATGGTTGCGCCGAGGTGTCGAGCAACCGCGATCGCTGCGAGCCCCACTCCGCCGGTCGCCGAGTGGATCAATACCCGCTCACCGGGACGAATCCTGCTCAGCCGATGAAGCCCGTACCACGCAGTGGCGAACACGCTGGGCCGCGCAGCTGCAGCAGCGAACGTGACGTCGTCGGGAAGTCGGTTGACTTTGCATGCGGGGACCACTGCGAAAGACTCGAAGACGCCTGGATGCATTGCGGCCACGCGATCGCCGGGTCGGAATGTGGTGACCGATGATCCGGTGGAGACAACTGTTCCGGCGCAGTCGAATCCGAAGGGCATCGGTGCGCCGTCGACGGTCTTGTACAGACCCATCGCGTTGAGGACGTCGGCGTAGTTCACGCCGAGTGCCTCGACTGCGATCTCGATCTCGTCGGCCGCGGGCGGACGGGCGGTGGTTGCGACCAGTTCGAGGCTGCCGAGGTCGCCGGCGTGTTGGGGAGCGAGCGCGTAGCGATCACGCCCGAAACGAATGGGGCGGTGTCGGCGCTCGTTATCGCGCAGCGGGGCCACTTTCAGCCGCGCCAGGAAGAGTTCGCCGTCGCGTAATGCGATCTCGTCTGCGTCGTCGTCGGCGAGGAGGATCTGGGCCACCAGTGTGGGCTCGGCAGGGGATGACACATCGAGGTGACGGATACCGAGCTCGGGGTGTTCGTGACCGATCACTCGGCACAGGCCGCGTACCGCAGTCTGCTCGAGGTTGCGGCCGTCGCCGGAGCCGACCCTCTGAGCATCATGGGTCACCACCCACAATCGCGGCCGGTGTGTGTCGGTACGTTCGACGAGGACGCGAACGAGCTCGATGAGCTGTCGGATGCGGTCTTGGGCGCGCTGCGCAGTGTCGTGGTCTGCGGTGTTGGTCGGTGGGGCGCAGAGCACCACCACCTGATGCGGAGGATGCGCCGCTAGGTCGGCGTCGAGTGCGTCGGAGTCGGTGTGAAAGGCGCGAATATCGATGTCGTTGCCCAGCGCGGCTGCGAGGTCGACGGTCAGTGGGTCAGTGGTGCTTGCTTCGGTGAGGACGAGCCATCGCCCGGCCTGTGTTTGGGGCGCGGGGAGGTCGGCGCGTTCCCACTCGACGGTGAGGAGTCGTTCGGCCAGTCGCCGGTCTGCGGTGGCCAGCCGCACGCCGGTGGCTTCGGCGACGACGGTGCCGTCCTCGTCGAGCAGTGTTATGCCGCCGATCGCGAGCTGTTCGTCGAGATGGTGCAGTTGAGCAAGGCAGTAGCGAGCGTGGTGGGGGTTGCGGTGTACCCGCAGCGAACCAACTCCGGTGGGGAAGGCGTCGCGGATGAGGGCCGGGTGAGACGCCAAGGTCTGAAGGCAGCCATCCATCAGAACGGGGTGTAGGGAGTACGCGTCGACTTGGCTTCGCGCGGTGGCGGGAAGCGACACTTCAGCGAAGACGGTCTGCGCTGTACCGGTGTCGTCGGACAGGTGCAGCGCGGTCATCGCTGCGAACGCGGCTCCGTGGTGTACGCCAGCCCCGTGGAACTTGGCGTAGGCGTCTTTGGTGTCCAGAGGCGTCGGATGGGAGGCCAACAACTCGGCAACGTCGAGACGCTCGGGTTCGACGGGTGGCCTGATTCGGAGTGTGCCGCTGGCAAGGAGGGTCGATGCATCGCCGTCGTGGCGGGTCAGTGACTCGAACCGAACCGATTCGTGTCCCTCGGGCCGGGTGCGAGAGGACACCACAGTGTTCTCGTGGAGGTGAAGCATCTCGTGGATGACGAGATCGGTTATCTCGACGCTGCCCAGGTCGGCTGCGAAGACCGACTGTGCGGCGACAAGCCCCATCTCGCAGTAGCTCGCACCGGGCAGTGCTGGCTGATCATGGACCTGATGATCGTCGAGGTACTGCAGATCGCGGCCACTCATGGTGGCCTGCCATCGGTGCTCGTCATCGGCGTCTATCGGTGTCATGTGGACGCCGAGCAGCGGATGAGCGTCGACGCTGGCTCCGGGCTTTTTCACGTGCAGGGCCAGGACGCCGAGATCTTCTCCTGCCCAGGTGGGAAGTGGAACGTCGACCAGCTGACCAGAGGGGTATACGCGCTCCCAGTCGACGGTGACGCCGCTGCAGTGCAGGTCCGACAACTGGGGGAGCAGGCCCAGTGACTGGTCTCCGTCGCGGCGCAGCGTTCCGATAGCGGTGGCATCTCGACCGATCGATGTCGCGGTCTCGGTGATGGCGTAGGTCAGGAGTGGATGTGGTGAGAGCTCGACGAAAATTCGGTGCCCGTCCAGCACCGCGGCAGTCACGGCATCTGCGAAACGCACCGGCCGCCTGAGGTTGTCGACCCAGTACCCGGCATCGAAGGCCGCGGGTTTTCTCGGATCTTCGAGCACAGTGCTGTAGACCGGAATCTTCGCGGCGTCGGGGGCGAGGCATTCGAGCTGTAGCGCGACATCGTCGAGAATCGAGTCCACGTGCGGTGAGTGGGATGCATAGTCGACGGCAATGGTTCGCGCATGAAGATCGCGCGCGTCCCACTCGGTGACCAATTGCTTGACCCGGGCGGGGTCTCCCGCAACCACGGTGGAAGTGGGGGACACGATGACCGCGACGGTGACGTCGTCGATTCCGGCGGCCTCGAGCTCAGCGGCGACCTGCAGGTGGGGTAGCTCGATTGTGGCCATCGCGCCGCCGCCGGCGATCCGGGTGACCAATTGGGAACGCCGGCAGATCACCTTGACGCCGTCGTCGAGGGTGAGCGCGCCGGCGACAACGGAAGCCGCGGCTTCGCCGAGCGAGTGGCCGATGACCGCGGCTGGCTCCACGCCACGTGAGCGCCACGCCGCCGCGAGAGCAACTTGCACGGCGAAGATGGTCGGCTGGATCTTCTCGATCCCGGTCACGGTCTCGTCGGCCACGAGTTCACCACGTACCGAAAACCCTGCTTCGCGCGCGATGAGCGGCTCGAGTTCATCGATCATGGCTGCGAACGCCGGTTCGGTGGAGAGCAGTTCGCGCCCCATTCCCGCCCATTGAGACCCTTGCCCGGAGAACACCCACACCGGTGCGCCGCCGTGGCTGCCGATGGCAGCACTGACCACACCCGTCGCGGGTTGCAAGGCTGCAATGCTGCGCAGTTGGTCGGTCAGTTCCTCATGTGAGGCCGCAAGTGCGACAAGACGTTCGGTGCGATGTTCGCGGTGGCGTGCGAGCGTGGTGCCGATGTCGGTGAGCGAAGCGTGAGCGCCGGGGCCCGTCAACCACTGCGCCACGCGGCCGGCTGTCTGTGCCAGGGCCTGGGGTGTGCTGGCCGAGAGCAAGATCGGCTGGGCTGTCGTACTGTCTGCGGGTTCGTCTGCGCTGGGTGCCGTCGCTGCAGCTTCTCCGACAACGACGTGAACGTTGGTTCCGCTGAACCCGTATGACGAGACTGCGGCCAGCCGAGGTGATCCCGGGTTGTCCCATTCTGTCAGCTCGGTCGGAACGTACAAGCGGGTGTCTTCGGAGGATATGTCGGGATTCCATGACGTGAAGTGCAGATTTCCTGGAATCTGCTTGTTGCGCAACGACATCACGGTCTTGATCAGCCCTGCGAGACCCGATACCGACTCGGTGTGCCCGATATTGGTCTTCACCGACCCGAGAGCGCATGGTGTGTCGCCGTTTCCGTAGACGGCAGACAAGGCTTGGAATTCGACCGGATCGCCCGTGGGGGTTCCCGGGCCGTGCGCTTCGACGAACTCGACATCTGACGGGTCTACGCCCGCCACACGGAGTGCACTGCGCTGCACGGCTTCTTGAGCTGAGGCGGATGGGACGACGATGTTGTCGGATCGGCCATCGGAGTTCGCCGCCGACCCACGTATGACCGCCAGGACACGGTCACCGTCGCGCTCGGCGTCGTCGAGGCGTTTGAGGGCGATCACCGCGCACCCTTCGCTGCGTACGAATCCGTCTGCCGCAGCGTCGAATGCCGCGCATCGTCCGTTGGGTGAGAGCATCGACCACTGCGAAAACAGCACGCCGACCTCGGGACCGAGCTGCAGCATGGCCGCGCCGGCCAGGACGAGATCGGTTTCTCCAGAACGCAGGCTCTGGCATCCCAGGTGCACCGACAGCAGCCCCGATGAGCATGCGGTGTCCACCGCAACCGAGGGGCCGTGAAGCCCGAGGAGGTAGGACACGCGACCTGCTCCCACAGAATGGGCATTGCCGGTCATGACGTACGGGTTGTCGACCAACGAATCGTCGAAGGTGCGCAATAGATAGTCGTGGTGGGCGAGACCGAAAAAGACACCGGTCTGCGAGTCTTTGAGTGAGCCCGGAGCGATGCCTGCGTGTTCGAGTGCTTCCCAGGACATTTGGGTCAGTAGACGGTGCTGCGGGTCCATCGCTTCGGCTTCGTATTCGGTGATGCCGAAGGCCGTGGTATCGAAGCCACCGATGTTGTCGAGAAAGCCGCCCCATCGAGAGACGGTGCGACCGAGGACGCCGGGCTGCGCGTCGTAGACGTCGTCGGCGGCCCAGCGTTCGGGCGGGACCTCGCTCACGGCATCGCCGCCACTGGCCAGAAGATTCCACAGTGCGTCGGGGGAATCGACACCGCCGGGGAACCGGCAGCCGATTCCGACAATGGCGATGGGGTCTACGGTGGCTGCGTGTCGGTCGGGGCTGTTGGTAGCGTGCTGCACGGTGAGATCAGACATGGTTGAGCTCGCTTCTGTCCGAGGTGACGGGGGTGACGATCATGGGGAGGCTGTTCGGGCGTGGCATCGCCGCCGCGACGCGGCGCACGGTGTGGCGGGGAGCCGGAATCAGTCGCCACCGTCCGAGGATCGTTGCCAGTGCAATGACCGCTTTGGCCTGGGCGTAGGACTCGCCTATGCACCGGCGATTGCCCTCGCCGAACGGGAGGAAGGCGGTGCGGTCGGGTAGCTGGTCGCGGTCGACGAGCCACCGCTCCGGACGAAAGGAATCCGGGTCGGTGAAGGCGGATCCGTCGCGGTGCAGGTCGATCTGGCTGAACATGATGTCCGCGCCTGCGGGGAGCTCGACCCCGTCGATGACGACATCGGTCTCGGCGCGGCGGAAGAGCATCAGCAGTGAATATCGACGAAGCACTTCGTTCACCACGGCGCGGGTGTAGGTGAGGTCGTCGATGTCGGTGAACTCGGCCGGCCGGCCGTCGAGCACTGTGCGCAACTCGGTACGGAGTGTGCGTTCGACGTCCGGGTGTTGGGCAATCTCATGGAATGCCCACGTCAGCGTCGCTGCGGTTGTTTCCGTGCCCGCCATCATGATCGACACCAGTTCGTCTCGGATGAGGTCTTCGCTCATCGCCTCGCCGGTGTCGGGATCTCGGGCAGCGCGAAGGTGGGAGAGCAGATCTGCGCCGTCTCCGCTCTGGTCGGTGCGCACGACGTGATCGACTGCTCCGCGCAGGCGGTCGGCTGCGCCCATGAATCGCCTGTCGAATCCCGACGCCTTGCACAACCAGGACGGCAGGACTGTGCGGGCGACCATGCCGTAGGTGAAGATCGGTAACGATCGAATAATCTCTTGCACAACGTCTTTGGGTAGGCTTCCGGTGAACATCGATCGCGCGATGGTGGTCAGCGTGAGCTCTACCATTGCTTTTTGCACGATGACTCGCTGTCCGGGAACCCAGGATTCGGCGAGGGCATGGGATTCGGCGGTCATGATCTTGGCGTACGAGGCAATCATCTGCTTGTGGAACAGGGGCTGGATCAAGCGACGCTGCCGCCGGTGTAGCGCGCGGTCAGAGGCCAGTAAACCGTTGCCGCTCAATGGATGTACGGCTTCCCACACCATTCCTTTGCCGAACGAGCGGGCGTCTTTCACGAGGACGTGGTGGGCCAGCCGTGCGGTGGTGAAGAAGTAGATCGGACGCTTGCCGATGAAAATCTGAACCATGTCGCTTTGCGCGCGCAGGTCGGCGAAGAAGTCGAAGGGGTTGCGCATCAGCGGAAATATGTGGCCGAGCATGGGCCACTTACCGGGTGCGACCGGTACCGCTCGGGTGGGCGGGCCGTCGTGCGTTTGCTCAGTTCCGGTGTACGGGCATTGCGATCCAGGCTGCATCGATGAGTCGCTACTGCTCAAGGTGTGTCTCCGACCAAATCAGGCCTGAAGCCGAGTACCAGCTCCAGGGCGTGGATGTCGAGCGATTCGGGAAGCGAGGCTGTGTGATCAATGGCACTGTACAAGTTACTCCGGCTAAGTGTAAGTAGTTAGTCATTACTAATTTGTAAAAGTTAGGATCGGTGGCATGGACCAACAGCGGAAAATGAGCGGCGCGGACCGGAGACAGCAGGTTCTGCAGATGGCCGCAGACGAATTCGCAAACGGTGGACTACACGGAGCATCGACAGAGTCGATCGCCCGGCGGGCCGGAATCACCCAGGCCTACATCTTCCGAATATTCGGCACCAAGAAAGCACTGTTCCTCGAGGTCATGACCGCGTCGTTCGAACGGCTCACCGAGGGCATGCGCGAAGCCGCCGGCGACGCGACCGGGCAGGACGCACTGGCCCTGATGGGTGCCCGATACAACGACATGCTGACCGATCGCAGCGCGCTGCTGCTCCAGCTACAGGGGTTCGCCGCGTGCGGCGACCCCGAAGTCCGCGACGCGGTCCGGAACAGTTTCGGGCGCATGTGGAAGACCGTCGCCGACATCACCGGGCTCGACGCCGTCACCATCAAGGCCTTCCTGGCCTTCGGGATGCTCCTGAACAATGCCGCTGCCCTGCAGGTATCCGAATTGGAGGAGCCATGGTCCGAAGGCGTGCGAACACGCATTCAGTCCGGTCTGTTCGATCACATCACCAGCGAGACCAACCGATGAGCGCCGACGCGGTCACTCACGAGTCCCAACCGCCGAAGCTGCTGGTTCCATCGTTGGTGTTCATAGCGCTCGTGGTCGCCGCGGTAGGAAGCCTCGGGGCACCACTGATCACCAGTGTCGCCACCACACTGCACGTATCACTTGCCAGCGCCCAGTGGACTCTGACCATCACGTTGCTGGCCGGAGCCATCGCGACCCCTGTCCTCGGACGACTCGGTGCAGGCCCCCACAGACGAGCAACCATCCTCGCGACCCTCGCCGTCGTGGTGACCGGCAGTGTCCTCACCGTGATCCCACTGCCGTTCGCATGGCTGCTCGTCGGACGCACCGCACAGGGAGTCGGTCTCGGCCTGACCGCCCTCATGATGGGCGTCGCCCGCGATCACCTCCCCAAAGAAAAATCGGCCTCCACCATCGCCTTGGTCTCCGTCGCGTCGACCATCGGCATCGGCATCGGTTATCCACTGGCCGGCCTTCTCGTCGAGGTCGGCGGCCTTCGAGCTGCATACGGACTCGGGGTGGTCGTGACCGTGATCGCGTTCCTGGCTGCCTATCGCAGCATCCCGGCCTCACCCGCTGGCCGGTCGGCTCACGTGGACCTGCCCGGCGCAGCACTGCTGGCCGCAGCGCTGTTTCTGGTGCTGTTTCTCGCCAGCGAGACCAGCCTGTGGGAAAGTCACCTCACCGGTGCCCTGGTACTCGCAGTGATGGCAATCGTGCTCCTCGCCGGATGGACACTGATCGAACGTCGCACCAGAGAACCCCTGGTCGACATTCGATTGCTACGGCACCCGGCAGTCGCGGGAGCGAACGTCGCAATGTTCATCGGCGGCATCGGCATGTACCTCTTGCTCACCCTGATCACTCGCTACGCACAAACCCCCAGCAGCACTGGATACGGATTCGGCCTGACCACTTTCGTCGCCGGACTCGTCCTCGTGCCATTTTCCGCGCTCGGATTCGTCGCGGGCAAAGTGACACCGCGGGCACGTGAACGCATCGGTGCCCCTTTGGTTCTCGCGGCCAGCGCGGTGATTGTTCTCATATCGTTCGTGATCTTTGCGACGGCACGCACGAACATCGTCGAGCTATTGGTTGCAATGGCCATCCTGGGCTTCGGCGTGGGTAGCTTCTCCTCGGCGATGCCCGGCGTCATCCTCGCTGTCACCCCTAAAGACGAGACATCGAGTGCAATGAGCGTCAACCAAGTCGTTCGCAGCGTCGGATTCTCCCTCGGCAGCGCTACCGGCGGACTCATGCTCGCGGCCGGCACGACCGGTGAGTTCCCCAACGACGGCGCGTATACCGTCGCGGCGTGGATCGGAGCCACGGTCATGGCCGTCACTGCTATCACATGCATTGTCCTGCATCGGAGGTCGCCGCAACGCGCATCGTGAACACGGACACCCACCCGGCCCGCCCAGAGAAGGAAACTGGGCGAGCCGGGTGGCTGCGCGTACGGGTTTCAAGACTAAGTCGAGAGGTTGCGACTGGTGCGCAGGAAACCTGTCATGTACTCGATCAACGTCCAACCCCCGGACTCGTCATATGAGTTGCTGCTGGACAGATGTCCGAGCGGATACGACTCGACCGCAATCGGTGCGATCTCAGCGGGTCGAATCGACCCCACGCCGAATAGGGCCATCCGCCTGCGTCGAACGTCCTGACGAACCCGGTAGAGGGTGCCGTCGACACCGACTGCGTGCGGATCGCGCATCTGCATGAACGACCAACCGATGACCGATGACTCGAAGATCTGGCGACCGTTCCAGCACGTCCGATTCAAGAAATCAGCATCGATATAGGGGCCTAGGGCCGGCACCGGGCGAGGCGAAACCCCGTACTCCTGTGCCAATCTCACGAACTCAGTGACAGCCAGCCAGCCCTCGGCTTCTTCTCGAGACTCCCGCTCGCGAACCATCTTCAAGCGGGCCCGCTCGGCGTCATCGAGACCATGGATATTGTCCTCTATGCCCACGCGCTTCACCGATCCTTATGCATGAGCTCGACGGCGTTCTCCTGCAGTGAGTCCGCTATCGACCTCAGTTTTGGAGTTGGCCTGATCCAGTGACTGGATGAGTGTCATGATCGAGAGAGTACCTCGTGGATACGAGTCGAAGTGTATGTCGCACGTGCTGTCGATGTTCATATCTGTGTGGCTGCTGGGAAATCGGCCCCGAACTCGTCGATAACGGCAGGACCGACAGGTCTGCGAGCGACAAGGGGACGCAGCAATTGTTGAATGGTGGCCGTGATCGGCCAGTGCTCGACTGGTAGCGAGTCGAGCAGTAGGGTCACGGCGGTTTCTGTGTCTGGGTCGTCCATGACGGCGGATAGCCCGTTGAGGATTATGGGCGTAGTTCGGTCGATCAAAATGGTCAGTGTTCCGAACTCGTGGTCCACGAACGTTTCTACAGTGGAAAAAGAGACGAGGAATGTGTCGAATTTTTGGTACTGAGCGTCGTTGAGCCCGAATCGATCTTGGGTCTCCAGCTCCGCGGTCAAGATATCATAGATCGCTATTCCGTTTAGGGGTGGTCCATCAGCTCGGTGCGCCGCGCGTTTATCCGAGACGGGGGTGGCCCACTTAGTGACCGCTTGCATCGTTTGGGGTGGTAATTCGTTGTTTCTAAGGATGAAGTCAGCTTTGTGAAAAGTCTGTTTGCTATTCCGAAGTGCTCTGAGGAGAAAGTAGGCATTGATCTGTCGGATGCCCCGTCCGCGAAGTGCGGCAGTCAGTTCGGTGAACACAGGAGTCAGGTCATCGCTGTTGCACGCGTGTGACAGTGCTATTGCAAGACCATTGAAGTCCTGTCCGGGGTAGCTGTCGAGGCAACTTATCGCTGCGCTTATGTAGGCCCTTCGGGAACTGGGTGCTCTGGAAGCGAAGCCGTCATCGAGGACGTTGCAGGCCAGCATAGGGGCTGTTGGGACCGTCTCGTGGAGGCCGCCACTTCGGCGATCGCAGGCGGTGACTAGCTGCACCAGATCATTTTGTAGATGTTCGCGTTCTTTGAAGATTCGGCCGGCGGCCAAAAGCCATGTGTTTCGCCAATGGGGGTGGTGGGCGGTGAGTTGAAGCAGGGCGAGGACTTTCGTGTCTTGTCCCATCGTCAGCGCGTTTGCTCCCATCAGTTCTTGCATACTGCGAACTTCGAATCCTACTCGGTCGTCAGTAGGGACGAGTAGAACCAGTCGGTGCGTGGCAGCCCTGACCAGTCTGCTCGCTATAGAGCTCACGTCTCGGGGACCGAACTCCTGGGTGATGAGTCGGGTCCGCACTATCTCGTCGAGTCTCGACGCAGGCATTGTTGCTTCCGAGCGGCTGCTGCTTTCGGCGGCCACGTGCAGTTCGAGCGCGACTTGGCAGTGCAAATGGAAGACATCGGGTCGATGTTCGTTGAGCAGTGCGGACAGGCCATGGACCCCAGGCTTGTCAATTTCCCGTTGATAGACGGTTCGGTAATACAGCTCGAAGAGGCTGTAGCGGTCGAGCGGTAGGGTCCCGAAGCTTTCGACAATGAACGACATGATCGTCACTTGCAGTGGGGTTTCCATCAGCCGTGCTGTGTTCGGGTCTTTGGCCGCGGTTCGTAGCCTGCGTAGGACGGTGTCGCGTCTTTCGGCGTCGTCAGCCAGCCTCAACCGAACGAGGTCGGTTCCGAATCGTTGCGATTGCGTGGAATTGAGGCGACTCAACGTGAGCTCGGTGAACAAGTCGCTATCGAAGCGTTCGTCGTAGCCCAAAGGCCGAGTTGTGGAGACCAGCAGTAGGTCTGCGTCGAGCTGGTCCGCAGCTTCCATGAAATCGGTGATCCGTTCGATCAGGAGTCGACGCATGGAAGCTGCGCTCACCTCGTCGAGACCGTCGAGTACGACGATCCACGGCCATATGCGTAACCACCCTTCAAGATCGCCGGGACTGAGAGTGCGACCGGCGCGGTTGCCGATGACTTTTGAGAGGTATCCGAGGACACTCAAATCCGGGACCGACGACAGTTCGTCTGCGTACAGTGCGAGGTCGATGCGGATGGGCCAACGGAGGTTTCGTGGCTTTGTGATTCCTGAGCGTTCCATCGCGCTCTGCGTGGCCGAGGTGATTGTGGCAACTTCGGGTGTCATGTCACCGCGGGACAGAAGGCCGCTGCGGTAGATCTGTGCGATCAGTGCGCTGAGTGTTGTTTTGCCCTGTCCGGGTCCGCCGATGATGACCCAGTGCGGTCGTCGTACGCGGTCTTGGAGGCCGCTGCGGAGGACTTGATCGGCGTGCTCGATGATGTGCGCAATTGTCTGCACATCGTGGGGGTGTCCGTCCGGACTCTCGTAGCGTCCTGGCAGGTCGCGTCCCGCTTCTTCTAGCTTTGCTCGTTGGCCTGCTGTTGCTCCAGATTCCGAGAATCGAACCCAGTGCTCGTTTCGGAGGCATTGTGCCGCATGAAGTCTCATAGCGGGTCCGAGATCGGAAGAACTGCTTCCTGGTGCAGTGTTGGCACCGATACAGGCGAGAACATCCCCGATCGTTAGAAGGGCAGGGAATGCATAGCGGACACTCGGGTGCCCGTCGATTAGCGCGGTGATCTGCGCATGGTGCCAGATGCGGATGGCGCGAATCCCGAGGCCGTGAATGGGGTCCTTGTCATCGTGGAGCCTGCCGAGCAGGTAGTTGTTCAGTTGATCGATGCCACCGGAGACTCCATTGCTCGACAATCTGACATTTGAGGCGAACACCATGTAGTCAGGTGGACGCATACGCGACCCTTTGTCCATGGCTTCGACCCACCGGAGCAATTCGGCGTCAATTTGCTTCTTGAACCAGACGAGGTTCGATGCCGGGTCACCCTGGTCGTAGTGGAACTTTGCTTGGAATACGGTGTACCCGGTCCAGTGTTCGTGCACGTGATCGTCTGTGCCGGCGGACCAGTCAATCGTGCCGGCGTAGGTCGCTTCGCGGCCTCCGTCGGGGCCGTCGCCGAAGGCTTCTATCCCGGCCCCGATTGCTCGGACGCACAGCGCAACGACGAGCTGCTCGAAGGGCCGGCTTCCCAGCTGATTGATGTCGTAGTCCGGCACAGGATCAATCATGCCCTCTATGGCTTGTCCGGCCCTGTGTATTTGAGTGGAGGCGCACCCAAGGCAGAATCTGGTGCAGCCCGACGAAAACGGGCGTGCGAAGCGATCGGGCGGCCCCCGGCCTGTCCTTTACCGACCGACAGAATGTCGATCCCTGGCGGTTCAACAGCTGGCCGGGCGGGTGCAGACCGCGCGAGTTGGCCATTAAGGGAGCCATTCTGGAGCTCCGAAGCGATGAATGAATTCCAGGTCCAGCTGCTGCAGATGGGGTGCTTGTTGGAGGCCGATGACGCGGGTGGCTGCAAGCCAACAGCTGTCCGGGTCCGATCGCTTGAGAATCAGATCTTGATGCCACTGGCCATTGCGTGCGGTGAAAAAGATCCTCCAGTACGCCGAGTCCGGGAGGCTGATATTCACGTTGTAGTACTCGGCCGGCGCGACGAGGTTCCCCCAGTCGAGGCGGTGTAGATCGGTGCCGGGACTGACATTCATGTCGACGATTCTCAGCGATAGGTCGTAGAGGGGATACTGACCGTCCTTGAGAACTGCGGCGTGTTGAGCGGTGCCTGCCTTCATGTCATAGGTAGAAAGCATGAAACGGGCGGTGGTGTCGCCGCCGGTCTGGTTGCCGTTAACTCGATCGTCTGAGTTCTCGTCTTCGAGATAGAACTGGCGGCGTACAGGGCCCATGCGGGGCATGTCAAGGATCGCTACGCACCGTTCGAGGTGGTAGAGCTCGACATCGCAAGACGCAAGGTTGGAAAGTTTGGTTCGCTCTCCGACCGTCAGAGCTTGGTTGGTTACAAAGACAATGCCGTTGGCACCGTTGGTGGCCACGCCGGCAACGTCTCCCAGAAATTTCTTCTTGACTGCGCTGAAAGTTTTTCTGGTGTTCGGAAAATAGGCCGCCATGACCCATTTCTTGCCGTCGCGGTGGGCTATTGCGTCGTGGGCATTGTCGGGACCGCCCATCGGCTGAGAGGGGTCGAGGTTTTTGAAGTCGTCTGCGAGAAGGATCTGGGCAGCGAGGCGCTCCGACAGTTGTCCGTGCGTCCAGTCGCGGAGTCGGTGCAGCGTTTCATCGGGCCTTTTCGGTGCCATGTCAGTCGATCTCCTGTAGGGAAAGTTGAGCAGTCCTATTCTGTCAGGCTCGGTAAAATCGCCTGCGCACTCGGTCCCCGGCACCGAGTGCGTCGGGGACAATTGCGGCTGCTGCCGGGTTGCGTCCTGCTGATAGTTGTGATCCCAAACGCTCTGTTTATCAACATGTTTCGATGACTCTTACGTCTTCCAGTGCAAGTGTTTCGATGGTAGATTCAGAGGCGTTCTGTTGATCGGCGGACTGACCATCCGTCACCCGAATTGAGAGGCTGAAATCTGCCATGACATCGATCGTCGATTCAGTGTTACCAGTTGCGTCCGTGCTCGAGGTGGCCTTCGACAATGGGTCTCTAGGGGGTGCCGACTGGTCGAACCGGGCCGTCGTGCTCGAGGCCTTGCCAAAGCCCCTGGTTGCGGGATACCCCGCAGAGGGGACCTATGTGCAGATAAGTGATGGACGCGGCGGTATCGCCGCGTCAGGATGGTTCTCGGTCGATGAGCGCAATGCCACCGAGACCCATGCAAGCGTTGCTGTCGTGTGGCGTGAGCCGTTGATGGCCGTGGAGCACACCTACAAGAGCTGGACGGGGTTGGTGCGTCCACGTGACATCTCACCGGTCACTGTGTCACCTGGGGTCGCTCCCGCATGGTTCGGTGAGTACGTGCGGCCGATCCACGAACGGGCCGCCGTCGAACGGACCTTGCAGGCCGTACGCGAGAGCGCCAATACCGAGCGTGCGAACCATCACGAGTGGATCAGGCGGCTGAATGAGTCTGCATGCGAATGGGCGGACGAGAACAGTCTGTGCAGCGAGTTCGAGAGGTTCTGCGAACAGTGGGGGTTCGAAGGCCGAGAACGTGATTTCGATGTAGAAGTGGATGTCACAGTTTCATTAACAATGACGCGATCGGCGCGTAGCCAAGAAGATGCGGACGAGTCCGTAGATCTGGACGATGTACGGCAGCATCTACGGGACAATTTCTCGTATCTCGATGTGAATTTCACTGTGGGGGAGTAGTAGCCGTACCACAGTGGGGTGCGCGCAGCGTGCCCCACTGCGGTAGCGGTTGATCGGCCGGGGCGCGCAGCGGTCCGAAGGTTGTACCGATACGAAAGATATTGTCAGACAATCAAGATAGGTGATTCGTTGGCCGTTGGCGCGCAGCGCCCGGCAAGGAAAGTCCGCACTAGGCCGCCTTGGCGGCCGGCTTCTGGCGGTGGGCGCGCAGCGCTCACCGGAGCT
>NZ_NOYE01000002.1:0-97344 GCF_002258285.1 Rhodococcus sp. 06-418-5
GGAAAACCCCGTCAACGCCCACAAAGCAGGCACCATCACCGGCCTGACCGTCACCGCAGGCGACGCCATCACCCAAGGCACCGTCCTCGCAGAGATCAAGTAGGGGAGTGTCCGATGACTGCCATCGCTGAATCGTTCGACGGTGGTACCTCGCCGGTGCATTCCACCGAGCTCGAAATCGTGTCCACGGTGCTGCGCATGGCGTCGGCCGCGCGGGTCCGTCTGGCGGAGGCACTGGACGCGCAGGGGCTGAGCTGGGCGAGGTACGAGGTGCTGGAACTGGTGTCCAGGCGAGGGCCGATGTCCTACAGTGCGCTGTCGCGGGAGTTGGTGCGGCACCGGACGAGTATCACCGCCACGACGGCCAGTCTCGTCGAGTCGGGGCTGTTGGTGCGGAGCGCCAATCCGCGAAATCGGCAGCAGTACATGGTCGAGGCCACCGACTCGGGGCACCGTGCGGTCACTCGGGCCGAGCGTGCGCTCGAACGCGCTCGGTCGAGGATGGCAGTCGATGCCGATTCTGCTCGGACGCTCGAGGTGTTGCGCGGCATCGAGAAGCAGTGGAACGGTCGGCGCTGACCGGCAGGTGACAACACCGGGCCGTCGGCTCTGAATGCAAGTACCCCTGGGGTGATACCCCCAGGGGTACTTGCATACCCCCTTGGGTATGTGCGAAGGTGGGCATGTTCGATCGATCCGGGGTTTCGTCTGCCCCCTTCGATACCCCCACCCGTATAGGAGCACCATGTCGCTGCGTGATGCCGAAGTTCTTCGTCCACCGGATGATCGGCCGGTAGCCGCGCCGGGCCTACTCGGCCGTGCGGGCGGCGCGATGGTGACCCATCGACGATGGGTGTTCGGTGTGTGGCTCATCGCGCTCGTCGGCCTCGGTTCGTTCGCGCCCTCGGTGTTCTCGTCCCTCGCCGGAGCGGGATGGCAGGCGAACGGATCCGAATCCGTTCAAGTTCGAGAATTGGCCCAGCAGCACTTCGGCGGTAATTCCTCCGCCGCGGTGCAGGTGGTCGTCCACTCCGACGCGGAACCCATCACCGATCCCGCTGTTCGGAACGTGATTGCCGACGTGTCCGATGTGTTCGCCGGTGACACCAGATTCGGGGACGTCGTTGCGCCGCAACCGGGGATGACGATCAGCCCGGACGGCCGAACCGGCATCGTCATCGCCGGGGCGAACGGCACGACCGACGAGATGGTCGAAGCCGTCGACGATGTGAAGGAGCGGTTGACCGCGCTCTCGACCGACGGAATCGAGGTGTACCCCACCGGTTCGTCGGCCCTGTGGTCGGACTTCAACCAGGCGAACCACGACGCGATGATCCAAGCCGAATTGTTCTCGTGGCCGGTCACATTGGCGATCATGGTGCTTGCGTTCGGATCACTCGTCGCCGCCGGATTGCCGCTGCTGCTCACCGTTGCCGGTCTCGTCGCATCGGCTGGTGGTCTCGTTCTGCTCAACGGAGTCACGCCGATCTCGGTGTGGGCCATGAACTTCGCGATGATGTTCGCGCTCGCGCTGGGAATCGACTACGCGCTGTTCGTCGTCGCTCGATTCCGCGATGCGTTGCGTCACGCAGACCCTCGGGCGGCAGTGGCCGAAACCATGGACACCGCAGGCAAAGCCGTCGTGTTGTCCGGGCTGACGGTGCTGGTGAGTCTGTCCGCAGTGTTGCTGGTCCCCGCGCCTGCGGTGCGCACGATGGCTGTCGGAATCATGCTGGCCGTTGCCTTCGTGTTGCTGGCGACCATGACACTGCTCCCTGCGGCGTTGGGCGCGCTCGGACCCAGGGTCGACGCCGCCTCGTTGCCGTACGCCAAGCGGCAGGAACATCGATCCCCGAAGTTCGCGGCCTGGGGCGAGTTGTTGCACAAGCACCCGTGGCCGTTCGCCGTCGTCTCCGTGGGAATTCTGATCGCCCTCGCCCTACCTGTGCTGGGATTGAAGGTGGCGATGCCGTCGATCGCGGTGGTGCCCGAGAACGCACCGGTGCGCCAGGGCTACGAGCTCGTACAGGCCCAGTTCGGGCCGGGTGCACCGGGAGCGCTGCAGATCGTGGTGCCCGACGCCGATGCTCTCGGCACCGCGACCGCCGCTGCCGGGGTCGACGGGATCTCGATGGTGACTCCGCCACAGAGTGCGGCTGACGGTTCGGGATATGCTCTGCTGCAAGCAATTCCGTCGGTGGATCCGTCCGACGAATCGATGGGTACCATTCTCGCCGATCTGCGATCCACGCTGCCCGATTCGGCACTCGTCGGCGGAGCACCCGCGGAGAACCTGGACCTTCAGCAGGCTCTGAACGACTACCTGCCGATCGTCGTCGGGATCATCCTGGTCCTCGGGTTCGTGCTGCTTCTGGCCGCGCTGCAGGCTCCGCTGATCGCGCTGCTCGGCACTCTGGTGAGCCTGCTGTCCACGGCGGCGGCCTTCGGAGTTGCCAAGTTGATCTTCCAGGACGGCCACGGCGCGTCACTGCTCGGTTTCACCCCGCAGGGATTCCTGGACGGGTGGGGCCCGGTGTTCTTCTTCGCGATGATCTTCGCGATCGCCATGGACTACACGGTTTTTCTGCTGGCCACCGCGAAGGAACACTACGAACGCTCGGGCGATCCCAAGGCTGCTCAGGTCGACGGCTTGGCCCACTCGGGGCGAGTCATCTTTGCTGCCGCGGCGGTGATGGTGGCAGTGTTCTTCACGTTCGCACTGTCGGATCCGTTGCCCCCGAAAGAGATGGGCATCATCCTGGGTGTTGCGGTACTGCTCGACGCGTTCCTGGTTCGACTCGTCCTGCTTCCGGTCCTGCTACGGCTGACCGGACACGGCGCGTGGTGGTCGCCGGCGTGGCTGCGTGCGGTGCTGCCCTCCATTCGCTTTTCGCACTGACACAACAATTTTCGAGGAGTCATCATGAACATCGCATTGTCCACCACACTGACCGACACCGATTTCGCCGACGCGATCGAGAGCACGAGAAAGGCGTTGTCGGAGCAGGGATTCGGAGTTCTCACCGAAATCGACATGCAGGCCACGTTGAAGGCCAAGCTCGGCGAGGACATGGAGCGCTACGTGATCCTGGGCGCGTGTAACCCGGGACTGGCTCATCGCGCCGTCGGAGTGATGAAGCAGATCGGTCTGCTGTTGCCGTGCAACGTCGTGGTCCGCGAGAACACGTCGGTAGCGGGGTCTGTCGTCGTCGAGGCGATGAACCCGGCCATCATGGTCGAGGTCACCGGTGAGCCCGAGTTGGGTGCGGTCGCCTCCGAGGCCACCGTGAAATTGCAGGCGGCGATCGCGGCACTGGGCGGTACCGGATCCGATCTCGCTTGATGCCCCCGGGGGTACCATCGGGTTCACTACCGCAACCACCGAGGAGATCGACATGATCGGCGACGAAGACAGCATCGCACTGGTATTGAACCGGCTCAAGCGCGCGCACGGTCAGCTCGCCGGCGTCATCGGGATGATCGAGAACGGACGCGATTGCAAGGATGTGGTCACTCAGCTCGCTGCTGTTTCCAGAGCGCTGGACAAGGCCGGATTCAAGATCGTGGCAACGGGCCTGCGTGAATGCATGACGGGCGAGAGTGCGGGGCAGAAGGAGCCGATGACCGAGGCCGAACTGGAGAAGCTGTTCTTGGCACTGGCCTGATCCCGTCCCGAATCCAACCGAGGAGTGTAGGGAAAGCGAACAGTAGGAGTCGCGGTTGCTCGGTGACGGCGCTGTTGTTCGGCGTCCAGGTCGACATCCGGCGAATTCGTCTGCATACTTGACTTTGTCCAGAAAAGCGGAGGATAGTATTGCTGTGATGCCGATCTCACCGTACGCGGAGCTGTTACGCACCGCCGACATGCGCGTGACCCGTCCCAGGGTCGCGGTGCTCGAGGTCGTCGGATCCAATCCTCATGCAGACACCGACACGATCCTCGGACTCGTGCGATCGGTGCTGCCCGAGGTGTCGCGGCAAACCGTGTACGACGTGCTCAATGCGTTGACCGCGGCGCGCCTGGTGCGGCGAATCGAACCGGCAGGATCTCCCGCTCGGTACGAATCTCGCGTCGGCGACAACCACCACCACGCGGTGTGCCGCTCCTGTGGCGTCATCGCCGACGTGGACTGCGCGGTGGGCGAAACGCCATGTCTCACCGCATCGGACTCCGTCGGTTTCACGATCGACGAGGCGGAAGTCATCTACTGGGGCTTCTGCGCACAGTGTTCGACTGCTCGACGGCAGTCGACAGCTCCTGTTTCGTTCCCTCCCGGTTCTCGGACACAGCAGTGTTCGTGAACCGACCTCGATCACAGCCCGATCGTCACACCCTGGAAGGAAGCACGTGTCAGAAGATCACACAACACGCGAAAAAGAGATGAACGAGGATCAGCCACAGGAGTCGGGTGGCAAGTGTCCCGTCATGCACGACTCGATGCCGATGCCCGTCGAGGGCGGTAGCAACCGCGAGTGGTGGCCCAAGTCTCTGAACCTCAAGATTCTCAAGAAGAACCCGGCCGTCGGCGACCCGATGGGTGCCGACTACGACTATGCCGCCGAGTTCAACTCCCTCGACCTCGCCGAGGTCAAGCGCGACATCGAAGCGCTCATGACCAACTCGCAGCCCTGGTGGCCTGCCGACTTCGGTCACTACGGCCCCTTCTTCATCCGCATGGCGTGGCACGCCGCGGGCACCTACCGCAAGCAGGACGGACGCGGCGGTGCCGGAGCGGGCATGCAGCGCTTCGCACCCCTGAACAGCTGGCCGGACAACGCCAGCCTGGACAAGGCTCGCCGGCTGATCTGGCCGATCAAGCAGAAGTACGGCCGCAAGCTCTCCTGGGCCGACCTCATCGTGCTGACCGGCAACGTCGCGATCGAATCGATGGGTCTGCCCACCTACGGTTTCGCCGGCGGACGCGTCGACGCCTGGGAGCCGGACGAGGACGTCTACTGGGGCCCGGAGCAGACCTGGCTGGGCGACGAGCGCTACGACGGTGATCGCACGAGCCTCGAGAACCCGCTCGCCGCAGTGCAAATGGGTCTGATCTACGTCAACCCCGAAGGCCCCAACGGCAACCCGGACCCGGTGCAGTCCGCGCTGGACATCCGCGAGACCTTCGGCCGGATGGCCATGAACGACATCGAGACCGCGGCACTGGCCGTCGGTGGGCACACGTTCGGCAAGACGCACGGCGCAGCCGATCCCGACGAGCACATCGGTGCCGAGCCCGAGGGTGCACCCATCGAGCAGATGGGCCTCGGCTGGAAGAACAGCTACCAGAGCGGTGTCGGTGCGGACGCGATCACCAGTGGCCTCGAGGTCATCTGGACGCCCACGCCCACCCAGTGGGACAACAGCTTCCTCGAGACGCTGTACGGATTCGAGTGGGAGCTCTACAAGAGCCCCGCAGGCGCGCACCAGTGGCGTCCGAAGAACGGTGAGGGCGCAGATCTCGTTCCCGACCCCGCCGATCCCACCAAGCGTCGCCACCCGTCGATGCTGACCTCCGACATCGCGATGCGTGTCGACCCGATCTACGAGCAGATCACCCGTCGCTGGCTCGACCACCCCGAGGAGCTCGCAGAAGAGTTCCAGAAGGCTTGGTTCAAGCTCACCCACCGCGATATGGGACCGGTGTCGCGTTACCTCGGCCCCGAGGTTCCCTCGGAGACCCTGCTCTGGCAAGACCCGATCCCGGCCGTCGATCACGAGCTGATCGGTGAGGCGCAGATCGCCGAGCTCAAGCAGACGATCCTCGACTCCGAACTGACTCAGGACCAGCTGATTTCGGCTGCGTGGGCCGCGGCGTCGTCGTTCCGCGTCAGCGACAAGCGCGGCGGTGCCAACGGTGGCCGTCTGCGTCTGCAGCCGCAGGCAGGCTGGGAGGTCAACGAGCCCGACGAGATCGCACAGGTCATCCGCGTGCTCGAAGGCATCCAGCAGTCGTTCTCCGGGACGGTCTCGTTCGCCGACCTCGTCGTCCTCGGCGGCGTTGCCGCACTGGAGAAAGCGGCGGGAGTCAGCGTTCCGTTCACCCCGGGCCGCATGGATGCGACGCAGGAGCAGACGGACGTCGATTCGTTCTCCGACCTCGAGCCCAAGGCGGACGGTTTCCGTAACTTCCTCGGTAAGGGCCAGAAGCTTCCGGCGGAGTACTCCCTCGTCGATCGGGCAAACCTGTTGTCGCTCAGCGCACCCGAGATGACCGTGCTGGTCGGCGGACTGCGTGTGCTCGGAGTCAACTTCGGAAAGTCGTCGCACGGCGTCCTGACCGACAAGGTCGGAACGCTCACCAACGACTTCTTCGTCAACCTCCTCGACATGGGCACCGAATGGGTCCCCACCGCTGAGGACGGCATCTACGAGGCCAAGGATGCCGCGACCGGTGAGACGAAGTGGACCGGAACCCGTAACGACCTGGTGTTCGGATCGAACTCCGAATTGCGCGCTCTCGCCGAGGTTTACGCCTGCGACGACGCCAAGGACAAGTTCGTTCAGGACTTCGTGGCGGCGTGGGACAAGGTCATGATGCTCGATCGGTTCGAGCTGGCCTGACCTTCTCTACCGAACTCGAAGTTATGGATGGAAACCGTGCTCGATCCATCCATAGCTTCGAGTTCGTCGTTACCGGTCCGTGACCTTTCGTTGCCGATTCGTGTCCTCGGTCCCCGGCTCGCTGCAATTTGCGAGCGGCAAGCTACAAGACATGACACACGACGAGGGGGCGGCAGGAGCCGTCGACCACAACATGGACGAATCACGCAAGGGAGCATCCGGCTTCGGGTCGTTCCTGGAGATGTTCCAGGATGCCTCCACCGACAAATCCGACATCGAGCGCTGAATCCTCAGCGAGTACCGATCGTGTTGGTAACCGATCCGATTCGTTCGATGCTCAGTTCGACGCGATCGCCCGGGGCTATCCAGCGGTCGAGCTCCAGGCCGCATCCGCGGGGAAGCGTGCCGGAGGTCAACAACTCACCGGGGTAGACGTTCTCGCCGCGACTGGCGTACGCGAGTGATTCTCCGATCGAGTACCGCATGCCTGCGGTGCCCGTGGTCGACCACACTTCGTCGTCGACCGTCACGGTGGCCGTCAACGAGTCCAGATACGGTGACACCTCGTCAGCGGTGACGATGTCGGCTCCCATGGAGCTGGCGAAGGTCTTGGTCTTGACCACCGGGCCGAACGGGGTGCGGCGCTGCTCCTCCCACTGGGTGTCGCGAGCACTGATGTCGTCGAACACTACGTACCCACCGATCGCAGCGGTGGCTTCCCGCTCGGACACGTCGCGAACGGGCCTGGTCACCACGGCTCCGAACTCGAGCTCGAAATCCAGTGCCCGGCTGTAGGACGGCCACTCGACCGGAGCTTCGTCGGCGACGACGGTGAGGTGATTGCCCGTGTAGTAGACCGGATGGTCGTCGAACCCCGGTCCCGGACGGAGTGCAGGAAACGTCGACCGTGTGACGGCCTCGAACCCGCGGATGAAGGGGACAGCTCTCGGGAGGTTACGGCGAACCAGGTTGTGCGCAGCCAGATCCCAGTGCGCCTCCCAGCCGAGGAAGCACCGAAGCGACGCAGGAACCACCGGCAGTGTCGGTGCCGGTCGGTCGATCACCGCAACTCCCTCGGACACCGCACGCTGCACCACGGACCGAGCCGAGTCGCGCGCACGTTCGCCGGCGTCGAGAAATCCGAGCACCGTGCGGGTGAGTGGGCGCAGAGCCTCGTCGGCACCCAGCGTCGACACTGCGGCATCGAGATCGACCCAGGCACCGGACTCGGGTGCGTACACGGCCAGACGATCTGTCGAGTCGGCAGCGATCAGGCGTCGCAATCGCACGTCAGGAATCCGATCTTCGCGGGAGGGGCCCTACAACGGTTGAGGAACCAGGAGTGTAAGCGGCAGTACGGCCGCGATGTCAAGGCCTGTTCGTCGAGGACTAGCGTGGACACATGAGATCGCCTGTTCCCGAATACCTCGCATCCGTGTTGGAGGACTGTCGAGAGTTCGACGGCGGGACCGTGACCGAGGGCAACCCGGTAGTGGCCTCGGCGGATCCCGACACGTTCGCGGTCGCACTCGCCACCGTCGGGGGATCGCTGCACGGAGCGGGCGATACCGACACCGAATTCTCGATCCAATCGATAGCCAAAGCGGTCGCATATGCGCTCGCCATCGAGGACAACGGCATCGAGGCGGTGCTCGAGGCCGTCGACGTCGAACCGTCGGGCGACTCGTTCAACGAGATATCGCTGGAAGCAGAGACCGGAAGGCCGCGGAACCCGTTGATCAATGCCGGTGCGCTGGCAGTGCATTCGATGATTCGAGGCCACGGGAGCGAAGAGCGGGCGGGGCGAATGTCGGACCTTCTGAGCAGGATGGCAGGCCGCGAACTCTCCGTCGACCGTCAGGTGTACGAGGCCGAACTGGAATCCGACGACCGGAACACCGCGATCGCGCACCTGCTGAAGTCGGTCGGCCACCTCGGAGCCGAGCCCGCCGATGTCGTCGACGGCTATGCGCGTCAGTGTGCGGTGACCGTGACCTGTAACGACCTGGCCCGGATCGCCGCGGTGATGGCGAACGGCGGCAAAGATCCTCGGACGGGCGAGCAGACACTCGATTCGGCGATCGATCGTCACGTACTGGCGGTCATGGCGACCTGTGGAATGTACGACGGCAGTGGCAGCTGGCTCGCGACCGTGGGTATACCCGCCAAGAGCGGGGTGGCCGGGGCGATCATCGGTGTGTTGCCGGGTCAGGTGGGTATTGCCGTCGTCTCACCCAGACTGAACGAGCATGGCAACAGTGTGCGCGGGGTGGCGGTGTTCGAGAGACTCTCGCGCGATCTGGGCCTGCACATGATGAACGTCGCGCCCAGCGGTGAATCGGCCATCCGCAGCGTGACCGAGGCGGACGGCGTGACCACCGTGGAGCTGCAGGGCGATCTTCGGTTCGCGGGTGCAGAGGCGGTCACGTCCCGTTTGGTCGCCGATGTCGGCGAAAACACCTGTACTACGGTCGATTTCAGTGAGGTACGTGCCATGGACGGCGCGGCTCGACGGCTCCTGCGCGATGCGTTTCGCGCCCTGGACGACGACGGACATCGGGTCGTCGCTCACGACCCCGACGGGTTCATGGAGTCGCCCGACCGGTCAGAGTCGGCCGGCGAGAATCATGTTCCAGTAGGACAGCGGTAGGCCGTATCGGTCGAAGGCCCAGGCGGAGCGCCTCGGCTTCAGCGAATCGAGGAACGACGGCAGCGACGGTGTCAGGGTTCCGGTGCGGTCGAATTCGGCGGCGATCAAGCTGTGTGCGCCGACGGCGATGGGGGCAACGGTGTAGCCGTCGTACTCCGACAACGGTTTCCCGCTACGCGCTGCGATCAGATTGTCGACGAGAATCGAAATCTGTTTGCGCAGTGCGCCACCCGAGGAGTCGGTGTCGATTGCTGCTCCGTCACCCGCGGCCCAGACCTCCGGATACACCCGGTGGCGCAGAGTCCGACCGTCGATGTCGACGACACCGTGCGCCGCAGATCCGGTCAGGTTCGACTCCTCCAGCCACGTCGGACCGCGGAACGGCGGTACGAGGTGCAGCATGTCGTAGCGGATGCGATCGTCGACGCCGTCGTTGTCCGTGACGGTGATGTGTCCGGTCTCCGGATGCAGAGCCGTCACTGCGGTACGGGGGAGTATTCGCACGCCGAGCTCGCGTAGTCGCCCGACGACGATGGCGTCGAGCTCGGGATTGCCCAACATTCGATGTCGATCCACCACCAGTGTGATTTCGATTCCCGGCAGGCGCCCGCTGCGCATCCAGTGGTCCGCTGCGAGAAACAACGGCTTGAGCGTGGTGCCGGTACAGCCCACCGGTGGGCGGGGCACTGTGAACACAGCACTGCTGCCGACGGGGAGATCCCGTGTCAGGCGCCAGGTGGCTTCTGCTCGGTCGAGGTAATTGCTTGCAACACCGGGGAATTCGAGTGCCGCGTGTACTCCGGGCAGGGCGTCGGTGTCCACCACGAGACCCTGGCCGAGAACGAGGTCTCGATAGCCGTACGCCCTGCCGGACGTGCATCGCACCAGACGGTTCACCGGATCGATCGCTGTCACCGAGTCTTCCAGCCAGACGCATCCGGTCGGAATCACCGAACGCTGTGTGCGTTCCGCCTCGGTCAGCGCTGCCTGACCGGAGCCCACGTAGGACAGCAGTGGACGATACGTGTGCACCTGCTCGGGCTCGATGACAGCGACGTCGGAGATGCCCTTCTTCAGCAGCCGCGCAGCCGCGCTGATGCCTGCGTTGCCTCCGCCGACGACGAGCACGTCGTAGGTCTTGCTCGGGGTGGTCACTTACGACACCTCTCGCGAATCGGCAGGCCATACCGTCGCCGAACGGATCACCTGGTGTCTGCTGCCGGTACCGCCACGGACTCGGTCGTCGAGCGACGAACGTCGACTCGCTCCGGTACGAGACCGATGACGGACTGCTGCAGATCTGGTGAAAGCACCACTGCCAGTTTCTGATTCCATCGTCCGAGTCGGATGGAGGTGGCGTCGAGCACGGAGCGGACGCCTGTGGCGACGCCTGCCACCGAGGACAGATCGAGGATCAACGTGCGTCCGCGTTCGGCGGCCTCGCCGAGTGTTTCGGCGAGAACGGGGACGTCCGCGTCACCGATCGTTCCGATCACTCGCACGATGATGTCGGCACCCGCGCTCTCGTTCACCGACAGCGTCATCTCGGGTTCGAGACTCGACGACTCGGACAGCGACGGAACGACTTCCGTGAGGCGTGGCGTAATGGACGGTACGACGATCATGGACACTCCTGTGCAGCCGAACTCCCCACCGGGTGCACGTGAGAAATCGACAGTCGACATTCGGGGACGGCGGGCTACTCCTCAACCACGCTCGACAGGACTACCCCGGGAGGCCGGATCGTAAGCATCGAGACAGCAACGGGTTTGACTGCGAGTCTCACGGGAATACGACTTCGATCGCTACACCGTGGGAGGCACGCCGATGACGACAGCCGAAACCGAATCCGCCAGAACCCTGGCGGCCGTGCACGCCGATCCCGGAGTGTACGAACCGCAGGAGGATTCGCTACTGCTGTGCGATATCGCCGCCACGACGGGCATCGTTCCCGGTGCGCGAGTGCTCGACATGTGCACCGGCAGCGGTGCCGTGGCCATCACCGCCGCACTGTTGGGTGCGCGTGAGGTCGTCGCGTTCGACATTTCCGCACGGGCCGTCGACTGCGCGCAGCGCAACGCGCGCTCGGTGGGCGTCGAGGTGGACGTCAGGTTGGGTTCCCTTGCAGAGGCGGACGCACTCGAATCGTTCGACGTCGTGCTGTGCAATCCTCCGTACGTTCCGTCCGAGGCAGAGCCGACCGGAATGGGACTTCACCGGGCCTGGGACGCAGGTGAGGACGGCCGCATGGTGCTCGACCCGCTGTGCCTGGCAGCCGCCTCGCTGCTGGTTCCGGGTGGAACACTGCTGGTTGTACATTCCGAGTTCTCCGGGCCGCGACGCACCGTCGACATGCTCGCGGACAACGGATTCTCGGTCGTCGAAGAGATCAGGCAATCCATCGATTTCGGCCCGGTGATGCACCGCCGTGCCGGGTGGCTCGAAGCCCGCGGTCTGTTGGCTCCGGGGCGTCGAACGGAGGAGTTGGTGGTGATTCGTGGCGACAAGCGATGACTCGGCCGGCACACGGACGACGGTGAGAATCGTTCGTGGTGGCCCGATGCTGATCGACGGACCGGTGAACATCGAACTCGACGACGGCACGAAAGTGGAGTCGGACCGCTTCGTCGTCGCGGTGTGCACGTGCAAGCGGAGCAAGAGCTATCCGCTGTGCGACACGAGCCACCGCGCGAAGAGGCGACCCTCTCAGTCCAGCGAGGACTGACCGGCCGACCATCGCCGCATCACGTGGTCGGCGAGTTCGTTCTCGACGAAATCCAGTGCGCGCATTCCGAACACCACATCTGCTTCGAGTTCGGGCTCGTGGCGAAGAAGAGTGCCGACCACGTCGTGACGTAGCACCTGCTCGTGCACGGCGTCCGCCTCGACGTGCTCGGCGTAGAACGCGATGCATGCCGACGGTGCATCGAGCCTCCGCAGTCCCTGCACGTAGCGCTGCGAGCCGGGCGACGACGTGATCTCGGTTGCCGCCAAGTGGCCCACGGTGGCACCGCGCAGCCCTCGATGCAAACCGAACAACGACATGAGATTGACCCAGGCCAGTGTCTGTGCCGGGACGCGATCGACATAACCGAGATACGTCGGATCGAGATCGGCCGCCACCATCGATTCGGCCCACAGATGCTGGTGCAGGCGGTCGCCCTTGCCGCCGCCGTACTCGTCGAATTCGACCGCGACGTAGGAGGCCTTGGTCTGGCCCGTCAGACGGGGGATGGCCCACGCGTGCGGGTCGGCTTCCTTGAGGTGGTAGACGGACCGGTGCACGAAGTACTCGCGCATCTGCTCCCACGAACCTTCGTCGCGAAGGAACCACGAGGGGCCGCTCCCCGAGGTCGCTTCGATCGACAGCGCGTCCATCTCCGCCACTGCGTCGGTGCCGGGCTCCACGTTCTCTCGCACGTATCGCAGAAAAGCGGATTCCAGCCCTCCTCGCAGCCGGAGGAGCTCGGGGTCCCACTCCCAGGCGTCGTCCACGCCCTCGAATCCGCGGTAGTGCAGTTCGTAGCAGATCAGAAGCGCGAGTTGCGCGTCTCGGGACGTGGGATCGGCCTCGATCGGATCGGGCATCACCGGGGTTCCGGTCGGCACACCCGCGGCCAGCGATTGGGTGACGGCTTCCGAGATCGGCCCGCAGGGGGTGGGTAGGGCGGGAGATCGAGCGGTGGACGGATCGACTGAGAACAACGCGGTCATAGTGGTGGCTACCCGCTGCCGGGCGGTACCAACCACTGCAGGCGTATGTGTTTGTGACCTGTCACAACAGGCAATGCGCAGTGCAGCGAACATCGAACTTCGAAGTCGCTTCATGGAAGGACGTCATGCGCGCAGTGACCTGGCAGGGCAAGAGAAAAGTCAGCGTCGACACCGTTCCCGATCCGCGGATAGAACTTCCGACGGACGCGATCGTGAAGATCACGACCACCAACATTTGCGGCTCGGACCTGCATTTGTACGAAACGCTCGGAGCCTTCATGGACGAAGGTGACATTCTGGGGCACGAGCCGATGGGCATCGTCGAGGAAGTCGGCTCGCAGACAGGCGATCTGGCAGTCGGAGACCGAGTGGTCATTCCGTTCCAGATCTCGTGCGGACACTGCTACATGTGCAATTCGAGCCTGTACACCCAGTGCGAGACCACACAGGTTCGCGAACAGGGAATGGGCGCGGCACTGTTCGGCTTCTCCAAGCTCTACGGTCAGGTCCCCGGTGGGCAGGCCGAGTACCTCCGTGTGCCGCAGGCGCAGTTCACGCACATCAAGGTGCCGGAGGGACCGCCGGATTCGCGATTCGTATACCTCTCCGACGTACTGCCCACCGCTTGGCAGTCGGTCGAGTACGCGGCGATTCCCGACGGGGGATCGGTGACGGTTCTCGGTCTCGGGCCCATCGGCGACATGGCAGCACGCATCGCGCAGCACAAGGGCGCACGAGTGATCGCCGTCGACCTGGTCCCCGAGCGCCTCGCCCGCGCCGCGGCACGGGGTATCGAGACGGTGAACCTGGCCGAGCACAGCGGTGGCGTCGGCGACGTCATTCGTGAGATGACCGACGGCAGGGGTACCGATTCCGTCATCGATGCGGTGGGCATGGAGGCGCACGGATCTCCGGTCGGCAAACTCGCTCAGCAGATCGTCGGCATGCTCCCCGATGCCGTTGCTGCGCCGATGATGCAGAAGGCCGGTGTCGATCGACTGGGAGCGCTGTACTCTGCGATCGACATCGTTCGACGCGGCGGAACCATCTCGATCATCGGTGTGTACGGCGGTATGGCCGATCCACTGCCGCTGATGACCATGTTCGACAAGCAGATTCAGCTCCGCATGGGCCAGGCGAACGTCAAGAGGTGGGTGGACGACATCATGCCGCTGCTCGGCGACGACGACCCGCTCGGTGTCGATTCGTTTGCCACACACGAGCTTTCGCTCGAAGAAGCCCCGCACGCATACGAGATCTTCCAGAAGAAGCAGGACGGTGCCATCAAGGTGTTGCTCAAGCCCTAGCGGGTTGCTTCGAATACAGCGATGCGGCCCGGAAGTTCACGGGCCGCATCGGTATTCGCAGAAGGTCAGTCGATCGAGATGACGTCCTTGGCGATTGCTGCCACGCGCGTCTGTCCTGCGGACACGACTCCGTGGCGGTTCTTGTGTGCCTCTTCGTACGCCACGACGGTGCGAACGTCGGTCGGGTTCGTGAGGTCCTTGATGGCGGCAACGGCGTCCGAGACGTTCAGGTCGTCGTAGTCCGCGATCGGCAGCTCGTCGGCGTCCAGGGTTCCGCTGGCCGACCGTGCGGTGTGGATCGCGTCGGCGACGGTGTCGACTCCCTCGCTACGAGTGACGTCCTCGGCTGCTTCGAGTGCTGCATCGCGGCTCGCCGTCAGCGTCTTGACTGCCACGTCACCGGCGTGAGCTCCGCGGCCCAGCAGAGCGGCGAGGCGATCCGGGGTGGCTCGGGCTGCGTCCAGTGCGCGGTCGAGACCGCGGGCCGACCAGGTTGCCGGAGCGTTGACGATCTTGACTGCGGTGCCCGTGGCGGCCTGGAACGGAGTGCGGCGTAGCGCTGCGGGTCCGCCGAGTGCGTCTTCGGCGAGCACGGTTTCGAGCCACTCCACCGTTGCGCTGTGTGCTGTGGCCAGCCGGGTCGCCAACGCGACGACGGTGGGCTCGTTCGCTGCCGTGGCCAGTGCCTTGATGTACTTGGCGCGGCCCAGCAGCTGCTGCTCGAGTGCGAGATCGCCCAGCAGGGCCTCGTCGAACGGCTGCGCCTGCTCCGCGACCGTCTTGACGGCGGCGAGTGTGCGCCCCAGGAACGGTGCAACCAGTTCGGGTAGTCCGCCGAGTCCGCGGATTGCTTCTTCGATGGCTGCCGCGCGCTCACGGCCGTTCGCGGCGTTCTGAGTCAACTCCCTGCGTACCGCCTCGGTGCGCGCCTGAACGACGCGAGTTTCCGCGATCTGAATTTCGGTGTTCGTCAACTGCAGTGCGACACGCAACTGCGCGATCAACGTGGATGTGCTCATGGTGCTCCCCTTTCGGTTCGGTGGTCGTTTGCTCTGGCCGATGCCTGTGGGTCACAGCGTTATGCTCGGCCCTGACAGCAGCGTTACCCGTCGGTAGGTTCGGTCAAACTGATGTATCCGATGTGTGAACATCGACACGTACCCCTCGGTCTCGACCCGGGCGCGTGGACTCCGCCGGTTTCGATCGGCTGCCGAGTGGACATCCGACATCGATGAACACCGAGCTGTACACAGCAACTGTCTCAGCCACCGCGACGGGAGTCACCTCCGACGACGGGGTTCTGTCCCTCGGTGTGCGAGAACCGAAGCAACTCGGAGGGCCGGGGGAGCACACCAACCCCGAGCAACTGATGGCTGCCGCTCTGTCGAGCTGCCTGGTCGAGTCTCTGCGTATCGCGCTCGGAACCGTCGGCGGTAGCGTCGACGACCTCGCAGTGAAGGGCACCGTCGTACTCACCGACTCGGATGCATCCGGCTACGACGCCACGTTCGCCCTCGCAGTATCTCTTCCCGGCACCGACGATCCCGAAGCGGTACTGGCGCAGGCAACCTCGATCTGCCCGTTTCTGAAGGTCATCGATGGTGTGGACATCACCCTTGAATGACGCCGTCGCGGTCGGCGCGTTACTCGGTGCTCGCGCGAGATGACCTCGATACGCACGAGGGCCACGCGCGGAGTCGGCGCGATCAAAGCCGGGTTCGCCCGCGAGGACACCACCTTGATCGCGGGCGGCTTGACCTTCTACGCCGTCATCGCTGTGGTGCCGCTACTGCTGCTGACCATCCGCGCCTGCACCCTGTTGGTGTCGGCGGACTGGGTACGCGGCGGGTTCGACGCCATGTCGGCGTTGTTGCCCGACGCCCTGGGTGCTCGCGCGGCGGTGGATGGATTGGCCACGGCCGGAGTCGAACTCGGCCCGATCGGTGTCCTGATCGCCATCTTTCCCGCGACGTTCTACGGGGAGGGCCTGCGCCGGGCCATCGTGCGGTTCGCACCGACACGAGAGTCGTTCACCGGTTGGCGGGGTCGACTGGCGATGGTCCCGTTCTTCGCCGCCGCACCGGTCTTGCTGGCCGGGGTCCTCTGCGTCGCGCGGCTGCTCGACGCGTCGACCGGCGGTGGCGGAATCGGTGCCATGACGCTGCGCGTGTTCCTCGGCTTCAACTGCCTGTGGGTGATCCTGTCGGTCCCCCTGGCTTGGACCTATCGCGTGATCGCGCCACGCGCGGTGAACTGGCGGGCGTTGATCGTCGGATCACTCGTCACCTCGTCCATCGTCACCGGATTCGTACACGGATTCATCTTGTTCCTGGCGATACCGGTGGACCTGGGTGCGCCGTTCGGAGGCCTCACCGCGATCGGCGGCGGGGTCGCAATCATGTTGTGGATGTTCGTGTTCCATGTACTGGCACTCGCCGGCTGGCTGGTCACCGCCGAATTCGATCGGCTCGACGATGCAGCCCGAACATCAACTGGGTGAACCCGACGGCCGCGAGCGCGCACGTCACCGACATCCCGATGGTCGCCGACGTTCCCGCAGCAGCAGGCGCTGCCCCGGCGACCGTCGCCGTGACCGCAGCCGCGATCACCCGCGAGGGACGCTCCCATATCGTCAGGAAGCCGACGTCCTCGATGCCGGAACCCACCGCGCGGGCACGGGCCATCTCGTGCAGCAACGTCACCACGCCGACCGCGACGACGAGCGGCATCGGGGCACCCAGAGCGAGACCGCTCGCCAACAGCAGCAGGTCGCTGCAGCGATCGGCGACGGTGTCGAGCAGGTACCCCCACTGAGATTGGGAACGGCCGATCATCGCGACCCCGCCGTCGATGCCGTCCAGCAGGCCGGAGATCACGATGAGCAGCGCCGCGATCAACGGTGCGGAGGTACCGGGTCGCGACATCGCCACTGCAGCCCCTGCCACGACCACGGCGGTGAGGGTGACGGCGTGGGCGGAGACGGACGCGCGAACCAGCGGCGCGCTCAGCGAATAGACCACGCGAAGCCAACCCGAGACCAACGCGGACGAGGAAGGATCGATGCCGTTGTGCAGTGTCGACCACGTCGACAGATACTCGTCGCGAGTCGCCGGCCGTGCCGACGTTCCGTGCTGCTGCGACGTACTGCGCTGATTGACCATCGAGAACCCTTGCTCGCCACTGACTGAGAGGAACTCGACGAGCAGGTGACCGGCTGTTGCGCGTCGAGACTTCGAAGCGGAGTACCCGCCCACGGCGTTCTCAATCCGCACCTCGGCGGACTCGTCAGTCGTTCTCGGAATTGCTCGCTCTGCGGCGCGCTTTCAGTCGCGAGATCTTGATGCCCACGGCTGCGAGCACGATGAGCCATCCCGAGATCAGTACTCCGCCACCGACGAACGCCGCACGGCGCAGTGGGTGTTCATCGGCGTACACGTAACCGACTGTGCCCCAGATCAATGCAATGAGAGCGATGATCGCCATCATCCAGAGCATCGAATACAGCGTTCTGTTCATCGTCCACCCGACCTTGCTGTTCCGTCGTCCCCGACGACCGCCGATACATATTCTTCCATCAGTCGCCGCCGCGCCGTATTCGACGTCACCAGGACAGATCCGGTTGATGCTCACCGGTCGAGATCCCGAACTCGACGGCTGTGCGGTGCGTGTGCCCGAAGAGATCCTCGGCCACGTCGAGCGGATCACGACCGAGTGCATCGGCCCACCGCGCCGCACGCGCCCGCGAACGCGAACTGCGACACTCGACGACGCCGCTGCCGCCGACGTCCACGGTCATACGATCGGCACCGATTGCCAGCATGCGGCGCAGAGAGTGCTCACCGAACAGTACGAGTCCGCGCACGTGCACGACGATATGGCTGCGGCCGGTGTCGCCGGGCCGACCCGAACGAATGCGCGGGTCGACGTCACCCCACTGCTCTCGCAACGACGCTGCGTCGGGACCGTCGATCCACACCGCGCAGTCATGTTGGCGCAGAATCGATCCGACGGTGGACAGCAGTGACGCCGAGCTGTGTCCGGTTGCATCGACGATCACGATCGTCTCGGGCACGGCATAGACGAGACCGTGGGTGCGAGCGGCCGGGTCGGTGATGCGGGAAGACAGCATCAGCGCTTCGAGGTTCTTGCGTTCCCGATCCCCGCCCGTACGCTCGGCCCATTCGGGTCCGTCGTGCCAGGCGACGGCGGCAGGCAGGTGCGCCAGCACGGCACCGGCGTCGTACGCGCGATGCGCGAAGTCCCAGTCCTCTCCGCCGTATCCGACGAAGGTCTCGTCGAATCCACCGATGTCGGAGAACAATTCACGGCTGCACGACATCACGGCGCTGATGACGAATCGGTACGAACGTCGATCGGCATCGAGCAAGTCGCGTGAGCGCGAGTACCCGTCCCGAAGCCACCCCGGCTCCGACAGTTCCGGCGGTCCGTGCGAACCTCCGCCGAACCACCCGGCCACGTCCTCGGCGGTCCAGCCCGTCAGATCGGCGTGGCGTCGCCGACCCACGGTGAGCGCATCGGGAACTGCCCCGGTCAGCCGCACCGACTCCGCGATGTACTCGGGTTCGGGGACCGTATCCGCGTCCAGAAAACACAGAATCTCCCCGTCGGCGACCGATGCACCGAGATTGCGCGCCGCCGCCGCACGGAAGCCGCGATCCTCCTGTCGAACGACGGTGATGTCGAGAGCGGGCAGGAAGGTATCGACGTCCGGCGCGTCGGGCGACCCGTCGTCGGCGACGATCACCTGGAGCAGGGTGGCCGGATAGCTCTGCAACGTCAGCGCAGTGAGTACGAACTCCAGCTGACGCTGCTGACGAAAGTACGGAATCACCACGGACACTCGCGGGTTGCGATCGACAGACGGGGCGAGATCCCACCGATTGCCCGGTACCACCCACCGGCCGTCGGGCAGCTCCTTGGCCGCTTTCGCACGCTGTTCGTCGAACAATGCGCGGTACAGCACGGCCGCCTGCTCGAGCGTGGGGTAGGCGACCACGTCGTGCTGCTGCCATGTCATGTCGGGATGGCGTAGAGCCTCTGCCATCGCAGCGGCGAGGCCCTCGATCGAATTGTCGTGAATCCACAGGGCCCCGGGGGAGTTGGTCTCCATCTCCTCCACGTACCGACCCCGCGGGACGAGTGGTCGACGGCCTGCCGCGATCCAGGAATTGATCGAACCCGATGCCGACACATGTCGGTGGAACGCAACGGGAATGGCGACCGACTGCAGGATCTCGTCCAGCTCGGCGTCGGGAACGAAACCGGTCGAGGTGAACGATCGGCCGAGTTGCTCTGCAGCAGAACAGAGTTCGTCGATCATGGATTCGTGCCCCGGTGACGCGGAACCGATGGAGAGAACGTCGACGTCGGTGTCCAGCGACGTCATGGCACCGAGTACCTCCTCGTGCCCCTTACCCGGATAGACGAACCCGAGTACACCGACGACCTTTCGCGGGGCGACGCCGTCTGCTGTCCGCTCCGCCGCGCGTCCGATCGGGAGCGGGATGACCCGAACGTCGTGCCGGCGATCCAGGATGTCCTCGAGCAGTAGTCGCTCGTGCATGCTGGAGACCACCACGATTGCCGCGCAGTCGATCACCCGTCGGTAGCAGTCCTTCCGCGCCTCGAATGCGTGGCCGTCGGATGCCTGCGGCACATCGTGGACCGTGACGGTGATGGGCGCTAGATGGCGTTCGGCGAGCGCGGTGAATGCGTCTGCGGCCTCGGTTGCGTTACGTCCGAACAGCCGGTCGGTGAAGTGCACGTGGAGTGCCGTGTCGGAGGGAGGATGCTCGAGGTCGGAGATCACCGGACTGCCTGTTGCGGAGGCCAATTCGCGGGCGCAGCGGACGACACCGTGCTCGTCCGGTCCCACCAGATGATGTACCGGCCCGGTCACGGTGCCAGCTCCAGGGTTCGGATCAGCTCGGCGTGTCGTTCGAGGGCCGCGCCGACGAATTCGGGACGAGCTGCGTACCACTGCAGGTGAGCGCGGTGAACGGAATCCGGCGTCAGGTCGGAGCCGTCGACCGACCAGTTCGGCCGTGGATCGCCGTGCAGGCCGAGCGCATTCAGCACTCGACCCTCGACGGGCGCGCGAACACCTCCGAGCAGCTCCCGCCCTGGATCCCGCACCGTGCTACCGATGTTCAGGTGGTCGAGTACTCGCTGAGCCAGGCCGGTGAGCACCACGTTGGTCGCGTGGTTGATCGTGTGGGTGGCATGGCGGCCCGCGTCTCGAAACAGATCGGACGCAACGATATCGGTGTCTCGGTCCTCGCGTCGACGCAACTCGTCGAGACTCGCATCGGCTGCCCGACGTAGACCGTCGTCCGAGACCGGAACGTCCCAGTCCGCGTCGCTGCCGAGGCCGCGATGGACCGCGAGGATCGTGCGCAAGTCGTGATAGGGCACCATGTTCGGAACTGCAGCCGGGGCACTGGGGTGGCGAACGATGACCTGGAAGGGGTGCAACCCCGAATATCGGAGCACCGGCCAACGCACCACGGTGGCGTCGGGCGGTAGCGCGTCGACCAGATCGGGCACGCCCAGGGGCAGCGACCGATAGCCGGCTCGAACCGGTTGGGTGAGCAGCACCGACGCCTGCCGCACGAGTCGGTCGACGTGGGGCAGATCGGAGGATTCGAGTTCGTGCACCGGTGGAATGCGGACGGTCCGCATGGGCATGGCCGGATCGGAGGCAAGGAGGATGCGCAGCGCCTCGGCCTGGCAATTTCCCCAGACGAGGAGGAGCAGTCCGTCGTGCTCGGAGCGACTCGGCTCGTCCGATATGCCGTAGAAGTCGCCGTAGTGGCGGGTGCGCCCGTCCATGCTTGCCCCGACGTCGTGTGCTCGTTCGTGTTGGACCATTCTCTCGTCAACGTAGACCCGGGGGACGGGCTTCGCCAACCCCGATTGAACCTGGGTGCAACTGGGTACTGACTACGTATCGCGTGTCGGGAACAGGCACGATCCACCTGCCTGAACCCGAAGGAATTCATGATTCGCGTTGCATCGGTTCCGTCCTCGCACGCCTATGTCCGACACCTGCAGCCCGTCGTCGGCGACTCCGCACACGCGGCGTCGGCCGAACCGTCGGTGATCGTGCTGCCCGATCCGGCCCCTGTTCGAGTCGACGTACCCGACCAGTGGTGGCCTCCGCGGTTGCTCGATGCTCGGTGGCTCGCCGAACAGACTGACGTGGACTTCGACGTTCTGCACGTGCATTTCGGGTTCGAGTCCTTTTCCCCGGACGAGCTCACCCGTACCGTCGACCATCTACGCGCCCACCGGCAGCCGTTGGTCCTGACGGTCCACGACCTGCACAATCCCCATTTCGCGGACAACGCCGATCACCTGCGGCAGTTGGACGTACTGGTTCGCGCGGCCGCCGCCGTCATCACCCTCACCGCGGGTGCTGCTGCTCGGATTCACGATCGGTGGGGCGTCGAGGCAACGGTGGTCGAGCATCCGCACGTCGTGCCGCTCGAGCGGATGGCACTCCCGCGCCCGGTGTCGGATTCGTTCGTCATCGGTGTCCACGCCAAGAATCTGAGGTCCAACATCGACGCGTTGGCAGTGATGGACGCAGTGGTCGAGGCTGCTCGGGCGCTACCCGACGCAACGGTGAGACTGGACATCGACGAGGACGTCTTCGAGCACTCCAGCCACTGGTACAACCCGACGGTCGGCGCGAAGCTGCTGGACTACAACAGCTTTCCCGACGTCGACGTACGCGTGCACCGACGTTTCGACGACGACGCGCTCTGGGACTATCTGTCGTCGATCGATGTCTCGGTGCTGCCGTATCGATTCGGAACACACTCGGGCTGGCTCGAGGCCTGCCGCGACCTCGGTACCGCCGTCGTCGCATCCGACTGCGGCTTCTACGCAGATCAGGCGCGGGTGCACAGCTTCCGGATGGGCATCGACTCGTTCGATCCCGCCTCGCTCGTCTCTGCCGTGCGGGCATCGCACGCAGAACGCGTTCCGGCAGTCGATTCCGGAACCAGATCAGAACAACGTCAACGAATCGCAGCAACTCATGCGGCGATCTATTCAGCAGTGATCAAGGAGATGCGTTGAACGAGAACCCACTTCGCATCGCGGTGCTGGCGTCATCGAGTTTTCCGGTGGCACAGCCTTTCGCGGGCGGCCTGGAGGCACATGTCTACAACCTGGTGCGTGCGCTCACCGAGCGCGGGCATCAGGTGAGTCTGTTCGCTGCGGACGGGTCGAGCGTCGACCTGGATGCGACCCTGCTACCGGTGCGGACGTTGGATCTGACTCCGATCTCCATCGCCGACGTCGCGATCACACCCACCGCGATTCGTGAGCATCATGCGTATCTGGCGGTGATGCTCGAACTCGCCGGAACACTGTCTCGGTCCTTCGACATCGTGCACAACCACAGCCTGCACTACCTGCCGCTGGCGATGTCGGCGACGCTGTCGGTACCGATGGTGACGACACTGCACACACCGCCGTTCGCGTGGCTGGAGTCCGCAGTTGCGCTGGCTCCTCCCGGTGCCAACACGTTTGCCGCGGTCAGCGAGTTCGCCGCCTCGCAGTGGGCCGATGTCACCGCCGGGACCGTCGTCATTCGCAACGGAATCTCCCTGGCGGACTGGCCGTTCGGTACCGGCGGAGACTACGTGGTGTGGTCGGGTCGGGTGGTCCCCGAGAAAGGGGTGCACCTGGCCATTGCGGCTGCGAAGGAAGCAGGCCGCTCGCTGCGTATCGCCGGACCGCTGAGCAATCTCGAGTATTTCCACGAGTTCGTCGAGCCGATGCTCGACGAGAACATCCGCTACGTCGGTCACCTCGATCAGCCCGCTTTGGCGGCGTTGGTGGCCGGTGCCGAGGTAGCGCTCGTCTCACCGGTCTGGTCCGAGCCGTACGGCCTGGTGGTGGCGGAAGCACTCGCCTGCGGCACCCCGGTCGCCGCGTTCGCACGAGGCGGCATACCGGAGATCGTCGATGCATCGTCGGGAGTGCTGGTAGCGGCCGACGACGTGCACGGCCTCGCGGCGGCGATCCCCGCGGCGGCAGCGCTGAGAAGGTCGGACGTCCGGGCGCGCGCGGAGCAGGTGTGCTCGATGGATCGGATGGTGGACGAGTACGAGGCCCTGTACCACTCGACACTGGCTGCGGCTGCGGACAAGCTCGACGACCGGCTCGCGATCGCATGATCGGGTATTACGCCCACCACCACGGGGTCGGTCACATCACCCGTTCCGATGCCATCGCGCGGTCGATGGCAGAGCCGATGACGGTGCTGTCCTCGCGCGCTCGACCGGCAACGCATGCGGCGGCCGAGTGGATCTCGCTTCCGCTCGACGTCGACGATTCCGTCGAAAGTGCTGCCGCGGAGGATAGTTCGGCCGGAGGGGTGCTGCACTGGGCGCCTCACGACGTGGACGGTCTGACCGAGCGGATGGCGATCATCGCGGAGTGGGTGGCGCGCGAGCGGCCGCGAGCGGTGGTGGTCGACGTATCGGTGGAAGTGGCGATGTTCTTGCGACTGATGGGTGTTCGGGTGATCGTGATGGCAATACCCGGGGAGCGGGACGATCCGATTCACGACCTGGCCTATCGCGCGGCGACCCACATCGTCGCGCCGTGGTCACGCGAGGTCTACGACCCGACCTGGCTGCGTCCCTTCGCGGAGAAGACCACCTATGCCGGCTCGATCAGTCGATTCGCCGAGCGCGAGCGAGTCACTGCCCACGCCGATCCGACGGTGGTGGTTCTGGGTGCCGCCGGTGGCACGGAGCTGACCCGAGACCTGGTGGACTCGTGGTCGGCGGTGGACGCCCGATTCGAGTTCCGCGCACTCGGCGTGGCAGGGGGCGACTGGGTGGACGACGTGTGGCCGGCGTTGTGTTCGGCAGCGCTCGTCGTCACGCACGCCGGCCAGAACGCCGTCGCCGACGTCGCCGCCTCGGGCGTGCCCGCCATCGTCGTGCCGCAGGCTCGACCTTTCGACGAACAGTCGGCCACCGGACGGGCCCTGGCCCACGGGTCGGTCGCCGAGGTGCTCGACACGTGGCCGTCCGTCGCGCGGTGGCACGCAGCGGCGAACCGCGCTCTCGACATCGGTGGCGGTCGGTGGTCGGCTTTGCGTACCGCGGGTGCACCTGCCCGCGCCGCCAGGGCGATCGAGCAGGCCGCACCTCGCGCGGTGCGACAGTGAAGACCGTCGTCGTCACCGTGGTGTCCGGACGACACGAGCACTTGGCCGCGCAGGTGCGTGGTCTGGGTACATCGACCGCAGAGCAGGTCGAGCACGTCGTCGTGTCCATGGGCGACAACACGATTGCCGACCTGCTCGACCGAACCGGTTCGCCCGCCACCTATCTCGAGATGCCTGCGCAGCATCCGCTGCCGCTGGCGGCTGCTCGCAATCTGGGTGCGGCCGCGGCAATCGATCGCGGCGCGGAGTTGCTGGTGTTCCTGGACGTGGACTGCATCCCCGGTCCGGAGACGATCGAGCGATACCGGCGTGCGGCAACACTGCCCGGCAACGAGCGATCGCTGCTCTGTGGTCCGGTGACCTACCTGAAAGAGAAGGACATCGGTGCCGAGGGTGAGGTCCTGAACTCTCTGACCGCGCCGCATCCGGCGCGGCCGAATCCACCGGTCGACACCGTCGAGCACGGAGACAACTTCGACCTGTTCTGGTCGCTGTCCTTCGCGGTCGGGGCGGCGACCTGGGCCGAACTCGGCGGCTTCTGCGAGGACTACACCGGCTACGGCGGTGAGGACACCGATTTCGCAGCGACCGCGGAGGCGTCGGGCATCGGGTTGCGGTGGGTCGGCGGGGCGCACGCCTACCACCAGTTCCATCCGGTCTCCGATCCTCCGGTGGAACATCTCGACGACATCGTCACCAACGCGCGCACGTTCTTCGATCGATGGGGTCGGTGGCCGATGATCGGCTGGCTCGACGCCTTCGCCGCACGCGGCCTCGTCGAGTTCGACGGCTCCCGGATTCGCCGCACGGCCGACCGATTCGTTTAGGCTGGGTCCAAATTCGGCCGAATGGAGTCTGGACGTGCCTACGCCTTCTCACCCGTTGCTTTCGCTCGGATTTCTCACGATCGGGCTCTTCGACGAGTCCGATCCAGCACGCGGCCACGAATCGACGTTGAACATCATCGAACTCGGCGAGCAGCTCGGCTTCGACAGTGCATGGCTTCGGCATCGCCACCTGCAGTTCGGAATATCGTCGCCCATCGCAGTCATGGCTGCGGCGTCGCAGCGGACCCATCGGATAGCGCTCGGTACAGCAGTGACGCCACTGGGTTGGGAGAACCCACTGCGACTGGCAGAGGACCTGGCGACGGTCGACGTGTTGTCCGGTGGGCGGATCAATCCCGGAGTCAGTGTGGGACAACCGATGCAGTTCGACCGGGTCAAGCATTCGCTCTATCCCGACACCGCGGATACCGAGGATTTCGGGTACGAACGGGTATCGAGGCTACTCGGGTTCGTCGCCGGGGAGCCGGCGTCGACGTGGTCGGGGACCGAGGGCATCGAGTCGTATTCCGCTCGCGTGCAGCCGCATTCACCCGGTCTGCGTGGTCGGATGTGGTACGGGGGAGCGAGCCTGCGGTCGGCGCAGTGGGCCGGTGAGAACGAGATGAATCTTCTGGTCAGCAGCGTGGTGCGCGCCGAGGAGTCGACCGATTTCGACGACATCCAGCTCTCCCACATCCGGCGCTTTCGTCGGTTTCACCCGGCCGGGAACGATGCGAGGGTCTCGCAAGGGTTGGTGGTGATCCCGACCGACAGTGCGAGCCCGTCGCAGACGGCCAAGTACGAGGAGTACGTGCGTGGGCGATCGGCACGCACGCTCGAGCCACAGGGTCCGGCTCGGATGATGTTCGCGCCCGACCTCGTCGGGACTTCGGACGTGATCGCCGAGAAGTTGTACGCCAACAAGTCTTTTCGTGAGGTGAACGAGGTGGCGTTCGCACTGCCGTTCAGCTTCGACCACGAGGACTACGTGCAGATTCTGACCGACATGGCACACACGCTCGGGCCCGCACTCGGATGGGCACCTGCACAGCAGTGAGGGCGATCGGGTCGGTGCCCGATCGCCCTCACCCAGGTGTGACTAGCCGCCGGTGATCGGTGAGTTGAAGGCACACGGGATCGACTTCGTGGGGAAGCCCTTCGGATCCAGTGCGTTCTTCACGATGCCGATCGCTCGAGGCGAGACGGAGATCGACAGGTGATCGGACAGATCGATGCCGCAGCCGTCCTGCAACGTGACGTTGTTGACGGTGGCACCGGGACCCGCGGTGAGGAACGTCGTCTTGTAGGGGGTCACCACCTCGTCGTACTTGGTACCGATCACGGTGTACTTGATGCCGGGGTCGGTGTCGCCGCCCACTGCCAATCCCTTGACCAGAGCGGAATCGATGACCTGGTCCGAGGCTGCGGGTCCGGCGATGGCACCGACAACGCCGAGCACGTTCAGACCCAGGTTGTTGATCGTGCGACCGAGCGTGCCGATTCCGACGAGAGTGGTGCCGTGGTTGGACCCGGCGACGCTCACGACGGTGTTCACCTTGTTCTTGGTCGGATCGGCGGGGTTGGCACCACCCTCGAAGCGAAGGTACTGGCGGGTGACGAGTCCGCCCTGGGAATGGCCGACGATATCGACCTGCGCAGAACCGGTCGCGGTACGCACGGCGTCGATGTACGTGGCGATCTCCTTCGCGCTGGATGCAACGGATGCGGTACCGCGCAGTGACGGGAGGTTGCCGACGATGCTCGGGTCGCTGTCACCGTAGTTCAGCGCGAAGATGCAGTAGCCCTCCTTCTTGAGCGCAGGCGACATCCGCGCGAAGTTGTTGTAGGCGTTCTCCCAGGTGCCGTGCAGCAGCACGACCGGACGCGGATGTGCCGCCGACGGCTTGCAGTTCCAGTCGTTGGCACCCTGAGGTGCGACATTGGGATTGACGATGCTGTAGAGGAATCCGGCCAGGAAGTTCTTCTGTTCCGGTCCGTAACCCGTGGTCTCGGTCCGTGGGTCGTAGGTGACGGTCGCGGGAGCGGCCGATTGGATGTTCGGCTGGGCTATTCCCTGGTCGGCTGCCTTCGGTGATGCCTCGGTCGGGCCGGGGGGAACGACAGTGGCACCCTGCACGGTGGCAGGCGGGGCAGGCGGGGCAGGTGCGGGCGCGGGCTGTGCCTGTGCTGCGACACCGGCACCGAGGGTGAGTGAGCACGCCATTGCCGCGATCATCGCAGCGCGCACCGTCGCTGCCTTCCGCGTTGCGCGGAGGGTGGACCGAGAAGTGGTCATGGAGCCTGACTTTCGACGAGGGTTGATGGACAAGGCGGAACAGTAGGTGCGGATTCGGGTCGTATGCGCCCTCCTGCCAGGCGTTTGGAATCTGGCCGCAACCGACGCGTCATCTGTGAGAAATCGTCACAATTGAGCTCCGGGGGACGAATCTGGATGGACTGCCGGATATATTCGGTAAAACAATCCACAGGTTTGATTTTTGTTCTACTGTTCGTGTGTCTGCCGCCCGGTCTCGCTCGATGTGGCTGCACGCGCGACGGTGAGACCGAGCGATCCGTCGAGGAGCCGGTCGGACGGGGAAGCGAACCCGAAGAGGGTGTCGAGTTTCGAGGGGTGGGGTCTTCGGTGACGGCAGCAGAGAGCGTGCACGTGTCGCAAGAGGAGTACGTCAGCGGGCGGCGGGCCTCCGACCGTCTGCGGACGCCGAGAGAGACAGCCGCGCGCATGTTGGATCAGTACTTCGGTGAACCCGAGGACACACCACCACCGCGCGAGTGTGCCCGCGGTGAGCTCGACGACATGACGACGACCTGCTGCGAACTGGCGACCGGTGTCCTCGAATCCGGTCGGCTACCGATACCCGGTGCCATGGACGTCTTTCGCGACGCGGCAACCCGATGGGCCCGAGACGGTGTACCGCTCGGCCGGATCCAACATGCCATCAACGAGGGCTGCGCACTCGCTGTGCGACAGGCGTCCCGTTCGGTCGACGAGGACGCGGGCGATCGGCTGGTCGAGGGAACCGTCCTGGTCATGGAACTGTTGGACGTCGTCACCGCGGCGGTGTCCGATGCCTACCTGGTCGAGTTTCGGACGCTGACCCAGAACGGTCCCCGTCACGACGTGGAACTGCTCGACGCGCTGCTGACCGGTGACGGCACGGCTCGTAAGATCGCCGACCGGATGGGTACGCTGCTTGCCGAGGATTATCACGTTGTCGCCCTGCACATTCCGGCGCACGCCGAAGAGGGTGGCCGACGGATCGACGCGGCGATGACGGCGGCTCGAAAGCTGCGAAGAATGCACTCGGCGCTGGCGACGTTCGACGCGGAGTACCTGCCCATCGCCTCGATCAGCCCCACCGGCGGAACCGTCCTGCTGCCCGATGTTCCCGGTGTCGACATCGGCGAACTCGTCGATCGTCTCGCCGACGCGGGTCAGGTGGTGATGACCGCGACGACCGGGTCGGCCGCGGTCGACGACATCGCCACGACCGCGCCCCACCTGTACGAACTGCTCGGTCTGGTGCGTCGACTCGGATACGCACCCGGGACCTACCGGATGTCGGATCTCGTGTTCGAGTACCAGGTGAGCAGGCCGGGCCTGGGTCGCAAACATCTCGTGACACTGATCGATCCGCTGCGCGATTCCGTCGATCTGTTGCCGACGCTGCAAGCGTTCGTCGACTCGGACTCCAACCGAAAGAAGACGGCCACCTGGCTGACGGTGCATCCCAACACCGTCGACTACCGCTTGAAGAGGGTGGAGCAGCTCACCGGGCTCGATCCGATGAAGCCGTCCGGACTGCGAAGACTGCATGCCGCGCTGATCGCCGACCGCCTCGAGGCCCGCCGCGTTCCGGTGGACGAGCGATCACTATGACTGCGCCGGACGGCGCGGTGCTGGCAGCATCGGCGGCGCTCGATTCGGTGGAGTCCGTCGCTGCTCTCTTCCAGCCCGTCGTCGAACTCGCCACCGGTACCGTCGTGGGATACGAGGCCCTGGCCAGGTGGCCGTCTCCGAGCCTGGCCGTTCCCGAAGACGTCTTCGCGCTGGCCCGAGAGCGTGGGATGGTGGGTCGCGTCGATGTGGCGTGTCGCGCCGCCGCGTTGCGGGCAGCACGCGAGTGCGCGTATTCGCGTCGGGTGCGCTTCTTTCTCAACATCGAGCCGGGTTGTTTCGCCGACGAACGTGACGTCGCCACCCACCTCGATGCGATCGGTGACGATCTCGACGTCGTACTCGAGATCACCGAGCGAGACCTCGACCGAAACGTCCCGTTGCTGATGGCCCTGGTTCGAGGAGCCCGCGCTCGCGGCATGTCGGTGGCCATGGACGACGTGGGTGCCACGCCCGCGACGTTGGAACTGCTGGCCGCCGTCGCGCCGGACATCGTCAAACTCGACGCGTCGATCATCCGATCTCCGTATCGGTCGCGTGCCGCGGTGCGGCAGGTGCGCGCGTACGTCCGCACGAGCGATGCAGTCCTACTGGCCGAAGGAATCGAAACCCACAGTCATCTGCGTCGTGCCAAGTCTCTGGGAGCAACCCTCGGTCAGGGTTGGTTGTTCGGCCGTCCATTGCCGTTGCCGAATCCGCCGATCTGATCGGTGGCCTGCAACGAGGAAACCCCGCACCTGCGACGGCCGAGGCCTGGGTGCGGGGTTTCGATTCGACCGATCGAGACGATCAGTTCGTGAACTTGTCCTTGATGTTGCCTGCAGCGTCCGAGACGTCGTCGCCGACCTGCTTGGTCTTGCCCGACGCCTGATCCTTTGCGCCTTCGGCAGCAAGATCGTCGTTGTCGGTCTTGTGGCCGATCTTTTCCTTGGCTTCGCCCACGAGCTCTTCTGCCTTGTGCTTTGCCTTGTCGATGAAATCAGCCATGAGAACTCCTCGAAATCGATTGTCTTCGTCCGTTCGGGGAGAGCTATACCCGCGATCGGAGTCGGTAATCATGCACAGCGCGTCCGGGTTGTGCCGGGCCGATTCGGGTAAGCGCGCTCCATGGATCAACACAACGACGCCGAGTCGGCCTCCGAGACGCCCTCGCCCGAACACCAGCGCCCGAGCGGCGTGGACGACGCGACAGTGGCCGCGGTGGGAAAGCTCTCCGAGGCCCTCGAATGTGTCGAGCGTGCTCGTGGGCATCTCTACTCGTTTCACCAGCTGATGGGGCACGCAGATCTGCTGCTCGGCGACGCGGTCGATGCACTTGCCGATGCAGGCCACACCACTGCATCCGAGCGGATCGACACGGACATGATCGGTCGTAACATCGCACCGGGGCGGTGGACCTTTCAGCTCGTCGAAGAATTCGACGACGGATATTGGGGCCCGTTGCGCGAACACGATCGTGCGGTGCGAAACGAGTTGATGGACGGGCGTCGCCACGTCTTCGAGGCCGAGATGAAGGAGAAGCGTCGAACCCACGGCCGCAGCGGGCACGAGGCCAGGCCGACCGACTGACCCTTCGAAACGACGAACACCGACCTCGCCGGGTCACGGCGAGATCGGTGTTCGGATGGATGGTGTCTAGCCTGCTTGCTTCGCCGCGTCGACCTCGCTGGTCGCGTTGGCGGTGGAGAGCTGACCACCGGAATTCTCGAGGTGTGCCCGCACGAACCAGTGGAAGAGTTCGAGCTGCGCGCTCTGACCGATCAGCATGTCCTCGGTCACCGGGTCGATCTCGCCGACCTCTTCGATGTTCTTGCGAGTGGTCTCGATGACCCCGGTGTACACCAGGTCGAGTGCACCGAGGTGCTCGATGGCCGTCGCGCGACCGATCGAGTAGTCGTCCCAGCTGCGCTCGGAGACGATGGTGCCCGGTGTGCCCTTGGCCGAGGAGCCGAGGGTCGCGATGCGCTCGGCGACGTCGTCCGCGAAACCGCGAACTGCTTCGACCTGAGGATCGAGCATCTCGTGTACCGAGATGAAGTTGGGTCCGACGACATTCCAGTGAATGTGCTTGAGAGTCAGATGGAGATCGTTGTAGGCGTTCAGTCGATCCTGAAGGATCGCGGCGACGCGCGCGCCCACTTCCGAGGTGAGTCCGGGAACGGTGTACGAGTTCTTTTCAGCCATGCGCGTTGTTTGCCCCATCCCCTCGGAACACAAACATGCCCCGCCGAATCGAATTCGGCGGGGCATGTGTGGTGAGCGGTCAGGACTTGTCGAGTCTCGGCGAGTCCGTGCCCGACGTTCCGGTCGACGAGGTGCCGGCCGAGGAGGTTCCGTTCGTCGGATCGACGATCGGGCTGTCGGCAGCGACCTGGTCGATCGCGTCTGCCGTGTCTTCCTCGGGAGGATTCTTCAGGCTCAGGATGATCGAGCCTGCCAGGACCACGATGATGACCACCAGGCTGACCAGAGACGGGATCTCGGGGATCGATGTGCTGATCACCTTGTGTCCGGCCTGCAGGATCAGCTTGACGCCGATGAAGGCGAGGATGATCGCCAGTCCCTTGGACAGGTAGTGGAACTTCTCGAGCAACCCTGCGAGCAGGAAGTACAGGGCGCGGAGACCGAGGATGGCGAACGCGTTCGAGGAGTAGACGATGAACGGGTCGTCGGTCACCGCGAGGACGGCAGGAACGCTGTCCACGGCGAAGACCAGGTCGGCGGCTTCGATCGCCACCACGACGGCGAGAAGTGGTGTGGCCACCCGCTTGCCGGCTTCCTTGACGAAGAACTTGGTTCCTTCGTATTCGTCGCGGACAGGAATGATCTTGCGAAGCAGGCGAACTGCGATCGAGGTACTCGGGTCGTACGAGTCGTCCTCGTCCTTCATCAGCTTGTAGGCGCTGTAGAGCAGGATCGCTGCGAAGACGAACAGAACGGCAGCGAACTTGCTGACGATGGCCACACCTGCGGCCAGGAAGATCGCGCGGAAGACGAGGGCACCGATCACACCGAAGAACAGCACCCGGTGCTGGTACTCACGGGGAACCTTGAAGTAGCCGAAGATCAGCGCGAAGACGAAGAGGTTGTCGACGGACAGACTCTTCTCGAGCAACCAGGCCGTCGTGTACTCGACTCCGGCCGTGGTTCCCAACGTGAAGAACACCACGATGCCGAAGATGATCGCCACGCCGACCCACAGTGCGCTCCACCATGCGGCTTCCTTGAAGCCGATGATGTGCGCACCGCGGTGCGCCAACAGGTCGATGGCCAACAGGATGAGGACGACGGCACCGAATGCCGCCCATGCCCACCACGGGACGACGTTCATGAACGGCCACCTCTATTCGTGAATTTGCTGCCGAGTTGCTTCAACTTCGCCTGATTCTCGGGCTTGGTTGCGTACCGACGTGCTTGATCGATCATCTTCTTGCCCTGTGGGCTGCGAGCGAACGATGTCAATTTCTGTGTCAACGACGCCATTTGTCACATGCTCCTTTTCGTTCTCGTCTGTCTTCGTCCTACCGGTGTTCCGGCCGTGCGTTCGGGCCTCTGCGGAAAACGCTCGGTCATTCCGCGACTACTCCAGTGTGACTGTTCGCTTTCCTGCAGGCATGGTCGTTTTGCGGACACGTTTCGACCGATTTGGTTGCCTGGTTACGGCAATTCGAGCAGTCTGTACCCGTTACGACGGCGAGCGAACCTCGGGCCAGTCGAGCAGCTTCGCTCCGAGTACCGCCGTGTGCAGCGCGAATGCCTCGACGGGGTTGCCCACATTCTGCCCGGTCAAATCCTTTATTCGAGACAATCTGTAGGTCACTGCCCGCACCGACAGATGCATCCGGCGTGCGGTGGATGCGGTGTTCGCGCCGGTGTCGAAGTACACCTGCAACGTCTCCAACAGGGGACCCGCCCCGCCTCGCGCGCCCAGCAACGGTGTCAACAACGTGTCGACCAGATCGGCGATCGCCGCACGGTCACTGATCAGGACGCGGTAGACGAGCAGATCACGCGCATCGATCACGGATGCGTCGAACCCGAGCGAGGCGGCGAGATCGAGCGCGTCGAGGGCTTCCCGATACGACGCGGCGACACCGACCGCCCCGCTGCGTGGGCGGCCGATCCCGATCTGCGTCCGGCCGTATTCCCCTTTGCGCCGGAGGTCGACCGATTCGCTCGACGCCGAGTTGGACGTACCGAGGGCGCGTCCGACCCGGTCGAGGACATGGTCGACGGCGTCGAGGTCGGGTGCCGGGAACACCAGAATCAACCGGTCCTGCTTGGTGGCCACGAGCAATTCGGCGTCTCCCTTGCTGCCCTGCACGCTGCGCTCGACGAGGGTGATGGCAGAGCTGGCGTCGGTGAACGGCTTGGTCGACGTCACCACGGCCACCACGTGCGGGCTCGACAGGTCGAGGCCGAACGTCTGCGCGCGCCCGAGGACCCCGGCGACATCGGAGGTGCCCGAGAGCAGATCGTCGACGAATTCACGGCGGGCGAGTACTTCGGCTCGCACGAGAGTGCGCCGGGCGAGCTGAAATCCCTCGGCCAGTTCGGCCACCGCGTCGTCGACCGCGCGCAGCATGACCTCGCCTGCGGTGACGACTCCGGCCGGGTCGTCCGCGGCGGCGACGACAGCGGGTAGTTCCCGCCACAGCCGCCACGCAGAGGTCAGGTACAGGTCCAGCAACGCCCGCAGTGCGACGCCTGCGCGGGCAGCAGCATCACCCTGCGCTCGAAATTCCTGCAGCTGCCCGCGGTTCAGTGGGACGCCTGCATCGACGGCGTCGGCGAGAACGTCGAGGAAGCTGCCCAGTAGAGCGACGTCGAGTCCGCCTGCGTCCGAGGCGGCCTGCGCAGCGACCGAATCGAGCGGTAGCGCATCGCGCTGTGTGGCCATCTGTTCTCGTGTCTCCCATCCGACTCGAGGCCAATGGTAGGCATCGAGGCTGCGGCGAAGAAACGGACCGGTGTGGGAATCGACCGATTCCACCGCGTGTTCGGCGTGCGAGAGGCGGTATCGGGGAGCACAATCAGCCGATCCGCACCGTTCGTCTCCACGTTGGGAGTGCCGGCCATGACATCGTCGAACAGACCTGCATCGAGTCTGCGATCTCAACTGCTTCGCAGGAAGCCGATCGTGGATCCGGACCAGCAGAGCAGTGGCGGGCTGGAACGGACCATCGGCACCTTCCAACTGACGATGTTCGGCGTCGGTGCCACCATCGGTACCGGCATCTTCTTCGTGCTCTCGCTCGCGGTCCCCGAAGCCGGTCCCGCGGTGGTGCTCTCGTTCCTGGCCGCGGGTGTGGCGGCCGGTCTCGCAGCCATCTGTTACGCCGAAATGGCCTCGGCGGTACCGGTTTCCGGCTCGACCTACTCGTACGCGTATGTGACGATGGGCGAGGTTGTCGCGATGGGCGTCGCCGCCTGCCTGTTGCTCGAGTACGGAGTGTCCAGCGCTGCCGTCGCCGTCGGGTGGAGCGGGTACCTCAACGAGCTGTTGAACAACCTCTTCGGCTTCACCATCCCGCACGCGCTGTCGGCTGCGCCGGGTGACGCCGACCCCGGCATCATGAATCTGCCTGCAGTCGTGCTGATCGTGCTGTGCGCCGTTCTGCTCATTCGTGGCGCGAGCGAGTCGGCGGCGGTCAACGCAGTCATGGTCGTCATCAAACTCGGTGTGCTGGCTCTGTTCGCGATCGTCGGATTCACCGCCTTCGACTCCGGCAACTTCTCGGACTTCATGCCCCTGGGCGCAGCAGGGGTGACGGCGGCCGCGGGCACGATCTTCTTCTCGTTCATCGGACTCGACGCGGTGTCCACTGCGGGCGACGAGGTGAAGGATCCTCAGAAGACCATGCCGCGGGCCATCGTTGCGGCGCTGATCGTCGTCATCGTCTTCTATCTCTTCGTGGCCGTGGCCGCCCTGGGGACGCAGCCGTGGACCGACTTCGCCGGCCAGGAGGAAGCCGGGCTGGCGGAAATCCTGCGCAACGTCACCGGGCAAGCCTGGCCGGCAACGATTCTGGCTGCAGGTGCGGTCATCTCGATCTTCTCGGTGACGTTGGTGACGATGTACGGGCAGACTCGCATCCTGTTCGCGATGGGCCGAGACGGCATGTTGCCCAAAGCTTTCGCCAAGGTCAGCCCCCGCACGCACACGCCGGTCAACAACACGATCGTCGTCGCCGTCGTGATTTCGATCCTCGCCGCGTTCATTCCGCTCGACAAGCTGGCGGACCTGGTGTCGATCGGCACCCTCGTCGCATTCATCGTCGTATCCATCGGGGTGATCGTGCTGCGCCGTTCGATGCCCGATCTCGAACGGCCGTTCAAGGTTCCGGGATACCCGGTCACTCCGGTGCTGTCGGTCCTCGCCTGCCTGTACATCCTGTCCGGACTGCACTGGACCACGTGGTTCTGGTTCGGGCTCTGGCTCGCGGTGGTGTTGGCGTTCTACTGGTTCTGGGGTCGGCACCACTCGACGCTGCGCGGAGCAGAACAGGACCTGCGATGAGTGTCCTGATCGCATTCGCGCCGGGGAAAGGCAGCGTCGGTGCCCTCGATCTCGGTGCCCAGCTCGCTCGGTCGCTCGGCACCGACATCGATGTGGCGACGGTGGTGCCCAAACCGTGGTCGACTCCGTCGATGGCACGGGTGGATGCGGAGTTCGCCGACTGGGCCGCGACGACGGCAGCCGAGTCGGAGGCGAAAGCGCGCCACTACCTCGAAGACCGGGCACCCGACATCACTGCATCGTTCCACCGATTCGCACACCGCTCGGTCTCGACGGCATTGACCGAGGCGGCCGAGAGCATCTCGGCCTCGATACTGGTTCTCGGCTCCTCGGGCGACGGCGCTCTCGGGCAGGTGGTCGTCGGGTCGACGGCAGACAAGCTTCTGCACTCGTCCCCGGTGACCGTGGCGCTCGCACCCCGCGGCTATCGGATGCGCGAACGCGCCACACTGACCCGGATCACGTGCGCGTTCTCCGGCGACAGCGAGGCGTCGCGCGTCGTGGGTCCGACCGCCGAACTCGCCCGAGACGCGGGTATTCCGCTCCGCTTGGCGTCGTTCGTCGTTCGGGGAGCGACGATGTATCCGCCCGAGGTCGGCCTACGCGTCGAGGACGACGTTGCCGCCGAACTCGCCGTCGGGTTGACCGAGGCACTGACCGCGGCGATGGACGACGCAGTCGCGGTTGGGCTTTCGGCCGAGCAGGTCACGACCGAACTGGCCATGGCCGGCAGTTGGCGCGAGGCCCTCGACGAGGTTCACTGGCAGGACGGCGAAGTACTGACCATCGGATCGTCCGGGCCGCTGGGGCCGATCGCTCGGGTGTTCCTCGGTTCGCGCGCCACCAAGATCATCCGCCATTCGCCGGTGCCGATCCTGGTGTTGCCGAAACGGTGAGGTGGGCGTCCTACCGGTTGAGGGCGAGCACCGACAACAGCTCGTAGGCGACATGTGCCGCTGCAATCCCGGTGATCTCGGCGTGATCGTATGCGGGTACCACCTCGACGATGTCGGCCCCGACCACGTGGAGGCCCACGAGTCCGCGCAGGGTGTTGAGCAACTCTCGGGACGTCATGCCACCGGCCTCGGGCGTGCCGGTGCCCGGCGCGTGCGCCGGGTCGAGAACGTCGATGTCGACCGAGACGTACACCGGACCGCCGTCGAGGCGTCGACGCATCCGTTCGACGATGCTGGCCACGCCGTCGACCTCGTAGTCGTCGGACCGAATCACCTGGAAGCCCAGTACACGATCGTCCTCGAGATCCTGCTCGCTGTAGAGCGGGCCGCGGATGCCGATGTGCTGCGAGCGTTCGAGATCGATCAGACCCTCCTCGCTGGCTCGTCGGAACGGCGTGCCGTGGGTGTAAGGAGCACCGAAGTACGTATCCCACGTGTCGAGGTGCGCGTCGAAGTGCAGTACCGCGATCGGCCCGTGATCGCGTGCGAGCGAACGCAGAATCGGCAGGGCGATGGTGTGGTCGCCGCCGAGGGTGAGAACCGAGGAGCCGTCGGCGCGCAGGTCCGTCACCGCGTCGTGCACCGTGGTCAAGGCCTCGGTGATGTCGAACGGATTGACGCCGATGTCACCGAAATCGGCCACCTGTTGGCGGGCGAAGGGTGAGACCTTCAGCGCGGGGTTGTACGGACGTAAGAGTTTCGAGGCCGCCCTGATGTGCCCCGGGCCGAAACGTGCGCCGGGGCGGTAACTGACTCCGGAATCGAACGGCACACCGAGGATGGTGACGTCGGCGCGGGACACCTCGTCGAGACGGGGCAGCCGCGCGAACGTGGTCGGCTCGGCGAAGCGAGGGACCTTGGTCGCGTCGACCGGACCGATCGGCGGGTGTTCGGGATTGCTCGGGTTCATCGAGAATTCCTTCCGAATTTTCATCAGTCCGGTGACGTTCGAGTCGACCAGTTCGCCCGGCAAGCGTTACTCTGATGCTCGATCTTGTCAACACGAGTTTCCTGGAAGGCGAGAGCGGTGTCCCTTGCTACGTCGGTCGTCGGCGATACGCCGCGTATCGGCGCACGGCTCAAGGAGGCTCGGCAGAAGAAGCGACTGACCCTCGACGCACTCGCCGACGCCTGCGGAGTCACCAAGGGATATCTGTCCAAGCTCGAACGCAACCAGGTCAATGCGTCGGTGGCGTCCCTGGTTCGAGTCTGCGCCGCCCTGGAGCTTCCGGTCGGCTCGCTGTTCGACGACGCGCCGTCCGGTGAGGTGGTCCGGGCGCAGTCGTTGCCGCGCATCATGTTCGGCGGGGAAGCGATGACCGAGTACCTGTTGACGCCGGTGGGGGAGCGCCGGGTGCAGGTGTTGCTGGGTCACATCGACGCCGGTGGCGGCAGCGGAGCCGAGGCGTACACCCTCCCGCTCGACGTGACGTTCGTGCACGTGATCACCGGCGAGTTGCGGGTGACCTTCGACGCCGAAGCGGACGGCACCTTCGCGGGCGACGAGGTGCTGCTCGGTCCGGGAGATGCGTTCACCTTCTCGCCGCGTCGCAGGCACAGTTTCCGAGCCGAAGGCGCAGACGGTGCTCAGGTCCTGTGGGTGTTGGCACCCGCGCTACCCGAGGAGTTGCCGACGAGGAAACAGGAGTTGCAACCATGACCGTCACCGTGTCTCTCTATCAAGGGCCGGAACTGGCCGGCGATGTCCACGCGAACCTCACCGCACTCGACGACGCAGCGAGAAACGCGGCCGCAGCAGGTGCATCGATCCTGGTGACCCCGGAGATGTCGGTCAGCGGATACGACATCGGTGATCTGGTGCTCGAACGAGCAGAACCGTTCGACGGACCGATCTTCGAGAAGGTGTCGACGATCGCTCGATCCCACGGCCTCGCGATCGTCTACGGATATCCCGAACGCAGTCGATCGACGCTCGGTGGCGAGGTGGTGTTCAATGCGGTGCAGGTGGTCGATGCATCGGGACGGTCGGTGGCGCGCTACCGCAAGACCCACCTGTTCGGTGAACTCGATCGCGCGCACTTCACTCCCGGGTCGGAACTGTTGGTGCAGTTCGACTTCGGCGGACTGCGCTGCGGTCTGCTCACCTGCTACGACGTCGAATTCCCGGAAACCGTTCGCGCCCACGCCGACGCCGGAACGCAGTGGTTGATCGTCCCGACCGGCCTGATGACCCCGTTCGAGATCATCGCAACCCACGTCGTTCCGACGCGCGCGTACGAGAGTCAACTGTTCGTCACCTACGTCAATCGCTGCGGCACGGAAGCGAGTCTGACGTACTGCGGACTGACCTGCGCCGTCGCGCCGGGTGGCACCGACCTCGCGCGGGCAGGTGCGCACGAACAGCTTCTGACGGTGGATCTGGATCCGGCCGAACTCCTTCGATCTCGCGCCGTCAACACTCACCTGGACGATCGTCGCCACGATCTGTACCGGACAGTTCTCGACCCGACAGGACCCTCGCGGTCCGAGCAGGAGACCGACCGATGACCACACCCGTCACCCCGGACAGCGCGATCGAATCCGAGGACGACCAACCGCTCACGATGTTCGGTCCTGATTTTCCGTTCGCCTACGACGACTATTTGGCGCACCCGGCCGGCCTCGGGAGCGTTCCCGACGCTGCCCTCGGTACGAAGGTCGCGGTGATCGGGGGCGGACTCGCGGGTATGGTCGTCGCGCGCGAGTTGCTCAGGCTCGGCCTGGAACCCGTTGTGTACGAATCGGATCGAATCGGCGGCCGGATGCGGTCGGTGCCGTTCGAGGGGCACCCGGGTGTGGTGGCCGAGATGGGTGCGATGCGGTTTCCGCCGTCGTCGACGGCACTGTTCCACTACCTCGACGCAGTCGGGCTGGAGACGACGCCGTTTCCGAACCCGTTGGCAGAAGCGACCCCCAGTACGGTGATCGACCTCAAGGGCGAGAGCCACTACGCCCAGAAGCTCGAGGATCTACCGCCGGTGTTCGCCGAGGTCGCCGACGCGTGGAACCGGACGCTGGAGGAACACGCCGAACTGATCCCACTGCAGCGGGCCATCCGCAGGCGCGACGTTGCCGAGATCAAGCGAATCTGGAACGAGCTGATCGTGAAGTTCGACGATCAGACCTTCTACGGATTTCTCGCTGCATCCGAACACTTCTCGTCGTTTCGGATGCGAGAGCTGTTCGGCCAGGTCGGCTTCGGAACGGGCGGATGGGACACCGACTACCCCAACTCGATCCTCGAGATCCTTCGAGTCGTCATCACGGCGGCGGACGACCACCACCGCGGAATCGTCGGCGGCTCACAGCAACTGCCGATGCGGCTGTGGACCGATTCGCCGGCGAACATGGCGCACTGGCCCGCGGGAACGTCGGTGGCGTCGCTGAACGGCGGCGCCACGATGTCGCGTGTCACCGAGATCAGACGTACCGACGGCGGCACCACGATCCACGACGACCGCGGCAACATTCGTACCTACGCGGCCGCCGTCGTGACCGCCCAGAGCTGGATGCTGCTCAGCAACATCAGGTGTGACGACGATCTGTTTCCCATCGACCACTGGACAGCCATCGAACGCACCCACTACATGGGGTCGACCAAGGTGTTCGCACTCGTCGACCGGCCCTTCTGGAAGGACAAGGATCCGGTCACCGGCCGCGATGTGGTCAGCATGACGCTGACCGACCGGATGAGTCGTGGCACCTACCTACTCGACCAAGGGGAGGGCAGGCCTGGGCTGATCTGCCTGTCCTACACGTGGTCCGACGATTCGCTCAAGCTGCTGGCCCTGGACCCGACCGAGCGAATGAACATCATGCTGCGCTCGCTCGAGGAGATCTATCCCGGCGTCGATTTCCGCAGTCACATCATCTCCACGCCGGTGACGCTGTCCTGGGAAACCGAACGCGACTTCATGGGTGCCTTCAAAGCCAACCTGCCCGGTCACTACCGCTACCAGGAGAGGCTGTTCACGCACTTCGTGCAACACCGACTCGACCCGCGACATCGAGGAATCTTCCTTGCCGGCGACGACATCTCGTGGACGGCGGGGTGGGCCGAGGGTGCCATTCATACCGCACTGAATGCGGTGTGGGGCGTCGTGCATCATCTGGGAGGAAAGTCGGCAGAGGGTAATCCGGGACCGGGCGACGTCTTCGATGCCATCGCACCACTTCGATTGGGTGACTAGGTCGCTCAGTGTTTCGGCGATCGTGGCCGGGGAGAGCGCTCGTCGAACACGAACAACGCCAGGGCGATCGTCAGCATGAGGGCAACCACCCAGATCGCCCGTAGCCCGAACAACTCGACCGCAACCGCCCCGAGCAGCGCCCCGCCGAAGAATCCCGAGATCACCGCGCCGAACCGTCGGGCGCGGGTTCCGGCCTCCAGATCGTGTTCGACCACCCGATGGAATGCGGCCATCGCCATGCTGCGGAGATTCCCGGTCGTCATGGTGGTGTTGTACGGCGAGTCCACCAGTACGCGAAAGGTGGTCACCTGCACGCCGGCAACGTGAGCGAGAATCACCGACACCACCGCATCGGGCACGGTCGCCGGCAGAAAACCGACGACGAGGACAACGAGGATCTCGAACACCAGCACCGCCCGTACCGGTCGTCGCACGATCTTCGCAACCGCGGGCAGCGCGATGAACTCTGCGGTCGCGACGCCCAGGACGAAGGCAGCCAACGGCGGCAGAAAAGCCAGGGCCTCGACCCACCGGCCACCGGCGACATCGACGCCGAGCAGCACCACGTTGCCTGTCTGCGCCCCGGCGAACACCCCGCCACGGGTGATGAAGGTGTACGCGTCGAGGAATCCACCGACTGCCGCCAACAGAACACCGAGTCGGACCGATTTCGCAGTTGCGACGGCGATGTGGGGTTCGGGACGAGGCGTGGTCATCGGGAGATCCTGACACGATCGCCGATATTCACGTTGTCGAGGCAAGCAGTGAGAGCAACAGTTCGGCTCGTACCCGCGCCGACGTCAGATCCACCGCGAGCAGTTCCTCGCACCGCGTGATGCGGTTTCGCAGCGTGTGACGATGAACGGACAGATGCGCCGCAGCGGTTTCCCAATGCCCGTTCGCCTCGAGGAACGCCCGAAGCGATCCCACCAGATCGGCGGAATGGGTGCGGTCGTACTCGGCCAGTACCGCGATGGTGACTGCAGCCATGGCACGCAACGACTCCTGCACCGGTTCGGACGCCAACAGCATCGATCCGGTGAACTCGACGATCCGATCGCTCGCGCCGGCTGCGGCGCACGCGAGCGAAGCCTGCTTCAGAGCAACAGGGGTCTCGGAGATGTGTCGGCTGGAACTGAGGCCGACGCACACCGACCTCGGCAGTGAATCGAGCAGTCGAGCAACGACATCGGAGTCATCGCTACCGCGCAACAACACCGCGACACCGGCGTCGGTCGTGCGCGCGAACGTGGGCCGCGCCCGGGCCCGGCACTCGGCATCGACCGCCTCGACGACGCGCTCGGCGGGTCCGCGGACCATCGCAACCCTGACGCGAGAGTCGTCGTCGGCCGCGTCCACGAGGTAGCTCGGTAGCGCGGTGCCGTCGGGGGCAGGCAGATGGCCGTCCAGTAACAACCCGAGCGCGAGCGTGTTGAGTCGGGACTGTTCGGCGCGCAGACGTGTGGGCTTCTCGAGCTCGAGGGTCACCAGCGACACCGCGTGCCCCAGCAGGATCTGCTCGACACCCGTCACCGGGCCTGAGGTACGGATGGCGAGAAAGCTCGACGCCCCGCCGGAGATCGCGACGGAGTGCAGAGTGACGGTGCACCCCGGTTCGCTGACCGAGACCGTGGCCGGTGACGACGACGGGCGAATGCTGCGGGCGACCTCGCGGGCGCGCTCGACGAGATCGGCTGCGGCGGCGGGATGAAACGATTCGGTGCGATTGCCGATCAGCGCCACCGACGTGGACGTGGCGACGGCCAGTTCGCGAACGATCGCGTCGACGCCGCCGTGCAACGCTGCCCGAGTGATACGGGTCTGGACCGAGGCCGCACGAAGAACCTGCTCGTATTCCTGCTCGGCTATGCGCTTCATGACCGCCCTGATCACGGCGGCGAACGGGGTGTCGTACGGGACCTCGACGACGGGAAGGCCGACGGCCTCGGCCGTGTCGAGAATGTGACGCGGGATCGTGCTGTGGGACAACCCGACTCCGAATCCGAGGCAGGCGACACCCGCGGCCGCCAGGGTCCGGACGTAGGTGGCGAGAGCCGGGCCGTCGGCGTCGAAGCCGAGCCCGGTCGTGAGAATCAGTTCACCGCCGGACAGCCAGGGGCTCGGATCGGTGAGCTCGGTCGCCTGCGCGAACGTGATCGGCACACTGCTGCGCTCCGGTCCGCCGCGATGACTCAGGCGGAGGTGTTGCTGCCTCAGCAGCCAGGACATCTGCACGCTCACCTGTGGAACTGTAGCGCTGTGCCTGCCGAAATGGAGTGTGATCCAGCCCTGATGTGTACGAAATGGCGTCGCGCTGTCTCGCTCGGAGAGTCGCATACTGACTGCACAAGCCCACACGAAAGGTGCGACCATGGCCTCGATCGAGTACCGACTTCCGCAGGAACGCAAGATCGTCACCGCCTTCCCCGGTCCGAAGTCGGCGGCGTTGGCGCAGCGCCGCAAGGCCGTCGTCGGTGCAGGCGTGGCGTCGACGCTGCCGGTGTACGTGGCCGATGCCGACGGTGGCGTCGTGGTCGATGTCGACGGGAACTCGCTGATCGACCTCGGGGCCGGAATCGCAGTGACGACAGTCGGTGCCTCGAACCCGGCAGTCGTTGCTGCAGTGCAGGATCAGGTCGCACACTTCACCCACACGTGTTTCATGATCGCGCCGTACGAGGGGTACATCGAGGTCGCCGAGAAGCTCGCCGAGTTGACGCCGGGGGATCACGACAAACGCAGCGTGCTGTTCAACAGTGGTGCCGAGGCAGTCGAGAACGCCGTGAAGATCGCACGGCACGCCACCGGGCGGTCGGCCGTCGTCGTGTTCGACCACGCCTACCACGGTCGTACCAATCTGACGATGGCGCTGACCTCCAAATCGATGCCGTACAAGAGCGGGTTCGGGCCGTTCGCCCCCGAGGTCTATCGGGCGCCGATGTCCTACCCGTTCAGGGAGGGCCTGAACTCCGACGGTTCCGCGGTCACCGGTGCCCAGGCGGCGGCGCGAGCGATCTCCGTCATCGACAAGCAGATCGGCGCGGGCAATCTGGCCGCGATCCTGATCGAACCCATTCAGGGTGAGGGCGGCTTCATCGTGCCCGCAGAAGGATTCCTGCCTGCACTGGCGGACTGGGCACGCGAGAACGGCGTGGTGTTCATCGCCGACGAGGTACAGGCCGGATTCACCCGCACCGGCGCGTGGTTCGCGAGCGAACACGAGTCCGTCGTGCCGGACCTGATCACCATGGCGAAGGGGATAGCAGGAGGAATGCCGCTGGCCGCGGTCACCGGCCGGGCCGATCTGATCGACGCCGTGCATCCCGGTGGACTCGGTGGAACCTACGGCGGAAACCCCGTCGCCTGCGCCGCGGCCCTGGCGTCCATCGAACAGATGGAGACACTGAACCTCAACGCCCGAGCCCGCGACATCGAACGAATCGTGTTCGATCGACTGAATGCGTTGAGTGCCGAGGTCGGCATCATCGGTGAGGTGCGTGGCCGCGGAGCCATGCTCGCGATCGAGCTCGTCGTGCCGGGTGGACGTGAGCCCAACCCCGAGGCCACCAAAGCCGTTGCGGCGGCGGCGCTCGCGGCCGGGGTGATCGTACTGACGTGCGGCACCTACGGCAACGTCATCCGGTTGCTGCCGCCACTGGTGATCTCCGACGAGCTGCTCGGTGAAGCGCTCACTGTGCTCGAAGACGCGCTGCGCGCTGTGGCACAGGAGAACTGACATGTCGGCTACCGACCTGATCTCCAAGCTGCCCACCGAACTGTGGCTCGGCGGCGTGCAGACTCCCTCTGCGTCGGGCGCGCGATTCTCGGTGCTGAACCCGGCGACCGGCGAGGAGTTGACCACCGTCGCCGACGCCACCGCGGCCGATGGCATCACCGCGCTCGACCTTGCCGCCGAGGCGCAGCCGGGGTGGGCGGCGACGCCCGCTCGTGAGCGAGCCGAGGTTCTGCGGCGCGCCTTCGATCTGCTGCAGGAGCGTGCTGCCGACTTCGCTCTGCTGATGACACTCGAAATGGGAAAGTCGTTGGCGGAGAGCCACGGCGAGGTGAAGTACGGCAGCGAGTTCCTACGCTGGTTCGGTGAGGAGGCCGTCCGGATCGGCGGCCGGTTCACCCCCGCTCCTGCGGGCAACGGTTCGATCCTGGTCACCAAGTCGCCGGTCGGTCCGGTCCTGGCGATCACTCCGTGGAACTTCCCATTGGCCATGGGCACACGCAAGATCGGGCCGGCGCTGGCGGCGGGGTGCACCGTCATCGTCAAACCGGCCGAGGACACCCCGCTGACGATGCTTCTGCTCGGGCAGGTGTTCGCCGACGCCGGGTTGCCCCGTGGCGTGCTGTCGATACTCCCGGCCTCCGACGCCGCGTCCGTCACCGGACCGTTGATGGACGATCCGAGGCTGCGAAAGATCACGTTCACCGGTTCCACCGGAGTGGGAAAACTGTTGGTCCGCAACGCTGCCGATCGTCTGTTGAGGACGTCGATGGAGCTCGGTGGCAATGCTCCGTTCATCGTGTTCGACGACGCAGACGTCGACGCCGCTGTCGACGGAGCGATGCTGGCCAAGATGCGCAACGGCGGCGAGGCGTGCACGGCAGCGAATCGTCTGTACGTCGCCAACTCGGTGCGCGAGGAGTTCACCGCGAAGCTGACCGCACGGATCGACGCGCTGACCGTCGGTCCCGGTGATGCGGACGGTACCGACATCGGGCCGCTCATCAACGACAAGCAGCGTCGAACGGTCACCGCACTGGTCGACGACGCCGTCGCGAAGGGAGCCCGAGTGCGCACCGGCGGAGCCGCACCCGAGGGACCCGGATTCTTCTACGCACCGACGGTGCTCGACCGAATTCCGGCCGACGCGAATCTGTTGCAGGACGAGATCTTCGGGCCCGTCGCGGCAATCATCGGATTCGACACCGAGGACGAGGCCGTCGCCGCAGCCAACGACACCCGGTACGGGTTGGTGGCCTACTTCTACACCGAGAGCCTCGACCGAGCACTGCGGGTGTCGGCAGCACTGGACACTGGCATGGTCGGGGTCAACCGCGGTGCGATCTCCGACGCGGCCGCCCCGTTCGGTGGCGTCAAGGAATCGGGCTTCGGCCGCGAGGGCGGGTCGGAGGGCATCGAGGAATACCTCGAGACCAAATACATCGCTCTACGGTAGAGCTGCACGTTTCGCTCCACCCCAGGCCGTGGGTGCAGGATGCCCCCCGATCCACGACCGGGAGTGGAGCGTCGTGTGCCGAGATCATCGCCGCATTTCTCGGTCCAATTCGTAGCGGACCGCGTCGAGGAACTGCTCGGTGGTCAGGTAGTGCTGGTCTTCACCGATCAGTGTTGCGAGGTCCTTCGTCATTCGACCGTCTTCGACGGTCCTCACGACGACGTGTTCGAGTGTGCGGGCGAACCGGCCCACGTCGGGCGTTCCATCCAACTTGCTGCGGTGTTCGAGGCCGCGAGTCCAGGCGAAGATCGACGCGATCGGGTTGGTCGACGTGGGTTCACCGGCCTCGTACCTACGGAAGTGGCGTCGCACGGTTCCGTGGGCAGCTTCGGTCAGGCATGTTCTGCCATCCGGTGTGAGCAGGATGGACGTCATCAAGCCAGGTGAACCGAATCCCTGTGCGACCGAGTCCGATTGCACGTCTCCGTCGTAGTTCTTGCAGGCCCACACGTACCCGCCTTTCCACTTCATGGCCGACGCGACCATGTCGTCGATGAGGCGGTGTTCGTACGTCAGTCCGGCTGCCTCGAACTCGGTCTGGAACTCGGTCCGATAGATGTGCTCGAAGACGTCCTTGAATCGGCCGTCGTACGCCTTCAGGATGGTGTTCTTCGTCGACAGGTAGACCGGATAGTTCTGCTGCAAACCGTAGTTCAACGAGGCCCGCGCGAAATCGATGATGGACTGGGTGAAGTTGTACTGACCCTGCACCACTCCGCCGAGGCTTTCGTCGGTGAACCTCACCAACTCGTGCTGTATCGGTTCGCCTCCGTCGTCGGGGGTGTAGGTGATGGTGACGGTACCCGGCCCGGGCACGGTGAAATCGGTGGCGCGGTATTGGTCGCCGAAGGCGTGACGCCCGATGACGATGGGTTCGGTCCACCCGGGCACGAGTCGGGGAACATTCGAGATGATGATGGGGGCTCGAAAAATAGTCCCTCCGAGTACATTCCGAATGGTGCCGTTGGGCGAGCGCCACATCTGTCGCAGAGCGTACTCCTCCACTCTGCCGGCGTCGGGTGTGATGGTGGCGCACTTGATGCCGACGCCGTGGTTCTCGACAGCTCGTGCAGCGTCGACGGTGATCTGATCGTCTGTGGAGTCGCGGGACCGTATTCCAAGGTCGTAGTACTCGAGGTTCACGTCGAGATACGGAAGGATCAGATGATCCCTGGTGTAGTGCCAGATGACTCGGGTCATCTCGTCGCCGTCCAGTTCGACGACGGTGCCCTCGACTCGGGTTTTCGGCTTCGGCATGAGAGGTAGGTCCCTTCAGTGGACTCTGCACTGCGGCAGGGTCATTCGTTGTATCCGAAGATCGAGTTCCACGCAGTCTGATCCTCGGCGGAGTGGGTGGTCGATTCCTCCGGGGTGATCCGGTGCACCTTGGGATCGGTGAAGTCGGGGAGCTGAACACCGAGAATGTTCGGCGGATCGACGTCGGTCCGTACCGAGTATTCGCCGAGGTCGGTGAACACCCGCTGGCCGCGGGTGGAGAGGTTCCAGTTCATGAATACCTGTGCGGCAGCAAGATTGCGTGCGGTGTCGGCAACTCCCGTGTAGTAGTCGTACGAGGTGACTCCCTCGTCCGGTACGACGAAATCGACAGGAGCGTTCTCGTTGTTCGCGATGTTCACGCTGCTCACGACGACGGTGCCCGCGTTGATCTCGCCGCGGGCCAAGGCATCGAGCTGGGCACCGATCGAGTCGAACACTCGCGCCTCCGAGGAGTATCTGCGGAGGTAGTCGTCGCCGAGAACATCGCGCTGAAATCGAGTCAGAGCGAGCGCGCTTCCGCCCGAACCGGCCTGCGCGATACCGAGTTTGTCGTCCCAACGATCCTCGAGAAGAGAATTCCACGACGTGGGGGCGTCGGCGTCGTCGACGACAGCGCGGTTGTAGCCGAAGGTGTAGATCGGGTTGAACGTGCGGAAATATCGGTTGTCGTCGAACGAGACGTCATCCTGCAGATTGTCCGCAGTACCGGGCAAGTAGGGCTGGAACAGTCCGCGCTCGGCCAGACCCCGAACGAATCCGGGGTCGGAAATCCGGATGACGTCTGCATCGAGGCGACCGGTACTGTATTCGGCCGTGAGGCGTTCGTAGAGCCGATTGGAGGTCAAGCGAACGAGTTTCACCTCGATACCGGTGTCGGCCTCGAACTGTTCGAGCACCTCGGATTCGGTGTCCTGGGTGTATCCGCTGTACAGCGTTATCGTGCCCTCGGATTCTGCGCGCGACCACAGATCCGGGTCTGCGATCTGCTCGCCGTCGATCACCAGAGCCCCACCTGGTTCGGTGATGGACGCGGCCGACCGTGCCAGCGATGGGGCCTGCGGTGGTGGACTGCATGCGGTCACCGCGGCGACCGCGATCGCGCACACTGCGGCCCCGAACCGCCGGATCGTCGATGTGGTCATCTACTTGGACTCCTTTGCGCCGAATCGGCGGGACAGTGCAGCAAGAACGCCGATCACGACGCAGTAGAGCAACCCGAGTTCGGCTGCCGATCGGATGGATCCGTTGTCGTAGGCGTCGAAGATCGCTATGGACAGCAGTCTGGTGTCAGAGGTGAAAAGGAACAGGGCCGCAGTCAATTCGCGCATCGACAACATGAGCAGCAGCAGAAAGGTCGAGGACAGCCCGATTCGGAGCAGGGGCACTGTCACGAATCGGATGGCCTTTGCTCGGCTCGCGCCGAGCATCACTGCGCTGTCCTCGAGGTCCTGGTCGAGCTGAACGATGGAGGAGGACACTCCGCGGTATCCCTGCGGCAGGAAGACTGCGATGAATGCGACGACGAGGACGGCGAGAGTTCCGTAGATCGGCACCGGCAACGCCAGCCAGGTCCAGAGCAAACCCAGCCCGAGCACGATGGCGGGAACTGCCAACGGCAGCATTGCCAGGTACTCCAGCACCGATCGTCCGGGCGACCTGGTCCGGTACCGGGTGTACGCCAACGCAAAACAGAAAGTCGTGCCTATGGCCGCGGTCGACACACCGACGATGACACTGTTGAGCACAACGTTGTGGAAGTCCGGGTCCTGAACTGTTTGCCCCAGGCTCCACAGGGACAATGCGCCTGCGTCGAACAACTCCCCGAATCGGGCCAGGTACGGGCTGGTCTGGAGCGACGCCACCACGAGGGCTCCCATCGGGAGTGCCACGGCGAGAACGAAGTACAGCCATGCGAGAGCGGCGGCCGGCCAACGCCAGCCCCGAAGTGGCACCTGTCGTGCGCGCACTCCCTTGCCGCTGACGGTGGTGTATTCCTTGCTGCCGGTCACTCTGTTCTGCAAGGCCACGACGATCACGAGCAGAACGGTGAGGACGACGGCGATGGCTGCCGCGTCGTTACTGCGGGCAGGCGCAGCGTTCATGAGTCGATAGATGAGGGTGGGCAGGGTGTCCACGCCGCCGGGTACACCGATGACCTGTGCGACGGCGAAGTTCTCGACGGTCAGGGCGAACACGAGTATGCCGGATCCGATCGTGGCAGGAAGCACGAGCGGAAAGGTGATCTTGCGGAGCATCTGGGTGAGCCCTGCCCCGTGCAGGCTGGCTGCATCTTCCAGATCCGGATTCATCAACGACAACGCCGAGTGAATCATCAGGAACGGATACGGAGCGTAATACAGGCCGAGAACGAAGATCATTCCGGCGAAACTGTAGATGTCGACGAATCCGGGGAGTCCGAGGGCAGTCAGGGCGAGATTGAGGTAACCGGTTGCGGGGCCGGCGAGCAGAGCCCACGCCAGCGCACCGACGAGCGACGGCAGGAACAGTGGGGCAATTCCGATGCCGTAGATCAATTTTCGACCCGGGATGTTGGTTCTTGCGGCCAGGAACGCCAATGTCGCACCGATGAGGAGGGCGAGAATCGACGATCCGATTCCGACGATCGCGGAGCTCCACATCGCCTCTCGAGCCGACTGGCGTCCCAGTAGAGCGAAGTTGTCGAAAGTGAAGTGACCGAAGTCGAAGACGTTGCTGCGGTCGGGATTGTCGGTGAAGGCACCCATGACGATGAAGAACATCGGGCACAGGACGATGAGCGCGAGAAGCGCGAGTTGGACGAGTGTCGGAAGGCTCCGCCGCAGCCGACGGTTGCGGGTGCGCGACACCGAGACGCTCGGCGTCGGTGCCGGTGCGTGCCGCGGACGGTCGGTGGTGGGGGCGCTCACGAGTGAGCCCCGACGAGTTGCGTGCGGTCGTCGACCAGCAGCTGTGCGGCTCCGGGTGTGATGTCGACGGCGACCCGTTCTCCCGCGTGCAGCGCCCGTTTCGCGGCCCCGGTGGCGAGGGCCTCGATGTTCGGCCCGCCGTCGAGAGTGATGCGGTAACGAATGGACGCCCCCTGGTAGCTCGCGACGTCGACACGCCCTGCCCAACCCACTCCCGTAGCCGGCTCGTCGTGTACGGGCGTGACGGTCATGTCCTCGGGACGCAGGCACACGAGCAGTCGGTCGGCATTGTCGGGCACGGTGGCATCGATTCGGACCGTGAAGTCGTGGTCGGTGAGCGTGACTGCTCCGGACATGCCAGGAGTGGGTGAGCACGCGAACAGGTTGCCCACGCCGAGGAACTCTGCGATCGACCCACTGGCGGGCGCGGTGTAGATCTGATCGGGTGCGCCGCTCTGGACGATTCGGCCGTTCTGCATCAGCGCGATGCGGTCGGCCAAGGCGAATGCTTCCACCTGATCGTGCGTGACGTAGATCGTGGTCAGGCCGAGTCGCAGTTGTAGTTCACGTAGTTCCATTCGCAGGCGTTCGCGCAGACGCGCATCGAGATTGGACAACGGCTCGTCGAGCAACAGGACGTTGGGGCGCATGACCAGGCTCCGTGCGAGGGCTACCCGCTGCATCTGGCCACCGCTCAACAGGCTGGCTCCGCGCTCGGCCAACTCACGCAGCCCGACCAGATCGAGTGTCTCGTACACGCGGGAGACGAGTTCGTCCTTACCGACTTTCTGCATCTGCAGCGAGAATGCGACATTCTCGAACACGGTGCGATGAGGCCATACCGCGTACGACTGAAACACCATTCCGACGTTGCGCTTGTTGGGCGGTACGGTTCGGCCACTGGATGAATCGTGCATCACGTTGTCGCCTATGGTGATTCGTCCTTCGCTCGGACTTTCGAGACCTGCGACGCAACGCATGGTGCTGGTCTTGCCGCAGCCGGATTGACCGAGTAACACGAGCGATTCTCCGTCGGCAATCTCGAGATCGAGGTCGCGGACGACGGTGTTCTTTCCGTAGGCGAGGGTCAAATTCTCTATCGATACCTTCATGGGAATTCCTTCGACTTGTCGGTTCTTCTCAGACCCGAGACTCGACGAGCTGATGCAACGCTCGAATATCACTGTCGTCGAGCGTGATCCCGTCTCGGATCTGCTCGTGGTAACGCGCCATCTCGTATTCGCCCGGTAGTCGAACGGGATCGGCGGGATCTGTTGCCGGAACCGAATGCAACCGATCCCCGAAGTCCTGGACGCGCTCGTGCAGATCGGGCCCGGAGAGCAGCAGCTCGGTGTCGACGAGGACGAAGAAGTGCCCCAGGTTCTGGGCCCGCTCGGGTGAGACGCTCCATGAGCTGACCTTGTCCAGATATGCCGCACCGGAAAGTAATCCGGCGAACAGGTCGACCATGACCGCCAGCCCGTATCCCTTGTGGCCCGCGATGGGCTGCAGGAACCCCGAGAGCGCAGCGCTCGGATCGGTCGTGGGGTGGCCTGCGCTGTCGGTGGCCCACGTGGCGGGAATGGTGCGGCCATCGGTTTGCGCGGCCCGAATCTTCGCTCGTGCTGCGACGCTCAACGCGATGTCGAGAAGAATGGGGTCGCCACCCGGATTGGGGACACCCCATCCCATCGGGTTGTTGCCCACCCGGGTGGCCTTCCCTCCGGACGGTGCGATGGTGGTCGTCGCATTACTGGCGATGATCGCCGCGAATCCCTCCGAAGCAGCCTTGAAAAGGTACGGCATGACCGGCCCGAAATGGTTGCTGTGCCGTGCGAACGCCGCTCCCACACCGCATGTTCGGGCACCGTCCATGGCTGCGGTGAGTGCAGCACTACCGACCAGAGGTCCCACTGCGTTGGCACCGTCGATCAGCGCGAGAGCGGGGGCAGGTCTGGTGGTGGTGACGTCGGCGCGCGGATCCATGCCCCCGATCGCGGCGCGGTCGAGGTACTGGGGGACCCGTTGGATTCCGTGTGTGTGGATGCCGAACAGGTCGGCCAACACGAGGACTTCTGCGATGGTCCGAGCTGACGCCTCGGACATGCCGCACGTGATCAGTGCTCGCGATGCGAGATCTTCGAGTTGGGCGGCGGAAACCGTAACTGTCGACATGGTGCCATGGCTTTCTGTGCAGTCGGGGAGTGTCGAGGAACGTTCGCGGAACAGGTCCGGTGAACGGTGGCCTATGGCCTGGATCACTCTCGAAAGCCACTATGGCAGCGCCGATAGATAAGTAGTAGTCAAGGTTTCTTGAGTCCGACATAAGTGATGCTAAAGTTGGGTAGATGAGGGCCGATTTGACCCGGCTGCAGATCTTGTCGGCTGTCGGACGACACGGATCTATGGCCGCGGCAGCCGACGAGCTGAGATACACCTCGTCGGCCATCTCGCAGCAAATCAGCAAGTTGGAGTCCGAACTCGCCGTCGAGCTCGTCGAGCGACATGCACGCGGTGTGCGCTTGACCGAGGCCGGGCGAGCGGTTGTCGTGAGGGCACGCGCCATCGACGAGCAACTCGACGGGATGAAAGACGATCTCCGTGAGCTCGCCGAAGGGTTCACCGGGACAGTTCGCTTCGGAGTATTTCCCACGTTTGCCGCGTCGTTGTTGCCCGACGTCGTCATCGGACTACGTGAGGCGCACCCGGGAATTCGTCTGTCGATACATTCGAGCCGAATCGCACCTTTGCGGGAGTTGCTCGAGACGCGGCAGCTCGATCTGGCGCTGACGTGGGACTATCCGTGGAATCGAACCGTCGACGAAGGTCTGACCGTTCGCGAAATTCTCAGCGACTCAACGGTATTGATTGTTCGGCGTGATCACGAACTGGCGCACGCGGATACGGTCGAGCTCTCGGATCTGAGCAACGACGACTGGATCGTGCGAGCTGGAGGTCACCCCACCACAGAGCATCTCTGGCGCTGTGCCGACACCGCCGGCTTCACGCCGACGGTGGCGGTCGAAGCGAGCGACTATCAGGAAACGCAGGCCATGGTCGCCGCGGGTCTCGGTGTCACGCTGTGCCCCCAACTCGCCACCAGCTACGTCCGCGGCGAGGTCGTCGTCAAGCGGCTCGCCGCGTCCGTACCGGCACGGCGGATCTGTACGGCTCGTCCGTCGGACGTCAAACCGTCCGTTGCCAGTCTCCGCCTGGAAGGGCTGCTTCATCGGGTCGTGAAGGGATACAACCTTTCTCAGGGGTAGTCCTCCGACAGGCCGTCGTCGGTGCGGGATGCCGGAGGGATACCACCTCTCAGCCCTGGGCGGCCGCGATTCGATCCTCGGCCAGACGATCGGCCGCTGCCCCGAGCAGGATGCCCTCGGCGCGGGCGATGGCGAAGATGCCCGTGACGGTGTCGCGGATCTTGCCGATCGTGGCCATCACCTGAGCCGAATCCTTGCCGCGCAGTTCGCCTTCCACCTGGATCAGGCCGCCGGCGTTGGCGACGTAGTCGGGTACCCACACGATTCCGCGGGCAGCCAGCATCGCTTCGACGTCGGGTGTGAGCAGTTGATTGTTGGCCGCGCCGCAGACGATGGACGCCGACAACCGGGCTACCGAGGACGCGTCGAGAGTGGCACCCATGGCGCACGGCGCGTAGACGTCGATGTCGGAACCGATGATGTCGGATCTCACGGTGACACCGGGGAAGTCGGCGACGATGCGATCGAGGGCAGGCGGATAGGAGTCGCTGACGACCACCTCGGCACCGGCTTCGCGAAGCAGTGAGACGAGGTTGTAGCCCACCTTGCCCGCGCCCTCGACGCCGACACGCTTGCCGGTCAGATCGTCCGAGCCCCATGTGGATTCGGCTGCGGCCAGGAGTGAGAGAAAGACTCCGAGCGCAGTCTGGGGGCCGCTGTCGCCGGTACCGCCGGCGGTGGTGTTCTTGCCGACGACGTGCGTCGTCTCCTCGGCGATGATGTCGAGATCGTCGCTGTTGGTGCCCACATCGCCCGCGGTGACGTAGGTTCCGCCGAGCGACTCGACGAATCGGCCGTACGCGCCCAGTAGCGTCGGGGTCTTGATGGCGTTGGGGTTACCGATGATCACTGCCTTTCCGCCGCCGAGATCGACTCCCGCGACGGCCGCCTTGTACGTCATTCCGCGGGAGAGGCGCAGCACGTCGGTCAACGCTTCCTGCTCGGAAACGTAAGGGTAGAAGCGAGTTCCACCGAGAGCCGGACCGAGGACCGTGGAGTGGACCGCGATGATCGCGCGCAGACCGGTGTCGGGGTCCTGGCAGAACACGACGCGTTCGTGCGCGCAGTCGCGCGGCATGTCGGGACGATCGAAGACGCCGGTCGAGGCGGGGAAGGAATCGGACGAGGTGCTCGATGCGGCGGGGTGGTCGGCAACGACGGACACAGGCGGTCTCTTTCGGTGATGAGGCGGCGGTACCGGAAATGGGTGGTATCCGGAATTCGTGTCCCCGAAGAGTGTCGTGAACGTGCACGCTGGTCAACCGCTGTAACCGAGAATGTGCATGTTGCACGGTGCATCTCGGATCGACCGAGCCGGGATGGTCGGGCTGCTCAGCGACGACCGTCCTCGGCGAGTTGCTCGAGCAACGGCTTGGTGCGGTACTGGATCAGCTCGCTCATCGCGATGGACATGTTGGTGCGCTCGACTCCGGGGATGTCCAGAATGAGGCCTGCGATGCGATACAGGTCGTCGGCATCGACGGCCGCGATGCGGATGTGCATGTCCGCTGCCCCGGAGAGGCCGAACACCTCGAGCACCTCCGGGATGGTGCGCAGGTGCTCGGTGACCGCGGCCAGCGTGTGCTGATTGACCTGTGCGGTCACGAACGCCTGCAGCGGGCGTCCCAACGACTTCGGTGGGATGCGGTGATCGATGGGCGTGAGCGATCCCTTGTCGTCCCAACGGCCGAGGCGCGCCTGCACGGTGTTGCGGGACAGCCCCAACGTCGTGGCGAGTTCGACGCCGGTGGCGCGCGGTTTGGCGCAGAGGGCGAGGAGGAGTCGGGCGTCGGTCTTGTCCAGATCGGTCATTGCGCACTTCCTGTCGCTCAGTCGTTACCCAATATTGTGCACACTGCGCAGTTGTGAAGTCATCACTTGTGCAGGGTGGATGTCGGTGGTGTTCTTGTGAAGGACATCACATCACGACGGAGAGTGCGACGATCATGACTACCACCTCGCTGGTACAGCTGATAAAGGAATCTGGGACGGTGGTCCGCAACGAGACCTACTCGCCGCTGGTCGCCGACATCGACACGGCCGCGATGATGGACTTGTACCGAGATCTCGTGGTCGTTCGCCGCATCGACACCGAGGCGACCGCACTGCAGCGACAGGGCGAACTGGGGTTGTGGGCACCGCTGCTCGGTCAGGAAGCGGCGCAGGTCGGTTCGGCCCGCGCTCTCGACACCGAGGACTTCGTGTTCGCCAGTTACCGCGAGCACGGGGTCGCCTATTGCCGGGGCGTCGACCCGACGCAGATGCTGCGCTTCTGGCGCGGATCGACCCTCTCGGGCTGGGATCCCTACGAATTCCGCATGACGACGCCGGCCATCATCGTCGGATCTCAGGGCCTGCACGCCACCGGGTACGCCATCGGCATGCAACTCGAGGGGGCCGAGGGCGCAGCCATCACCTACTTCGGCGACGGCGCGACCAGCCAGGGCGATATTTCCGAGGCACTCGGCTTCGCCGCGAGTTTCCACGCACCGGTGGTGTTCTTCTGCCAGAACAACCAGTGGGCCATCTCCGAACCGGTCACGGTGCAGACGAAGGCCACGATCGCCGCTCGCGGTGAGGGATACGGCATCCCGTCGGTGCGCGTCGACGGCAACGACGTTCTCGCCGTCCTGGCCGTCACCAGGGCAGCGCTCGCCCGCGCCCGCGAAGGTAGCGGCCCGACGCTCATCGAGGCCGTCACCTACCGCATGGGCCCGCACACCACCTCGGACGATCCGACGCGATACCGCTCGGGTGCCACCGACGACGAATGGCGTGCCAAGGATCCGATCGATCGAATCGAGAGGCTGCTCAGGCGAATCGGCGTGTTCGACGACGCATTCGCCGCCTCGGTGAAGCGCACCGCCGACGAGGTCGCAGCCGAGCTTCGCCGCGGCTGCCTCGAAACCGTCGAGCCGACCGCGATGTCGGTGTTCGACAACGTCTACGCCGATCCCCACCCCCTACTCGACGACGAGCGCGCCCAATTCGCCTCGTACCAGGCCGGATTCGAAGGAGCTACGTCATGACCACCCTGGAACGGCCCACCAGTCTTCCGTTGGGCAAGGCCATCAATGCAGGTCTGCGACGAGCGATGGAGAACGACCCGAAGGTCCTGCTGATGGGCGAGGACATCGGCAAGCTCGGCGGTGTCTTCCGCATCACCGACGGCCTGCAGAAGGACTTCGGTCCCGGTCGAGTACTCGACATGCCGCTGGCGGAATCGGGGATCATCGGCACCGCCGTCGGCCTCGCGATGCGAGGCTTTCGGCCGGTATGCGAGATTCAGTTCGACGGTTTCATATATCCGGCGTTCGACCAGATCGTCTCGCAGGTGGCGAAGCTGCACTACCGCACCAGTGGCAACGTCAAGATTCCGATGACCATCCGGGTGCCCTACGGCGGCGGAATCGGTGCCGTGGAGCATCATTCGGAGTCTCCCGAAGGATACTTCGCGCAGACCGCGGGTCTTCGCGTGGTCACCTGCAGCAACGCCGCCGACGGCTACTCGATGATTCAGCAGGCCATCGCGAGCGACGATCCGGTGTTGTTCTTCGAGCCGAAGCGTCGGTACTGGGAGAAGAGCCCCATCGACCTCGATGCCGACGCGTCGTACCCGCTGCATCGGGCACGGGTGGTCACCGAAGGCACCGACGTCACCCTGATCGCGTACGGACCACTCGTCGCCACCGCACGCAAGGCCGCCGAAGTCGCTGCCCACGAGGGAGTGTCGATCGAGGTCATCGATCTCCGCTCGCTCTCGCCCATCGACTTCGAGACCATCGAGGCCTCGGTGCGCAAGACCGGGCGTCTGGTCGTCACCCATGAGGCACCGGTGTTCATGGGACTCGGTTCGGAGATCGCAGCTCGAATCTCCGAACGGTGCTTCTACAACCTCGAGGCGCCGGTGTTGCGCGTCGGTGGCTTCGGCACTCCGTACCCGGCATCGAAACTGGAGCGATTCTTCCTCCCCGATGTGGACCGGATTCTCGACGCAGTCGACCGCTGCCGCTCGCACTGACCTCGCGCTCACCGACCGCCGCCGATACGTACCGAACAGGATTCGACGATGCCCACCATCAAGAGCTTTCCGTTGCCCGACCTCGGGGAAGGACTCACCGAAGCCGATCTGCTGACCTGGCTCGTCGCCGTCGGTGACACCATCGAGCTGAATCAGAACATCGCCGAGGTCGAAACGGCCAAGGCCGCCGTCGAACTTCCCTCACCGTTCGCCGGGGTCGTAGCTGCCCTTCACGTGTCGGAGGGTGACACCGTCGAGGTCGGCGTACCGATCATCGACATCAGGGTCGGTGGCGACGACGAGGGCGGTGTCGAGCCGGAGCCTGTGGCAAGCGAAACCGACGGTGGGGCCGCGGTCGAAGACGGGGACGAGCGCGTTCCGGTTCTCGTCGGCTACGGCGTGGCGAAGGAAGGCTCCAGTCGACGCGGCGGCCGAGGTGCAGCACCGGCCACCCCGACACCGACCGGACAGAACGGGAAACCGCTGGCTGCGCCACCGGTACGAAAGATGGCCAAGGACAACGCCGTCGACCTCGCCGAGGTGCCGGCCACCGGAGACCGCGGCGACGTCACCCGTGAAGACATCGACACCTACCTCGCGGGTGACAACCCGGTCGAGGAGCGGACAGCGGGACGAGTCGGTCGCGAGGAGCGCACACCGATCAAGGGAGTGCGCAAGCACACGGCGGAGGCGATGGTGCGCAGCGCGTTCACCGCTCCGCACGTCACCGAGTTCGTCACCGTCGACGTCACCGAAACTCTCACTCTGCTGGACTCCCTCCGTGCGTCCGCTCACTTCGCCGACGTTCGTCTGACCCCGCTGGCTCTGGTCGCCAAGGCGGTTCTCGTTGCGCTCAAATCGAATCCGTCGCTCAACTCGTCCTGGGACGAGACGAGTCAGGAGATCGTCACCAAGCATTACGTCAATCTCGGTATCGCCGCCGCGACTCCGCGCGGGCTGATGGTGCCGAACATCAAGGACGCTCACGAGAAGTCTCTGGTGGACATCGCCCGCGCACTGTCGGATCTGACGCGGACGGCCAAGGAAGGCAAGAGCAGTCCGGCCGATCTCGCCGACGGCACGATCACCATCACCAACGTCGGGGTGTTCGGAGTCGACGCCGGTACGCCGATCCTCAACCCCGGCGAGGCTGCCATCCTCTGTTTCGGCTCGATTCGCCGCATGCCGTGGGAGCACGAGGGCGAGATCGCACTACGGTCGGTGACGACACTGTCGCTCTCGTTCGACCATCGCCTCGTCGACGGGCAGCAAGGATCACAGTTTCTCGCGCTCGTCGGCCGGTTGCTGAGCAGCCCGGTGGATATGATCGCGCTGGGCTGATTTCCCGGCTCGTACCGTGTGAAGAAAAGGGGCCTGCGTGGCGGAAGCGATCGACGCGCATTTCCTGGACCGGATTCGGGTCGCGGCGACGAGCGGGCCGGAGCTCGCCGATCCGGATCGTGTGCTGAGGTACTTCGATGCGCAGCTCGCCAGTCGGCACCTGGACTTCGCAGCCCGCTGGTTGCAATCGACGGGCTTCGGCTACTACACCATCGGATCGTCCGGGCACGAGTCGAATGCAGCGGTCGGTGCCGCGACGACGGTCACCGACCCGGCTCTGCTGCACTACCGCTCCGGCGGCTTCCATGCCGCACGCGCACAACAGCATCCGGGGTCGAATCCGATCCACGACGTGCTCGCCGGCTTGGTCGCCTCCACCCGCGACCCCATCTCCGGCGGGCGGCACAAGGTGTTCGGGCACCCCGATCTGGGCATCGTGCCGCAGACGTCCACCATCGGGTCGCAGGTCCCGCGCGCGGTCGGTCTGGCATTCGCGCTGGGGCGAGCGAAGGCGCTGCGCCACCGAACGCCATGGCCCGAGGACGCCATCGTGGTGTGCAGCTTCGGCGATGCCTCCGCCAATCATTCGACGACGGTGGGTGCGCTCAATTCGGCTGCGTACTGTGCCTACCAGTCGATTCCGATGCCGATCCTCCTCGTCTGCGAGGACAATGGCATCGGAATCAGTACCCGGTCACCGCGGGGCTGGATCGAGCGGTCGCTCAGCCGATTTCCGTCGATCGAGTACGTGCGAGCCGACGGGACCGACCCGGTCGCGCTGATGCGAACCGTGGACGCCGCTGTCGCCGCGGTGCGGTCGGGGCGTCGGCCGGTGATGGTGCATCTCGAGACGGTGCGGTTGATGGGCCACGCCGGATCCGACGCCGAGCTTGCGTACCGCACCAATGCGGACATCGTCGGCGACTATGCACGAGATCCGTTGCTCGCCTGCGCACGTGCGCTGATCGGGGCCGGTGTGTTCTCGGCAGCCGACGTCGAGGGCCGCTACGAGGCAATGCGCGAGACCGTGATGAGCGAGGCCGAGGCGATGGTCGAGTCGCTGCGGTCAGGGGCGTCGTCGCGCCTGGCCACCGCCGAGGCGGTGATGGCTCCGCTCACCGAACGGAGACCGATCGCGGTGGCCGCAACCGAGCAGAGCCTACGACCGGCACAGGGCGGGCCGCGGCTGACACTCGCCGCCATGATCAACAGGACGCTCACCGACATCATGGCGGCGCGGCCGGAGGTCCTGGTGTTCGGGGAGGACGTGGCCGTCAAGGGCGGCGTCTACGGAGTCACGAAGGGTTTGCGCAAGAAGTACGGCGCAGCAAGGGTTTTCGACACGCTTCTCGACGAGCAGACGGTGCTCGGCACCGCCCTCGGTGCTGCGCTCGCTGGATTCGTCCCGATACCCGAGATTCAGTATCTGGCGTACCTGCACAATGCCGAGGATCAGCTGCGCGGTGAGGCCGCGTCGCTGAAGTTTTTCTCCGACGCCCAGTACACCAACGGGATGGTGGTACGCATCGCCGGTCTGGCGTATCAGCGCGGTTTCGGCGGGCACTTTCACAACGACAACGCTGTTGCGGTTCTGCGTGATGTTCCGGGCATCGTCGTGGCGGTTCCGAGTTCCGCGGCCGAGGCCGCCGCGCTGCTGCGGACGTGTGTCGCGCTGGCCGTGGAGGAGGGGCGGGTCTGCGTCTTTCTGGAGCCGATAGCGCTGTACCACCGCGTCGATCTGGACGACGGCGACGGAGAGTTGCGGTGCGCCGACGACGCGTCCGCCGAGTTCGGCACCACCGCAATCCATTCGGAGGGTGACGATCTGGCCATCGTCACCTTCGGTAACGGGGTGGTGATGAGCAGGCGTGCGGCATCGAGGTTGCGTGAGCGCGGGATCGGCGCGACGATCGTCGATCTGCGCTGGATCGTTCCGCTGCCGGTCGACGACCTTCTGCGCCGGCTCGACGGCTTCGATCGCGTGTTGATCGCCGACGAGACCCGGCACGACGGGGGAGTGGGAGAAGGCGTCGTGACGGCGCTCGTCGAGGGTGGCTACGCGGGTACGGTCCGCCGAGTGGCGAGCAAGAATTCGTTCGTACCGCTGGGCGCCGCAGCCGATCTCGTCCTCCTGTCGGAAGACGAGATCGTCTCTGCGGCGTTGGAGATGGTCGAATCGGATTGACTCAGTGCACCGGCTGTACGGGAGCGACCTCGTCGACATCCTTGCGTGCCGGAGCGCGAATGAAGAACGACGCCGCCACCGCCACCAGAGATACCGCGCCGCCGTAGAGGAACGCGGCATGGATGCCGGCCTCCGAACCGCCGAGCTGGGTTGCGCCGTCGGAGATTCGGGCCGCCGCGGTGTTCGACATCACGGTGACGAAGAGCGCGGTTCCGGCAGCGCCTGCCAACTGCTGCACCGTGTTGAAGATTGCGCTTCCGTGCGAGTACAGCGGGGTGGGCAGCGAACCCAGTGCCGATGTCATCAGTGGCGTCATGATGAAGGCGAGTCCCGCCGAGAGAAGCATGTGGATGCCGATCACCACAGGCAGGGCGGTCTGCGCGTCGAGCACGGTCATCGACCACAGGGCGGCGCTCATCACGATGGCTCCAGGAATCACCAACGGGCGCGGCCCGACTCGGTCGAAGATGCGGCCGACGAACGGAGCGAGCAGGCCCATCAGCAATCCGCCGGGGAGCAGCATGAGGCCGGTGTCGAGTGTGTCGAGGCCGCGGACGTTCTGCAGGTACATCGGCAGCAGGATCAGCGCACCGAACAGGGCCATCATCGAGATCGCGATCATGCCGAGGCCGATGCTGAACGTGGTGGTGCGGAACGGTCGCATGTCCAACAGTGCGCCGCCACGGTCCTGGCGCGAGATCTGACGCAGCACGAACACCAGCAGTGCGATCACACCGACCGCCAGTGGTAGCCATACCGGTACCACCGATTCTTCGGCCGAATGTCCCAGGCTGCTCAGGCCGTAGACGATGCCGCCGAACGCCAACGCGGACAACACCACCGATGGGGGATCGAACGAAGGCCGACCGGTTTGCGTCACGTTCTTCACCAGCGTGGTACCGATCGCGAATGCGATCAGTGCGATGGGGAGAACGAGCCAGAACATCCAACGCCAGTTCAGCGAATCGAGGATGACTCCCGAGATCGTCGGGCCGACGGCCGGAGCGACGGCGATGACGATCGAGATGATTCCCATCATCGCGCCGCGCTTGTGCGCAGGGACGACGGTGAGCACCGTCGTCATGAGCAACGGCAACATGATGGCCGTGCCGCTGGCCTGGGTGATGCGTCCGAGCAGGAGCAGCTCGAAGCCCGGGGCGGATGCCGCGAGCAGCGTGCCGACGGTGAACAGCGTCATCGCTGCCACGAAGACCTGACGCAACGTGAATCTCTGGAACAGATACCCCGTGATGGGAATGACCACGGCCATGGTCAGCAGGAATCCGGTGGTGAGCCACTGCGCCGTCGTTGCCGTGATGCTCAGGTCGACCATCAGGGTAGGGAGCGCCACGCTCATGATCGTCTCGTTGAGGATCATGACGAACGCTGCGATGACGAGGATGCCGATCAGCAACTTGCTTCCCGGCGCGAGCTGCGCGTCGGGTGCGTGGTCGGTCTCAGGTGTGGTCATGTGTCGGGAACTTTCGCGTATGGGTTCAAGTGTGGAGAAAGGTCGTGCTGCGACAGCCTGACTCATTGTGACAGTGACTGTCAACTTGAACATTGCTGGTAAGTTGACGGCGAGAATACGAAGAAGTAGGCGATGGGTGGAGGACAATGAGCGAGCATGTGCCGGACCTGCGAGAGCGACGTCGCCGGGAAACCCAGCTCGAGATCACCCGTGCCGCGCTCGAACTGTTCGAGACGCAGGGTTGCGCAGCAACGACGGTCGACCAAATTGCACGTCGGGCCGGCGTATCGCCCAGCACGTTCTTTCGTAGCTTCGCATCCAAGGAAGAGTCGGTTCTCGGGCTCGCCCCGGAGTTCGAGCTCGACATCGACGCCTGGCTGGCATCGACGGCCCCCGCGAACATCACCCTTGCAGCTATCGAAGCACTGTACGAGCGATCCGTCGAACGATTATCCGCGGCACCGCACGAAGCGCGAGATCGACTACTGCGTACCCGACGGCTGATCGGGCGCGACGATCACCTGCGGTCCGCCGCCTTCGCGACCGACGCCATGACGCTGTGTCGCGTCACCGACTCGGTGGCCGCCAAGCTCGATGGCCACGAATCACGTTCGTACGCACGATTGCTGATCGAGGGTGCCGGGATGGCCATGCGGATCGCCTTCGACGACTGGGCCGAGCGCATCGATGCCGGGCAGGACGCCGACCTGGTGGACATCTACCGAACCACGCTGCGCGATCTACGACGCGTAGTCGCCGGATGACGGTAGACGTCGTGAGTGGAACTTCGTAGCAGGGGTCGAGTTTTCGTGCACGTGGCGCGTAGCGCCTCTCACCCGAAGCGCTGCGGAGCCAAGTCGTCCACCCGTAGTCCGCGCGCAGTCACGTCGATCGGAAGCGGTTCTCCGCGAACGATTGCCGCGCCGACTCGTGCCAGTGCCGCACAGGTCTGGATTCCGTACCCACCCTGACCGGCGCACCAGAAGAAGCCTTCGATGCTCGGGTCGAAGCCCACGACCGGGGTGCGATCGGGAACGAAACTGCGCAGACCCGCCCAGGACGAGCGCAGATGCCGGCCCGTCAATGTGGTGGCCTCGGCGATGTCGTCGAACGCCCGCGCGATCTCCAACTCGTCGGGGCGCGCGTCACTCGGCTCGGTGGGCGTCTCGTCTGCAGGGGAGCACAAGAGTTGTGCACCTTCGGGTTTGATGTAGAACTTCTCGTCCATATCGCTCAACGTCGCAAGATTCGCGGTGTCGAGATCGTCGGGCGCGGCGACCATGAACACCGACCGACGCATCGGGACGAGTCCGATCGGATCGGCACCCGCCATGCCGCCGACGACGTCCGCCCACGCGCCTGCTGCGTCGACGACGAGGGGAGCAGTGTGGACCGACCCGTCCCTGGTGTGCACATGCCACTGTCCGTCGACGCGTCCGAGCTGCGTCACGCCTGCCCCGGTGTGGACCTGTCCACCTCGATCGCGCAGCCCCCGAACGAAACCCTGGTGCAGCGCGTGGACGTCGACCTCCATCGAATGTGGTTCGTACAGTGCACAATCGATCAGCTCGGGGCGCAGCGGCGGAAAGAGCGTGCGCGCGTCGGTCGGGGTGACCAATCGGGCGTCGGGTGTCAGTCGGCTGACGTCCGCATACATTGCCTCGAGCGCGTCGCCTCGCCCGATGGCCGCGAACTGCAACAGCGGACGCGGGGCCAGCAGCTCGGTTCGGAAGTGCTCCGGCGGGTCGACCAGAAAGGCCCGGCTGGCCGTCGTCAGGGCCCGAATGGTGCTGTTGCCGTAGGTTTCCAGGAACAGGGCGGCCGAACGTCCGGTGGTGTGGAAGGCCAGGGTCGATTCGCGCTCGAGCAGTGTGACGCGTCGGTCGCTCGCGAGTTCGTAGCCGAGCGAGACACCCCCGATTCCGCCGCCGATCACGATGACGTCGGTGGAGTTCCGTTCCCGCTCGGACGTGGTCATGGATTGCTCCCGTTCGTTGTCTCTGCGGTCCACTGCGCGCCGGGTCCGATCGCCTCGTCGAAGATCAGCCAAGTTCGCGTCGACAGTATCCCGTCGAGTCCCTGCAGTTTGTCGAGCACCAGGTGTCGTAGCGCCGAGGTGTCCGGAGCTCGCACCAGAACGAGGGCGTCGAAGTCGCCGCCCATGAGGCTGACGTGTTCGACGAAGGGGAAGGTGCTCAGATCGTCGGCGACGGCGCGCCAGGAATCCTGCCGAATGGACAATGCCACATACGCCGACGCGCCGAACCCCGCTTTCTCGTAGGCGATGCGTGCGGTGAATCCCTCGATGACCCCTTCGTCGACGAGACGGTCGACGCGCACGTAGGCGTGTGCTCGCGAGATGTGGGTGGCCTCCGCCAGGGCGCGCATGGACATCCGGCCGTCACGGCTGAGCTCGGTGACGATACGTCGGTCCACATCGTCGAGCTCGTATTCCTTCTGTGCCATCCGTCCACTCCAGCCGGTTCGTCAGGGGTCTGTGTGGACGAATTGTCACATTGTTTCCGGCATCGAGCCATCGATCTCTGATTCGGCTCCTGATTTGAATGTCGGTCCATATGGCCGCACTCTGTGTAGAACACATCGATCCGCGAGGAACACGCGCAGGAGGGGTACCGCATGACCACGACCGACACGCTCGATCACGTCACGACCTCGGTCGCGCGACGCGTTCGCCGGGGATACGAAGCCGACTTCGTGGAGTGGACCGATCGTGGGATGGACATCGTCCGAACCTTTCCCGGATTTCTCGGTGGCGGTTGGCTGCGCAGTTCCGGCGATTCCAACGACTACCACGTGGTGTATCGCTTCGAGACACACGCCGAACTCGACGCCTGGCTGCGCTCGGATGCCAGGCGCACCTGGCTCGGCACCGGCCGCCCCATCGCCGACGACGTTGCGACACATCGACTCTCCGGTGTGGAGGGATGGTTCGAGCCGCAGTCCAACCTCACCGACGCCGTCCGGGTGATCGGTGGTCCGCCGCCGCGGTGGAAGCAGGCAGTCTCGATCGGGGTTGCCTTCTACGCCGTCAGTCTGCTCGTCAACATCGTTGTGACGCCACACCTGACCGACCTGAACGTGGCCCTGCGTACCGCGCTGGTAGTGCTGATGTGCACGCCGCTGATGGTGTACGTGGTGATGCCGTTCGTCACTGCCCGGCTGCGTCGCTGGCTGGTACCGCGCTCGTAGCCTCGCTTTCGATAGGGTCGAACCCATGCCCGACGCCCCGGTACACGATCAATTCGCCCTCGACGGGGCCTGGAACTTCCGTGATCTCGGCGGTGCGCGCACCACGGACGGGGCGACGGTTCGGCCTGGATTGTTCTATCGCGCTTCCGAATTGAGCGCGCTGTCCGAGAGTGGTCAGCGTTCTGTCGGTGACCTCGGGATCCGCACGGTGTTCGATTTTCGTAGCGGTTCGGAGATCGATCGCAGTGGCGCGGACCGAGTTCCGCCGGGCGTCGAGTCGATCTCGGTTCCCTTCGAGATCGTTCGAGGAGTGCGCGCCCCCCACGAAGCTCCCATGCAGGACGAGCAGAGCCAAGTCGAGTACATGATGCGGGCATACGCGTCCTTCTCGGCTCTCGACGGGGCATCGCACGCGATCAAGCGGGTGGTCGACGCGATCGTCGAGAGTCGCGGTGGCGTCCTGGTGCACTGCGCAGCGGGCAAGGATCGGGCCGGGTGGACCGTCGCGACGGTGTTGCGGGCGGCCGGTGTCAGCGAGGACGACATCGTCGCGGACTACCTACGCAGCAACGACGGGATCGAGCCCCTACTCGCTCACGTGCGCCGAACCTGGGTGGGGGCGGCCGACACGGAAGTCCGACCCACCGAGGCGATACTGGGAGTTCGCGCGTCCTACCTGGAGCACGGGCTGGACGTCATGAAGTCGACACACGGATCGTTCGACGGGTACCTGACGCACCTGGGTATCGATCGGGACCTCCGGCATCGCCTGACCGCCGCCCTCGTGAACGCCTGAGCGGTAGCCTCGCCCCATGCGTATCGGACATACCGCCCCGGATTTCGAGCTACCGGACCATTCCGGGGAACTGCGTGCGCTGACCGACCTGACTGCGTCGGGCCCGGTCGTTCTGTTCTTCTACCCGGCGGCCAACAGCCCCATCTGCACGGCCGAAGCGTGTCATTTCAGGGACTTGGGCACGGAGTTCGAGAGATTCGGCGCGCAACGTGTCGGCATCAGTACCGACACCCGAGATCGCAACCAGCATTTCGCGCTGCAGAGGTCGTTCGACTATCCGTTGCTGTCCGACTCCGACGGTGCGGTGGCCGAGCAGTTCGGAGTGCGACGAGGCGGGTGGTTCACCCGGCGGCGTCGGCTTCGTGAGCTCGAACGCGGGCGGGCGCATGCAGCCAACCGTGGGTACCTGCGGCAGCTACTGTCCGTGAAGCGGACGACATTCGTGATCGATCGGAACCGAGTGGTGCGGATGGTGGTGCAGAGCGAACGCGGTCACGTACATGCGACCAAGGCGTTGGAGTACCTGCGCTACCTGTCGTGAAGGGCTGTTCTCGCTATTCGTTCGCGCCGCTGAACAGGGCGGTGTAGACGGCAGGCTTCGATGTTTCGGCGTGCGCATCGGTCGATGCGTCGTCGGGATGGCTGAAGAGCGCCTCGTTCTTGTCCTTGTGTTCCATTCCCCGAGCATGCCCCTGATTCGCGGCAATAGCCACTCGCCGCGCGGGCTGTCCGGGCTCGGCCGGGTGGGATACTGCTCGAGTGCCCGATGAATCCCTGTTCGACGCCCTTCGTCGCGAGCCCGACGCCGAGGCACCCAACCTTCACGCCGTCGACGCCGCGGACCGCCTCGTCCTCGATACCGTCGACGAACTGACCGGAATCGACAGGACCAGGCCGATCGCGGTGATCGGCGACCGGTACGGAGCCCTGACCCTCGGGGCCGCCTCTGTCGGGTTCTCCGCGATACGCGTGCATCAGGACGCCGTCACCGGAGTGCGCGCGCTCGAGCTGAACGCCGCGCGGGTCTCGATGGCCGGGACTTACACCCAGCACGCGCTCGGTGCCGAACTTCTCGACGGCGTCGGCGTGGTGCTGATGCAGTTGCCGCGAGGTCTGGCCGAACTCACCGAGATCGCCGAGCACATCGCCGCACACGCATCGTCGGACGTCGTCGTCCTCGCGGGGGGACGAGACAAGCACATGACCCTGGCGATGAACGACGTCCTGCGGAAGTCGTTCGAGACGGTGACGGCCGGCCGCGGACGACAGAAGGCCCGAGTGCTCACCGCACGTGGGGCGGTGGCGTCGGGAATGACGTATCCGGTGAGCAAGAGGATTGCCGACCTGGACTTGACGGTGGTGGCGCACGGGGCAGTGTTCGCAGGTGCGGGCCTCGACATCGGGACCAGGTATCTGCTCGAGTTCGTTCCGAAGATGCTCCCGCGAGCTCGGGTTGCCGTCGACTTGGGCTGTGGCACAGGAATTCTCGCCACCGAGCTGGCGCGCACCAGGCCCGACCTCGAGGTGATCGCCACCGACCGCTCGTCCGCAGCGATTGCATCGGCGGCGGCCACGGCCGAGGCCAACGGGACGCGTGTGTCGGTGCTCGCCGACGATGCGATGTCCACGGTCGAATCGGAGTCGGTCGATCTGGTGGTGTGCAACCCGCCGTTCCACGAGGGTGCTGCGGTGCACACGGGCGGCGCGAGCAAGTTGTTCGCGGCGGCGGGCCGCGTGCTGAGGCCGGGAGGACAACTGTGGACGGTGTTCAACACCCATCTGAACTATCGGCGCGAACTGGCCGACGCCGTCGGCCCCACCGACCTGATGGGGCGCAACGGCAAGTTCACCGTTGCTCGCTCGGTGCGTTCGAGCGAGCAACGGTAGACGGTCAGGTGACCGGGCCGCCGTCTTCGGGAGCTCCGTCGATCTGTCCCCGGTTGCGTCCGAGGTCCTCGACGAGAGTGCCTTCGACTATTTCGGCCTGACGCTGGCCTTCTGCGTAATCGACGTCCGGATCCTCGTCGGATTCCTCGATGACGTGGTCGACCAGTTCCTCGGTCAACTCGTCGTCGGGGGTCTCGGTGATCGGGCGGTCGAGATCGTCTTCGACGGCGATGTCGGGTTCTTCCTCGCTGAGCTTGAGGTCCAGACTCTCGCCCTCGGCTGCTTCGCGAGCAGTGGTGCCGAAGCTGTTGGCCTCGCTCCAGTGATCGGGGGGATCGACCACGGTGTCACCGTCGTCGTTGCGCACCTCGTCGGAGTCGACGCTCTCGCTGGGGTCCAAGGTCTGGTCGGGTCCGTCTTCGATTGCCATTTCCTCATAGTGCCCGTTTCGATTCGGTGTCACACACGCCGTCGTCTCCGCGTGTCGAGCCCCCACCCGGTAGAGTCCGATTTGTCCGTCGTAGAAGTTCTCCTCCTGGGAACTTTTGTCCGGATGTCAGACGTTCTACTGATGACCGACGGGGAGATCCCCGGTGGGGATCAGAACTTACGAAGGGAAGAGACACGGTGCGCACCTCCAGCAACCCGGTGTTCCGCAACCTGCCCAAGCAGCAGGGCGGCGGCTACGCCACATTCGGATCTGCGACGGCTGGAGCCTCGCAGGCCGCCACCTTCGGCCAGCATCCCGGAACGCAGGCCGACCCGTACACAACCCAGCCCGCACAGCGGGCAATGACCATCGACGACGTGGTCACCAAGACCGGCATCACCCTCGGTGTGCTGAGCGTCACGGCGATCATCTCGTACCTGCTGGTCTCCAACAACACCGCGTTGGCCGCTCCGTTCGTCATCGGCGGTGGCTTGATCGGCTTCGGCCTGGTCATGTTCGCGACCTTCGGTCGCAAGATGGACAACAAGGCCATCGTCCTCGCCTACGCCGCAGCGGAAGGCGTGTTCCTCGGCGCACTGTCGCTGATGTTCACCGGTGTCGCGTTCGGTGGGGTCGGCGGATCGGCCCTCATCGGTCAGGCCGTCCTCGGCACGTTCGGCGTGTTCTTCGGCATGCTGATCGTCTACAAGACCGGCGCGATCCGCGTGACCCCGCGCCTGACCCGCATGGTCGTCGGTGCCCTCATCGGTGTCGTCGTCCTCATGCTCGGAAACCTCGTCGCCAGCTTCTTCATGGAGGACGGTTTCGGTCTTCGTTCCGGCGGACCGCTGGCCATCATCTTCAGCCTCGTCTGCATCGGCATCGCCGCGTTCAGCTTCCTGCTCGACTTCGACCAGGCCGATCAGCTGATCCGCGCACAGGCACCGGAGAAGGCAGCCTGGGGCGTCGCCCTCGGTCTGACCATCACGTTGGTCTGGCTGTACGTCGAGATCCTGCGACTGCTGAGCTACTTCCAGAACGACTAGTACTCACGAGAAAAGCCCCGCCACTCCTTCGGGAGAGGCGGGGCTTTTCTCGTTGTGCTGTCTCGGATCAGCTGAGACGTTCCAGCACCATGGCCATGCCCATGCCGCCGCCGACGCACATGGTCTCGACGCCGAACGTCTTGTCGTGTGTCGTCAGGTTGTTGAGCAGCGTGGTGGTGATCCGGGCACCGGTCATACCGAACGGGTGGCCGATGGCGATGGCACCGCCGGAGACGTTGAGCTTGTCCTCCTCGATGCCGAGGTCGCGCGCCGAACCGAGGACCTGCACCGCGAAGGCCTCGTTGATCTCGAACAGGTCGATGTCGGAGATCGACATGCCCGCGATCTTCAGCGCCTTGCGGGTGGCCTCGATCGGTCCGAGGCCCATGATCTCGGGAGAGGTGCCGGTGACGCCGGTGGAGACGATGCGCGCCAGCGGGGTCAGGCCCAGTTCCTTGGCCTTGGTGTCGCTCATGATGACGAGCGCTGCTGCGCCGTCGTTCAGCGGGCAGGCGTTGCCGGCAGTGATCGTGCCGTTGGGTCGGAAGACCGGCTTGAGCTGGCTGATCTTCTCGTACGTGGTGCCGGCGCGAGGGCCGTCGTCGGTGCTGACCACGGTGCCGTCGGCGAGGGTCACCGGGGTGATCTCCCGCTCGAAGAATCCGGCGTTGATGGCCTCTTCGGCGCGGTTCTGGCTGCGCACGCCCCAGTGGTCCTGGTCCTCGCGGGTGATGCCGGTCAGAAGCGCGACGTTCTCGGCCGTCTGGCCCATCGCGATGTACGCGTCGGGCAGTTCGCCGTTCTCGCGGGGGTCGGTCCAGCTGTCCGCGCCCTCTTCCTGTGCCTTCTTGGTACGGGCCTCGGCGTCGGCGAAGATCGGGTTGTGGCTCTCGGGGAGCGAGTCGGAGCTGCCGTGAACGAAGCTGGACACGCTCTCGACACCGGCCGAGATGAACACGTCACCTTCGCCCGCCTTGATCGCGTGCAGCGCCATGCGGGTGGTCTGCAGCGAGGACGAACAGTATCGCGTGATCGTCGTTCCGGGCAGGGAGTCGTAGCCGAGCTGAACCGCGACGATGCGAGCGAGGTTGTTGCCCTGCATGCCGCCGGGCAGTCCGCAGCCCAGAAGCAGGTCGTCGATGTCCTTCGGGTCGAGCGAGGGCACCTTGGCCAGCGCAGCGGCGACCATCTGAGCGGTGAGGTCGTCGGGGCGAATGTCCTTGAGCGACCCCTTCATCGCCCTGCCGATCGGTGAGCGCGCGGTGGCGACGATGACTGCCTCTGGCATGAGATCTCCTTCGAATCGATACTGCGTACCTGCTTTGCTACCGCCGGGTAGGCGATGTCTCCTGACCGAACTTACAACCCCGCCGAATCGGCGCTGCCGCGACGTACGAGATCCTCCGACGCAGTGGTGATCTCGGCGTCGAGTTCTGCTGTTCGCCGGCGCAGAAATCGGTCGAGGGCTGCGGTGGCACGGGGGATCGGCTTGCGCGATTCGACGGCAGCAGACACCGTCGGCAGTTCGGGCAGCGGACCACCGTGCCACACGCCGAGGGCGGAGGCGAGCACCGGCAGAATCTGCTGTGCGGCAAGCTCGTAGCCGGCCGCCGAGGGATGGAAGCGGTCCGCCGAGAACATGGTGTCGGGGGCCGCGAGGAACTCGGGAGCCAGCAGATCGGCCAGGGCCACCGGATGCCCGCCCGCGCTGAGCGTGCGGGCAGTCTGGGCGTGGGCGAGGCGGCGACCCCAATTGCGGACGACGGTACGCAGCGGCTGCGGAATGGCCGTCACGACACCGAGATCGGGGCACGTACCCACGGCGACGACGCAGCCCTTGGCGGTGAGCCGCTCCACCGCGTCGCCCAGTCGGGCCGCCGAAGCCGGAATGGAGAACTTCTTGGTGACGTCGTTGGCGCCGATGAAGATGACCGCGGCGTCGGGAGGGGGACCTGCGACGAACATGGCGTCGACCTGGCCTTCGAGTCCCTTGGATGTGGCACCGGCAATTGCCTTGGTGCTCAAACGAATTCGTTGGCCTGTTTCCTCCGCCAATCCTCTGGCCAGCAGAACGCCGGGAACCTCGTCGGCGACGGTGCAGCCGACGCCTGCCGCGGTGGAGTCGCCGAAGATCATCAGATGAATATCTGCTGAACTTCCCAATCGCCACCGTTCCGGGGCCACGCAGCCCGCTGTGTAGACGCCGTCCGCCTCCGGTGGTTTGGCCGTGGTGCGCCCGATGACGCCACGCGCCGCAGCGGCCTGCGCCATCAGATGTCGGTACGCGGCCCAGGACGCCGTCCCTGCTCCCGAGCCTGCCAGCACTGTCGCGGCGCTCGCTTTCGCAGCGGTACGCCATCCGCTCGCCGTCACAGATCGATCCCTCTCCTCATGCCTTCCTCACCATCGTATGCGGGTGTCGACGGCCGTGACCGAGAGTCGAATACCTGCATCTGGGAAGATGGAGCAATGCGCATCGCACAGCACATCACCGAACTCATCGGCAACACCCCGTTGGTGAAGTTGTCCACCGTCATCGGCGACGGCGCCGGCACTGTCGCGGCCAAGATCGAATACCTCAACCCGGGTGGTTCGTCCAAGGACCGCATCGCCGTCAAGATGATCGACGCGGCCGAGGCGTCCGGCGAACTGAAGCCGGGCGGCACCATCGTCGAACCCACGTCCGGCAACACCGGCGTCGGTCTCGCACTGGTCGCGCAGCAGCGTGGCTACAAGTGTGTGTTCGTGTGCCCCGACAAGGTCGGTGAGGACAAGCGCAACGTGCTGCGCGCGTACGGAGCCGAGGTCGTCGTCTGCCCCACGGCCGTCGCGCCCGAGGACCCCAACAGCTACTACAGCGTCTCGGATCGACTCGTTCGCGAGATCGAGGGAGCCTGGAAGCCCAACCAGTACTCCAACCCGGCGGGCCCGGCCAGCCACTACGAGACCACCGGTCCCGAGATCTGGGCCGACACCGACGGCAAGATCACCCACTTCGTCGCAGGCGTCGGCACCGGCGGCACCATCTCCGGCACCGGCAAGTACCTCAAGGAGGTCTCCGGCGGCAAGGTCAAGGTCATCGGCGTCGACCCCGAGGGCTCGGTGTACTCCGGAGGTACGGGACGCCCGTACCTCGTCGAGGGCGTCGGCGAGGACTTCTGGCCGACCGCCTACGACCCGTCCATCCCGGACGAGATCATCGCGGTCTCCGATGCCGATTCGTTCGACATGACCCGTCGCCTCGCACGGGAGGAGGGCCTGCTGGTCGGAGGCTCGTGCGGCATGGCTGCCGTTGCTGCTATCCAGGTCGCCGAGCGTGAAGGTCCCGACGCGCTGGTCGTCGTGCTGCTGCCCGACGGCGGACGCGGCTACCTGGCCAAGATCTTCAACGATTCCTGGATGTCCTCGTACGGATTCCTGCGTTCACGCCTGGACGGCACCACCGAGGAGACCTCCGTCGGTGCAGTGCTGCGCGGCAAGTCCGGCGCGCTCCCGGACCTGGTGCACACCCACCCGTCGGAAACCGTGCGTGACGCCATCGAGATCCTGCGCGAGTACGGCGTCTCGCAGATGCCCGTGGTCGGTGCCGAGCCGCCCGTCATGGCAGGCGAGGTTGCCGGCAGCGTCACCGAGCGCGATCTGCTGAGCGCCGTGTTCGAGGGACGGGCCGCGTTGGCCGACCCCGTCGCCAAGCACATGAGCGCGCCGTTCCCGCTGATCGGTGCCGGAGAGACTGTCTCCGACGCCACCAAGGCACTCGGCGAATCCGATGCGCTGATGGTCGTCGAGGAAGGCAAGCCCGTCGGCGTCATCACCCGCCACGATCTGCTCGGATTCCTCAGCAAGGGAGCCTAGGCATGTGAGTGGAACTTCGTAGCAGGCTACGAAGTTCCATTCACATGCGGCGCCAGCCGCTCTATCGCACCGCGCTGGTGCCGGTGAGCGCCTGTCCGATCACGAGCTGATGAACCTCGGACGTGCCCTCGTAGGTGAGGACCGATTCGAGGTTGTTGGCGTGTCGTAGCACGGGGTATTCCAGCGTGATTCCGTTGGCGGCCAGGATCGTTCGGCATTCACGAGCAATCTTGATCGCTTCGCGCACGTTGTTGAGCTTGCCGAGGGACACTCGCTCACCCGGTAGCTGACCCTTGTCCTTCAGTCGGCCCAGGTGCAGCGCGAGCAGCTGACCCTTGCCGAGTTCGAGGGCCATGTTGGCGAGCTTGGCCTGGGTGAGTTGGTACCCGGCCAGCGGCTTGTCGAACACCGCGCGGGTCTTCGAGTACTCGATCGCCGACTCGATGCAATCCCGCGCCGCGCCCATGGCACCGAAGACGATGCCGAAGCGGGCCTCGTTCAGGCAACTCAACGGGCCGCTCAGGCCGCGGGCTTCGGGCAGCATCGCGTCGGCAGGAAGCCGGACGTCGTCGAACACCAACTCGCCGGTGATCGACGCGCGGAGCGAGAGCTTCTTCTTGACCGTGTTGGCGGTGAATCCGGGGGTGTCCGTGGGGACGACGAAACCCCTGACCTTGTCGTCGGTCTGGGCCCACACGACGGCGACGTCGGCGACCGGCCCGTTGGTGATCCACATCTTGCTGCCGTTGAGGATCCAGTCGTCACCGTCGCGCTTGGCGCGGGTGAGCATGCCTCCTGGGTTCGATCCGAAGTCGGCCTCGGTGAGCCCGAAGCAACCGATCAGCGATCCCTCGGCCATGCCCGGTAGCCATTGCTGCTTCTGCTCCTCGGAGCCGTACTTCCAGATGGCGAACATCGCGAGTGAGCCCTGCACCGAGACCAGCGATCGAATGCCGGAGTCGATCGCCTCGAGCTCGAGGCAGGCCAGGCCGTACGCCGTCGCGGAGGTTCCGGCGCAGCCGTAGCCCTCGAGATGCATGCCCAGCAACCCGAGCGAGCCCAGTTCCTTGGCCAGTTCACGGGCCGGCACAGTGCCTTCGTCGAACCAGTCGGCGATGTGTGGACGGATGCGCTCGTTGCCGAACTTGCGGACGGTGTCTCGGATCTGACGCTCCTCGTCGTCGAGGAGTGAATCGATCGCGAACAGTTCGTCGACGCTCTGGGAGTTGGCCACGGTGCCTCTTTCCGCTGGGGGTTGTCTTCGCAGGTTACCCACGACCCCGCCGGGCGACGCAGGCCGATTAGGGTGGAGGGCATGAGTGAGCAGCGCAGCAAGGCAGACAACACCTCCTGGCAGGGCTTTTCCACGAAGGCGGTGCACGCAGGCTACGAGCCGGATCCGCTGACCGGCGCGGTGAACGTGCCGATCTACGCCAGCTCCACCTTCGCTCAGGACGGCGTCGGCGGTATGCGCAGCGGTTTCGAGTACGCGCGCACCGGCAACCCGACGCGTCGGCCGCTCGAAGCCAACCTGGCGGCCATCGAGTCCGGCACCTACGGGCGCGCGTTCTCCTCGGGCATGGCGGCGACGGACTGCCTGCTCCGCTCGGCGCTTCGCCCCGGTGACCACCTCGTCATCCCCAACGACGCCTACGGCGGCACGTACCGATTGATCGACAAGGTCTTCACCCAGTGGGGCATCGAGTACTCGGTGGCTGCGGTGTCGGATGTCGACGAGGTCCGTGCGGCGATGCGCCCGAACACCAAGCTGGTCTGGGTCGAGACGCCCACCAACCCGTTGCTCAACGTCGGTGACATCGAGGCGCTCTCGGGCGTCGCGCACGAGGGCGGGGCCAAGCTGGTCGTCGACAACACGTTCGCGTCCCCGTACCTGCAGCAGCCCCTGAGCCTCGGTGCCGACGTGGTGCTGCACTCGACCACCAAGTACATCGGCGGACACTCCGATGTCGTCGGCGGCGCGCTGGTGACCGACAGCGAAGAGCTCGATACGGCGTTCGCGTTCCTGCAGAATGGCGCGGGCGGTGTTCCGGGACCGTTCGACGCGTTCCTGACCTTGCGGGGCATCAAGACTCTCGCGCTGCGGATGGAGCGACACAGCGACAACGCCGAGAAGATCGTGGAATTCCTCGAGGGGCATCCGGCCATTTCGCAGGTCATCTATCCCGGACTCGAATCGCACCCGTCTCATGCGGTCGCGGCCAAGCAGATGCGACGGTTCGGCGGCATGGTGTCGGTGCGGCTGGCCGGCGGCAAGCAGGCTGCACTCGACTTCTGCGCGAAGACCGAGATCTTCACCTTGGCGGAGTCCCTGGGCGGCGTCGAGTCGCTGATCGAACATCCCGGCGCGATGACCCACGCTTCGACGGCCGGTTCGTTGCTCGAGGTACCCGACGATCTCGTGCGGCTGTCGGTCGGCATCGAGGACGGTGCCGACCTGGTCGGCGACGTCGAGCAAGCATTGGCATGATCGTCGCACTGATCGACTCGGGCCTGGGGATGCTCCCTACGGCTGCGCGGCTTCGCCAGGTGCGTCCCGAGCTCGATCTGGTGCTGATGATGGATCCCGACAACGCTCCCTGGGGACCCAGACCGGATCGGTGGGTGATCGACCGGGTGGTCGCCACCGCCGAGCACGCCGTCGATCTCGGTGCCGAGGTGGTCGTGCTTCCGTGCAACACCGCCAGCGTGACGGCGCTGAGCCACGTTCGGGCCGCGCTCGGTGACACGATCCCGGTGGTGGGTACCGTCCCGGCGATCAAACCCGCTGCGGCGCAGAGTGATCGGATTGCGATCTGGGCAACGGCAGCAACGACGGCCAGTGCCTATCAAGCGCGGTTGATCGAGGAGTTCGCCTCGCATCGGACGGTGACGAGCGTGGCGTGCCACGGTCTGGCGGATTCGATCGACCGCGGAGACGAGCGGGGGATCAGCGCTGCGATCGCCGCCGCCGTGGCTGCCACGCCCGACGACGTCCAGTCGGTCGTGCTGGGGTGCACGCACTACCCGCTGGTGCGGGGCGAGATCGTTGCGCAGCTGCCCACCGAGGTGACGATGTTCGACAGCGCCGAGGCCGTGGCCAATCAGACCGTCCGACGCGTCGACGAGGTCGGCTCGAGCGGTTCGGGTACCGGCCGCGTCTCGGTGTGGCTCAGCGGAATCGAGGGCGGGTTGCCTGCGAGCGCGCAGCGGTATCCCGAAGGAAAGCTGCTACTCGACGACCTGCGAGCAGAGCAGCACTGACCCGTCGGGGAATGCAGGACGCTCCCGAGCGTTGTCTTTCACTGAGCTAACGGTCACTGCGGTGAAGGGAAACACATGGTCGGCGTCGAAGTGCGCGGTAGTGCCGGAAGGACCGCGGCGAGGATGCCGCATCGATACGCCTTCTGGGTGGTGGGCGTTGCCTTCATCGTGCTGATGGCGTCGTCGGCAGCACCGTCTCCGCTGTATCCGGTGTACCAGCAGTCGTGGGGATTCAGCGCGATCACACTCACGCTCATCTTCGCCGTCTACGCGGTGGCGCTCCTGGCGACGCTGCTCACCGTCGGCAGCCTGTCGGACCACATCGGTCGTAAGCCGATTCTGATTGCGTCGCTGCTGATGCTCGTGGTGAGCCTGGTGCTGTTCATCGTCTCCGACAGCGTGCCGCTCCTCATCGCCGCTCGGGTGGTGCAGGGGATTGCTGCAGGCGCGGCCACGGGTGCGATGAGTGCGGCCATCATCGATCTCCAGCCCGACGTGTCCACCGGGCCGCTGCTCAACAGCGTGGCACCTTCGTTCGGTCTGGCGGCCGGGGCGCTCGGTGCCGGGTTGCTGGTGCAGTTGGCTCCGGCACCGGAGATCCTCGTGTTCGTTCTGTTGATCGGCGCGGCGCTCGTCCTCGCGGTGGCGCTGCTGTTCGTCCCCGAGACATCGGCGTTGCGCGGCTTCGATTCCCGACGCCACCTCGCGTCGACCCTGCTGCCGAGAATGTCGATCCCGAAATCGGTGCGGGCACCGTTCCTTCTCATCGCTCCCGCCCTGTTCGCCACGTGGTCTCTCGGTGGTTTCCACCTCTCGCTCGGTCCGTCCATCATCGGCACTGTCTTCGGTGTCGACAACCACATCGTGGGCGGATTGGAGATCTTCGCATTGTTCGGTTCCGGTTCGATAGCAGCTGCCGTGGTGCGCAACGGATTTCCTCGCAGGGTGATGATGATCGGCGCGTCCGTGCTTGCGATCGGTGTGGCGCTGACCTTGGTATCGGTCGAGATCGGCTCGATCGGGCTGTACTTCGTCGGGGCTGTCATCGCCGGGTCGGGTTGGGGAGCAACTTTTCTCGGCGCGATGCGCACGCTCGGTGCCCTGGTTCCCGCAGCGGAGCGAGGCGGGGTGTTCGCCACGACGTTCGTCATCAGCTACCTCGCCTTCAGCGTGCCCGCCGTGGTCGCCGGTCTGTCGGTGCATCGGCTGGGGTTGAGCACGACGGTGGAGGTGTACGGCGCGTTCGTCATCGCGATGGCGTTGTTCTCGGTTCTCGGATTCTCGCTGGCGCAGCGCCGAGATCGGTAGTGCGCCAGAGTCTGTGGTTCTTCCTGTGCCGAGGGTGAGCGAGTACTCCTACCCGATCGGGTAGTTCGGTCGGGTCGTTGGCAGGGTTCCCGCCTCGAGGTGTTCCCAACGCGGTGTGCGGCGGTGGAGTGTGGTCATCAGTGAGACGCCGATCACAGCAGAAGGCGTCTTGTCACTCACACTCACCGAGGAGACACCGATGGTTATCGAGCTCAATCAGATCTGGGAATTCCCCATCAAGGAGTTTCATCCGCTGCCGCGCGCCAAGCTGGGAGTCGGTGCCCACGACATGATCGGTGTCGAGGCCAAGGAACTCGGGTTCAAGCGCTCGCTGCTCGTCACGACCGGTCTGCGCGGTTCCGGAATCATCGAGGAACTGATCGGCAAGATCGAGTACCAGGGCGTCGAGGTGGTCCTCTACGACAAGGTCGAGTCCAATCCCAAGGACTACAACGTCATGGACGGTGCCGCGCTGTACCAGAAGGAGAAGTGCGACAGCGTCATCTCCGTCGGTGGTGGTTCGAGCCACGACGCGGCCAAGGGCATTCGCGTCGTCGTCGCGCACGACGGACGCAACATCAACGAGTTCGAGGGATTCTCCAAGTCCACCAACAAGCAGAATCCACCTCACATCGCCGTATCGACCACGGCAGGAACGGGTTCGGAGACGTCCTGGGCCTACGTCATCACCGACACCTCGGACATGGAGAAGCCGCACAAGTGGCTGGCGTTCGACGAAGCGTCGACACCGACTCTGGCACTGGACGATCCGCTGCTCTACTACACCTGCCCGCAGCAGTGGACCGCGTTCTGCGGCTTCGACGTTCTCGCCCACGGTGCCGAGCCGTACGTCTCGCGTCTCGATTTCGCGCCGTCGCTCGGCAACGCCATCTACTCGATCGGCCTGGTGTCCAAGCACCTTCGTGAAGCGGTGTACGACCCGGGCAACCTGAAAGCTCGCGAGGGCATGATGAACGCCCAGTACATCGCCACGCAGGCGTTCAACTCCGGCGGACTCGGTGTCATCCACTCGATCTCGCACGCGATCAGCGCGTTCTACGACAGCGCTCACGGCCTCAACAACGCCATCGCTCTGCCGCGCGTGTGGGAGTACAACCTGCCCTCACGCTACGAGCGTTACGCCGAGATCGCCGTGGCCATGGGCGTCGATACCAAGAACATGACCACCGTGCAGGCGGCCGATGCTGCCGTCGAAGCCGCCATCAGGCTCGCCAAGGACGTCGGAATTCCCGACAACTTCGGCTCCATCCGTTCGGCGACGTACGACAAGAACCGGATGAACACCGGCAAGTACGCGGGCAAGGGCGACGTGATCAAGGGCGACGAGAAGTCGGTGCTGAAGATCTCCGAGCACATCCAGGAGGACTGGTGCACCCCGGGCAACCCCCGTGAGGTGACCGTGGAGTCGATGATCCCCGTCGTCTCGCACGCGATCAACGAGTCGTACTGATGCTGCGCAGTGGTGCGGTTATGTGCCCCGGGCGGCGCATAACCGCACCACTGCGGCTCCGCCGCACCACGAAGGGAAACACATGACCTCGCTGTCGACAGTGCGTAGCGACGACACCGGCACCGTTCGATTCACCGACGCCGCCGATCTGCAGCGCGCGCTCGGTGAGCAGGACTACATCGCCGACGACGACCTCGCCACCGTGGTACATCTGGCGACAGCGCTCGATCGCCCACTGTTGCTCGAAGGCCCTGCGGGCGTGGGCAAGACCGAGTTGGCCAAGTCTCTCGCTGCGGCGAGCGGACGGAAGCTGGTTCGGTTGCAGTGCTACGAGGGCCTCGACGACAACCGAGCCCTCTACGAGTGGGACTACGCCAAGCAATTGCTGCACGTGCAGATGCTGCGCGAACACATCGGCGCGCTCACCCAGCACGTCACCGATATCGACGACGCATCGAAGCTGCTCGCCGCCAAGGACTTCGGCCTGTACTCCGAGCCCTTCCTCGCCGTACGCCCATTGCTCGAGTCGGTGCTGTCAGAGGAGCCGGTGGTGCTGCTGGTCGACGAGGTCGATCGCACCGAGGAGTCGATGGAGGCACTGTTGCTCGAAGTGCTCGCCGAGAAGCAGGTGACGATCCCCGAGGTCGGCACCTTCACGGCGCGTAGCGATCCGTGGGTGATATTGACCTCCAACGACACTCGTGAGCTGTCCTCGGCGCTCAAGCGACGCTGCCTGCACTTCCATCTCGATTACCCGACGGCTGCGCGGGAGCGCGAGATCATCACCGCTCGTGCGCCCGAGGTGCCCGCGCACATCGTGGCCGAGATCGTCGATTTGGCAACCGAACTGCGCGAACTACCGCTGCGCAAGAGCCCGTCGATCTCGGAAGTGATCGACGCGGCTCGTATCGCGTCGGTTCTCGGACACTCCGAGGACACCCGCAAGTATCTGCTCGCCGCGCTGGTCAAGTACTCCTCGGACATGAAGATCGCCTTGGCCGGACCGGTTTCCGAAAAACACTCTGCCGCAACGTCACTGGGAACGATCGTCAACACGACCGCGACGGCCTTTCGCGGACACGGTGGACGCGACAAGGGCGGCATCGGAATACGACGATGACCGGGCACGAATCGTTCTCGGCATCGGTGGTGCTCGACGTGCTTGCGGCTGTCTTCGGCCGGACGCTGCGGCGCTTCGGAGTAGCGGCGTCGCCGGCCGAGGTGATCGAGGTACGACGCGTCCTCGGTCTCCTCGGGGGCCGGGACCTCACGATTCTGCGTGCGGCCCTGCGCGCGACGTGCGCCAAGTACGACCACGAACAGCACGGATTCGATCTCGCGTTCGAGTCGATGTTCGAGGCCGCCATCGACAGTGCCGTGGACGAGCATCGATCGCCGTTGGGTGCGCAGGTCGCCGGCGGACTTCCGACGGACCTCGAGGTGGGAGCGGACCACGAGGCCGCCAAGTACGCCGAGTACAACGAACGGGCCGTGGAGATCGGGGATCTGCTCGACGCGCCCGAAGCCGACAAGGGCTTCAACCCGCACAAGGACGACGACGACATCAGCCTGTCGTCCGAGGATCACGATCTGTCGATCGACACCGACGGCGACATGGGCCGTCGCGGGGTCACCTACACCGTCGACCTGGAGCGGTCCGGATCGACGGCGGCAGGAGAGTTGGCGTCGAGTACCAGCGGAGCGGTTGCGGGACAGCTGAATTGGGAAGATCCAGCGAGCGTGCTGGCGTGGTTCGACGCCTACGATCCGCGGAGCGTCTACGGCGACGGCGGTGATTCGGGTCCGCTGAGTGCCGCGATGCTGGATCGGATCACCGATGCCGTCGAGGCTTTCGTCGCGGCGTTGGGTGAGCTGACCGGCACCATGCCCTCACCGATACCGATCGACGGTGCGGCGCAGGTGATCGGCAGGCACGCCGAGATCGAGCGCGCGAGTCACGAACTGCTGCGGCACATGCGCGGCACCGCGCGACCGCGGCCGCGCGAGCACTCGCGCGGGCCGCTGGACATGAGGCGCACCGTCCGGTCGAGTCTGCGAACCGACGGAATTCCGTTTCGCTTGGTGACGAAGACACCGGTACCGGACAAGGTCCGACTCCTCGTGCTCGCCGACGTTTCGCTGTCGGTTCGGCCGATCACAGCGTTCACCCTGCGCCTGGCACAGGCCATGCATGCGCGCGCGCACCGATGCACGGTGATGGGGTTCGTCGATGCGCCGGTGGACGTGACGACCACCTTGCTCGCCAGTACGGGGGACGGCGCGCTGGCGGCGGTGCTCGCGGATGCGCGTCTGGACCTCGAAGCCAGTAGCGACTACGGCAGCATGTTCGCCGCTCTGTTGGACTCGCATGCCGACGTGCTGAACAAGCGCACCGCGGTGATCATCGTCGGCGACGGCCGGTGCAACGGCCGCCCGTCGGGACTCGATGCGCTGGAAAGGATTCGGTCCAAGGTGCACCGCGTCGCGTGGATCACCCCCGAGGCGCGCCGCTACTGGGCTCAGGCTGCGTGTTCGATGGAGGACTACGAGCAGGTCTGCGACCGGGTCGTGGTGGCGAGGGACGGGGACCAGCTGACGGCGCAGGCGGCCGAACTGGGGCATGCGCTGTCCTGAGCAGACCCCGACCCTGACCGTCGGGGTTCGGGTACCTACCCGATCGGGTAGGTGGGAACCTGGTCCGGTGCTGGTGGGATTCGACGAGCCCCCCTCGTAGGGTTGTAACCTGAATCACATGCCCGGATGTCTCGGGCCGATGGACAGCGAGGGTGTGAACGGTGGACCAGGCAGCTACTGCGAACGTAGGCAAGGCGCTGCACGACCTCGATGATCGACGCAGCCGCCCGGAGGCACCGCGCGTGCTCAAGTTCCACGCCCCGGAGATCGTGTTCGGTCAGGATTCGTTGGGTGAAGTGGCGCACGCGACGCTTCGGCTGGGCGGAGTGCGTCCGCTCGTGGTCACCGATGCCGGTCTGATCGACAGCGGGTGGGCGGGTCAGCTGATCGATCTGCTCACCGCACAGGGCCTGTCTCCCCAGGTGTGGAGCGAGCTGACGCCCAATCCCAAGGATGTCGAGATCGAAGCCGGATATGCGGTCTACACCGAGTCGGTCTGCGATGTGCTGGTGGCCATCGGCGGGGGATCGGTGATGGATGCGGCCAAAGGCATTGCGATCCTGGCCGGTAACGGCGGCAGAATCCTCGACTACGAAGGTGTCGATCAGGCCACGCGCCCGATTCCACCCTTGGTCATGGTGCCGACGACGTCCGGTACGGGTGCCGACGTGTCCCAGTTCTGCATCGTCACCGATACGGCGCGCTCGACGAAGATCACCATTCTCGGCAGAGCTCTGGTCCCCGATATCACCGTGATCGACCCGCGGCTGCTCACCACGATGCCCGAATGGCTCAACGCAGCAACGGGTTTGGATGCCCTGACTCACGGTATCGAGGCCTTCGTCTCGCTCGGACACAACCAACTCACCGATCACCATGCGCTACGGGCCATCACCATGGTGATGTCGCAGCTGGCACGCACCATCGACGAACCCGCCGACATGGTTGCACGCGGATCGATGGCCCAGGCGAGCCTCGAAGCCGGCCTGGCTTTCACCAACGCGATCCTCGGTGCAACGCATGCCATGAGCCATCAGGTGGGTGGACTGCTCGACCTGCCGCACGGTGTGATCAACGGCGTACTGCTGCCTCATGTCATTCGCTTCAATGCAGCCGAGGATCCGCTGCCGTACGTGGCCATCGCGACGAGCCTCGGACTTCCCGAGGGCAGAGCCCGGCCGGAGGAGGCCGCGATGGCCGTGGCAGACCGCGTCGACCGCCTCGCGCGACAGGTCGGTGTCCCGTCCGGCCTCGCACAGATCGGTGTCAGTGAGTCGGATCTCGATGTGTTGGCCACCAACGCCTTACACGATGCCTGCATGTCCACCAATCCGCGCTCCGCGACGCACCTCGAGATGGTCGAACTGTTCCGGAGTGCGCTGTGACGTCGGGACCCGATGTGACGTCCGGACCCGACCTGTCGCTACTGACGGGACTGCGCTCGGGCAAGAACACGTTCTACCCCCAGTATCGCGGCGCGGCCGAACGGCTCGAACGCGTCGTCTATGCGCTGGAACTGATTTCGCGGGCGCTGGTGCGGACGGTCGACGGCCCCGAGACGCTCGTGTGCGCGGTCGCGGAAGCAGCTCGTGCTCATCTGAGCGCACAGTGGGTCGTGTTCGCGCTCGCCGACGGTGCACTCCCCGATGCCGGTCCCCGGCGACTGGTGCTCGGACCGGACGCCACGCCGTTCCTTGTCGACAACGTCGAGGGTCCGCCGCTGCCGGACGACGTCATCGACTGCCTCGAGTCGATTCGGACGTCCACGTGCGGTGACGGGCAGACTCCGGTCATCTCGGCCCATCACGCTTTCGTGCCGATCGCGTTCGACGGTGGCGTCGTCGGCGCGTTCGCGGCGTGGACCGGCGACCACCGGGTGCTCGACGCGACCGACGCGGCTGTGTTGAGCATTCTGGCGAGTCAAACGGCTGTGGCACTGCAGAATTCGGCTCTGTTCCAGAGTCGTCGACAGCTGCTGGAACGCACCGAGAACGCGTACGCGCAGGCCCACCGCACAGCAGCGGATCTGGCGGCCCGCAACGCCGAACTCGAGGTGACTCAGCGGCAGCTGGGCGCCGCGCATCGACATCAGGTGCTCGACGACGAACGCCATCGCATCGCCCGCGAACTGCACGACAGCGTGACGCAGGCGGTGTTGTCGGCGGGTATGCAGATCGAGGTGTGCCGCAGCGACATTCCGGCCGAGGAACGCGGTGAACGGCTCGATCTGGCCAAGGAGTTGACGCGTCGAGCCGTCGAACAGTTGCGGTCTGCGATCTATGCGCTCAACCATCCGCAGGATGCCGATCGAACGTCCCTGCCCGAGATGCTCGAGCAACTGTCGGTGGTACACATGCCCGACGAGTTGCAGGTGTCGTTGCGAGTGGAGGGAACTCCGGTCGAGCTGAGCGGCGAATGCGAGCACGCTCTGCTGCGCATCGCCGGTGAGGCACTGTTCAACACCGCGGTGCACGCCCATGCGTCGCGGGCAATTCTGAGACTGACCTACTCGCCCGATCAGGTGCAGTTGTCGATCGCCGACGACGGGGACGGCGATCCGGCCCATCTGCGGATGATGCTGCATCTGTCCGAGTCCACCGACGTCGACGGCAGGCATCGAGGGTTGGCGAACATGGCGGCCCGGACCCGCGAGCACGGTGGCGTCTTCGAGATCAGGCGTGCCCGTACCGGAGGAGTGCGAGTGACCGTGCGAATCCCCCTCGGGAGCGATCCCCTCGGCAGTACATCGGAGAAGGGCGACACCCTGTGAGCGTACCGACGATCCGCGACGGCCAAGGGCATGTGGCTGCACCCACGGTGCGCATCGTGCTGGTCGACGATCACGCGATCCTGCGCGAAGGGCTACGGTCGGTGCTCGAACGCGAGGCGGATCTGACGATCGTGGGGGAGGCGTCGACGCGGGAGGAGGGACTGGCCGTCGTCGCGCGGGTGGAGCCCGACATCGTGCTGATGGATCTCAAGCTGTCGGCCAGTTCGGATTACGAGGGTCTTGCCTTGTGTGCGCAGTTGGCGAAGGCGCACAACGGAATCGGACTGCTGGTGCTCACGACCTTCCTCGACGACCGGCTCGTGGTGGAGGCCGTGCATGCGGGAGCGCGGGGATATGTCGTCAAGGACGTCGACACCACCGAGTTGGTACGCGCGATCCGTGCGGTCTCGCGCGGCGAGAGTGCCTTCGACTCGCGGAGCGCCTCGGCTGTCGTTCGCTCTCTCAACGGCACACCGAGCAGCATCGAGCGCTTGACCGAGCGCGAACTCGAGGTCCTCAGGCTGCTCGCGACGGGCCTGTCCAACAACATGATCGGGGCGCGCCTGTTCATCTCGGCGACGACGGTCAAATTCCACGTCAGCAACATCATGCGCAAGCTCGCGGTGTCCAGACGAGCCGAGGCCGTGTACGCGGCGAGTAAGCAAGGCTTGATCTGACTGCAGAGCCTTCGGGCGCAGAGTGCAAAGTAGACGGCGCTCGGTGTCCTGTCGAGAGCGTCTGGGCGGTGCAGGCTTCGGATAACACATACCAGTGATATCCATGCCGAGGAGCACCCCATGACGACTGTTCAAGAAGGCACACGCCAAGACGACGCTCCCGCAGACCGCCCCGCGGAGCTCACCGTTCTCGGAGCCTGCGGCCAGGACTGTCCGGATTCGTGCTCGATGGTGGTCACCGTCGCGGACGGTGTGGCGACCAGCGTCAGCGGTAGCAAGACCAACCCGTACACCAACGGTGGATTGTGCGTGAAGGTGGACAACTACCTGGACAAGGTCTACAGCCCCGATCGAGTTCTGTACCCGCTCAAGCGATCCGGACCCAAAGGCTCCGGTCGCTTCGAGCGAATCTCGTGGGACGAGGCCGTTGCGACCATAGCGGAGAAGTTCACCGCCATCGCCGAGGAATTCGGCCCGGAAGCGATCATGCCGTGCAACTACCTCGGCACCCAGGGGATCACGCAGGGGCTCAACGTCGGCGACGCATTCTTCAACCGTCTCGGGGCAACCGTTGCCGAGCGCACCTACTGCGACGCAGGGTCGTGCACTGCGTACGCGATGACGGTCGGCGATACGGCGGGCGTCGACCCGGAAAGCTTCGTCCATTCGAAGTTCATTCTGATCTGGGCGTCGAACATCATGAGCACCAACCTGCACCTGTGGCCGTATGTGGCCGAGGCCAAGAAGCGCGGGGCCAAGGTCGTCGTGATCGACCCGGTCAAAACGAGGACCGCTAAGGCTGCGAGTTGGTACATCCCGATCCGGCCGGGCACCGACGGCGCGCTCGCGCTGGCGATGATGCACGTCATCATCGACGAGGGGTTGACGGACGCGGACTACATCGAGCGTCACACCATCGGTTTCGACGAGCTGGCCGAGCGGGTGAAGCAGTACACCCCGCAGTGGGCATCGGAGGAGACGGGCATCCCCGTCGAGGACATCTACACCCTGGCGCGGGAATACGCGCAGAGCCAGCCGGCCGTGATTCGCATCGGTGTCGCGATCGAACGGAGCGCCGGCGGCGGTCAGAGCGTCCGAGCCATTTCCTGCCTGCCGTCCTTGGTGGGTGCCTGGCGCAAGCCAGGCGGCGGAATCCTGCAGCTACCCCTGTGGGCTTTCCCGGTGAACTGGCCCGAGTTCCTGCAGACGGATCTGCAGACGCCAGGCACGCGGGTGATCAATCTGTATCAACTCGGCGAAGCGCTGACCGGCGGGCTAAATCTGGACACGCCCCTCAAGGCCCTGATGGTCTACAACTCGAATCCGGTGGTGGTGTGCCCCGATCAGAAACGGATGATCGACGGGCTCAGCCGCGAGGATCTGTTCACCGTCGTCAGTGACCATTTCATCACCGACACAGCCGATTACGCGGACATCATCCTGCCGGCGACCACACAGCTCGAGCAGGACGACATCAACTTCTCGTGGGGGCACCTGTTCGTCACCTACAACAATCGGTCGATCGAGCCGATGGGAGAAGCGGTCCCCAACACCGAGCTCTTCCGTCGACTGGCCAAGGCCATGGGCTTCACCGAGCCGGTGTTCTCCCGAACCGACGAGGAACTCATAGCCCTCTCGTACGACTGGAATGCGCCTGCCATGGAGGGCATCTCGATCGACTCGCTCAAACAGCTCGGGTGGCAGCGGCTCAATCTTCCCGGTCACGACGAGTACGCCCCCCACGCCGAGGGCAATTTCCGGACGCCGTCCGGCAAGACCGAGTTCCTGTCCTCGGCAGCGGCGGGCGGCAACTTCGTTCTGCCCCTCTTCCGGCAGGGATCGAACGATCACCAGCCGGGCCAACCGGTGGATCCGCTTCCGCACTACATTGCGCCGCGCGAATCGTCTCGCACCAACCCAGAACTGGCGCAGAAGTATCCGCTCAACCTGCTGACGCCCAAGTCGCACGCCTACCTGAATTCGAGCTTCGGAAATCTCGACATGCATCGCAAGGTGCAGAAGGAGCCGACCCTGCTGATCAACCCAGCCGACGCCGAGCGGCGGGGTGTCGCCTCCGGTGATGTGGTTCGAGTGTTCAACGACCGCGGTGAGTTCACCGTCCTGGCCAAGCTGGACAAGTCGGTCATGGAGGGCGTGACGGTGTGCGCGATGGGCGCGTGGCGCAAGAACATGCTCTCCCTCTCGACCCCGGCCTCGCTCAACCCCACGGCATTCGCGGACCTCGGGAATGCCCCGACGTTCTCGGACACTCTGGTCGACGTGCGACCGCTCGACGCCTGACAACACCTTCCCTACTACGAGAACGAGGATTTCGAGATGGCCTACGTCGTCACCGAACCGTGCATCGACCTGCTGGACAAGGCATGCACCGAGGAGTGCCCCGTCGACTGCATCTACGAGGGTGCTCGGATGATGTACATCAATCCCGACGAGTGCGTCGACTGCGGCAAATGCATGCCCGCGTGCCCCAACGACGCGATCTTCTGGGAACACAAGATCCCGGACGAGCAGAAGCGGTTCGTCGACATCGCAGTGGAGTTCTGCGAGGATGCCGATGCGTCGGGTGGCGCGGAGGATCTCGGTCCGGTCGGACACGACCACCCGGCGATCGACGAAGTGGCGAAGAAGTGAGTGACGCAACCGATTTCGAGTGTGACCTGATCATCGTCGGCGCGGGCCCGGCCGGCCTCTACGGTGCGTACTACGCGGGCTTTCGTGGGCTGACGGTCACCGTCGTCGATGCCTTACCGCATCCCGGTGGTCAGCTGGCCGCGCTGTACCCGGAGAAGAAGATCTTCGACGTCGCCGGCTTTCCGGCAATCAAGGCGCAGCATCTGGTCGACGCCTTGGTGGAGCAGGCAGAGCAGGCGAAACCGACGTATCTGATGGGACACGTCGCGACCGAGCTCGAAGAATCCGAGGAGGCCGTCCGGATCACGACGGACAAGGGTGTCACCGTCGTCGGGAAGGCGGTTCTGGTGGCAGCGGGGATCGGCAAATTCACGCCGAGACCGCTGCCGACGGGTTCGGAGTTCCACGATCGTGGGCTTCGCTACTTCGTGCCGAGACTGAACGAGTTGGCCGGCGAACACGTGATGATCGTCGGGGGCGGTGATTCGGCGGTGGACTGGGCTCTGAGTTTGGAGCCGATCGCGAAGTCGGTGGTATTGGTGCACCGCCGCAACGAGTTTCGGGCTCATGCTCACAGCTTGGGACTGTTGGAGCGGTCGAGTGTCGATGTACTCACCCCGTACGAGGTCGAGGAGATCGCGGGCTCGGACGCCGTCGAATCGGTGACGATCGTCGACGGAGACGGAACCGAACGCCGTCGACTCGCAGTGTCGAGTGTCGTTGCCGCACTGGGCTTCAAAGCGGCATTGGGTCCCATCGGGACGTGGGGTCTGGACAAGCACCAGCGCGATATCGCCGTCGACCGGACGATGCGGACCAATCGTCGGCGAGTATTCGCGGTGGGTGATGTTGCCGGACACCAGGACAAGGTCAAGCTGATCGCGGTCGGATTCGCCGAGGCCGCCACGGCGGTCAACCACATCGCACCACTCGTCGACGGTTCGGCACCGATCGTTCCGGGCCATTCGAGCGACTCGATCCACTGACTCGAGTCGCTCGTCGCGTCAGTACCTCTGTTCTCGGTCGGTCGGCCGTGTCGAGCGCGTCACCGCACGCGGGTCGTCCGACCGGGCACAGACGCTGGCGCGGTACTGCCGCGGACTCATGCCGTACTGCTCACGAAAGGCGCGGCTGAAGACGGCGAGGTCCGCGAAGCCCCATCTCCGGCTGATCTGCCCGAGCGACTTGTCCAGAGTGATGCTGCCGACGATCTCGCGGCGGCAGCGCTCGAGCCGTTTGGTTCTGATGGTGCGGGCCACCGTCGTGCCGCTCGAGGCGAACACACGATGCAACTGTCGCGTCGAGACCAACATCGCCGACGCCACCGAGGTGGGTGAAAGCTCGGTATCTGCGAGGTGGTCCTCGATGTACCGCTGCGCTGACCGAACCAGAGCTGCGCTGGGCGAGTCGACGGTCGAGTTCGTGGTGGTGTTGCGGGCGATCACGCTGACGAGATCGCCGACCTCGTCCGCTATCGCCTGCGCTCCGGTGATGTCCAGTGACGAGCGCGTCGAACTCAGATCGTGAAGAAACCGGCCCAGTAGCCCACTGAATCCGGCGGATCCGTCGAATGCCATCGCCGTCATGTCGCTGGACTCACGGGCGTCGAGCCGAAGCATGTGACGGGGCCAGGTGAAGACCTCCAGTTCCCATTGATCGTCGTCGGGGTGGCCGTCGATGATCCAGTCGAACGGGCGTGAGGTGTCGTAGATCGCGAAGTCGCCCCGCGTCAGAGTGCATTCGCGGCCGTCCTGCACGACGATGGCCGAGCCGCGTCTGATCATTCCGATCTGGACGTACTCGATGCGATCCCGATCGATCAACGAGTCGGTACGCGCGATGTGCTGCGTGGTGGATCTGACACTCGAAACCTGAAGGTGTGCAAGCGACATCGACCGGACGGCCCCGGTGAATCGGCTGTCGGCCACGTCCGCGACGTCCAGTGCGACGAAATGCTCGCTGAGCATGTCGCACCAGTCACTGCGGCTGGTCGTCCGAGTCGGGATCGAGAATCCGGATCTGGACAGCATGGGAACCCCTTTTCGTCGAAGCCCACCGTCGTCGGTCCTGGTGACCGTGTCGTCACTGCGATGCAGGAGCTTTGTTCGAGGTTAGCGCGCAATGTTTCCGGTTGATTCGCTGTTCGTAACATTGCCGGAAAGTCCGATCCGGACGGCGTGGCGAGGTCTCTGCAGGTCAACTAACGGTCGCTGGCGGTCAAGTGCACTGCACCGCTCTGGACCAAGCTGGAACCGAATTCGACGAAAGGGGTGCACCATGGGCGACGTCGACACAGTCGTGCAGCTGGACGGGAACGACAGTGAATCCTGCGCAAGCGGGGTGCGAGTCGCAGTCACCTCCGACGCGTTGTCGGTCGAGGCGGCGACCGCCTGGGCCACCATGCCCCAGTGCGGGGCCGTTGTCACCTTCACCGGGGTTGTGCGCGAGTATTCGAGGGACTCCGCAGGTCGAAGGACCGACGGGGTCGTGTCGATCGACTATCAGTCCTACGAGTCGGTCGCGCGCGGACGCCTGTTCGAGATTGCCGAGACGGCGCAACAGCGTTGGCCCGACATCGGCCGTATCGCCCTGCTGCACCGGACCGGATCCGTCGCGGTGGGTGAAGCGAGTGTCCTGGTCTGTGTGTCCGCGGGTCATCGCGTCGCCGCGTTTCTGGCGGCTCAGTTCTGCATCGACATCGTCAAGGCGTCCGTTCCGGTGTGGAAGCTCGAACAGCGGGACGCCGCGCAATCCTGGGTGGAGACCGGTGTGCAGATCGAGAACGTCCACCATGCAGCCTCGCAGTGGTCGCCGCTCACCTGCGGTGCCGCCTCGTGAGGGATGTCGTGACCGACGCGAGAGACGTTCGGGGCCGGCCACTTCGGGACCTGCGTATTTCCGTCACCGACCGGTGCAACTTCCGGTGCGTCTATTGCATGCCGCGGTCCGAATTCGGTCCCGACCACGAATTCTTGAAGACCGCGAAACTGCTGTCGTTCGAGGAGATCGACAGAGTCGCCCGAGCTGCTGCCGACATCGGTATTCGCAAGGTGCGCCTGACCGGTGGAGAACCGCTGCTGCGAACCGGAATTGTCTCCCTCGTCGAGCGACTGAGCGCCATCGACGGTATCGATCTGGCGATGACCACCAACGGTTCTCTGCTCGGCGCACATGCTGCGAAGTTGGTCGACGCGGGGTTGGGGCGGGTGACCGTCAGCCTCGATTCGACGGATCCGGCAACGTTTGCTCGCATGAGTGACACTCGGGTGCCCGTGCAGACGGTACTCGACGGTATCGACGCGGCGGTGGACGCGGGCATGTCTCCGGTGAAGGTCAATGTCGTGGTGCGTCGCGGGGTGAACGAGGATTCGATTCTGACTCTGGCGGAGCGGTTCAAGGGCACCGGCGTCGTGGTGCGCTTCATCGAGTACATGGACGTCGGTGCTACGAATCGGTGGGAGTTGTCCCAGGTCATGGACGTGCAAGCGATCGTGGAGACGATCGGCCGCGTCCACCCGCTGGTGCGGGTCGAGGCGGTGTACGACGGTGAGGTGGCGACTCGATATCGATACCTCGACGGCAGTGGAGAGATCGGCGTGATCGGGTCGGTGTCCGAGCCGTTCTGCGGAACGTGCACGCGCGCGAGGCTGTCTGCCGACGGCAAGGTGTACACCTGTCTGTTCTCGTCGACCGGAACGGACCTGCGCGCGTTGGTGCGCTCGGGGGCGTCGCAGGACGAACTCGTATCCCGCCTCACGGCGTTGTGGGTGCGACGGGACGATCGGTACTCGGAACTTCGAGCGGAAACGAACGAGGATCCGGTGCGAGATCGGATCGAAATGTCCTACATCGGTGGATGATCGAAGGGGGCTGATCGTATGGCCGAGTTGGTGATGTTCGCTGCGGCACGACAGATTGCCGGGGAGGCGTCGAACAGCATGTCGGGATCGACCGTCAGAGAGGTGCTCGATACTGCGGTTGAACGATACGGTGCGTCGTTCGCGGAGGTATTGGCGGTGTCGCGCATCTGGATCAATGGACGATCGCTGGCACGCGACGAGGATTCGCCGTGCTCCGATAGGGACGAGATCGCGGTCCTGCCTCCGATCTCCGGCGGATGATGTCGACGACAGTGGACAGCGTCCAGGTCCATCTCCGAACGGTGGACCAACACCGCTGCGCGATAAGAAAACTGGGAGTATCGGCGTCGGTGCGTTCGGTGCCGATCGGCAATGCGGTAGGGGCAACGCTCGCCGAGGATGTCGTTGCCGACCACGCACTGCCGGCCTTCGACAATTCGGCGGTCGACGGATTCGCCGTTCGCGCTGCCGATGTCGTCGGTCCGGAACATCTGCCCGTACGTCTGCTCGTCTCCGCGCGCAGTGTCGCAGGTGGACAACCGGCACCGCTGCACCTTCATCCGGGTGAGTCGGTACAGGTCATGACCGGTGCCGCAGTTCCGTACGGCGCAGACATGGTGATTCCGGTCGAGGGAACCAGCGGGTTCGTCGAGACATTCGGTATCGAGGAGGTGACGATCCACTCGGTCGGCTCGAAGAGCAACATCCGCAGTCGTGCCTCGGACTTCGAGGTCGGCGACGTCGCCGTCCGGGCAGGCACGTCGGTCACGTCGGCACAGGTCGGTGTTCTGGCGGCGCTCGGTCGCACCCATGTGCTGATCGAGTCGGCTCCGATCGTGGCGGTGCTGTCGACAGGATCCGAGGTTCGGCCGGTCGGGACCGAACTCGCACGCGGCGAGTGTTACGACGCGAACTCGGCGATGATCGTCGCGGATCTGCTTCGGTGCGGTGCCGACGTTCACCTCGAACCGGCCGTCGCCGACGACGTCGATGAGTGTCGGGCGGCACTGGCCCGATGCGCGGCGGTTGCCGACCTCGTCGTCACGACCGGTGGGATCAGCGCGGGCACCGAGGAGGTGATCCGGCTTGCGCTTGCAGACCAGGACGTCGAATTCGTCTCGGTTGCAGTCAAACCGGGCAAACCGCAGGCGTGCGGAAAGGTCGAGGGAACTCCGATCGTCTGTCTGCCCGGAAACCCTGTCAGCGCGTTGATCTCGTACGAACTGTTCGTCCGGCCGATCATCGTTGCGGCACTGCGAAACCCGCGAGCAGAGCGAACGATCAGAACGGTCAGGGTAGCGGGGGAGGCCGTTTCTGCCTCACCGGTACCCCGGGTCATGCTGGGCATCGTCGACGGTGAAGGGGCCAGAATCATCCGATCGCATTCTGTCGGTGCGCTCGCCGACGCCAACTGTGTGATCGTGATCCCGCCCTCCGACGGCGACCTCGGGCCGTCCGGTGAGTACCCCGCGTGGATGCTCGACTCTCTCGCCTCGTCGCGGCGAGGCACGTGCATCTGAAGATCCGAGAAATTCTCTCGGCGCACCACTCGTCGATGTGAGGAGAGTGGACGCATTTCGTAACGCAAACGCCTCGGATGGCTTACGCCAAGGGCCTACCGTTGGTGCACTCGAACCTATCGCGGAGTGCATCATGACGTCATTTTGGACAACCCGGGGACTCGGCCCTGCCGATCAGATGAGCTACTGGGCCGACGTCCTGTGTCAGGCATTCACCCCACTGGCACCGTGGCGATCCCGCGATCACGTCGAACGCAGTTCGTCCCGGTCCGGACTGCCCGGGTGGGTGCGCTCTGCGGCTGTCGGAGGTGGCAATGCCGCGGAGATCGCCTCCTGCACCCAGCGAATCGACCACGGAAAGCGCGAAGTCGCCCGCGCGGACGAGGACGTCGTCTTCGTCAACCTCCAACTGGATGGGCACTGTACGACCACTCAGGACGGGCGGCAGTGCACCGTCTCCCGAGGCGACTTCGCCGTCGTCGATTCGACCCGCCCGTACCGCCTCGAGTTCGTCGAACCGGGCAATGACGAACTGTGGCGGGTCCTGTCGTTCCGTCTGCCACGGCCATTGCTGGCAGACGTCGTCGCACCGTCGGCGGGGACCACTGCTCGGCGCTTTTCGAGCTCGTCGGGCTCGGCTCGTTTGCTCGGCTCGCTGATGGTGGAAACCTGGCGGAGCGATTCCTCACTGCACCCCACCGAGCGGCAGATGATCGGTGCCGCCCATGTCGATCTGCTTCGCGCGGTGCTGGGAGCAACGGCCGAGCGGGACACCGCGTGCTCGTTGCAGACCGACGAAGCACTCCGGGTGTCCGCGGTTCGGTTCATCGACTCCCGGCTTCCCTTCGGCCGAGTTCCCGCCACCGAGGCAGCCCGCCACGTAGGGGTATCGGTTCGCACTCTCCATGCACTGTTCGAGAGGGCGGGAACGACTTTCGGTGCCGTGGTACGTGAGCATCGAGTCGAGGCGTGTCGTCGTGAGCTTGCCGATTCGCGCGACGATCGGTCGATCGGAACGATCGCAGCGGCGTGGGGATTCTCGGATTCGGCGCACCTGGCCAAGTCGTTTCGATCGCACTTCGGATGCAGTCCGGTCGAATACCGAGCGTCGATGAAGACCAGGGAACTGCCGCAGCTGGTGCAGCGGTAGCGAAACGTTCTGTCCGAGTGTGCAGAACGGTACCGATCACGGCGCAGTCCGGTACAAGACCAGGACGACTCACCCGATGAAACTGGTGTGCAGGGCAGCGTCGCCCGATTCCGTTCTTCACCCCACCAGGACAGACATCGAGGAGTCCCACATGACCCTGAGTTTCGAGCTCAGCCCCGAGCAGATGGCCGTGCGCATGCAGGCGCGGCAAGTGGCAGACGAGATCCTGAGCGAAGTAGCAGCCGTCATTTCGCCCTTGCCCCGGCCGGAGGATCGCTTCTACGCATTGCAGCCGGTCTACAAGCAGCTGGCCGGGCTCGGATTCGTCAAGGGACTGGTTCCCGATCAATACGGCGGCGCGTACTTCGACAATCTGACGTTCGCCCTTGCGGCCGAGGAACTCGCTCGGGTCGACATCAACACTCCGACAGCGTTGCTCGGCACCGGATTGGGACTGAATCCGATCATCAATTTCGGCACCGAGGAACAGAAGAATCGCTGGCTCCCGCTGTTCTGCGACGGCGAGCCTCGGCTGGCTGCGATCGCATACACCGAGGTGACCGGTGGGGCCAACTACGACTCGGAGGACCCGACCGTCGGAATTCGGACCTTCGCGCGACGCGAAGGCGACGAGTGGGTCATCAACGGTGCCAAGCACTACACCACCAATGCTTCGGGCTGGGACGGTCAGGGTGCCGACCTGATCAGCGTGGTGTGCCGCACCGATCCTGCGCTCCCGCCGTCGGAGTCGCTCGCGGTCATCGTCGTGGAGAAGGGGACGCCGGGGGTCGAGATCACCGACATGATCGACACCATCGGACACCGCGCCACCAACTCGCCGCGAGTCGAATTCCGCGACGTGCGAGTGCCGGTCGGCAACCTCATCGGTAAGCCGGGCGACGGGTTGGACATCGTCGCCACCGCCTTCTCCTGGACCTGCTCGTCCATCGCCGCCGCGTGCGTGGGCAGGATGAGGGCTGCATTCGACTACTCTCTGCAGTTCGCCAAGACCGACCACCGGTCCGGTCCGGTACCCGTCATCGAGTACCAGAACGCGGGATACATGTTGGTGGACATCAAGACTCGGATCGAGGCGGTCCGCTACTTCGCATGGAAGGCTGCCGATCACTTCGATCGCACCGGTGGACGCGACCGTGAATTGGCCAACGAAGCAAAGATATTCGCGTCCGAGACGGCCGTGCAGGTGGTGTACGACGCCATGCGTCTCGTCGGCGTCGATGCGTACACGAACCTGACCCCGATCGCTGCGATCATGGAAGACGTCCTCTGCTTCCCGGTGTACGACGGCGGAAACATGGGCGTTCGCCGGCGCAACGTCCACAATCTGCTCAAGGCAGACGGATTCGACTCACTCGCCGCAGCGGAGAATCGACTGTCGGTACCCGAGCACGCCTAGGCCGATGGCGCTCGTGGTGTCAGGATTCGATCGATCCTGACACCACGAACGGGCTCGCGCGCCGATCTGGCTCGTACTCACTGGCGAAAGTGCAACGAGACCAATGGTTCTCGGTCGTTTGGTCGGATGATTCTAAGAATGTCGCGATGCTGACCGATTGTCGGGTCGTCACGGACCGTGAGGTAGTCGGGCACGTGCGGCAGCACGTCTTCGACGCTGCGCTGGACGATATGGCCGCGGGTTCGAGACGGAGAGATCTACGACATGTACGCATTCGGCTCGCGTACCCGGTACACCGGGCTGCTGACTTCTTGTTCTGCACGGCAGACGTGGTACCCGTCGGCAAGGATGTTCCACACGTCGACGTTTCCAGGGTCATCGCGCGGCGATTCAACGACCGTTACGGCGCATTGTTGGAGAAACCGCACGCCCTTCTGACGTCGAGACATCTCCTATGGTCGGGCTCCACAAGGCCAGGGTATCGGCACTGCTCACTGTGGTCGGCACCGCACGACCGCGGCTCAGATCACGACATTCTGAGTTCGAGCTCGGCTGATTTGTGCTGGTCGGGTGGTGAGCACGAGCTGCCGAGTCTGCGCTTTCGTTTCTTGTCGGTGGTCCGGGTTAGTCTTCTTTCAGTTCGAACGCACGTTCTGAAACGTTGCTCACCGGGGGGTGAAAGATGGGCGCTGTACCGACCGTCTCACTGGAGGCGTTGACCGATGCCGCGCGTGCGGAGAATCGGCAGGCCGCCCGCAAGATCAACGCCTGTTACGAGGTCCATCGGAGCTGGATCACCCACGACATCAAATACAAGCATTA
>NZ_NOYE01000006.1:0-94856 GCF_002258285.1 Rhodococcus sp. 06-418-5
ACTCAGCACCGACACATCATCACCGCCAGATACAGCAACAGCCCCGCCACCACGCCGCCACATTCACTGAGAATCCGCCACATAGGGCGGGAACTGACAGCGACTGACCGTCGCGGGAACAGCTATGTGCGCTCGACACCCCTTGACATGGGGGGTACGCTGCAAACGGCGATGCGAAGCGAGTAAGGCTTGCAGCGACCTTCCCACATCCGGGGCATATAACCACCAATTCGCGGCAGCATCGGCGCCTCATCAACTGCTCATCGGATGCGGTTCGATTCCTCTCTTACGCACCCTCGGGCAACGTCCATCCGCCAACCCCAGCGTCGGCGTGACTGCCACGAGATTCGGTATACGCAAGCCACCCCGACCGGCCTGGGGTGGGGCTCCTCCTCGCGGATCCGCGAGCTAAGGGCCGACGGAAGCCGGTTGTCACGTAGCGCGACAGGGCTATGAACGGCGGCACCGATCACGGGAAATAGTGCGTTCCATGTTGCCTGTACAGGGCGATCGGTTCAGTGGCCGGCGACCCTCTCCGGGTCATGTGCGGCGAGGGTCAGAAATCGAGAGTGTCCACACTCCACCCGGCTGCGGTCGGCACTGCCGATACCCACACGGTCGTGGTGGAGTCGACGGGGACCGTGGCATCCGAGGTGACGGCCGATTGCGTTATCTCCGCGACTCGATAGATGCGCTCGGCGGTATCTGCCGGGCATCCGGAGCAGCCGATCGAGACGGTTGCGGTGATTTCGGCGTCTTCTTTCTTCCACTGTTCCCACTGGGCACCGGGGCCTCGCTCGGTCGTTGCAGGGGTGGAGAGTTTTGCAGCGAGGTTGTCGGTGAACCATCGGCGGGCGCGTAGAAACGCGTCGGTCGAGCTCGTGTCGGTGCTGGGGTACCAGGTGAAGGCGGTCGTCAGTGCTTGACGGATTGCGGTCTCCGCGTCTGTGGCGGCGCTGCTGATCGGAGCGGGTACAGCGGTTGTCTCGGTTGGCTGTGTGTTGATTTCGGGTAGCGACGGCGCGGTTGGCGCGCTCGTTGTCTCCGGTGCCGATTCCGGCTCATCGGTGGCGGGTGAGCTGCAGGACCAGGCGATGGTCACCACGGCTACAACGACGAGGAGGACGGCTATAAGACGTCGGCCGGCAAGGGACATCAGATCCTCCGGGCTTTCATTCCAGCCATGAGTGGAGCTTGTTTGACGACGTCTCCGGTGGTGGGGGCGTGGATCATCTGACCGCCGCCGATGTAGATACCGACGTGCCCAGGGCCGTTCGCCTCGAATGATCCGAAGACGAGATCACCGGGCATCGCTTGATCGATCGGGATCTCCGAACCCACTCCCCATTGGGCCTCGGATGTGCGGGGCAGGGTGATGTGCTTGCCCGCGAAGTAGGCGAAACTGGTCAGTCCTGAGCAGTCGAATCCTCCTCGGGAGGGGCCGTTGATATCTCCGCCGCCCCAGACGTAGGGGGTTCCGAGGTACTGGCGTGCAGCCTCGACGACATTGTCTCCGTCAGCTCCGGTCGGCACGAACCGGCCTGTGGAACCTTCGGATGTGTACTGCGCTTGGCCGGCCAGAATCTTCGCCACATAGGGCTGTGTTTGTGTGGTGTAGTCACCGCCGGATGGCATTCCACCGGCTGCGAGCACCGCGGCGGGGCCCGCGTTGTAGGCGGCAATCGTCAGTGCAGTTGGGTCGCCCTTCACTTTTCTCGCGGCGATGGCTGCGGTGATATCTCCGTTGATGGCGCACATGAAGTGGGCTTGTGAGATCACTGCATCTCCGATGGAGTTCGGGTCGGCTCGCCCGTCTCCGTCGTAATCCTTGCCCCACGTTGCCCAGGTTCCCGGCATGAATTGTGCGGGCCCCAACGCTCCGGTGCTCGATACCGGAGCGGACGGGCCGTAGCGGAAACCGTTCTCGGCGGAGAGTTGGGATGCGATCAGGGGAGCACCCACGCCTGGGCACACGGCTCCTGCTTTGCGGATCCACGGCTCGAACTCCGGCGGCACGGATCCGGTTCGGAGATCTCCGCCGGCCGTGCCGAAGCCACAATCGACAGCGGTACCGGCGCCGGTCGGTGAATCAGCGCCGGACGATTGGGGGCTTCCCGCCTGACCGAGTTTGCTCATCGGGTCGATAGCGGTTCCGCCCTGTAAACGGCCGCCTTCCCAGTACTCGAAGTGCAGATGTGGTCCGGTGGAGCCGCCGGCGTTGCCGATGTCGGCGATGTGGTCGCCGACCTTGACCTGTTGTCCCTCCTTGACGAGGACGCCGTTGGGATACATGTGCCCGTACACGGTGGAGACCGGTTTTCCGTCGACGATCGAGTCGAGGACGATCCACATTCCGAAGCCTTGAGCGGGTCCGGCTTTGACCACAGTGCCGTCGAGGGCTGCGTAGATCGGGGTGCCGATCGGGCCCGCGAAGTCGACGCCTTGGTGCATCGTGCCCCACCGCTGCCCGAAGGGGGACGTCATCGTGGTCGTGCCATCGCGGGTCGGCTTGCCGATGGGACCGGACGGGGTCAACGGCGATGCATCATCACCACCGGTACCGGACGAGACCGTGGGGGCACAACCGCTGGAACCTGACGATGTGACGAGTACGACGACCATCAATGGAATGACGACGAGTACACCGAGAGCGGCGATACCGACCGCCAGGGCGAGTTTCCACCATCGACGTGGCGCTTTCGAGTTCGGCGACACCGCTGTCTCAGGCGGGGCCACCAAGGTCATCGCCGTGCGCCTGACGCAGCTCGATGGAGGATTTCCGTCGGATTCGTGGTGGCACCTGGTTGGACGGTCGGTCGGGCACGACGCGGAGCACTCGACGGCCGCGTGGACCGGTCGGGAAGCAGAAGCGGCGAGCCCTCATCGGTGGAGTACTCACGGAATCGTCCGCCTCCAGGGCCGGTCACCGTGGCGCGGCTGGCCCGAACTTCTCGGTTTCCTGGAGTCGACAGTGCGGGAGCGGTGGCCACCGGCCGCTTGATACCGGGTGCGTTCGTTGTCTTGTCGCCGTGAGAGCGGACCGCCGATCGGTCTCCGACGGGGCTGGAGACCGGAGTGTGGGAGTGACCGGAGCCGACGACCGACTGCGTCGGGGGAAGGTCGATGTTGATCGGTTTGCGAAGGCTGGGGTGGGTTTCGGAAGCATTGGTGGTGTCGGTGGCCGCCTGGGTAGCTTTGGCGTCGCTCCGTCGACCGACGACCTTCTTGACGCCCGCGGTTGCAATCTTCCCGGCCGAGTAGACCACGGCAGCAGTTCCAAGTGTGGCTGCGCTGCTGGCGGCTGCCGTCCCGTCGACGAGAGCTTTACTCGCCTTGGCGGTTCGGGCCGTTGCATGGCTGGCTGTCTTGGCCAGTCCCTTTCCACCTTGATAGGCCTGGCGGGCCACTTGTCCGGCGTAGGCAGCTTGGGCGAGGGGGCTGGTCGGTGTCTTGGTCGATATCGCGGTGGGCGCGGCTCCTGGTCTGCTTCCGAGCTTGCGTGCGAGGGCGTCGGAAGCTTTGCGTAGTCCTTTCACTGCGCGGCGGTAGAGAATGATGCCCGCGATCAGAACGATGTCGGTCAGGATGAATTTCATCATCAGCGGAGAGTCGCCGTCTCCTCTGAACAACTGTCCGATCACGATCATGTATCCGACGAGGAACACCACCGCGAAGATAACGATGACCATCGACATCAGCACCGCGGCGAGGGTTTTCCACAATGCTCCGCGGCCGGATCCGGGCAGAATTCCAACGACGGTCACCACAATTCCCTTGACGGCCGATGCGAGGGCGGTGAGTACCGCGAGGATGAGGGTGAACGCCAGAATTGTGGCGAATCCGAGCAGGATGACACCGGCCAGTAGCATCGCGACCCCGGACCCGACCTGTCCCGGTCCGGGGTGATCGGCGAAGTCCTTCATCTGTTTTGCGCCTTCGCCGCCGCAGCCTTTGATGTTGTCTTTGAGGGTGTCTCGTGTGTTGCCGTCTGCTTTTTCGTGGCCGGCGTCCCAGGCTTGAGTGCAACGTTCTCCGTCGGGCGAGCCGTCGATGACTCGGCCGAAGTTCAGCAGTTGGGTGGGTTGCCTGATGAACGTGTCGGCCATCTGTTCCGAGATCTGGTCGATGAGTTCGTCGGAACTCGACGTCGTGTCTCCCTTGTTGGCCAGGCCTGCCGCAAGCTGCACGCCGGCGTCGCGCGCCTGCATGATCAGGCCGTCTTGTCCTGCGACCCGTTCGACTGGATTGGACAGGATCCCCACTGCCGCAGCGGCGATCGCTGCTGCCATCAGGAGTTCGTACACTCCCGTCGTCCACCGTCCGCGAATGACCCACCACGCTCCGATGCCTGCAGCAGCGGTGAGAAGAAGGCCCGTGAGCTGGAACTGATCGGTGACCGTTTGCATGGCATCGCCGATCGAACGGAACGGCGCAGTCAACAATTCGAGCCACTCGAACCGCAAGGCGTAGGTGACGAACCAAATCGCGAAGCCGGTCACCCCGCGGTACACCTCGTACTCGAGCATGATGAAGGTGGAGAACACGGTGTACATCGGGTGCCCGACCGAGCCTTCGTCGATGGACATGAAGTAGTCCCAGACCAGAATTCCGTGAGAGTCACGGACTTCCATCCAGCTGAATGTGCTGTTGGTGGGCAGGGTTTCACCCGGGTCGGCATGAGCCGGTGACGCCAGGGCGATCGCCAGCAGACCGATCATGTGCCAGACAGCGACACCTGTGACGATCGCGCGGCGGATTCGAGATGCCACTACCCACTTGAAGACAGGGCCGAGGAAGCGAGCGAGAACACTGCACCACGACCGCGGGATCCACGACCACAGCACGAGCTCGAGAACCATCTTGACGCCGCCGCCAATCGAACCTGGCCGGCGCACAACTCGTTTCGACATCACCATGTCGCCAACTCCGCAGCGCGCTCGGTAGTCGATTCTTTCGGAGTCGTACTCGCCGCTTGGTATCTCGCTTCCGATGCCGGAAGTAAGACCTTGATGCGGCCGACGTTGCCGGCGGGATCGCGCATGTAGCCCTCTCCGCGGCGATGCGGTGCGACGTATCCGTCTTTGCCTTCGACGGGCGATGTGTTCTCCATCAGCTCTTTGAGCAGTCCGAGATCGTCTTCCCCGACGCCGAGCCACTTCAACGATTTTTGCGCTAGTCGTCGATCCGTCTGCCGGAACACGAGCCGGGTGGGGATGAGCCCTCGCAGCGTCTCGGAGCCGAAGTCTGCTTCGGGGTCGTGCGATCCGAGCATCACCGCGGCGTCGTGTTTGCGGCCGTCTCGAATGAAGTCGATGATGATCTCGACACCTTCGCTCGAGCGCGTCAGGTGATGGCATTCGTCGAGCAGGAAGACCGCGAGGGTGTTGGGGTCCGCGAAGCAAATGCCGCGGGCGATCTGCGCGATGAGGGTGTACATCATTCGCCCTACCCGCTTCTGGAGCGACATCTGCTTGAACAGATGCTCGTTCTCCACTTCTCGCTCCGAGGGCAATTCCAGTGTGTGAGTGCGGAAGACGATGGCTCCTGCGCGTGGATTGAACGGCTCTAGGTCCGGCCGAAACAGCGCTGCTGCATAGGATTTGGTCGCGTAGACCTTCAACTTTCCGGCAAGCTCGGCAGCTCCGTCGAGGGTGCAGTCCTTCTCGAGGTGCGAAACCAGGCCTGGGGTAGTGAAATTGCCGAAGCGAGCGCGGTATTCCGGCTCGAGCACTTGAGACAGCAGTACCCCCAAACGGTCGTCGGGCTGAAGTTGCAACAGCGGCAACAGAATAGACACCGCAACTTCCCCTCCTCGTGCGGGCGAGAACAGCCGAAGAGGGTCCATCGTGACGTCCGGTGCTGCGGTATCGACGACCACCGCGTCGGTGATCGCTTCGGCCCACAGTGCGTATTCGCCCAGAGGGGTCCGGTCGACCACGATGACTTGGCCGCCGCGGTCGACGACCTGGTTACCGGTTGTTTTCAAGTAGCCGGACTTGCCTGATCCCAAGTTGCCACACACTCCCACCGAACCCGAAACGTCACGTGACGCTTTCTTGGCGATGTCGTGGTGCACGACGCCAGTGCGGGCCGAGGAAATGTTGAGTGCGATCAGCGGGCCGTCTCCGTCGCCGAGATCGTTGCGGGTGACCGGTACGTACGCGGCGAAATGTTCGGATGTGGTGATCTGCGCGAACTCGTTGCAGATCGCCGGCGTCGGCACGCCGGGTGTCATTGCCCAGAACAGCTCCTCCTGGAATCCGATCGGTGACTGCAACCTGTAGGTCGAACCCTCGAACTCCTTCGCCAGCTCGCGCTGATATGCGATGGCCGTCTCTTCGTCCGCGGCGGCGACACAGAAGACGGTGGTGGATTGCACTTCCATCTCCATTGCGTCCGCCTCCAGAAGCGCGTTGTATTCCGCGAGGGCGACGGCAGCGTCGTCGAGGACGCTGCCGGTGCTCAATTCGTCTTCTCGCTGGGTGTATTGATCGTTCATCTGCACCAAGGCGCGGCGGTTCTTCTTCAGAACCTCCGATGCAGCGGAGTTCTTGAACCGAATTGCCCAGTCGACATCGACGCCGCCCAGGTTGTCCGCGAGGGTCAGGTACTCCGAGCCTGGAAACAGCGTGCCGCCCGAAGGAGTGGCGGCGAGCACCAGGAAGCACTGATAGCTGGCCGGCGGTGGCGTTACCTCCCACGGCTGGTCGACTTTGAGCACACGCGACAAGGTCGGCGCCTTGGCCCGCCAGCCCGATTCGGGGCGATCGCTTTGAGCCCCTTCGTCGAGCCGCGCGGCAGTGAAGGATCCTCGAGCAGTGCCTGCCGGATGATCTAGAGCGGTGGGCATGTCGGTATCGAGGCCGAGGCCGCGCTGCAGAGCATGTTGGTGCAGCCACACCATCTGGGAGGGGGTTGCGGGGGTCGCATCGTAGAAGGCAGGGATGGCCGCGGCGATCTGCGCGGCCTGAGCTGCGCGGCGTTCTCTCTCCTCGACGGGAATCGACGAGGGCGGCATCCCCAGCAGATCGGCCACCGAGGACCATGCGGCGGACGTTGCGGCCTTGACGGTGTCACCGAAGCCGTGGTTGGCCAGGGGGATGGACAGCCAGTAGATTCGCTGGCCGGGTCGGATCTCCTCCAGGCGGTCGATCGTGGCGTCGCATTCGTCTGCCCACGCGGGATGGAGATCGAGATCGACACCCCGTTCCATGCGCTCGACGATGGTCATTGGGTCCAGACTGACCGCGACACTGAGCAGGAGAGATTCGCCAGGAAGAGCGCGCAGCAACATCTTGTGCATCGCCCGCGCGGTCTGTCGGTCTTCGATCGGCCGGTACCCGTACGGGATTCCGGTCAGGACGTAGTCCGCCCAGACGACTCCGGAGCGGGTCCAGCGCAAGTTCGAGGTGACGAGCCGGTTCGGTTGTTGCATTACGCCTTCTCTCGGGTCGGGGTGGGGGCCGCTGCAGCCATGGCAAGCAGCTGCTGAACGCTGCTCGCCGGTGCCAGGTTGGCGACGCCGAACGCTTCGGCCAGGGCTGGACTCTGCGAGCGCTGGCGTTCGCCGTCCGATCGCGGCCGGGCTGGCGCTGGTGCGATCTTTCGCTCCGGCCGCGGTTGGGTCAGAGGTCTGAATGCTGGTGCGGCCGGCGCTGCGTTGTCGTCGAGCTCCACCGGTGCCGCGGCGTTCTCTACTCGATCGCTGGATGCTCTGATGACTGCTGGTTCACTGATAGCAGCGTCGTGGCTTGGCGGGGTGTCGAGGATGATCACCGACCCCAGTACCGCGTGAGGGCGTTTGATCCGGATCGGCTCGCCATTGATCCTCGACGGTGACATCGCCCCGGTAGCCGCGCGCCCGACACCCCGGACTACTGAGATCGGATTCCGTGCTCCCTGCGGCAGCCTCCCCAACGCCCACAGGGTGCCGCCGGTGACACCGAGGAAGATGACACCGTTGGTGATGACACTGCCCTGCGCCCACAGCGACTGGGTCAGCCACAGCAGTCCGCCTGCAATACCCGCGCCGACGAACTGGGTCAGGGTGTAGGGGCCACCGGGGATCTTTCGGCCGTCTGGCGCTTTGCCGATCAGCTGCGGAAAATTGCGCGCTTTGGTGAACATCTTGACCACGCTCCGCGAGGAGGCCTGCTGTTCGGTCATGGTCGGTCACACTCCTGCGGGGGTCGTTGAATCGAGGTGTTCGTGAGTTGGCCGAGCAGTGTCAGATGAACGCCGCGATCGGATCGGGCACCACGACGACCTCGCTGCTTTGTGGCGAGGCGGAGCCGGGAAGCTCGTCGCCGACACTGTCTTTGACGGCGGTGATGTTCCACATCACCCAGATCAGTGCCCCGCCGACCACGATCGCCACCAGTGTTTTGGCAATGGCGAAGTGACTTTTGAAAGCAATCGCGGCGATGAACCCGGCGACGCCGACGCCCACGAGAGTGCGGATGAGGCCCTGCACCTCCGCACCTTTGTTGTTGGCCCATTCGATGATTCCTTCGGCGACGACGGTCGACGACGGATCGGCCAGGATCGAGGTAATGGTCATTGTTCGTACCTTTCGGATAGGGGGAGCAGAGCGTCAGTTCGGTTGAACGGGCGCTGCGGGAACGGAGGAGGTAGTGCTGGCACCAGTCGAGGTCGGCACCGCAATGGTTGGGGTTGCTGCGCTGAGTCCGGTCGAGTTCGCGAGCAACGGCATCGGGTCGAGCGCGGATACTTCCCACCGGCCACCCCGGGCGATCGCTGTCAGCGGGTATTGCACGGTCGAGGTCTGCGCTCGGTCCGTGGCTGTGACGGTCGCGGTGGCGAGCACCCGTACCGTCGCACCATCTGCCGGGGATCCGGACGCACCCGCCGAGAAGTCGGTGTCCGAGACGAGGTCGGTGATCTGGACACTGGTGTACGGCGCGGGGGTGACGGCACGGATCGGTGTGCCGGGTGAGGTGTAGCGAGAAATTTCTCCGGCACCGGCAACCATTGCCGAGAGGAACTGGCTGATCGACTGGGTGAGCGAGTGATCGAGGCCGACTCGGAATCGGTAGCCGAGTGTGAGGTCACCGCCGGTTGCCGGGGCCGCCACAGCAGCAGGGACTGCTGCAGCCCGCGCGTCGTCTCCCACGAACACGACAGGGACCGAGAAGTATCGACGTTCCGGCTTCGTCGCCGGGTCTGCCCCGATCGGAACCACCGAGACCGACACAACGATCGCGTAGTTCTGGCCGGCCGCCTGTAGCGGTCCTCCTTGCGATGTCGATCCTGTGGGACCCTGATTTCGCGCCGGCGGGTCGATTGCTTTCACGCTCGCGATTCGAGGTTCGGACGCGGTATAGCTCGCCTGAGCCGGAAGCGACATGCCGTCGGTGCGGACGAAGCGCGCGAGGGCTTTCTCGTCTCCTCGCTTGGATTGCAACCACGTCAACACGAAGTCCTGCGCGAGGTCGGTCGCTGCTGCTTCGCGGGCTGTGTCGATGACCGTCTGAGGGTTTGCCTTGCTCTGGATCGGCGTCGTGGACCCGACGCCGGCCAAGACGAGAACCAGTGCCACCACTCCGGAGCCGATCGCCGCGAACAGACCCCACTTCATCGCCTTGGTCGCGACCGCTTGCTTGCCGGCCCACTGATGAAGCTCGGTGGCCGGCGCAGCTTCTGTCGGCTTGTTCGAGCCCTTCTTACGGAGATGGATCTTCATGAGATCTCCTCGTGCCGAGACGGCTCGACCGTGGCGGGTACGAAGCCCTCGTCGACCAATCGCAGAGCGCCTCGACCCCGGGTCGCCATCATCCGTTCGAGCGCTGCCCGCGCCTGCTCGGCCGGCTCACCGAGCACGACCTCGCGGACGCGGCTGGCGATCTCTGCGCTGAGCGGATTGTCGCCGAGTTGCGCCGCGAGGCCGCGGATCTCTTCGGACACCGAGTGCACGCGAGCGGTGTCCGAGAGCAATGCGGCCGACGGATCGTGGTCGTCCATCCGGGGTCCTCCTGTCGGTAGCCCGCCGTGTACGGGCTTCTGAGAACAGGTAGATCCCTTCGCGGGCGGGTCTGTGACAGAGGCGACCGGAAATTTCTCGAACTTTTTTTCACCGCCCCGCTGCGATTCGTCGGGCTGTTATCACCGTCGCCGTGTAACCGCAGGTCACAGCGGTCTATGTCGAACGCGGGGCGCTGCCGTTTTCTGGTTCCGCCGGACCCGGCGGGTATAACAGCTCCGCCTTTTCGAGTAAGAATCCGCAGCTCAGCGGATATAAGGCGCTGTTTGTGTCAGAGGCGATCGAACTTCAGTTGCCTCTATCAGGAGCGCCCCAGTGACCTCGCCGCAGCCTTCCTCGCATTCCTCCACCCCACTCGGATACAGCACATCGCTGTTTACGACGATCAACGCCGAGTGGACCAATCTCTGTGTCGACGCTCTCGCAGGCCGCGAAGTCCGCACGTGGGCCGATCGACACCCCGCATGGTCGTCCGCTCGCTCCGTGGCCGACATCGCTGAGCTTGCCGCTCAGGACAGTGACGCCACCCTGTCCCTTCTGCTCACCGAGCACAGTGCAGGCAGCGCCCTCGCCGGCACAGTTTTGGTCCGGTTGATGCTCCCCAAGCTGGTCCGAATCCATCGCTACGCGCGGCTGGACGGAACCGATCACAGCCGCGAAGAACGTGCCTCGCGTACCATCGCCGCGTTCTACGAGGTGATCGCTTCGCACCGTCCCGGCGGCACTGGGATTGCCGGGGCACTCTCGCTTCGGACGCTGGGTCTGATCACCAAGACCTGCGAATCTGCGGTGGAAACGCCGGCCGAACCCGACCAGCTCCACCGGGTTGCCGACGGATCCGATGACCGCACGACCAGCAATCCGGGGGAGGTATCGGCACGGGAATTGCATTCGGTTCTTGCATGGGCAGTGCAGTCCAAGACCATCACTGCCGACGAGCACTCACTTCTGATCCGTGCATATCTCGTCACCGAAGGTGCCGATCTCGCATCGCTCGCCGTCGAGGAGAACTGCTCACCGGCAGCCCTTCGACAGCGCTTGAGCCGCGCTGTCGCGCGAGTCCGCGACGGAGTAGCAGCACGCACCGGCAACACTCCCTCGCCGGGAAAGCGGACGTTCTTCTACACCCGATCACACCATGAGTCCGCCTTGGCGAGCTGAAGTCCACCTGCACCAACCCCGCTCTCACCTACAAAGGACGCACATCATGACCGCATCTCGTACACGCAAGAGGATCGTTGTCAGCGCAGTCGGGCTCGCCGTCGCTGCCAGCATCGTCGTCATTCCCTCCGCCATTGCCGATCCGCAAGCCGGTGCTCCGGCATGCCCGGACAACATCTTGGTGGCCATACCCGGCACCACGGAAACCAACGAGCAGGCCGATCCGAATGTGCCGGTCGGAATGCTCCGCAACGTCGTGGACCCACTCGACTCCGAGTTCTCATCCCAGGAACTGCAGACATACACAGTTCCCTACGTCGCGACGATCGTGAACGACAAGGCCCAGACCTACGGAACCAGTAAGAAGGAAGCGATCGATCGCGCATCGCAACACATCTCCGAGAAGGCAGCCGAATGCCCGAGCACCAAGTTCGGGCTGACCGGCTTCTCCCAAGGGGCCGACGCCGCGGGAGATCTAGCCAGCAAGATCGGAAACGGCGAGGGCCCGGTGAGCGCCGATCGCATCTTTGCCGTGGGCCTGATGGCCGACCCCGGCCAGAGCCCGACCGCCGGCGTTCAACTCGGAACCAAGACCACCGGCAACGGCTTCGTCGGTGCGCGACCCAAGGGATTCGGAGCTCTCAACAACGTCACCGCCAGCGTGTGCGATCCCGACGACACGTACTGCAACACCCCCGACGACGCCATCGCCACACAGTTCATCGGGCAACTCGGATCGAAGATCGACGCCACCGATCCCGCGTCTTCGGTCGCCGGAGTCGTCACCACGCTTCTCGGTCTCGACGGCCAACCCCTGACCGACACGCTCGGCAAACTGAACACCGCAGTGACCACAGGCAACATGCTCACCGTGCCGCAGCTCGCACTCGACCTCGCCGGCAACGTCTCAACACTGAGCGCAAAGGTCGCAGAAATGACCATCCCCGGGGCAGACATCGCCCCGATGGCCACCACCGTCTCGCAGCTCACCGATGCAATCCACCGCGGTGACATGTTCGCCGTTCCGGCACTGCTGGCGACCCTCACACCCCAAGTCATCAGCTTCGCGAGCCAATTCAGTTCGATGATCGGGACCGTGGTGTCCAAGCTGCCTATCAACGAGTACATCGCGATCGGCACCACCGCAGCGCGGATCTCCACCAACGCCGCGGCCCAGAACTATGTGGCTCTACCGGCCGATCTCGGCAAACTCGTGGGCCAGGTCAACAACGCGGTCCGCAAGACCCTCCGCGCACTCCCCCTCGACGAGTTCCCCCTTTTGAACCGGCTGGCCGATAATCTCACCCCAGGCCGCGTGCTCGACGAGGTGCTCAACTACGCCACCTCGCTCGCCACCGATTCGCACAACTCCTACGCGAACGAACCGATGGCCGACAACGGTCGAACCGGAGCGGACGAGCTCACCAACCTCTTCCGCACCCGCATCACCAACCCCACGGCACAGATTGCTTCGTAGCCGACCCACCTCCCTACTCGAACACAAGGAACCGTCACGATGCTGACAGAGCTGGACGACCCCGACACCGACATCGCTGTCCGCATCGACGTGCACGACGCTGGGGGTACCAAAACGTGGCACCCCCAGCGCGACGGTCATCTCCTCCTGAACGCCGATCCCGCGGCGTCGACGCACCTCGCACACACCCTCGCCGACACCCTCAGCGGCCACTCTCCGCACGTATGGATGATCACTGGCCCGTCCAGAACCCCCACGTTCTCGACCACCGCGGACACCGACCCGGACCCTGTCGACATCATGGATTCCGTTTGGCGATTCACAACCCAACGCAAAACTCTGATCGACAACGGTCAAGCCACAACCCACGACTTCACCCCCGCATACCTCGTCATCGACTCCCTCGAAGGCGTCGTAGACACCCTCCGCCTCACCTGCAACCGCAGTCTCCAACTCCTGTCCGTCCTCGCTCACCGCGGACACCGCGCCAACGTCTACCTCGCCACGATCACCGATCTCAACGCCCCACGCATCTCCGAAGCGTTGCGGAATTTCGCTGAGCCTCGTCTGCGAGACCGGGACTGTCTGAATAACGGTTGATCCGCTGACCTTGCGTGGCGCGGCCTCACGGAACCGGTGCCTGGTCAATCACGCCACGGAACGAAGGTGGGATTCGAGCGTTCTGATCCGTTCCCGGCCTCGGCCGATGTCGTAGCGGGAAGCTCCGTGCGGCAAAGCAAACTCGATGTTCAGTCGACCGCCATACCCATGGACGATGTAAACAGGAAAGGAAAACCCAGCTGGCGCGGGCCGGCAGTCCTCGAGTTTGAGTCCTGCGGGCGATCGCAATGGTGGAACCGTGCCTCCATTGGTGCAACGAACCTCGTTGGGTTCAGGCAACAGCACTGCCATCTTCGCGGCTGTCAGGGCTTCACTTTGGAGGTGGCCGGCGGCGAGATCGATGTGCAATTCCTCATTTAAACTGCGAGCCAGATCCACGATTTCTACGGACTCGGCCGTAGCCCGATAGACGGGGAAGCCGACAATATTTGTTCCCGCGGTGGAATCCACTGCAGGTGTGACGTGAGGCCTGAGGTCCACAATAAAATGGTAGGCGATGTCGGCGAGCCGAACACTTCTCAGATCTGACTCGGTCCGCATGATAGCGGCAGATACTAGGCCGTTTACCGTAACTCCATGGTGACGTCCGAAGTCGATGAGCCCGGTCGTGACTCGCCTGCTCAAACGACAACGCAGTTGGGTCATCGCACGATGTGGCTCGGTATAGCCAGCCGTCGGCGGCCTGTTTAATGCCGACTCTAATGGTTCGTCATTGCCGACATCGGGTGTGTCGATTCCTCTCTCGGAGAACAGCTTTTCCAGCGACTCGGGATAGCCATGAACAACCGCGTCAGGGGTCTTTCCTTCCACAATGTCGGTGTAGAAAGACCACAGATCGCTGAGCAAATCTACAGAATGGCGACCGTCGGCTATGCAGTGGTGGGTTAGTAAAGTCACACTCGCGCAGGCGGAATCGCCGACGACGTGTAGCCCGGAAAGGGCGCGGCCCGCACTGAGGTTCACCCCGCTCAGCGGCTGACCGGGATCCCCTGTGTGCACGCTGAGGCCGGGCAGCGGACCGGATGGTTTGACGATCATATGGTCTCCATCGATCGTCTCCACGTGCGCAGCCAACACAGGATACGAGCGTCGCAATGTCGCAAATGCCGCCGAGAGCCCCGATATGTTCAAATCGCCGCGAGCCCGCACCGAATACCCGATGAAAACTCCCAAGTCGACGTAGAGCGCCTCACTGGGAGCGAGCCCCCGAATAGAGTAATCCACAGTCACCACAAATTCCTGTCACTTAAATTGCTGTTCGATAGGGGACGTGCAGCTCGATGATCACGAGCCCGGCACCACCAGGAGCGTTTCTGATCATGGGATGGCCTCGGGAGATGGCGCGAACGAGCACCAAAACTAGAACTCACGAAGGTTGTCACGTAGATACACCGACGAATATCCCACCCGCGTTCGCCCAATTCGTTGTAAAGCTGGCACGAGGCCGTCGGTAATCTCAGCGATGAATCGGCGGGTGAGCGAGTTCGACCCGGTATAAATCAAGAATCCGTCACCGCCTACCTCGTCGACGATCTCCCCCATGCGCTCCGCTACGTGATCAGGCGTCCCCACCAGTTCGATAGACGGAGCGAGGTAATCAATGGTCAGCTCGCGCAGAGTTTTACCGCTACCGTGCTGCAGGAAGCTCTCCAGTGATGACTGCTCGCCATTGGTTGTCAAGTCTTGCGGAGGTACTTCGTCGAGCGGAAACTGAGAGAAGTCGATGTCGGTGACGAAAGACAGTTGCAAAAGAATGTTTTCGATGGCCCGGTCGCTGGTCATTCTCCGTTTATTCGCGGCCTGAGCCTCATCCATAGTGGCACCGAGTACTGGCATCGCGATGAAGAGAACCTTGATGTCGTCAGGGTCTCGACCGTGTGCCTGCGCCCGGTTACGGACATCGTCACGAAACTCCCGCATCGTCTCCACGGTGTTGACGTTGGCAACAATCGAGTCGGCGTACTTCGCGGCGAAGTCGCGGCCCTTGGGGGATCCGCCAGCTTGGACGAAAACTGGTTGCCCATTGGGTGGGTGCACCGTGTTGAGCGGACCCGCCGAACGGAAATGCTCCCCAGTGTGGTTCACTGCCCGAACAGTGCCGGGCGCAACATAAGTCCCTGACTCGCGGTCACGGACGATGTTGTCTCGATCCCAGGAATTCCATAGATCTCGGACAAGGTCGACGTACTCATGTGCTACCTCGTAGCGCTTGTCGTGCGGCAGCAGACGATCCATGCCGAAGTTGCGCGCGGCCTGATCTTGACCGGTGGTGACGATGTTCCATCCAAAGCGCCCACCAGCGATGTGGTCGACCGTAGAGACAGTGCGTGCCAGCATGTATGGGGGATAGAAGGCCGTCGACATCGTAGCGATTACGCCTATGCGGTCGGTCGCGGCCGCGATCACCGACGCCAACGGCACTGGGTCGTGTTTCGGCACCCACAGGGCGTGTTTCAGGTACGCATCGAAGGATCGCCCGTATGCATCGGGTACCGACACCGTGTCCTCGAACATCATGTAGTCGAATCCTGCGCGCTCTAGCGACTTCGCCATCTCGACATAGAATCGGCCATCCCATGGCTCTTCAGGCGGCGAGAAGTCGCCGGTGAAATCGTTAGCAAAGAAACCGACAAACCAGCCTAGGTGAAATTTTCGTACAGACATCGACGTGCCTCCAAATTTCGTATACGGACGAACTGGGTGGAACGTGAGCGATATAGAATGCACCGAGGACGGAGCAGATCTACCGGCCAGGCAGAAGTCCCACTAATTAGGGTGAGCGAATGGCCGCGATAGCCCCCTCGATGTCTTTGCAGACGATTACGCGAGACCGGGTTGCGGGGGTGATAAATCCTTCGACGGCAGCGTGCTCGATGTAGGAGAGCAAGGGGCGGTAATACTCGTTGTCGTTCAGCAGTACACAGGGTTTATTGTGAAGCCCCAGGTGTGACCACGTAAGGACCTCGAAGAACTCTTCTGCGGTTCCGACACCGCCGGGGAGGGCAATGAATGCGTCACCGAGTTCGGCCATGAGAGCTTTGCGTTGGTGCATGTCATGGACGACGTGTAGTTCTGTCAGTCCATGATGCGCAGCCTCGGGTATCGCAGTGAAGCTCTCAGGGATCACGCCAACGACGGTTCCGCCGGAGTCCAAGGCCGCGTTCGCGAGGGTGCCCATGAGGCCGACTCGGGCGCCACCATAAACGAGGCGCAGCTTCGATCTAGCAATCGCACGCCCCATCCCCTCTGCGAGCTGTCCATATTTGGTCCCGCGCCCTGGCATAGCTCCGCAGAAGACCGTGACGCTCTTGGGGGTCGGGCGGGCCTGTGCCGAGACCGTAGTCGCGGGCATTGGTCGAAGGTTCATCAGTCGAATGACATTCTGTATCCAGGGGCGAGGATCCTGTATGGGTCGAAGCGACGCTTAGCCCGTGCGATGGCCTGCCATCGCGAACCGAAGTGCGTACACCAATCTCCCGGTGACATGGGGACAGCATTGACTGCGTAGGCCACCCCGCCTACATCCCGAGCCTGTTCATAGAGCAGGCGGTTGCTGGCAATCATTCGGGCTTCGGCCCCTGGGGATGCTGTTCGAAGTACGGCCAACATGAAGAATGTGTCGCAGTGAGGAATCGGAATGAACGGTGCGGTGATCGGTGTTGTTGGAATCGGGTAAACCATGATCAGCCCGGAGTTTCCTAGGTCATCCGTCAATGAGGAGCTGGTAGTTTCGATGAACTGCTCGATCTTGTCTGCCGGGATCAGCAGGCTGGCCCATGGATGTGGATAGAACCACTCACCTGTGTGCCGAAGATCAAGCTCCTGATCCGCCATACGGTTGATAAAGTCACCATAATCTACGTCCGAGTTGTATTCGGCGCACGAATCGTATTGGAGCGATGACAACAGCGCATCGTCGTCTGGCCTTCGTGGTGGGGTGAAGTACTTGGCTAGGTCCAGTCGATAACGTAAGTGGCCGTCGGCATCGACACGAATTCGTCCTTGTACATGGTCGAATAGTCTGTTGGACATGGCGCGGAGTTGGTCGCCAAGGAATACGCCGAGGTTGGAATACTGCAATTTGTACTGTCGAACCGACTCGTGAGCAGCGGTCAGACGGATTGTCGCGTTGACGATTACGCCGAATTGACCGAGGCCGCCGCGCACGGCGTCGAAAAGTTCACTGTTCGATACGGCGGAGCATTCCCGAAAATCTCCCGATCCGGTAACTACAGCAAGAGAGTCCACGTTGTCGGTTTGCAAGCCAAAGCCGTGACTCGATCCCCCGAAGCCGCCGACCGAAAGCGTTCCGCCGACGGTGGTCCCGAGATAGTCGGTGAGTACCGGAGGGGTTTGCTGGCGGCTGAGCGTGGCAGCGACCACGTCGCTCCATCGCACACCCGCATCGATCGTGGCCTGCCCCGATCGAACGTCGTGGACGGTGTTGAACCTTTTCATGTCCAGCACGACTCCGCCATCTGCCTGGCATTGCCCGTAAGTCGAGTGTCCGGATCCGCGCACCGCGAGCGATAGGTTCCGCGCCGCGGTGTAGCGCAGGGCTTCCTGCACGTCGGCCACGGTCCGTGGCACGACAACGACGGACGGTTTCGCATGGATGCAGTTTCCGAAATCAGCCCCGGCGGATGTCAGGTGCACGTCGTCGGTGTGCCAGATCCCGCTCATCTGGCGGTCACACCTGGGGCACCGAAGGTTCTTAAAAATATTTCCTGCTGAAGGACGCCGTGCTCGACATACCGGCCACCCATTGATGCCGCCAGTTCGTCGAGCACCTCCGTGGTGAGGTCTCGGTTGGCCAACTCCTCTGGTGTTACGGAATGCGTGGCGCACCAGTCGAGTACACAGTCCAGACCCGCAACCGAGGCTATGAAGTTGTGCTGATCGCCTAGAACCCACGCTTCCGCCAGTTCGGTGAGTAAATTCCTGCCCGTTGAATCTCCCCGTAACATTTGTCGTGCCCTTGCGCACTGCTGGGCAAAGTAGTGTTGCCTATCAGGAATAGGCATAACATTCACGACAGCTGGGAACGGTAGGTTGGATATCGTTTGCGCGAATCGAAGAATGAGCGATATCGAACCGCCCTCCATTACCACCGCTTCGCCGCGATCAACGTACGAGGTCAGTACTTTTATCAGCCGGTCAAAGGCCTCGTCCGGATCGAAGTTGCCCTGATGTATGGTCCGGTTGTCGAGCCAAACGCGGTTGAGCCCTTCCACTTTCGCGTCGAACGCTCGACCACTGGTGACCAGGAGATCGGAGTAACACTGGATACGGTCGGCAACAACAATCGGAGCCGAGTGACTCAATGCCAACTTGCTCGCTTCGGCGCTCTTTCCAATTCCGGTGGCACCGACGATTGCGTATACGCCGGGTTCCCATCGCACCCGATCAAACCTTGCTTGCGTCTGTGCCATGGTTGATTCCTTCATCCCGATTCCTTTCTCTCGCGGGTCGTGCTCAGCCGAGGAAGGAATTGATCGAATTACTCAGGGAACGGGCGTCAAGTCCGTGAATGTGGTCGTGGTCGTCGGGGGTTCCGTAGTGGCGATCTTCCATCTCACGTCGAACGCCCAGGGAGAGCAGCCGATGGGGATGGCTGACGAGACTGGACGAGACTTGGTGCGCCGAGGTGCCTGCCAGATAGGGCTCGACCAACACGACGTTCGGACGGTTCACGGCTTGCACCGCGGCACACAGGCCCGTGGCGTCGAAGGGGCGAATCGTCGCCGCGTAGAGGATGGTTACGTCGAGCATGGAGGTTGCCGACAGCACCGCATCTAAACAGGGCCCGACTGCGAGGACGACTCCGCGGGTGCCGTACTTGATAGGTGTGAACGATGTCCCTCGGACCGCATGGGGGTAACGGTTGACCTGACTCGACAGCCGTAGGTAGACCCGTCCATCGCCTGGTAGCGATTCGAGGAGAAGATCGGCGGCCTCCTGTGGATGGCCTGGCACGTGAACTGTCCAGTTGGGCATCGAATCGATGACGGTGATATCGCCCGGGGTGAAATGGGAGAAGGCGAACTCCGACAAGTCGTAGGAGGCTCCCCAACTGACCAGGACTGCGCCGACATCTTGCTGGGCGAAGTTCAGCTTTATTTGTTCAAGAGGCCGCTCGACGAGAAAGGCGGCGACTGTGTGTACCACGGGTCGCATGCCACACATGGCGAGCCCGCCGGCTACCCCCATCATCAGCTGTTCCCTGATCCCTACGTTGATCACGCGGTTGGGATCTGCGATCGCGGCCGCTTTGAAGAGGTGGGCTCCGATGTCGGCCAGCACAACTACGGCGCGGGGGTCTGTTTCCAATGCACCAGACATGGTCGTTCCGAATGCGGTCCACATGTCAGTGTGGTTGAAGGACTTTGGTTCTTGCGTGTCTGCGGAATTCATGGCGATTCATCTCTGCTGAATGGACGAACGGGCCGATTGCCGAGTCACGGTGGCGACCACCGCGAGCGGTCTGTCGTTGTGATCTCGATTCAGTGCCGCAGCGATCTCCTCATGGTCAGCACCGTTGATGTTGATTGTGTCCCAACCCTCACCGTCGAACCGTTTATCGATTCCATGCGGCCAACCCATACTTGCCGTGCCGTTGTCCAGGACGATGACCGTCAGTTGGTTCAAGCGCGCGCGTCCTGCAAAAGCCATCGCCTCGTGGTTGCTGCCCTCATCGAACTCTCCATCGCCGATGAGCACGAAGACTCTCGGTGCGTGACGATTTTGTATACGGAGTCCCATCGCGACGCCCACTGCGAGCGGCAAGCCATGGCCGAGCGAGCCACCCGACATTTCTACACCCGAGATTTTGGTTCGATCCGGCGCGAAGCCGAGTGGTGAGTTCTTTGTCGCCCAGGTATCGAGGAGCTCTGGTCGGAGGAACCCTTTGGCCGCAAGTACCGCGTAGTAGGCCATCGGGCCGTGACCTTTGGACAGCAAGAAGCGGTCCCTGTCGTCGTCGTCGGGGCTCTCGGGGGATACGTTGAGGATTTCGTCGTAGAGTACCCACAGCACGTCCATCGTCGATGAGGATGAGAACGAGTGCCTTTCGTCTCCCCGCATACGGGAGATCAGAGCAGGCAGATCGTCATAGCTGAATTCGGTTGGCTCTTGTCGCATCGCATTCTCTTCGAAGCGGATAGCAGTAGCTGGGCAGGAACGTGCAGCCGCGCGTACCAGCGAATGGTTGTCTGGGGAAGGTTTGTCCACGAGCAATGTGACTGTGCCGTCGTTACTCTGCTCGAAGACCTCGGGCGCGACGAGCACGCACTGACCGGAGCCGAAACACCTCCGCTCGTTCACGACGACTTTCATGACCGCTCGCTTCTCACCACGTCAGCTGTAGTTCTTCGAGGCCGAGAACAATGCTGGCGGAGCGGAGCCGAACGTCGTGCGAGGGTGAGAGGGCTAGGTCGGGAAAGCGCCTCAGTACCGCCGGCACGGCCGTGCGCAGGGTCATCCGAGCGAGTGAATGCCCAAGACAGAAATGGACGCCATGCCCGAAGGCGAGGTGACCGGCTACTCCCCTGGTGATATCGAGGTCGTCGGGTCTGTCCGTCAGATTGCTGTCGCGATTAGCGGCCAATAGGGACGGGATGACGAAAGATCCTGCCGGAATGGTCACCCCGGCGATTTGCACCTCGGTTACTGCCATGCGCGGTGGCTGCGAATGGGCGACCGACAACCACCGCAATAATTCCTCAATTCCGGAATTGACGCAGTTCGGGTCCTCGATCATCATGGCGGCTTGTTCCGGGTGATGCAAAAGGGCCAGTACACTGAGGCCGATCATGCTTGCTGTGGTCTCGTGTCCACCGAGCATGATCAGACTGATGATGCTGATAAGTTCGTCGGTGCTGAGGTTGTCGCCAATCTTGCGCGCCAGAATTCCCAACAAGTCGTCACCGGGTTGTTCCTGCGCACGGGTAACCAGGGTGGCCATGTATCGACGGTCTTCTCGCTGGGCAACCGCTCGTTGTTCTGCAGATGCCGACAGATCCAGGAGGCGTGCTGTTCGATCTCGCAATTCGTCGCGATCGGCATAGGGCACTCCCAACAGCTCACACAGTACGAGCAAAGAGACTGGTAGCGCGTAACGGTCCATAAGGTCGGCGGGTTGCCCGGCTTGCTCGAGACCATCCAATGCACTGTCCACTATCTCTGCGATGCGCGGCTGCAGGCGACTGAGCCGGTGCACTGAGAACTCCGCAGCAAGGATATGACGCAAGCGGGTGTGGTCGGGGGGATCGAGTCCGATGAGGTTACCGGCGCGCATGGCGGCTAGTTCATCTTCAATCACATCGCCGCCGCTGGGTATTGCGAACATTGGCGTGTGGGCGTTGCTGAACCGGTTTGAGTCTGCGAAGATTCGCCGGACGTCTTCGTAACGGCAGACGAGAAAAGCCGGGGCCCCGTAGAGTTCTCCTACTGGGATAACACCGTCGCGGTCACGGACCTGGGCGAGCTCTTCGGTCGGGTTCAGGCCGTTGCGTCGCATTTCTAAAGGTAAATCAGCCGTTCCGGCCATACCGGAATCCCTTCGATTGTTTGTAGAAGGACGAAGTGGCGCGCCGATGCCGAGGATCGCTGGCGCGTGGATAACTCGGATATCTCAGGCCACCGCTACAGACGCTCGCACGCGATAACCAAGTAGTCGATGCTGCGTTCGCGGAAGCCCTGGAGGAATGGTTCCTCGACACCTGTGCGCAACGCTGCCTGGTTGCGCAGGTCCCAGTACGGGATGGCTTCGTCGGTGTATCGCTGAACGTGATACGGCACCAGACCATTTGCTGCCAGAGTTTGGAAATAAGTACTGCGGGTGTGCATAGCGCACTGATATTCTTCGTCGATCAACCGTGATGCCTCGGAACGCTCAGCAACTACGTCGTTGCGGCACCAGGTGACTGCGACATAGCGGCCGCCGGGGCGCAGCAACCGGGCGAACTCGGTGAACGCCTCCCCTAGGTCGACACACATCGTGGTTTCGTTGGAGACGATGTAATCGAAGGTGTTGTCCTCGAAGGGGGCCTGAACCATGTTTGCGAAGTGGAATTGCACACGGTCCGAGCTCCCGCGTTCACGGGCCAACTTCTCTGCGAACTCGACATGGTGAGCGCAGTAGTTCACCCCGTCTACCCGGCAGCCGAATCGATCAGCGATTGTGAAGGTCGTTCCGCCTCGCCCCGATCCCGCGTCCATGACACGAGAGCTCGGTGAGACCTCCCCTAATGCATCGACGATAAGGTTGATTTCCAGCGACTCCATCCGGTGAAGTTCGCGCAGGATCAGTGACTCCCGCAGCTCCGCAGGTGCAGCGAGTACAGAGTGATCGTAGTCACCGATTCCGTAGTGGTGGTGGTACAAGCCGTCTTCAGTGCCCAGCAGCAGGTTGATATCGTCGGATTTTTTGGCATCCCAGTAGCGGCGCTGCTGTACGTCATGCTGGCCGAGGACTGCCACGTCGAGGTTCGGCATTTCAGGCTCCTTCAAGTTTGTGGTTTCCGGGTGGATGTCTCAGATGCGTTCGGCCGCAATCACTAGGTAGTTCAGTGAACCGTCGCTGTAGCCGCTGAGGAACGCATCCTCAACGCCGGTGCGGAGTTTGCTGTTGTTGCGTAGCTCCCAGTACGGCATAGCTTCGTGTGTGTACTGAGCCACGCGGTACGGAATCAGGCCGTTTGCCGCGAAGGCCTTGAAGTAAGTGCTTCGGCGGTGCATTCGGCATACGTAATGTTCATCGATCTGCCTTGTCGCGTCCGAGCGTGGGTCGACTGCGTCGTTGCGGCACCAGGTGGTCATTACGTAGCGACCGCCCCGTCGCAGTAGGCGGGAGAACTCGGCCATTGCTTCGTACGCGTCGGCGTACATCGTCGTCTCGTTTGAGACCACGAAATCGAAAGTGTGATCAGGAAATGGTGCCTGCAGCATGTTCCCGAGGTGGAATTGAACGCGGCTATCCCAACCGCGTTTGCGTGCGATCTGCTCGGCGAACGCGACGTGATGTTCGCAAAAATTGACGCCGTCGATTCGGCTCTCCGTCGCTCCAGCGAGACGAAAAGATGTTCCCCCGCGACCTGACCCGGCATCCATGCCGCGAGAGTTGGGCGGCAAAGGACCGAGGGCGTCGAGGATCAGTCCGACTTGATCATTCTCCATTCGATGCAACTCTCGCAAAATCGCGTTCTCTCGCTCCTCACCTACGGAATCCAGAATAGAGCGGTCGAAATCGCCAATCGCGTAGTGATGGTGGTAAAGATCATCATCAGCGCCCAGTAGGAGATTGATGTCATCGGTTGTTTTAGCGTCCCAGTGAGCTTTCAACTCACGTTCATAGCTATCGCGCGCATATTGATCTGCCGAGATCATCACAGTCTCCTTCTTCGGTTCTCCCCATCATTTCTGTATCTCAAGTCGACATGTCGAATGAACCATTGCGACCTGCAAGGTCGGCGACTTGATGATGTCTTCGACGCTACTTATCGAAATTAATTGCGGAAATACCTCCACAGCTCTTCGTCGCGAAGCGACAAAACTTTGGCACCGTGCGACAAGTGGGGTCGAAGTCCCCTACGGGGTCCAGTGCAGGTAGGCACCCATCTGCGCCGGCCGTGAGGAGACCATGGAAGCCGCAACCGGCCAACGATCAAGTCCTCGGAGTCGGGCCCTCCAAAGTCGACAACGACTACAGCCACGTCTACCGCGAGAACCCGCAGATCAATCGTCTTATGCCGTGAAGGCGATGCCCCGATCGGCGCGAGTGCGCGCGGACGTGACGGAGTTGCGTGGTAGCTACCGTGGACGGATAGCCGGACCGTCACTACCTCGAGCAAGGTCAAGAATTTTGTCTTGATGAATCCGTCACCCGGTCGTGTACTTGTTGCCCAGCGAGTTCGATCACGTCGACGCGGCGCGCCGGTACGAGAACCTTCGTTCCGGTCTTGACCACTCGGAATTGATCGGTGGATGTGTTCTCGAATTAGCTGGGTTCCGCGTAAAACCTTCTGAATTCCGAAGGCGAGCAACCCTTCAACTCGCGAAATAGCCGAGAAAGTCTCGACTGGTCACTAAGCCCCCACCGCGCACTGATGTCGCCTATCGGTATCTGTTGTAAGCTTGGGTCGATCAAATCGGCAGCGCACCTTTCAATGCGCTCATATGCTATATAAGCGGACAGAGTTCGCTCCTCTCGCTCGAAAGCGCGATGCAGCTGACGAACCGATACATGTAGTTTGCGCGCGAGTAGGTCGGGATTGAGCGTGGGATCAGAAAGATTCTTCTCGATCATCAAGCGCGCCGTCGCTACGAGGCCGGATTGCTGGTCAGGCGGTGCGTGGCCATGGGGCGGGTGCATTCCTTCCCACGCCAGTAATCGAACGGCTGAGATGACATTATGAGCCGTGAACGTGTTCAGCATTCCAATTTCTCTCGAAGTAGAATGTAAAGTATCTGAGAGTATTTTCCCCGTACCTTCAGCGTTTGGCACAACGCGAAGACCTCGACCCGAGGCGGCGTCGAAGTCTTCTCTTGAGCCCACCCTCTGCCGTAACGTGACTACCGCTAAACAGCTGGCACGGGTTACAGTCATTGTATAACTGTAATCGCTATAGTATAGGCCAATGCCTCCACTCTTCAGCGATATTTGGACGCCGTTCTGCGACAGAATTACTTCGCCCGATAAGACGTATTGAATCCTCACGGAGAATCGTGGATCGGCTTCGAGATCAACCTGTCGACGAGTAATTTCTCCTGGTCCGCACCGAATCGACGCTAAGCTGTCCCCATCGACTATTCGCGCAGTGAGTCGTGTCATACACTGTCGTTCAGGCGCGTGACACGCGGTTCCGTACACGGTGTACAGCTCGTGACTACGCTCTTCGCTAGATGCGTGGTCGGAAGTTTTGATCAGAGTTGTGGCATTGCGGTCGTTATGGGCATTGTCTCGGAACCTTTTTGAAGGTTCTCTATCGCTTGCAGCCATTTTCGCCCCCCGGCGCGAATCGTGTTCGGTCTTTAATTTGCTCATGTCCAGAGTCCGGCAGAACCGGCAACATCAACGGCCACAGGCGACGTGCTGTAACGGCTTCGACAGGTCGAGGCGTCGAGGCCGGATGCCCACTCCACGTTACTGCGGCCTGTTGGTGAAGTGATTGGAGTGATCTCTATGTGGTGTAGTCCGCGTTTATTCGAATGTATTCATCGGTGAGGTCGCAACCGAACACTCTCCAGGTGTCGGTGCCGATTCCGAGGTCTACGTTGATCTCGACGGTGGCAGTTGCAAGGTGTTCACGAACCACCTCGACGGTGTCGTGCTGGTCGAGTGACGAGCTCGGATACACATCGATGTCCGCGAATGCGACTCGGATTCTGTCGGGTTCTATGTCCACCTCGTTGCTACATTTTCCGATAGCCATGAGAACTCGACCCCAGTTGGGGTCTTCACCGTGGATCATCGTCTTGACCAAGGGAGAGTTGATGATCGACTTCCCGACCACGCGCGCTTGGCGCTCGCTCGATGCACCCGAGACCGTAGTGACGATCAGCTTGGTCGCACCTTCGCCGTCGCTGGCAATCATTTTCACCAGATCCGTGCACACTTCCTCGAGAGCCTGCTCGAACTCGGTATCGGGTACCGGGCCGGCGGCACCATTGGCGAAGACCGCCGCTGTGTCGCTGGTGGAGGTGTCGGTGTCGATCGAGACCGAGTTGTAGGTGCGGTCGACAACGTCACGAAAGATTCGGTTGAGCGTGTCCTGGGGGACGTCGGCGTCGGTGAAGACAAACGACAGCATGGTCGCCATGTCCGGTTCTATCATCCCGACGCCCTTCGCGATTCCAACGATGGTGCTGGTGCCGACGGCTCGTTCGGAGACCTTGGCGCGGGTGTCGGTGGTCATGATCGCTCGGGCCACCGCGTGCGCGTCGAGTGGTGTTCCCTGGCCGAGCCCGTCGAGTCCGGCGCGGATGGTGTCCATCGGATATTGCACTCCGATGACTCCGGTGGAGGCCATTATCAGGGCATCGGGTTCGATTCCTACGGTTCGTGCGACGGATGCGCGTATCTCGCTGGCGTTGCGGAGCCCTTCCGCGCCGGTCGCGACGTTGGCGTTCTTCGCCAACACGAGGACCCCGCGCGGACTGGTCTGCTCGATCGAGGTCTTGCTCAAGGTGACGCAGGGGCCCGCGAACAGTGACTTCGTGAAAACGACCGACGAGGTGCACGGCCTGTCGGAGATGACCATGGAGAAGTCGTCTTTACCTTCGTCTGCCAGTCCTAAATGGGTTGTCCAGCAGTGAAACCCTTGTGGGGACGCGGCGCTCATGTCTGCCCTTTCTGATCCGTGTGATGTCGAACTCAGGACGCTCTGCACCATGCCAGCAATGCGCGCCGGTCGGGCTTGCCGACAGACGTTTTCGGCCAGTCGGACATCAGAGTGATCTTTCCGATGAGACCGCAGCTGTTCATCACTTCGGTGACGCGAAGGTGGATTCGTCCGAGGTCTGCCCCGGTGGGTGCCAGGCGGCACAGTACTGTCGTCGGTGTGTCTGCTCCTGTGGCCGTTGGGGCGAAGACGACGACCTCGTCGACCTCGTCGAGTGCGGTGATCTCGTCGACCAGGACGCCTGCCGAACAGAGTTGACCGTGGTTGTTTGTCCATACGTCATCGATGCGGCCCAGGACGTTGATGGCACCGTTGTCGTGGACCATCACCGCGTCCCCGCTTCGATACCAGCCGTCCGTGAATGCGCTCTGTGTACGGTCCGGGTGTCCCCAGTAGCCTTCGGCTCGGTGCGCTCGGCGGAATTCGGGCTCGCCCACTCGATAGGTATCTGCGTCGATTCCGTGGATGGGGCGCACTCGCATCTCCACCCCGGGTAGGGGCCGCAGTTCGGCCGCGCTCTGCAACTGTGGCCGCAGATCTGCGCACATGATGCCGCACTCGGTGGCCCCGTAGAGCCTGCGTAGGTGGACCCCGCACCGCTGGTGGATCAGTCGCGCAGTGGTCGGCGTCAGGAGAGCCCCGCCCGTCAGTGCGGTGGTCAGGTGTTCACCCATTCGCTCCGATGCCGCCGGTGACGCTGCGATCGCGTCGTAGTGCGAGGGAAGGGCGCTCATATAGGTACCGTTCCAGTCGCAAATCGCTCTCGCGTGGGCAGAGGCCGGGAGACCGGCGTCGAGGTGCACCGTGGGTGCTCCCGAGAGCAAGCCCGCGAGAACGTGAACGTCCATCCCGTGCGCGAAATCGAGGGGGTGGATGTTGATGATCACATCGTCGGCTGTCAGACCGAGCTGCTGGCACCAGTCGGTGCGGTCGGCGAACAGCGATTCCTCGGTCCAGTACACCCATTTCGGCTCACCACTCGATCCGGATGTTTCGAGGATTCTTCCTCGCACGGTGTCGTGCTCGGTCACGTCGCATTGACGCGTTGGGTTGCAGTATCGGAGCTTTCGGGTTGCTGCATCGAACACGGAGGCCAGTTCGGGCAGGTCGGGGTCGATGTCGTGGTCGGTAATGGCGTGCCAGCGGCGGCCCAGTGCGCTCAGTCGGTCCCATGCTGGATGCCGCGTCCGGCTCGCCAGGTGCACGCCGCCGGCGGCCATCGTTCCCAGTAGTGCTGCAACGAAGTCTGCGGCCCCGGGGTGATGATCGACGACGACCACGTCGCCTTCGTCGATCACCGGTGCCAGTGCATCACGCCATGCCATCGCCGCGGCCGACAGCTCCCCGAACGTCGTATGGCGTCGTCCCTGGTGAAGTGCGTCCTGATCCTGTTGGGGCATGCTGTTCAGTGCGGCGAGGAACCCTCGCGCGTCAGACATTGATCTGTCCTCGGAACAAGTGTCTGACGCTGCCCGGTTCGATCGTTGTCCGCCCGTGCAGAACCTGTTCGTTGTCGAGGACGAGAAGATCACCCGGGGCCCAGTCGTGCGAGTAGAAGCTGGTACTGCCCCGCAGGTAGGAGTCGAGCCGTGCGAAGACGGCCCGGCTGTCTTCTTCGGTCGAGCCCGCCAGACGGACCGACCATCCTGCGGGGGTGGTCCGTTCCTCGGTGAACGGGAGTGCCACGTTCAACCGCGTTGTCCCCGTTGCTGATCGCACTGCAGGTGGAATCGACAGCCAGCGGTGCGCGACGTCGGGAAAGTGGGATTGGTCGGTGACGTAGTACTCCCAATCCACGTCGGTCACCGTGCTCAGGTCCGGTGGGAGTGTTGCATCGAGTAGATCCGATTGCAGACAGAGTTCTGTGCGTCCGGATCCTGTGGGCTGATCGACTGCATTGCAATACAGCGCAATGTATTTGGGACAGGTCCCGACAAGTGTGCCGTCGGTGTGCAGAGGCAGGGCACTGCGCCCGGTGACGACGCGGTCCGGTAGCGGGCTTGCGTCGAGATCGAGCAGACCTGCGCTTCCGGTGCCGAACCGATGTGTGGCGAGAGTCCCGAGCCCCTGCACGAAGACCTCGAAGTCGCTTCTGCCGAAGTCGACGTCGCCGACCAGAGCGAATCCATCCCGGGTGGCCACTGCCGCGAGATCTCCGGGATCGGTGGCCGTCACCGCTGCTCACCGCCGACCGCAACATCGTGGTTTCCCAGAGGGACCTCATCGAGGGTCTGTGCCCGGATTTGGGCACAGACGGCAGCCAGTTGTTCTCCGAGCGCGCCGTCCAACCCTGCTGACAAACCCGCCCCTTGGTGGATTGCGACTTTTCTCCCGAACGCAGTCTCACGGGGCAGTTGGTAGGCCGCGAGCTCGCGGAGGTAGTACTTTTCGATGCCGTCGACGGTCTTCAGCTGAGCGGGGACACTCTGTTGAAGGTGCAGTAGAGCAGGACTCCAGTACGGGTGGTACATGCGCGGCCCTGGGGTGAATTGGCCGGTCACCATCATTCCTGATGCGCTGGCGTCGTCGATACGTTCGTTCAGATCGCCGGCGACTGCGCCCATACCGAAATCGCTTCCGGCGTTGAGCAGATCGCTGCCGAGTCCGGTCACGAGGTCGGCACCACATGCTCGCGCCAACTCGAAGGCCACTGTCACCAGCAGATGCACGGTGATGACTTCTGCATCATCGGATTGAGTGTGCTGCATGCACGGGTAGATCGCCGCTGTCGATTCCTGTGCGGTGACGTCGATGACGTCGAGCGGCAGACCGACGTGGCGCGCTGTTCGAGAGGCACCGTCGATTTCGTCACCCCAGGGTGTGCGGAGGGTCAGTGCACGGACGTCGGCACCGGCCCTCCACAAGTAGGAGGCGAGGAGTCCGGAGTCGACACCACCGGAGAGCAGTAAGCGAATGGGACGACCCGACGATGCGATTTCCGTTGCTGCAGTGCGTAATCCATGGTCGAGCCACCCCATGGCCTGTTCGAGCGAACACCCTGGGACACCGCCCGACGGCGACGATCGGGGGACAGCGCGGTGCACCGACAACTCTCCGTCGGCGGAGCAGACCAGAGTCGTCCCGGGGCGAAGTGCCGTGGTGGTTCCTGCGCGGTGACCGACACTCGCGGCGGTCGCCGCGAATTGCGCTCCCACCGCCCATGTCCGTGCATCATCGGTGCGGGAGAGAAAGACTCGGCATTCGCCGTGCAGCGGCGTCGTGATCATGACTGTTCCGTCGTTGCGGTTCAGAACGGGGCCGGTATGTCCGCCAACACGGCGGATGCGGCCGCTGTGCGAAAAGACGACCCACCCATGATCGGTTGGGGTCATGGGTTGTCTCCGACAATTGTGCGCATCTTCTGTTGGGCCGCATCGCCTGCAGCGAACCCCGCTCGGTGGCCGGCTATTGCTGCAATACGGGCTCGTTCCATGTCGAGCAGCAGATCGTGGTTGACGAACGCCTTGGTGCGGGCAAACGGCACCGATTGGTACTCGGCCAGTGCCTGTGCTCGGGTGCATCCTGCAGCGAGCGGGTCACTATGGGCTGCAACGAGTTCATCGAGGAGGCCGTCGGAGAGTGCGGTGGTACCGAGCCATCGATCGCACCCGATGATCATTCGATTCGCCACGGCAGGCCCTACTCGGCGTTGCAGGAGCGGAGCTCCGAGTATGCAGGAGATACCCAACTTGAGCTCGGGCATACGGAGGTCCGACGTCGACGTTCCGATGCGCCAGTCGGCGCACAGTGCCAACTGAAGACCGATGCCGATGCAGTATTTGTCGATGACTGCCACGGTCGGTTTCGAGATCGACAGAACTGCTCGATACATGTCCACGCAGGCGTCGATCCATCGGTTGACCTCGGAGCCTCCCGTGAAGTCCTTGACTTCGTTGAAGTCACCGCCGACACCGAAGGATCGACCGTCTCCCCCGTACAGAACCAGCCCCTCGACATCCGGGGTGTCCCCTAGCTGCCAGACCAACTCGGTGATGCCGCGCATCTTGTCTGTGGAGAACGTGTTGTGTCCTTCACCGTCGAATTCGATGATCGCCAAGGGGCCGTTGCGAACTGCAGTACCGCCATGGGCTTCGGGCGACCTGGGCCGATCGTGGGGCTCGTGGGTGGCGGAGGGTGAGTGCAGTGTTCTCACGCTTCGACCAGCTCCCCACGCTTTCGGCGGTCTGCGTCGAGGGCGCGGCGTGTGTAGAGACGTTGTCCCCATTGTTCGCTGTGATCGGCGCTGATAGCGGTGCCGTTGCATATTGTGGTGACGATTCGATGGAATTGAGCCAGTGCGGCGGCGGCGGTGCGTTCGCTCAAGCTCGTCTCGGATTCGCCTGGGACGATGTCGAATCGGTCGACTGCGATGATCGGACCGCCATCTACCTTCGGGGTGATGATGTGGCAGGTGGCCCCGAATTGCGTCTGGTTGTCGTCGATCGCGTAGCGATATCCGCCGATCCCTCGGTAGTTCGGGGTCGCCGGGTGGAAGTTCACGGCCAGTTCCCGCACTCGATCGAGTGTGGCCTCGGACAGGATGAAGTCCGATTTGAAGGACAGAAGCAGGTCGCACCCGTGCCACTGATCGAACGATCGAGTTACTGGATCGCCGTAGTCCCAGGCAAACCAGTCGACGTCGGCGAATCTGCGGCGGAGAAAGTCGTGGGCGAGTTCGCCCCACCGTGATCCGTCGGAGATGAGCAGAACAGAGCGGGTGTCTTTCATCGAGTGACAACTCCTTCGGTGAGTGGGAGAGCCCAGCAGTACGCGAATCCGGCACCTGCTTCGTGTAGAAAGGTGTCTGCCTCTTCGTAATCGGCCAGAGCCGAGCTGTATCGGCCGTATTTCGGGGACGTCCGGCCGATGCATCGAGCGGAGCCCTTGTACAGCTCGACGGTCACTGTGCCCGTCACGCGGTGAGCCAGACGGGCGCAGTAAGCATCGAGTGCTGCACGCAGATCGGTGAACCAGTAGCCGTAGTAGACCAACTCTGCGTACTGGTCGGCGATGGACCGCTTGTGGTGGAGCGTCTCTCGGTCCAGTACGAGTGCTTCGAGATCGGTTCGTGCAGCGAGAAGAACTGTTGCAGCGGGTGCTTCGTAGATTCCGCGGCTCTTGAATCCGACGATGCGGCTCTCGAGAATTTCGGTACGCCCGATACCGTTCGCGGCCGCTGTGTCCCCGAGTTCGCTGACCAGGTCGATCAGGTCGAGCTTGCGGCCGTCGAGAGCGACGGGGATGCCTGCTTCGAACTCGATCGTGATCGTTGTTGGACGATCCGGTGCCTGCACCGGCGCGGTCGTGATCTGCCATGCATCGGGCGGTGGAGCGTGGTCGATGAGGTCGAGATCCCCGCACTCGATGCTGGTGCCCCAGATATTGGTGTCGATGCTGTACGGCGTCGTCTTGCTGACACCCACATCGATACCGTGACGATCGGCGTAGGCAATTTCGCTACCGCGGGAGGTCATTTCCCAATCGATGACAGGTGCGAGGATGTCGAGCTCGGGAGCCAACGCCCGCACGGAGGTGTAGAACCGGACCTGATCGTTTCCCTTGCCCGTGGCACCGTGAGCGACTGCGGATGCACCGCGTTCGCGAGCGATGCTGACCAGCCGCTCGGCGATCAACGGTCGAGACAACGGTGCAGCCAGAAGATATTTTCCCTCGTATGCAGCGCCGGCGGCGAGAGCCGGGATTGCATAGTCGTGGAGGAACAGGTCTCGGACGTCTTCGACGATAACTTCCGACGCGCCGGCCGCGGTTGCGCGCTTCGAGACGGCCTCGAGGTCCTCGATTTGGCCGAGGTTCGCGCAGTACGCGATGACCTCGGTCTGATAGCGCTCTTTGAGCCAGTGCACGGCAACGGATGTGTCCAATCCGCCGGAATATGCCAGGACGATGCTCATACCCCGACCTCCATCGCGAGTTCGGGCACGCTCACGCCGCCGACGACGGATCGCGCTGCTCGTAGGCATTCCGCCTTCGCCTCCCAGAGGCGGGTTCTGGCTTGCCGGATTTCGGCGAGTCTGTCGGTCACGTCGGCCAGGCCTTGCTCCTGCTGTTCGGAGACCCGCGTCGGTCCGGTGGATCCGGCAGAGATGTAGCTGCGCAGTGTGTGGAGCGGATCGCATATCTGCTTCATGTCGACCTCACTGATGTCGATGTCGTGTTCCTCGCGGAGGAAAGTGGTGGTGAACGCGACGTTGCGCAGGGTGTGACCGGCTGCGAGGGCGGCGTTGACGAGGTCACCGGTGATGCGGTGGGCTGTGCGGAAAGGAACGTCGAACCGAGAGACCAAGATGTTGGCGATCTCTGTCGCGGTCGAGAAGTTGTCCCAGCACAGGGCTCTGCCGCGAGCACCGTCGAACGCGGTGTGCAGGTTCTGGCGTCGGCACAGGCGAATGGTGTCGAGGTACGTATCGAGGGCGCCCCAGTAAACCGGTTTGTCCTCCTGCAGGTCGCAGCTGTACCCGAGACCGACCGACTTCTCCATCACCAGCAGTTGCACCAGCGCACCCACCGCGCGACCGGACTTCCCTCGCGCCAGTTCTGCAACCACCGGATTCTTCTTCTGCGGCATGATCGAGCTACCGGTCGCGAACGAATCGTGCACTTCGGCGAGAGCGTATTCGTTCGAGCTCCAGGTGACGATCTCTTCCTGCATGCGAGATAGATTCACAGCACCGCTGGCAGCTGCGCCCGCTACTTCGACTGTCCAGTCCCTCGTCGACGTCGCATCGAGCGCATTGACCATCGGTGCATCGAACCCGAGAAGCCGGGAGGTGTAATCGCGGTCCAGGGCGAATGTAGTTCCGGCGAGCGCACACGCGCCGAGCGGATTGATGTTGATGCGCTTCCAGGCATCCATCAGTCGGGAGGCATCACGCAGCAAGGCCTGTGCGTGCGCAGCCTTCCAAAATGCTACCGAAATCGGTTGCGCTGCCTGCGAATGCGTGTAGCCGGGTAGAACTGCTTCTCGTTCCGACTCGGGGCACCCGAGCAGATCCTGCACGAACATGAGCAGTTCTTCGCTGGCATCGAGCAGCCACTCGCGGGTGACCATGCGTGCGTCGGTCTGCACCTGATCGTTTCGGGACCGTGCGGTGTGCATGCGGCCGCCGACGGGTCCGATCCGTTCGATGAGCATGAATTCGGTGTTGAGGTGCACATCTTCTTGTCGGACGTCGAGCTGCAATCCACCGTCGGCTCGGCTGCTCTCCATGTCGAGCAGCCCAGCGAGAAGCGCTTTGGTGTCGGGTTCGGTGTTGATTCCCGCGCGACCGAGCATCAGAACATGAGCGATGTTCTGCCACAGGTCGTGTTCGAGCATTCTGCTGTCTACCGATGCTGTCTCTGTGTAGCGAAGTACATCGTCGGTGATATCGGTGGAGAATCTTCCACCCCAGAGCTTTTCGCTCATTGATCGGTACCCCTCTGTGTGCGTGATGGTTCGGTTTCGGTACAGGAAAGTTCGGGTTAGGGCACGGCAAAGCCAAGACCTGGCGGGATTGGACGGCCCGGGGCGCGGACCCGGGCCAAGGCGTCGTTACACAATCAAGTCAGGTCGGGCTCGGGTCGAGTAGTTGAAAGAGCGAAGGGAGAAGGGCTCGGACGGCGGGGGTGTTTACTCGAAGGCCAGCCGGACGCCGAATCCCACCAGAACAACACCCAGTCCACGCTCGAGCCACGCCCCCAAGCGGCCCTTCTCCAAGAACCGGCGAGCGGACGAGGCAAGAAGTGCGTACGAGGACAGACATATCAGCGCCACCACGAACTCGATCGACATGAGCAGCATGGACCAAACGAAAACGTTCCCGTCGCGCGGAATGAACTGCGGCAGCACCGCCAGGTAGAACGCACCCATTTTCGGATTCAACAGGTCCGCGACGAAACCGGTCATGAACGCTCGCGACCACTTCGGCTGGTGCGCGTTGTAAGTCGCGGCATCGACGTCGGTGAAGCTGCCCTTGCGCTGCCAGATACTCTGAATTCCTAGAAACACCAGGTAGGCGGCACCTGCGATACGTACCGCGTCGAATGCCCCGGGGACGCTGGTGAGCAAGGACGCCAACCCCACGGCCGCAGCGATGCCCCAGGCCATCGACCCCGTCGCCGCACCCAAAGCTACGGCGATGCCGTGACGCACACCGCCGGTAAGCGAGTGCTTGACCGCCAACATGACGTCAGGACCTGGGATTATTCCGAAGACGATAGCGACGGGGAGATAGGCCAGAACGGGGTTGTTCACGGCAAGAACGGTACGACCGCTCCAGCATCGATGCACGTTTCCTAAGTATCGCTGATCTAGGTTTAGTATTTGTGGATGTACAACCACGATCAGCTCGCCACACTTGCCGCGATCTGCGATTCAGGGTCGTTCGAGGGAGCTGCAACGGCGTTGCACATCTCGTCTTCTGCAGTCAGCCAACGCATTACCGCGCTCGAACGAGCGTCGGGGGCCGCGCTGCTACAGCGAACCAGGCCGGTACTACCCACCAGAAACGGGCAAGCCCTGCTCCGACTCGCGCGGCAGATCGAAGTCCTCACCGTCGACGCCGACGCTGAGCTACGCGGCGGCTCAACGACAACGAATACTGCTGCACCGCTGCGCTTTTCACTTGCTATCAATGCCGATTCGGTCTCGACGTGGTTCCAACCGGTGATGAAAGCGATAGCCGTCGACCGACGGATACTGCTGGACCTCCACATCGAAGATCAGGACCATACAGACGCTCTACTGCGTCAAGGCGCGGTCATGGCCGCCGTGACGACCTCACGCACCGCAGCACCTGGCTGTACGGTCGAACCGCTCGGAGCCATGGTCTATTGGCCCGCGTGCGCACCCTCACTCATTCGCGACGCCGACTCCGACGGTTGCGATCCCAGCCGCCTCCCGATGCTGCGATTCGACAAAAAGGACGACCTGCAACACGCCTATCTACGCAAGATCAAGGCGCACCGTGAGCCCCCGATCCACTACCTCCCATCGAACCGCGAATTCCTGACTGCAGCTCGACTCGGACTCGGGTGGGGCGTGCTACCGGAAGGACAAATCGCACGCGACCTCGCCGACGGGACACTCGTTCACCTCGACCCCGACCACAACGTCACCATTCCCCTGTATTGGCAACGATGGCACCTGCCATCCGAAACCCTCGACAGAATCACAGGCTGGGTACGCGATGCTGCACATAACGCATTGATCGACACACCCAAAGAACGAAAAACAGCGAACCGTCCCCCAGGTCATGCGGTGACCGGCGCGGCAACACCGGAACCTGCGTGAGTCCGGCGGTCATCGGTCCAGCTGTGACGGCTAATTGCACACCCTGATTGGACCAAAGTTGCGGCGATGCACGCCGGTCGCATGGTCCGCCGCCGGGTGCGCGCCTAAGGTCGCCGATCGCTGACCGAGCATACGACGCGGGGCGTTGAGCCTCGACCGAATGCTCCACCACGCATCGAAGTATCGATCGGCGCGGATCCCATAGTGTACGAAAAGCAGTGATTGCTGGCAGCACAACTGAAAAACGTCAAAACAGCTACTGCTGCAGCTTTTTTCAGACTGGGAGTACGCACGGCCTGCGGCGGCGCGGGTCTCTGTTCCGTCAGGGTGAGGCGAGTGCCTCGGACAGGTAACGAATCAGTGCCGCCTTGAGCTCGGTCACGAGCTGGTCCTTCTTGTTAGTTTTTTCTGCGGCGATGACGGGCATCATTCCGCGGGTGATCTGCAAGGCCACCAGCGCGTGGAGGTCGATGCGTTCGCTGGACAGGGTCGGTGCGAGTGCGGCCAAGGTCTGGGCGACCCTCTGGGAGAGTTCGCTCTGCAATGGTACGACTGCGGTATACAGGGCAGGCTGGGTATCTGCTCGCGAGAACAGTTGCAGGAAAGCCGGATTGGCCGCATTGAAGGCGACCATATTGTCGACGGCCCGGTCGATGAACTGCGGTAGAGATTCCACGAAGCCGTCCGGTCGCGGATCGACCGCGGCCGATTGGGCGTCGGTCAACTCCACGACGTAGCGTTCCGCCAATGCTGCGGCGATGTCTTCCTTGTTTCTGAAGAACTGGTACAGCGAACCCGGTGACATGCCCGATTTGCTGGCGATAGCGTTCGTGGTCGCTGCGTCGAACCCGACTTCTCCGAACAACTCCTCCGCACCGTCGAGGATCGCAGCGATGCGCTTGAGTCCGCGATCCTGACGCTTGGGTGCAGGAGAGGTAGTTGGCGTCGAGGTATTCGGCATGTGAACTCCAGGCTTTCCGGTAGACAAGACGAGCTTTCGCTCGTATTCTCGCAAATCACGAGCAATCGCTCGTATCCACGGTAGCAGGGGGACCCGCGATGCCCACCCGATTCGCCACAACTCGACCCGGCCTCACCCTCGTAGTGGCCGGCGTCCTCTTCCTCGTGCTCGCAGCAGTCGCTGCCGGTGCGATGAATGCACTGTCCCTGAACAGGTTCGAGGCGACCAACGCCCCGTCTGCGGCAGCCGAGGCGCTGCTCAACGACACCTTTCAGACCGGCACACCCAACATCACCATCCTCGTCACCGCGAAGACCGGCGACGTCGACAGCTCGGCCGTCGCCGCGGACGGGTTACGTCTGACCGAGTTCGTCGACACCTTCCCCGGCATCGACGACACATGGTCCTACTGGACCGAAGAGGTTCCGACCCTCGCCGCCGGGGACGGCAGCTCGGCGCTGATCCAGGCGTGGGCACCGGGCGACGCCACCGAAATCCGGCAACAGGTCCTTCCCGCTCTCGACGAGGCACTCAGCCGGTCGGCTACCTCGAACATCGACATCGCTCTCGGCGGCAGCGACGAGGTGTTCCGCTCCGTCGCAGAACAATCCAGGACCGACTTTCTCCGAGCAGAGCTGATCATCGCCCCGCTGGTGATCGCACTGTTGTGGGCCGTCCTACGGCGGCTCCGTCTCGCCGCAGTGGTCTTCGCAACCGGACTGTTCTCCGTCGTCGGCACCCTGGCCATCATGCGCGTGGTGGCAGCCTTCACCGAAGTATCGACCTTCGCGGCGAACATCGCGCTGGTGATGGGCATTGCACTCGGCGTCGATTACGGACTGTTCCTGATCTACCGCTTCCGAGAGGAAGCCCGCCGCACCGCTGACCTGACGTTGGCCGTGCAGCGAGCAGCGCAGGCAGCCGGACGCACCATCATGTTCTCCGGCGCCACCGTCGCCGCGTCACTGGCCGTTCTGCTGGTCTTCCCGTTCCCGTTCCTGGCCTCGTTCGCCTACGCCGGGATAGCCGTCGTCGCCACCGCCGTGCTCGCCGCTACGGTCGTACTCCCGGCCGCATTGGTGCTGCTCGGGCACCGCGCCTTACGGCGCAAGGAACCGGACACCGACGGAAGTACCGTGTGGCGGCGGATCACCGTGGCCACGACCGGCCGACCTGCAGTGTTCGCGATCGCCGGTGTGGTGATCTTGATACTGCTCGGAGCGCCGGTACTAGGCGTTCGGTTCGGCGCACCGGACGATCGCATCCTGCCGCAGTCGGTTCCGGTCCGCGCCCTGTACGACACCATCCGCGACGACTACGCCAGCGAGGATGCAGACGCAATTCTGCTCGTCGCACCGACCATCGCACCGGACGGCCTCGCTCGGTACGCCTCCGATCTCGCAGCACTGCCCCAGGTGCTACGAGTGGACAGCGCACTGGGCACCGTCGAACCCGACAGGGCGCTCACTGCTCCACCGAACGGCGCCGTCCGTTTCACTCCCGACACCGCAGGCAGCTACCTCTCGGTGGTACCGACTCGCGAATCACTGGACGACAGAGCCGGATTCGTCTCCGCGGTACGGTCGGTGGAGCCTCCCGGCCAGGTACTCGTCGGCGGCTCACCCGCGATGCTCGACGACTACACCGACGGCGTCACCGCCCGGCTCCCGCTCGTGGCCGTGCTCATTGCACTGATCACCTTCGCCATTCTGTTCGTGATGACCGGATCGATCATCGCCCCCATCAAAGCCACCATTCTGAATCTGCTGTCACTGACGGTCATGTTCGGTGTCCTGGTGTGGGGTTTTCAGAACGGCAATCTTGCTGGGCTGCTGGGTTTCACCCCTACCGGTGCCATCGAGCCGAGCATCCCCATCCTGATGTTCTGCATCGCCTACGGCCTGTCGATGGACTACGAAGTCTTCCTGCTCTCGCGCATCAAAGAAGAATTCGACCGTACCGGAGACAATCGCCAATCCATCATCGATGGCATCTCACGCTCCGCACCCGTCGTCACCGCAGCAGCTCTCATCCTGGCCGCATCCTTCGCCACCTACGCCACTTCCGGGGTGACCTTCCTTCAGCAACTCGGAATCGGCATGGCACTGGCGGTCCTGATCGACGCCACCGTCATCCGAGCGATCCTCGTCCCCTCCATCATGGCCCTGACCGGCCGCTGGAACTGGTGGGCACCGCGCCCACTGGCACGCCTGCACCAGCTCATCGGCATCACCGATGCTCCACGCGTCGATACACCTGGTACCGAAGTCGACCCTGGAAGACCCAAAACCCCTGTATGAGCACTGCACTCGCACGCTCCCAGCCACCACATCCCCGCCCCGATCGGAGTACCCCATGCTCGACAGCCGCCATCACCCCCTCTCACGGCTCCTCGCCGCGATTGCGATAACCGTCGCGTCGACCGCCATCTTTCTCGGTGGAACGGCCATCGCCTCCGCGCAGCCGACCCGATCGGACGTGATCGACGTACCGGTGTCCTTCACAGTCCGCAACACCAACGACACAGCCGTCCCGTGCACCGCCGACGGCGGAACCTACACCATCCGTGGCCATCTCACCGCTCCCGCAGAGGGTTTCGGCAACGCCATCACCCTCTACGAACACGGCATCGCAGCCGGCGAATGGTACTGGCGTCTTCCAGTCGAGGGATACCACCACACCTACGAAATGGCCGCTCGCGGACAGACCTCACTGACGATCGACAGACTCGGATACGACACGAGCGACGCTCCGGCAGGCGGGGCCATGTGCGTGGGGTCCCAAGCAACGATGGCCCATCAGATCGTCCAAGCGCTGCGTACCGGCACCTATCAATGGGATGCATCCGGAACGGCCCCCACCTTCGGGCACATCACCCTCGCCGGCCAGTCGAACGGCGGGCAGATCGTCCAGATCGAGGCCTACACCTTCGACGACGTCGACGCTCTCGTCGTCATGGACTGGGCCGATCGCGGACTGACACCCGAGGCCTACGTCAGATTCTTCGCCGCCACACCACGCTGCCTCACCGGAGGCTCGGCATCGGAAAACAATCCCGCCGCCAAGGGCTACACCTTTTACGACCAAGGAACCACTGAATTCGTGACAGGAAACTATGCCGATACCGAACAACAAGTAATCGATACAGCAGCGCCCTATCAGAACCAACACCCGTGCGGCGACATGCTTTCACAAGGCCCCGGAATTCTTCTCGACCTGGCCAAAATGTCGAGCATAGACATTCCAGTTCTCGGCCTCTACGGACAGGACGACGCACGCGTGCAATTCGGTGACGAACATATTGCATCGTTCACCGGAACATCGGACAGAAAGGCGATCACGATTCCTCACGCAGGCCATTACATGGGCCACGCACGGAACGCCGCCATCGTCTTCGACTCGCTCGACCAGTGGCTCGACGCCCGACAACCCCACTGACCGCATCAGATCGGCATCAAATAGCTGAACGCACTATTGCGAGCCTGTGCACTTAACCGTGTGCACAGGCTCACAATAGTGCTCGAATTACTGGCGGTATATCTGCGCTCGAACTGAAATTATATTGTTACGGGAATCACTTTCCGAACATTTGGAATTAACGTGAAAAGAATTGACTTATCGAAAACGTGGCGCTGTACTTGAAACCACGTACCGATCGGTGCGTTTCGCACAAAGCAGAAAATCTGCGACCACCTTCCTGGGGGAAGAAATGACTGTCACCACACCACCGTTCGATATCGCCAGTGAACTGACATTCGATCGCACTGTGCCGCGAAGCCTCGTCCACCGCGCAGCTGTCAGCGAGGTCTTCCTCACCGACGCTGCTGCGACGGGCGAGAACCGATTCGTCGTCGCCGCGCAGCTACCGCGAGGGCATGCCCTCTACAGCGACCGACTCGACGACCGGTACGACCCCATGATCCTCGTGGAGGCATGCAGGCAGGCCTCGATCCTGATCAGTCACCAGTTCTACGGAGTACCCAAGGACTGGGCGTTCGTCTTCCGCAAGGCCTCGGTGTCGGTGACCGACCTCGCTGCCCTCCAGGTCGGGGAAACACCGGGCCGGTTGGTCATCCGAGTCGAATTCGAGAAGCGGTTCCACGTCGAGGGGTACCTGACCGGGGCAGTCGGTAGGTACCAGACCGTTCTCGACGGCGTGCCTGTCGGCGAATTCGTCGGATCCCTGAGCTTCATGCCCAAGCAGATGTTCGCCGAGATGCGCGCGGCCGGGCGGGCAGCGAAGAACACCCCCGATCAGCCGTATACCTCTGCCGCCGTTCCGCTTCCGCCTGCACGCGTTGCCCGGCGGGACTCGAAGAACGTCGTCATCGCCTCCACCGGCACCGAACACCCCGACACGACGTACGAGGTCGTCGTCGACAACAACCACCCGTCGCTCTCCGATCACAAGGTCGACCACGTCTCGGGGATGCTCTTGACCGAAGCGTGCAGGCAGGCATCGGTGTGCGCCGTCCTCGACACCCACTCACTGCCGGAATCGTCGGTCGGTTCCCCGGTGCGCTACGACATCCAGTTCCTCGACTTCGCCGAACACGAGCTTCCTGTCTACTGCCGCTTGATCGACACCGCACCCACCGAGTCCGGGACTGGGATCGTCGCATCTTTCGAACTCGTCCAGGGTGACGTCGTCATCGTCCGCTCGCAGGTCGAGGTGGGATGACGATGTCCGACAACAGTATCGACACCGGTCCCCTCGTTCTCGTCGTCGACTACGGCGGCGTCCTGACCAACCCCATCGCCGACACCATCGCGGCGTTCACCGAGTACATGTCCGTGCAACCGGAGGACCTGATGGGTGCCCTGTTCACCGCGCACGATGACCCGGACGAAACGATCATGGCCCCGCTCGAACGCGGCGAAATCACCGAAGCGGCCTTCCTCGACCGAGTCGGATCGGCACTGGAAACCATGACCGGACGCGCTATCGACCTGTCACAGTTCCGGCCGGCATGGTTCTCCGGCCGGGTCCCCAACTCGGAACTTCTCGACTACTTGCACACGCTGAAATCCGAAGGACGAACTCTGGGACTGTTGACCAACAACGTCCGAGAATGGGAACCCGAGTGGCGAGGAATCGTCCCCACAGGCCTGTTCAGCGTCGAGGTCGTCTCCGCGAACGAAGGTGTCCGCAAACCCGAACCCGAAATCTACCGCCGGACGACCGAACGACTCGGCGTCCCTGCCGCTCGATGCCTGTTCGTCGACGACGACCTACGCAATTGCCAAGCCGCCCGAGCGCACGGAATGCAGATACATCACTTCACCGACACCGCGGGAGCCATCGAGGCAATCGACGCCTGGTTCGGACGCCAGCAGCCGGCCGCGCAACCCACCGCGGACGCGCTCCTCGAGGAGTCCGCATGAGCACCCCCGAACCGCTGCAGTCGGCCCCCGAACGCTGGTGGACGCTGACAGCGGTCTGCCTCGGAACATTCATGCTGTTCTTGGACCTCACCGTCGTCAACGTCGCACTGCCCGCGATACAACGAGACCTCTCGGCCAGCTTCGAGCAGTTGCAATGGGTGATCGACGCCTACGCCCTGGCACTGGCCGCGTTTCTGCTCACCGCCGGCTCGATCGCGGACAGACTGGGCCGCACCCGGATCTTCGCCGTCGGCGCGCTGGCCTTCACCCTCGCGTCCGTGGCTTGCGGTCTCGCTGGGTCAGCAACTCTGCTCAACGCAGCACGTGGAGTTCAAGGCCTCGGCGCGGCCATCATGTACGCCGTCGGCCCAGCGATGATCGCAGCGACGTTCCACGGCCGCCAACGAGGAACCGCCTTCGGCATCTTCGGGGCCACCTCGGGCATCGCCATCGCTGCGGGACCGTTGATCGGAGGCATCCTCACCGAAGTGGACTGGCGATGGGTGTTCTACCTCAATATCCCTGTGGGACTGATCATTCTGGCCGTCGTCGCTCTGAAAGTCCGGGACCACCAGACATCGACCGCGCGCCGCGGTCTCGACCCCCTCGGTCTGGCACTGTTCTCCGCAGGTCTGTTCGCGTTGATCTTTGCAATCATCCGGGCACCCGTCGTGGGATGGACCGACCCACGTACCGCGGTAGCGTTGGCGGTCGGTGTGCTCGCCCTCCTCGGCTTCGCTGTGGTCGAGCGCCGCGTCCGCAATCCCATGCTCGACATGGTCCTGTTCGGAAACCGTTCCTTCAACGGCCTGTCCGCGGCAACGTTTGCGATCAACTTCGCCGTCACGGCCACCATCTTGTTCTCGGTGCTGTGGATGCAAGGCGTGCTGGGCTACTCGGCTATCGAGACCGGATTGAGGTTCCTGCCGCTTACCGGCGTCCTGCTGATATCCGGTGCCGTGGGCGGAATACTGAGCGCCCGGATCTCGACATCGATTCTGATCGGAATCTCGCTGTTGTGCACAGGAATCGGGTTTCTGTTGTTTCGATTCGCGGACGTCGGTGACAGCTGGACGGCGTTGTTACCGGGGTTTGTGATCGCGGGACTCGGTATGGGACTACACAATCCACCCCGTGCGAGCGCGGCAGTGGCTCTCGTTCGGGCCGAAGACTCAGGGATGGGAGCTGGGATCAACGAGACATTCCAGCAGGTCGGTGCGGCATTGGGCGTGGCGGTACTCGGAGCTTTGGCTCATCGCACCATCGAATCCGAACTCGACACCGCGTACGGATCCGCCCTGACTCCGGCCCAGCTCGACGCCACCGTCGACGCCGTGGCCTCCGGGGCCGTCGCGGCGCTGCAAGAGACCGGGCAGGACGTTGGGGTGGCAGCAGAAATCGCGTTCATCTCGGCGCTGCATCAGGTCACGACGATCGCGGGAATCGTCACCCTCATCGGTGCGATCGCGGCATTCACCCTCATCAGACGCAAGGACTTCCTCGTCGACCCCGCGGCAGCAGACCCGCACGCAGCGGCCTCTCCCCTACCCCGCGACGCGCCGTCCACCGGATACGAGGACGTGATCTCGGCCGAACAATCCAGCCTCGCCCCGCCTCGCCCGTCAGGAGTCCGGACATGACCGAGCACACCGTCCTCATCGTCGGCGCGGGCCCCACAGGTCTGACGCTTGCTTGCGAGCTCGCCCGCAGGAACGTCGACCACATGATTATCGACGGCAAGTCGGGGCCCTCGACCGAACCGAAAGCCCTCGTACTCTGGAGTGCCGCCCAGGAGAGCCTGCGCATCCTCGGTGTCGATCCCGCGGTATTCGATGCCGGCGTCACTCTCGACCGAGCGTCGTACTGGTCGAAAGGGTCACAGATCGGCCACGTCGACTTCACCGGCCTCGACCAGCCCGGCCTGCACAAACCCCTGTCCCTTCCGCAGCCCCTCGTCGAGGCAGCTCTCCTCGAGCTCTACCAGGCGCTGGGAGGTACGGTCCGCTGGCGGCACAAGTTCCTCGGTGCCCTCGATCCGGACCCTGCCGGGCCCAGCGACGGGGCGAGGGCGTCATTGGTCGGTCCGAGCGGAATCCGCTTCACCACAACAGCAGAGTGGATCGTGGGCACCGACGGTGCACACAGCACCGTGCGGAAAACAGCGGCCATCGACTTCGACGGCGACAGCTACGACGACGCTTTTCTGCTGGTGGACGGCACCCTAGAAACCGATGGGTCGGTCGGGGAGGCTCAGTACCATCTCCACCCGGACGGGGTGACGGTCGTCGTCCCGCTCCCAGGTGGTGGACACCGGGTATTTCTCGGACACCGTCAGTCCGCTTCCCCTGCGCTCATACCGCCGACTCAGATCACCGATCGCGCCAACATCATGCTCGGCCAACGCGGCCTCGGCCGCTTCCGGGTCAGTAATGTGCTTTGGCAGAGCGACTTTCGAGTACACCGGAGACTGTCCTCGCGCTACGTGTCGGGCCGATTCATCCTTGCCGGCGACGCTGCACATATTCACAGTCCTGCGGGAGGTCAAGGTATGAACACCGGAATACAGGACGCGGCGAATCTCGCGTGGAAACTTGCAGCAGTAGCGGTCGACGGAGCCGATGCAGCACTACTCGAAACATATGAACTCGAACGACGACCCGTCGCAGAATCGGTCGCCGCGATGACCGATCTTCAGACGAAACTGTGGACAACTCGTGCTGCCGTTTCGCGGTGGATCCGCGACCGAATCCTCGGAATCCTCTCGGCGACAGGGCTCCTCACCCGGCGTGTCGTTCCTCAACTGGCGCAGATCGATACGGCCTACGGCCCGTCAGTGGCCCGCGGGGGCGGGCGCGGTCGAACCATCTCGCCGGGCAAGTTCCTGCCCCCGCATCCCGTCCAGTTCGACGGAGAGGTCGACAAGTTGCTGCCCGACCTCCTCGATGACCGACGAGTCCTGGCGCTGGCCACCATCACCAGTATCGACGAACTCCGGGCCTTACATGCCATCCTCGACTCGTGGGGGTCGCGGCTGCACGTCGTGGTCGTGGTCCACTCCCCCACCACACTTCTGAGCGCAACTCCCACCGTGATCGACACCCACGAGATCGTTTCGAGCGAGCTCGGACAGGGCGGTGTCGCTGTCGTGCGTCCCGACCGCATAGTGGGCATGACCGGCTCGCTGCAGAACCCTGCAGCCATACGGACCTACCTCACCGCAGTGGCCGGACCCGCGGACACACAGGCAGTCGAACGCGGTCGACCCGAAACGAGCGCCTCCAAGGAGACAGCATCATGACCGACTTCCCACACGTGAACCTCGGAACAGGCCTCGAAGTATCCGCACTCGGATTCGGCGGCATGGCATTGACCTCGATGTACGGCGAATCCGACCCCGACCAAGCACTGAAGACCCTGCATCACGCCGTCAACCTCGGCATCGACTTCATCGACACCGCAGATGTGTACGGCCTCGGGACCAACGAGGAACTGATCGGCAGACTCCTCGCCGACCGTCGCGACGAGGTCACCGTCGCCACCAAATTCGGTATCGATACCTCCGTAACCGAACCCGGCCGCAGAAGCCGCGGAGACAGGGCTTACGTCCGCCAGTGCATCGACAACAGCCTGCGTCGCCTCGACGTGGACGTCGTCGACCTCTACTACCTTCACCGGGTCGACCCACACATCCCGATCGACGACACCATCGGAGCGATGGCCGAGCTCATCGCCGACGGAAAAGTCCGGCACATCGGAGTATCGGAAGTAACCGCCCCCGAACTAGAACGAGCGCACCGGACCCATCCGCTCGCCGCGGTCCAGTCCGAATGGAGCTTGTTCAGCCGCGACGTCGAGAACGCCATCGTCCCGACCGCAGCTCGACTCGGCATCGGATTCGTTCCCTACTCCCCACTGGGACGCGGAATGCTCACCGGAAAAGTGAAACAGGAACAGCTCGGCGACAACGACTTTCGGCGGTATCTACCCCGCTTTCAACTCGACGCATTCGAAACGAACACCGACGCCCTCGCCCCATTGACAGACATCGCGTCACAGCACGGATCCACGCCCGCCCAGATCGCATTGGCGTGGCTACGGGTGAAAGGTACACAGTTCGCGCTGCCCGTCGTTCCGATACCCGGCACTCGGAATGCGGATCGGGTCACCGAAAACGCGGGCTCGGTGCACATCGAACTCACCGCGGACCAGCTCGCCGTCCTCGACACCCTCGCCGACGCCGTCACCGGAACCCGAGCACCCGACATGAGTTGGGTATCAGCCGGCCGCGAATGACACGGGCACAACTGCACGGCACAGCCGCATTCCCGCCCCGTCGATCAGATCGACGGGCGGGAATTGTGCCGCCGGGAACCGGAGCGTCACTGCGCCGAAATGCCCGAATTGCGATGACTCCAACTACGGCCACGACGAAAGCGCCAGTGGCCCAGGGGATCCACGCGGGGTTGGCTCCCAACACGCTTCCCGTGGTCAACAGAAGAGTGACCCACACGGTTGCGGCGACGATATTCAACACCGCGAACCTCGAGAACGACAACGAGGAACCCGCAGCGAGACGTGGCCCCAAGGTCCTCGCGCCTCCGACGAAATGCGTGGTCACTGTCCCGACGCGCGCATCCCCCGAAAACAACTGACGTGCCCGAGCAAGCACCCTGTTGATCAGGCGCGCAAAGCGGCCTGCGCCGGCGATATCAGCGCGACACGATCCACGCCTGATGGACCGAAAGGCCAGCTGAGCCCCTGCTGTCGACGAAGCGATCAGGACGATCGCCGTCACGACGGGATCAAGTTCGCCCAGCCCCACGAGAGCACCGACCGCCAGAACCGTGCCAGTACCCGGGAGGAGAAACCCGACGAGCAAGCCGGATTCCACCAAGAGGATTGCGGCAGCCACGAGCAGAACCATCGGAGCACACCAGGAAGCGATTGAGGCTATGACATCGATGAACAGATCCATCAGATCCCCACGTCCAACGGTGACGGCCGCTGCCATCAAATACGAGTATTAACTCGTAGAATACCATTCGTCTGGATTCGCCGCCTGCGATAGCGTGACTACCGAGACAGAACTGCGGGGCTCAGGTGTGGCCCAGCGCAATAAGCGGCTGCTTCAACACCTACTCGCCTCTGAGCGTTGCCGACACCGATTCCCGTCCGCTTCTGCGGTCGAACGCCGCGAAGCAATCGGCGACAGCGTGCGCCCGATCCAGCGCCGAAGGAAATTCCGCGAGCTGCACATTCCACAATTCGCAGCACACCTCCAGCCGCGGAATGTTGGTTGCGGGGATCCCATGGGCACCGGCGGTCAACGCCGCGATATCTGCGGGCAGGTGGTGCCAACGCGACCGGACACCATGCCGGTGAAAGACCTTGCTCAAAAATGCCGCATGGATCTCCGGATCTGCGCCGCCGAGCGTGTTTCCAGCCAACACATCACTGAGCGCCGCGAGCTCCGTTCCAATGGTCAACGCGTCATGCTGCGCCTTTTCCACCAGCCGTCGACGGTGGTATCCGCTGAGCTGCAGGAATGTTGAATCCGCCCGTTCGAGCTGTGCCGATGTCAAAGGCAGCGCGAGATCCCACACCCTCCCGGATGCACCGTCGATCGCGGCGAGCTCGAAGGCCTCGTGAGCCTCGAACGACGGCCCCGTGGTGTGGACGTCAACAACGACGAGCTGCCGGCCCCTCATCCCCGCAACTCCCCCTGCCACACCGAATCGATACACGGCACACCCACGCCGGCAGTATCGACGTCGAATTCGGTCATCACCGCGGCGAACCTGTCCACGACGTGTCCTACGGCGTCCCCGCTTCCGTCGACGTTCACATCTCCACCGCTCTTGTCTCGCATGATCATTCACCCCCACCGATAGGCCAAGGCCCCTGTTGGCTGTCTCTGTCGATGCACACTAGCGTCAGGACCGGACACCACGAACAGCTCGAATTCTCATCCGCAGGCCAACGGGTCTGCCGTTCAAACGGTTGTCAGCCCTAACTACCAGTGACATCGCCCCCCAACACGAGGACCATCAGAAGCGGCCTGGCCGCAACGACCAGCTCAGCGGGTTCGCGGTTGCACCTCAGGTATCTCCACCCGTCGATTTGAGTCAAGGACGACGAGTTACAGCGGGGGCATGTGCCTGCTGCGACGAACACTCGTGGAGGTTCAGATGGGCGAAATAAAATGCCGACCGTTAATCCTGATCAGGGGGTTCGGCGGCGTCGATGTCGCTGATGATCAGCGTAGTGCGTATCAGGGATACAACGACGGCACGGTCTACCCCACCAAGCGTGGTGACAACTACATCTACGAGGGCTTCCTGCTCCGCGCACTGAAAGCGAAGAGGTACCGCTACACAGACGCGACCAACGTTGTGGGCTACTACGCGCAGAATGTCGAAGGACCCGCCGACACGGGCGAATACGACCCCTCTGATGTAGGCGGCAGCGTTGTCATCGATCCGCGCACGGCCGCGCGCGTTCTCAACGAGGCCACTTCCGGGACGATATGGGTGTACCGATTTTACGACCTCTCGCCGCGGACCCTGGCCCGATACGCGGAAGGGCTGGTCCGCCTCATTTCCCTGATCGAACGGTCGTCAGAACAGCACAACCAGACATTCGACGGCGTCGACGTCATCGCCCGACTAGTAACTTGGGCTTCATCGCCGACCACGAATGGAGCGCTGCCCATAATCGCACTCTCTCGATCCTGCATCCGAACCACGCGCGCCGCACCCACAGTTGTCACGACCACGCAGACCCGTTATACGCTCACTTAGCTGTCTTCCATACATTTTTGCGAGAGGGTTTCTTCACTGTGGCCAAGCTAGAAACGATTCAATTGGTCGACGACATCGACGGATCGGTCATCGACGACTCCGGTGAAACGATCGAGTTCGCGGTCCAGGGCGTCGAGTACGTGATCGACTTGAAAGCAAAGAACGCCAGCGAGTTTCACAGAAAGCTCGACTACTACATCAAGCACGCCGCGCGGGTTGGCGGACGCAAACGTAAACCCTTCCCCGCAACCGCGTCGACGCCTTCGACAGCCGGGACACCGGCCAAGCGTGACCCGGCGCAGACTCGCGCAATTCGGCAGTGGGCGGCGGACAACGGTCACGAGATCGGCGATCGAGGCCGCATCCCCACCGACATCGAAGAGGCGTACAACGCCGCACACTGACAGCCCAGGAAACTCACCTGGCACGTCATCGAACGCCGGATCACCGACGCGCTCCGAACGATGTTGGTCACCGGCTCGACTACCCGAAAGGGCGATTCGGATGTGCGCACGATCGGCTCTGCGATCAGCGGGTGCAGCGGCGATACCCAGTCTGCTGCCGACTGACGTAACAGGCCCAAGGCAAAGACCGCGTCCGGTGTCCGGGCGACCACCCCTGAAGGGCTCACACACATCTCTCGTACGCCGACACCGGTGCCCCACGACAACGTGAGCTGGCCCGGCTCGTCGCCCACTACCGGCCGCGGGTAACCGGCGGAGATCAAGGCTTCCCGGAGTCCCCGCCACCGCTGTTCATACCGCCACTGCACCGGCAGCCGCGATCACGGGCCCCGTCAACCGCAGGACGGTGTCGAGATCGCCGCCGTCACCGAAGCCCCCCGGCCCGGCGGTGGTCGTCACGCCGCACACGATGGCCATGACAGCATCGGCAGTGTCCACCGATATCGTCGGCAGCCTGCCGTTGCTGGTCAGAAGGGCCAGGACCGCGGCCCTGAGAGGGTGGTAGGTCGCGGCCCGTGCGACGTCCTCGTAGTGGAGGTCGGTCCACAACACCGCTGCTGCCCTCAGAGACCAATACCGTTTCGCATGAGTGAAGTAGCCGCCGAGCAAGTCCTGAACATCGGCCACAGTGTCTCCTGTAGACGGGCGATGCGCCCGGAGGAACTCGCATTGTCGAGCAGCCTGGTCGACCACTGCATGAACAACAGCGTCCTTCGATGGGAAGTGGAAGTACATGCCCCCTTTGGTCACCCCTGCAGCCTGTATCAGGTCGTTGACCGTGACGCCGCTTCCCCCACATGCGATGGTTCGAGCCGCACCGGTAATCAACGCGTCACGGGTCCGTTGCGCACGTTTCTGCGGAGGACGCGCGCGATGCTCGGCATTCTCCCGCTCCGAAACCTTCTGATCGGCAACCGTCATGTCACACTCTCTCCGGTCCATCGCCACATAGGACTGCCTTCTACTCCGATTCGCACGCGCGGATCCGACCATCTGTCGGCGACCGAAGCACTACCGTCCCTAGGCGAGGAATTTCGCCATTCCAAAGTCGATCGGCTCCAACAGTCCACGATTATGCCTGCGGAGGTGGACACTTCGAGCACCGGCAAATATTCGGGAGTCGGAACATCTGCTGCCGCGTGAGGCGCAATAGGTACGGAAAAATCTCTCCTTTTTCACCACTCACGTTGCGTCAACCGACCCCAAGTTCTGGATCCGAATACTGTTACGAAATGGATATCAGTGGTGTGGCCTCGATTATCGGAGCTCTCGGTATCGGATCCTTTGCGGGCCAGTACCTGATCGGCAGTCAGCAACGCCGTCAACTGCGTAGCGAGGTTCTCCGGCACTTGGCGAGCACCGAACGCACCCGATGGGCAGGGTCGTCGTCCACTGATCCGTCGTTTCAGCACTTCAAGGACAGTGTCCGCGAGCTTGAGACGGCCGCGATCATTGCACGGGTTCCGCGACGGCCACTGCGTTTGTACATCCAACTGGCCACTGTGGCGCGCCTGACGAGCGACGACGACGTAAAGCAGAAAGACGGTCAGGAAGAAGCCGGGGGAATCAACACTGCGCTGGGGCGATGTGTGCGCTTGTCAGCAGCGCAGCTCAGTCGACTGATGTGGTCGCCGTGGCTCGCCAGAGCAGGCATGAAGCGACGGGTAAACGCGATCGAACGAGAAGCTCAAGGCCTCGACGCTGAGGTCCTCGATGCGGTGGACAGGGCCAAGCAGTTTCACACCTACTACTGAAGCTGCAAAGGGGTTGGTAAACCCGAATTGCAGTTCAGGCGATGCATTTTGCGAACTACCTACGCCGGTAGTCGTGTCCTAGCCTGCAGCGATCGCAGCGACGACGTGAGCTGCGGCGATGGTCTCACTTACTGCAGAACACGCTCGTACCAACGCATCCTGCAATACGACCAGCTCCCGGCGGACACTGCGACCGGCCCCGTAGTGGTCGAAGAGATGCTGGAGGGCGTCAGCGTCGATGACGTCGACCGCGCCGAGATTCGGATTTCCCGCGGCCTGGCGGGCCCGCCTACCGATGATCGACCCCAGCGCGGCTGAATTAGCTAAGGCGGGCAGGGTGATTCGCGTGTTCAGGTATTCGCGAGCCTGTTTGTAGTGGGGGCTGTCGATGTAGTCGTTATGGACGGCGACGACACATGCTGCCGGAAGTCGCTCGGCGATCATCCTCAGAGTCAAGCCGAAGAACATTGCGATCCGCGGCTCCGGATCGACGCCGATACCTGGACGACGTATCCACTGGTCCGTGTCATCGAGCACGAGCGTCGGAATCAAGCCACTGCGCGAAATCAGTTCCAGGACCCTGATGGCCTGATCCACGACATCCTCACCTTGCGATGGTTCGTTCACCACGCTGCCGAGCTCGATCGCGAGATTGCCGGCCAACCATGGGAGACCAACCGAGAATTTGACCGGTCGATGTGGGGAACCTCCACGCATTTCCCGAGCAATCTTCTGGACTGCCCGGTTCTCGTCGAGCTGTTTGGCGATGGTGTTGACCAACAGACGCGGGAATTCAGCCGGATCGGAGACGAGGGAGTCGGTCTGAAATCCCATCCTGATCCTCAGTGCTGCAACGTTTTCGGAGTGAAGAGCGTCCATCACGTACTCGGTGATCGAGGACTTACCCGAGCCACTGGCACCGATCAGAGCCACACGCTCACGCCGCCGAACAGCGTCCATGAAGCGCTGCTCGTAGTCACCACTCACGGGGCCAGTGAGGACGTCGAACGGCACATGGACCTGCCACATACGATCCGGATCCGGCGACGGGTCGAAGGCCTTCGAGTCCCGCAATTGACGCAGTAGGGCGTCACTCATTTCTGGTCCTCCGGATCAGCGTGTTCGGTCCGCAGCCATTCCGCCGGCGGAGTCAACTCGTACACCCGCCGCGGCCGCCCGGGACCTGACGAGACTTCGCTGCTCCGGACCAGCCCCTTCTCGTAAAGTTGCTTGAAGACTTGTACAGCACGAGGACGCGTCCACCCCAACGCGGCCAGCAAGTCTTCATCCGATGCGCTGACCGGGCCCCGCACCTTCATTTCGGCCGCCAGCATCGACGCTGGGCGACCCAAAGCCCAGAGCGCATTGTCTCTATCGGCGAGGGCCAGGTAGTTGTCCTCGTACGACCCGGGGTCCTGCAGGAATCCCCGCAGAGCACTTACCAGATCTCGGGGGTTTCGCCCTACCGCATCAGCGAGGGTGCTGGCTTGCGGTTCCATGTCGATTCCCGCGCGGCGAGTGATCAACTTGATGCTTTCCGTTCTCGAGAGCGGGGGTACGTCGACGATCTTCTCGAAGAATGCATCTGCAGGCGGAGTCAGGAGACCTTGACGGTCACTTTCACGCACCGACACCGCCCACAGGTATCCCGTCGCCCACACCTCATCGCGGTACCGCCCGAACAGTGCGTGCCCGGCCGATGCGGTGACGTCGTCGACGATGATCACCGGATACAGCCGCGTCCCAAGCGGAGCAGTGCCGTCGTCGCTTTCTGCTGCCCACCTCCGAAGCGTGGCGTCGATGAACTGCAGGCGAAAGTCACTCAATCGCCGCAGCAAGACGTCGGGCCCGTCACTGTCGACTGCCGGTTCGCCGGTGACCTGTTCTACGACGCGGGCGAGCACGTCACGGCCGTCCGAGATCCCCTCGACCCGAACGAAGCTCATCGGGAAGTCGCCTTCGCGGCGGGCACCGGTGAACGGCTCTCGGCTGTCGAGCTGCAGCTGTCTAAGCAGCGACGTTCGGCCTGTGCCGCGGTCCCCCGTCACCAGAACGTTGAGCTCAGCGTTCAATCCGTCCCATATCGCGGCGAGTTCGTCTCGCCGGCCGACGAACAGTTCGGCGTCGACGGAATTGTCGAGCAGAGGACGTGCGCTGATCTTCATGAGACTTACAGTACTTACTGTAAGTTTCGTTAGCAATACCTTGCGGGCGGTTGACCACGATCGCTACAACAGATCTGGTACGTCCAAGATCGCGACACCAGTTTCTTCACGCCACCGCTCCAGCAGGTCCGCTCGCTCAGACAGGGTGACCGTGGCCTGGACGGTATGACGATGCTCCTCGCCTGCCACCCCCGCTTGCCCGAACAGTGCAATGCACCGCCGGGCATGTTCGAGGTCGTGGCGGGCCCAGTACCGCAGACCCTCGAACCCGGCCTCCCGTAACGCGGCCGCCCACCGCTGCGTCAGCGGATAGTCGGCGGTAGTAAAGATTTCTGCCGTGACTCCGAGCGCGACACCGGTGTTCGCAGTCAGATCAGCGAGCCTGATATCAGCATCCAACGTGATCGTCGACGCTGCACGCGCATCGACCTCGTATCTCGGCACGACCTGTTGGCCACCGAAAATCTCCAGGAGAGTGACCACTTCGTCTTCGGCCAGGTAGCAAGTCCCATCAGGGGCTTCGAGGTCGAACCTGCCGCCGCCATTCGATGAGTACCACCACGGTCCCAGACTGGCCTGATGCGATCGAAACAGCTCGGCCCCAGCCGGGTAGACGCACGACGGAAATCGCTCCGCCAATTCACCGACGGGCTTGGGCTCGAACAGATGAACGACGGCGCGTTCAGCGCTCACGCCGCAAGCCGACTGACCGCAGCCCGGGCAGCGCGAGCAGCCGTAGGAACGTCCCCGTCGAGAAGTGCTTGCCGAGGTGTACGGCCGTCGAGCTCTGGCTGTTCGGTAGTCAGCCACGCGACCGCCAACCATCCACGCGGGTCCTGCCCCGCCCACACACGCAGCACCTCTTGGATGCCGAGAATCGGCTTCGCCGGTTGGGCATCGGTGAAGCCTGCGGCGGCGTAGCCGTATTTGCCGTTGCTGCCGGTCAACCGAAGAACGCGGTTCTCTTTCACAGCCTTGCTCAAGGCAGCACGCGTCCAACCCGCAACGTCGAGGGCCTGACTGGGGGTCAAGATTTCCCCTACGTGCTCACTCCACGCGCGACGCGCCTTGAGGCCGTTGACGATGCCGCCGAGGCCCGCTATTGCATACGCCAGATCACGCTCGTCCGGCGCGCCACTGGCCTCGACCAGCCGGTGCGCCATGACCTCGAAATCCTTCTCGACAGTGGACATACCCTGATCATCCCCGGCTGTTCGCGTCATGTCAACCATGTCAACCTGAATACAGGGATGTGATCGTTAGCGTGCGGGAAGTGTCGTACCTGGCCGGTACGGTCGGGACGCGAAACTCCTGCGACGGGGCAGAGAGTCGAGGTGGGTTGGGAGCGTCTAAATGTCACCGGTGAGCAAGAAACGCAAGGGTGCAGGCAAGGGGTCAGGGCGATCGCGTAGCGGTCCGGGAGCCGCTGCATTGCCAGAATGGGCGCAGCGGGCCGGGTACGTCACACCACCGGTAGCGGGGATCCGTCCCCCTGCGAATCCTGGCGTGACTGCACCGGCAGAAGTGCAGATCATCGACCGGCATTGCCAGATTTGGCAGGCCTACACCGAGGGCGGTTTTTCCGGCACCTGCATTGCTGCGGTGCGTTGCCTGATTCCGGCATTGCGTGACTACGGGATCGAGGCTGAGCCGTTGGTCGTGTACGGGCAGGTGGCGTGGTCGGACGAGCAGTGGGTGGAGCTGGGAAGCCGCACACCGAAATGGGAGTCGGACACATGGTGGACAGGACACCTAGTGTTGTGGATTCCGGCAATGGGCCGGATTGTCGATCCGACCGTCTACCAAGCAAACCGGCGCGGAATGCCGACAACGATCACTCGGGCTCTGGTCTTCTCGATCGGTTCACTAGATCTGATGGAGACAGCGGGAGTGAACAAGGATGGTGCCCTGGTGCAGTACGAACGAGTCATCGGCGCGGACATGAGTTGGTTCGATCGCGATCACGCCGATCGCGAGGCGATCGAAGATGCCCTCCGAATTCTGCGAAGCGCAGTATCCGACTCACTCGGCAGCAAGGCGGACCGAAAATCTGGTTGGATGGAGACCGCGACCCACCCACCATTGGTGGAAGCCTTACGCCTACGAGGCTTGATCTCCGCAACATAATCCGGTAGCTACGCAATCTTCTCAGCGGTAGGCATCTGACCGGTGTGAGATCGCGGTGACCTGCACGATGCGCTGCCCGGCGTCGATCAGATAGAGAACCCGGTAGGTGCCTCTGCGGGCGCTGTAGGCGGGCGAAAGCGGCGGGGCCAGGGGCTTCCCGACCCGCTGCGGATTCTCCAGCAATGCTCCGGTGATGAACTCGTACACCGCAGCGGCGACCTTCTCGGGAAGAGTGTGACTGATAGCGCGAGACGCTGATCGAGCAATCACAAGCCGATACGGCGCTTCAGGCTCACTCACGCGCGGGTAGACCGGCCAGCGACCCGCATGACCTCGGCCAACTCCTTCGCATCGAGACTGTCACCCTCAGGCAGCTCCGCCACGCCCCGAAGATGAGATGTCAGCAGTTCCTGATCCGATAGCACTGCAATGGTCTCCTGCAGCGCATCGAAATCGTCGGCAGCGAGCAACACAGCAGCCCGGTGCCCATTACGGGTGATCTCATACCGGGCGTGGGTTTGTTCTGCATCGTCCACAATCTTGGACAGACGCGCACGCGCATCCGCGACCGGCAAAGTAGTCATGTACATAATTAGAGCGCAAATAGTGCGAGGGTGCAATTGCCGTTCGACGCGACACAGCACTAACTGGTGACCAAAACCCGAAGTTCGCCCATCCGACTTCAGTGCGCGCGGTCAGCGGCGTGGGAATTTCACCACCGCTCTCGGACTCGCTGCAGCCGCCCGAACATGCCGTAGGTCCTAAGATGCATCGTCGAACGGCCCGAATGCCGCTTCGTCCCAATGCCGTTCGAGCGCCGCGTTCCATTCGTCGATATCCGACGCGGAGAACAGATGCATGTTGTGTTCGGTGAGCAAGAACCCGGTGTCGCGCCATGCTTGGAAGTAGGCGGGGTTCTCCCCTGCTTCGCGGGCCTTGTCGATCAGGGAGTCCACGTCCGCCAACAAGTTCTCCTCACTGATCTCCTGCGGCGTGTCAGCAGCTGGGTCGAAGAACAATGGATCGTTCGGCCCGAGATCTCGGCCGAACTTGTCCCGAAACGCCTGTCGCTGCTCTTCGAGAGAGTCGTTGAGCTCCGCACCACCCACCATGTCCTTGCTCCACGACAGAGTGCGCCCACCGTCGGCGTTGGTGCGCCGTTGCACGAACGAGGGATCACCGCTGCGCTCGAGCACCAGCGCAGCGTGCTGCTCACGTGAGACCCCTTGCTGTGCAAGTCGCTTTCGACGTTGCTGGACCTTGCGGGCGCGTTTGTCGCCGGCGGAGGTACGTTTCGATGTCATACCTCCACCGTCTCAGAGATTCTCCAGAACATCCGGTATTCGGCCGATTGCTAACCTTCACGCTATGAGCGCAATCAATCCGAGGGTGGCGTTCGCTGTACCGATGTTTCTCGAAGCGCTGGCCTTGATCGAGTTGGGCCAGCCTCAGCCCGCTGAAGTCCTGGAACATCCGAAGATGATGGCTACCACGATGCTTACTCTGCTCAGTCATGGCGACGACGCGATCTTGGATCTGGGAGATCTTGCGCTCGCGTCGCTTGCCAGGGCTGCGATCGCGCTCTGCGATGCTCCGACTGAATCGGGTGCTGTGGCGACCTACCAACACGCGTTAGACGCGTGGGGTGAGATCAATGCGAACCCATGATCAGAGCGAGACTGGAACAAAATGACCGGCACCATCACACTTGCGGGGGCGTCCTTCGGAACAGCTCGGACAAGCCCTGCAGAGCCATCGTAACCCGATCTACGATTGTCTCGAATTGTTTGTCCGGCTGAAGAGAATTCAGTCCTGCGGCCGACAGCGCAGTCGTAAATTTCGTGCCCTTCATGTGGGCCGAGCCTGCCGATCGGATTCCCTGAAGCTGGCGTAGGGGTCCGACGAGACCATTCGGGTCGGCACCCAAGTTCTCGACGAGTAGCTGTAGGCAGGCAAGCGAAGGACTATTCGTGTCCGCGCCCGAGGACTCTCGAAGAGTCTTGACATCGAGTGCATCCACGATCCCTTTCGACAGAACCATGACACCGTTGTCGCTTTGGCCTTCGGTTGGATTGGTACACAATGCCAAGGCATCGAACGCACGGAGGTCAGCCGGGCCGAGTTGCTTGTACAACGACTCACCGAAGTAGCCAGTGAACGCCTCGATGAGTTCTGCCTTAGCTCGTCTCAGCCGAGCAGGGTCAGGGCGTTCGTCCTCTACCCACTGGCCCGCTAGGTCCCGCACGCTACGTGTGATGGTTATTCCACCGTTCGGCGGGACGTTGTGTGTGAGCCAGTGCTCTCGCTCGGTCTCGGGTAGCCGGATGAGGTGTCCCAGCCACACCTGGACGAGGTTGGCACCGTTGATGTCGACATCGATGGCCCACCGACCGTGGCACGAGACATCGGTCCGCAGCACCGTGTAGCGGTCTGGGTTGTCGCGGTATCGGGTCAGAACATCCGTGTCGAAGAAGACTGGGGTGAGGTAGTTCGCTTCATCGCGCTCGCAACTCAAACGAACCTCGTCGCCGGTCGAGGGGTCGATGTCAACGATGAACGATTGAAACCGCTCAGGCCTTTGCAGATCGTCGGGGTGCTCGCCAGCGGACGCGAACGGCAAAACTGCCTGTTTCCCAACCAACTGCGCTACGAAACCAGGCCCCCGATACGCGTCCCACGCCGTGTAGGCGAACGCTGCGTCTTTGGTGCGAATCTCAAGGTCGATCCGAGCTTCATGCACGCTGTCGTCAGCCCGAGAATGGGCGTGCTGGATCACCAGGCTCATGCTCCGGGCCGCGAGATACTTTCGGAGGTGCCGTGCATTGACTCGAACCTCGTATTCACCAGGATTCGGTCTGACGATCTCGACGACCTCCTCATCGCGGCCCGCGTGATTAGTTCGATACATTGTCTCGTTCGATCGCGTGATCAGGCCCAACCACCATACGAACGACGGCGTGAATTCGATAACGGGTTCTGTGGTTGCCGATGGCACCCAGGACACGTTGACGAACAGATGAAGGTCGTAGCCATCAGGGTTGGAGGTCAAGCCGTCGCGGAAGGCCGGGAGGCGATCAGAGCTGTAACTGGGCTCGCCGAGGTCGTTGATGGACCAATCGGTAGTGGCGAGGAATTTGCGCTGGTCCGATGTCGCCACCAGAAGAGGTTGAAGCGAGCTGTACTTGATTCCGCTCCCTCGATTCCGTAGAACCGAGATCCACTCGGTCGGCTCCGCCTGGATCTCCGAGAGGTAGCTCCTCAGCTGGAGAATCGTGGGCAAAGCCTCATAGCGCTCAAGTGAGCCGGAATTCGGCAGTGGATCGGTCAGCACCCCCTTGATCGTACGGAGGGCAGGCGACCGGGCTGAGAGTCGACTTAGAATGGGCCACCCGTGCTCGCCCGGATGACTAGGGCTGAGCTGCGACATCCAGTCTCGCCAGCGGGAAAATCATGGTCCGCGGCGACTCCGCCTACGGCAACAGCCGCGTCGTACGCGCCTGCATCAAGTTCTCGTTCGTACTGATCAAGAACCGAATCGTCCAACGAGCGATCGCCTCCATCCCTGACACCGCGTGGACGCCCGTGCGCTACCCGGGAGCGGTCCGCGACCCCGACACCGACGGCTGGATCTCCGACGCCGAGGTCGCCGAAACATCGTTCACCGCTTTCTCTTCCACCGCGTATCCTGTTTCTGCACGGTTGATCGTGCGGCGGGTCAAAGACGCCCGCTACCGCGATGCATTGTTTCCGGTGTGGCGGTATCACCCGTTTTTTACCAACAGCACCCTGCCGACGACGACCGCAGATGTCGTCCACCGTGCACACGCGGTCATCGAGACTGTGTTCTCGGATCTGATCGACGGACCGCTCGCGCACATGCCGTCAGGATCGTTTGGCGCGAGCTCTGCCTGGGTGCAGTGCGCAGCGATCGCCCACAACCTGCTGCGCGCCGCCGGAACCGTCTCCGGCGGGCGTCACGCGAAAGCTCGCGGAATAACGCTACGGCGCAAATCGTCAACATTGCCGCGCGTTTCGTGCGGCCACAACGCACACCCACACTGCACCTGCCGCGACACTGGCCGTGGCTCGATGCGTGGCTTCAATTATGGCGCAACATCATTGGCATCAGCCCACCCACACCCGCCTGATCCTCACCCGACCCGCCGACTCGGCCCGAGCAACGACAATCGTGGAAATGCTGGGTAGACCAGCGGACGAAACACGCCCAACCAGTCCCGACCCCACAATTCGGTCATCGACCACAGTGGGTCACCTCAGTCCGTGGATCGAGGGTAAGTAAATGTGATCCTTGCCACTTTCGGAAAATCATGCGACTGTATGAGGCAATCGCCGTTCCCCTGCAGACAGTGTGATGACGGGAAGTGTGCAGTGACCAGTACCGAGTTCGGACGCAGTTTGAACAAGGATTCCGGCCCCACCAACCAGCCACCTCCAGCCAGCGACGCATCCACGTTGAACGTCGCCTTGTACCCGTACACGCCCGAACCGAAATGGTTCGAGTCCACCATCAGAGCCGCGTGGCACAGCGTCCAACCGGATGTCGCTCTCAATTTCGTCTACACCTACGACTGTTACAAAGGCGATCCGCCGTCCACTGTGGACGTTTTTGCCTACGACTGCATCTTCGCTGATCACATGCGTCAGTTCTGTGTCGAGTTCGATATCGACGGCACCGCAGACTTTTACCCGTGGTCTCTCGCATCGCTGAAAACGGAATCCTCGGAGTATCAAGGAATACCGTATTTAGGGTGCATGCAAATTTTGATTCGCCGTCTCACTGACGCAGCACTGGGTGCGCCGGGGATGACTGTCGAAGAATTACACAAAATCCTCGGCGACGGGGATCCGAAAGCAGTCTGGCCCGCGCAGGGTCAAGGCATGCTGTTGGATTTTACTGGGGGAACGACCGTCGCGTGCATGTACGAGCAGGCCGTCATGGAGGAGTCGGGCCAGTTTCCGCTCACTCCCGCCCTTCCCCCCTGTCCAGGACTCGATCAGCAAGGCCTCGCCGACATGCAGGTGCTGCGAAACATCGCCGGGTACGCCCAGGCGACATATCCCGACTCGGGCTACGACCGAATCACGAAATGGAACCAGCGGATCGGTCGAGCCTTCGTAGGCTTGACCGAAATCTTCCACTTCATCGACAACGTCGACGCCTCGACCTATTCAGTCATGCCGCTGAGCTCCGAACCTATCGAAAAAGTGGGGATACCGCTTTATACCGACGCACTTTCCGTCAATGTGGCCATCGCCCAGGAAAAGCGAGCAACGGCTATCCAGCTCGTGAAGTTGATTGCATCGACCAACGTGATGCTCGAGTGCATGTCCCCAACAGGAAAGAAACCGCAATACCTGGTGCCCACCCGGCAATCGCTGATGAATCAGCTCCTGGCCCGGCAACCCAATTCGGCGGTGTACAACATCATGCGCAACATCATTTCCAACGACATGGCCCATCCATTTCGACTTGGGGCCGATTCCCGTACCTGGCTCGACTCGACCAAAGGCTGCATCAAAACTGAAATCCTCGGGCCACCCCCCGCTGGCGTTGCGGAGCATGTCGGCGAAGACAGCGCCGTGTTCAACGACCCCGCGTACGCTTCCACACCTGCAGGGCTACTTCGCCGCCCGTGACAGGAGTCCGTCGCAAAGTCGTAAGCAATGGCTGGTTGTGCCACGTTTGGTCCTCGCCGTTCGGACACGCGGCAATGGAGTATCGCTATGAGATCCATACATGCGGTCCGGTTGCCCACACCACCGCTGTCTGAGTGTCGCGGGGTTTGCGTCGAAATTCGTCGAACACCGTGCAAGCTTTTGGCTAAGGGATTACCCTGCCGAGTTTCACCCGATGCTCGACTACTACATCGAGCACTCGACGCGGGTCGGTGGCCGCATCGTAAGCCCTCCCCCGCTGCTGCATCGATCACCACAGCTGCCCAGGTAACGGCCAAGCGTGATCGGGAGCAGACACAGTCGACGCTGCAGATCGGCGACCTGGACGAACACGTTTGGCACCGTCTGCTAGCCCAATTTTGGATCATCTACGACACAGCGCAAAGGCGTGCGCGCGAAATTAGTGCTCGCGGCGGACAGCGGACCGCACATTTTGAGGTGCAGCCCCCGCAGTGATGCTGCGGATAGCTCTCTCGTTGGGTGCTGCCCGAACAATGGTGCGATCACCCGCAGCCGATGTCGGGACCACCACCACAGGGCGCGCGCTGGCACGTGGAGCCGACGACCCCGCCGGCGGATTCTGATCTTTCGAGGCCGTCACGCCGACGCCCCCTGCTGCTTCTCTATCTGGCGTCGCACTTCGTCGATCGTGCGGGAACTGCCCTCGTAGTTGCCCACCAGCCGAGGATTGGGACGCAAGGCCACCTTGCGACGCCGCGACGCCGTCGCCGGGCTCGCCGAGCCCACCGGTCGATCAGGTTTCTGCTGCTCGTTCACCGTAGCCATGATGTCCTCCTACATCCGAATGATAGCCGTCACGAGCAACACCAGCACAGATCCAGCCAACAGACCCGTCGTGATCCGCAACCGCATCAGCTTGCTCCGAAGCCGCATCTCTGTCACCTGATAAATCGACACCAGTGTCGACGCGATCTCGAACCGGCCCGTCGTCTCATCGACTGTCGAATACTCCTCCAACACCACTTCCGGATTGAGCCCCGACGCGGTATTGGGTGCAATCACGAATGCCGCCATGATTGCCGCCGCACCGGCCAGGGCAGCACCCGCAACCTCCCACACACCGATCCCCGCGGGATTGCGCAACACGATCCCCACCAGAATGCCCGCGAATCCCAGCAGCACACCCCCGCGCTGATCGATGCTCGTCACTCGGCGTTCCTGAGAATCCAGCGTCCGTTCGATGCTCGCGTGCACCATCTCAATTGCCGCCGGATTCAGCTCGACACTCACCGGGTTGAGCTCGGACGCCATCTCTTCGCCAGCAGCGGAGTCCGGTGAAGCATTTTCGCGCCCACCCCGGTCGTTCGATTCCACTGCTAGCGCCCCCTTTTCGACATCAATTTCGGCTGCGCCGAACCTCGTCGGCCACACCGCACCCATCAGCCGGCGCACCATGACACTCACCGCAATATTGTCTCAGCACACCACCGGCAACGTGTGTGAACACCTCTCACTGCGTCCTGCGTCTTCGAGCGGATCGACGGAGCAGACGACGTCTCAGGTCATCAGGATCGGACATGATGTACATCAAGTACAGCAGCGGCAGGTACATCAGTGTCGCCGGCAGCCGGCCGTTGTGTTGCGCGAAAAGTCGGTCACGGACGGGATCAGGTTTGTCGAACCCGTGTGTAGTGTTCCTGCGCAAACGCATGAACTGACTCACTGCGTCATCGAGTGACAGGGATTTGTCCGCTCCACCGGGCAGCTTCAGAATTACCTTCTCCGACCTACGGTAATTCTTGATGAAGAACCCGTCCCCCACTTCGGTCAACGCTTCCACACCAAAAGCCGCGTACGGAAGCAGGACGGACTGAACATCAGCAGGCATACGTTCTCGAACTTGCTGCAGCGCTTTCGCCGCAACCGAGGGCTTGCACAGTGCCGTGAGATCCCATGAAAGCCAGGTCGCCTCGATCAGGTCCATTGCTGACCACATCAGAACTCCGGCTGCGTAGTCGTCGTGCAGCGATAGCAGCGTCGAGGTAACTCGTTGCAGAAGATCCGCAAATTCCATCAACCGGTTCTGCTGCGCATAGGGGAGGTAGTCACCGTCAGCATCTGCGAACAGGCATGGGTTCAGGAGATGCCCGAGAACAGAGTTCATCTGAGCAACCCACCAAGCGACGGCCGCACCCCACGCCTCCGGTGCCGGCGGCTCCTGCCGCTGGGGAAGGCGACCCACTGGTGATCGGGGAAGTACCTGATGCGCTTCGTACGGAACAGGAGACCTCCCGACAATATCTGTGCCGAGAGTGAAAATCACCGCACCCGACACCCTGTTCGCTTGAAACGCCCATACCCATGGAGACCGTGCGGCCAACAACGGACCGAGATGGCTCGCGGGAATCAAGACACTGCTCAGGATCGACGATCCCGACGCGAAAATGGTCTCATCGACGTCGATCGGCCCGCGTCGTATGTCGTCGAGAAGTTCGGGGTCCTGATTCAGACGTAACACGAAACCAGGAAACCTGATCCGACGGTGCGTGGCGTTGCCATAGCGAACAACGTGGACAGCATGCCGGTCGAACGGATGCTCGTCATCGTCGTCCGAAGTTCCGGCCAACTCCCTACTCGCGTCCTGTACTGCCGCGGACAAGGCTCGATCGCTGGCGGTGATGACAGGTAGCTGGAGTCCGTACAGGAACGATCCCACCGCACCCGCGCTCATCTGTCTGATCGCGCGAAGGCGCTCCTCAACGACTCGCCCATGGTCCAGCCTGGAGACGTAAGGGTCTTGCGGGAGGTCGACGAGCTCGTCATCGACGTCCGCTTCCGAACCCGACAGGGTGCGAACGGTCATAAAATCGACACAGTCCATGCTGGCAGCCGGCTCGGTTAACGCCCACACATCGGGCGCGGACGTGTGGGCGACCTCGAACCCCAACTCTTCCAGGTAGGCCTGCACTTGCCCCCCAGCCAATTCCGGTGGCATCGTGACGTTGACAGTCAACCGTTCAGGCATTCCACCAGCCTACAAACCGGTAAGCCTGGAGTGACTCAATTTCGCACCCGAGGAGCGGGGGCGCACGGCTCTAATTTGTGACCAGGACCTGCAGTTCACCAATCCGAACTTCAGTACGCGAAGTCAGCGGCGTGGGTATGACTCCACCGACCGTCCCGTTGGGTGTCGTCGCTGTCCACGTGACGAGCCAATTCGATGTCGCGGAGACCTTGAATGTCCCACCGGGCTCGGTAGTGGACGTCTTGTGATAAACGATATTGCCGCACGTCGGACTTGGAAGCCCTTGTGCAACATCGGTATACGGCGTGAAGGGCAGTAACGCACCTGGGCACACCGACGGCACGGATCCGTCCCCCCAATTGACGACCACGGACGTATTGACCCCTGTAGCAGAAACTATGACACCCGGTCCTGCTGCAGTTCTGGTCACGGGGCCGACTGTCGATTCCCGTGGGTCAGCGACCCAGAACCAGCCGGGTAGACCAACCAGGCCGACAGCACCTGTGTTTGCGGGGTTCGGGGTGATGCCTATTCCGGGCGGATCCAACTGCATTGCCGTAACCGCTTGGCCGACAACGGTCATAACGTCGACCACCGGAGGCGTAGCCGGCACCCCAACGTCCGGAATTTGAACACACGGACCGGCCGCTTCGCAGGACCATGTTGTGCCGTCATCATTAACGACGTTCACTGCCATCGGGGCACCACTATCAGCATTTCGAACAAGCGTCATATTGGCGGCGTCAGTCGACGGAACGAACTCGAGCGGCGGTCCGGACGGCGCGGCGCTCCCACCACCTCCCCCGCCCACAGCAGCTGGCGCGGATCCAGTCGTTCCACCCCCTGACGGCACACTCGTGTACGTACCTTCGACCACAACTGTCGAACCACCCAAGCCTCCGCCGAAGGCACCGCCAGTTCCGGTGCCGATCCCCGGCTGCGCAAATACTGGGTTCGCGTTGAACACTCCAACTAGAAGCACTGATGCGATAACCCCAAGCGGCTTACGCATGACCCACCGCCCTTATGGATTCCAGTTGCCTACTTGCCAAACCGTCGATCATGGTGCGTCGCATGGGGTACCCGAAGAAGTCACTGCATCGGAAACAATGCGCCAGCCTGATGAATCTGGCCACGCCACGTTCTCCAGAGTCGGCTTGCCCAGCTCCCGCCGGACTCGGTCAGGAGGGAGCACACTCGTGCCGTCCGGACGGATCTGGTCATAGTTCGAGCTGTCGATGCAGACTCGCAATGTTGCCGACGCTTCTTCCTTAATTGGGTTCCCGTCAGCATCCTTTGGTGCCTGCAGTTCCGTCACGAATGCATCTGCGACAGTCGCAGCACCCGTGGAGACAATTCCTTGAGATCGGCGCAGGTTCACGTTTGCCTTCAACTGATCGAGGATCTTTCCACTCGCAACAGAGTCCAGCATGTTGATGTCTACAGCAGGATCGCTCTCGACCTTCGCGAGAACGGCGAAGAACTCATTCACCTTTGCTGTTGCCTGCTCGGTCGCCTGTTGTTCCGGGGACTTTTCGACGCCCTCTGGTCCCGTGAGGACCGGCTGCGTGGTGGTCGTTACGGGGGTCGCCTCAATGTCACCGCTCCCGCATGCGACGCTGATGCTTGCAGCGGCTGCTACTGCGAGGATTGCCGCGCCTGTGCGACGTCGTGTGCTGATCATCGTGGACCCCCTACGTTGTTCTGTGCGTTGTACTGCGATAACGATAATGGTGCGGCTGTTTGGACCGTAACGTGCTTACCGGACACTTCAGACACCTCGATTGACGCGACTGCTATCAACTGGCTATTGCTCCGATCCGGTAGAGGGCGTTGCCGCCATTGTGGAATTGCGCGAGGGCGCGCAAGAGTTCGTCGGTTTCGGGTTCTGGGTCGACATCGATGTCGGCGAGGTTCGCGAGCAGTTGGTCGATCAGCTCCTGGGTCTTGCTGATCTCGTCGCTCCCGTGGGTAGCGATGATCGCCAGTCTCCAGAGACCTTCTCGGAACGGTTCGACGGTGACGCCGCGGTTTGCGGTGGTGAGCGCGGCGGAAAGATCTCCGGTCTTTATTTGTCTGGTGGCGAGCTCTTCGAGGGCATCCGCGAGGGTCGAGATCATGTGCTGCTGTAGGTTTCGTGCCCACCCGTAACGGTCTGACCGTGTCCCGGCGAATGGTTGATCGTTTACCAGTTCTGCAGCCGTCCGCAATTCCGCATCGGTGGCGGCGGCCGGAGTGGTGTCGATCAGTTGTTGCCAGTAGTCCCAGTCCGATCGGACATCGGGGTGCAGTCGGTAGCCGGTGCGGCCGGTGCGGTCGCCGTGCTTCGGAAATGCCTGCTCACCGTTCTCTGTCTCTCCCAACCAATTTCGCAGTCTCGAGAGGTAGTTCTGGCGTCGTGTCGCCTTCTTTTTCGGCTGATCCTCCAGAGGGAGTTTGTCGAAATTGTCTGCAGGCCAGATCTTTTTGTCGATGGAGTCGTGTTTGATTCCCGGGTGGATGGAGAGAAGAGCGGCGATCTCGGTTAGGAGTACTTCACGGCCGTCCTTGGGTGGCTCCCCGGTCGGGGTGGTGACTGCTGGTTTCCCGAGAAGATGGAGCCAGAGATGTCCCGGGGCCGGTACGTCACCAGCGACAGGAGCGATGGGTGGGGCCTGGTCGTCGTACCTGATCGCTTCTGGGGATGTCCACTGCGCGGCGTCCGGGCTGTAGGTCGGAACGTTTGTGACGTCGGGGGCGGTCTCCGATGCGGTAGTTCCGTTCAGCAGCAGCTGGTCGGTGGGGTCGATCGTGGTGACGGAGTCGAGGAAGGTCTCAGCGCTTTCGGCGTCGGTGAGGTGTGCGTCGATTTCGGCTGCAGCCCAGGGGTCGTGCATGGACGACTCTGTGGGGATAGCTGGCTGTGTGGCGGTCGCGAGGTAGGCGGTAATGCCTTCATATTGGTCCGGCTCGAGAAATGCTGGCTGGAATGCGAAGCCGCCGTCGGTGTCTCGTTTGACAAGGCTTGCGGTGTTGCGGTCGACGATGTCGAGTGTCCACGCGGCCTGGGTGTTCTCGCTGGCGGTGCTGGCGGTGCTGGCGGCAGCGAACGCCACGCGCGGTGTGGCGGCCAGGATCTGATCGAGTGATTGCTGTTGGTCGGCCGTCAACTGACTCGCGATGAGAACTACTTCGGGGGCGGTCATTTCGCTTGTGTCGTAGATCGAACGGGCCGCTGCAATGCTGTCGATGTGTTGTTCGACGAGGGTGTCTTGGTCACGTTCGGCTTGTCGGGCGAGTCTGGCCAGCACTTCGCCTGGTTGGTCGGTGTGCTCGATTCGACCGTTGCCGAACAGTTCGGGGAGCTCCTGTCCGAAACCGATCAGCGTCAGGTGCAGATTGTCGGCGAGCGGGGATTCGACGAGTTCGAGGGCCAGGGCCTGGAGAGTGCCGCGGGCGTGCTCTGGTGAAGCTGAGACGCCGAGGTAGCCGAGTTCTTCCAGGTTGAGAAGAACTTGGGTTCGGTCGTCTGTGGAACCGAGTGTCACGAGCGTGGGGTACGGGCTGATTGTGGTGGGTGCTGGGGCGATCCGGACGTCGGCGGGGAGGGTCCAGGTGCCGGTCTCTGATCTGAGCCACTGGTCCGGCAGTACGGAGTCATCAAGGATTACTAGCTCCACCGCATCGGGACCGATGAATGCGCCGAGTAATGCCGGCAGTGCGTTGCCCTGTGTCCGAGCGTGTTCGGCGATAGTCCTCAGTGCTTCGTCGAGCCGCGTGAGGACGTTGTTGTCCGCTGCAGAATGAATCTGTTCTTCCACAACTGCTGCAGCGCCCCAGGTTTGAGGGAGGGTCTCGCCTCTGCGGCGATCGTGCTGTTGACGGTGCCGGCGCAGCCCGAAGGCCCCAGCCAGTCCGATGGCCGCTAGGGCTGAGATACCGAGCCACAATGTGCTGTTCTGATCCTCGGAGACATCGCTTGGCTGCGCAGTGGCGGCGATATATACCGGGTCTGTCGTCGATGTATTCAGTGGGATCTGGGTGGCTGGCTGAGTCGGGGCGGGAGCTGCAGCAGGACTGGGTGACGACGTCTGCGCTGGAGCAGGCATTTGAGCGGGTGCCGGCCCGGGTGCCACAACATCTGCGCCCGCGGACTCAGCAGCAGGTTCGGAAGCTGCCACCGGGGCGGGAGCCTCTGCTGGCTCAGGGGCGGCCACCGGAGCAGGCGCTGGCTCAGGAACCGCCGACGGGGCGGGGGCCTCTGCCTGCTCAGGGGCTGCTGGAGCAGGCGCTGGCTCAGGAGCCGCCGCTGTCGGAGCAGGTAGCTGTGACGAAGCGCTGTTGAGTTCGATGCCGAAAATCTTCGCAGCGGCGGCGGCAGCGGCCTGCGCTTCTGCCTGAGCCTGTTCGTCACCGCCCGGAACCATCTCCGCTTGTTCCGGAACGTCGGTGCCACCCAGGAGAGGTGCAGCGGAGGACAGTTCAGGCGCTGCTGCGGGGGCCGGTTCAGGAGCGGCAGCCGGAGCCGGTTCGGGAGCGGCAGCGACCGGGGCCGGTTCAGGAGCGACGGTCGGTTCGGGCACAGCAGCAGGTACAGGAGCGGCAGCAACCGGGGCCGGGTCGGGGGAAGCAACCGGACCCGGTTCGGGCGTGACGGTCTCGGCGGTTTGATCGTTGACGGTGAGCTGCTGGCCGACGTGGATGATTGTCGACGGTGCAGTTCCGTCGGCGTTGATGATTTCTTTGTAGCGGTGTCCGTCACCCAGATGTTGCTCGGCGATGCTCCAGAGACTGTCGCCTTCTCGAACTGTGTAGGCCCCGTCGACGGTTGTGGGTGCGGCGGCGGGGAGCTGAAGTTTCCATCCTGGTTGCAGCCATCCGTCGACGGTCAGGACGTCGGCGTTGAGTTGCTTGATCTCGGTGTATCGAAAGCCATCGCCAAGGTGGCGTTCTGCGAGTTTCCATAGGCTGTCGCCCTGCTGCACCGTGATGGTTTCCCCGTTGATGGGGCGGGCGGGGGCTTCTGCTGGATGCGGTTGGCTTTGTTGCGTTACTTGGATCGGTGCCGAGTGGGCAGGGGCGTCGAAGAGCGGTAGTGCTGTGGCGGTGAGGGGTTGGGCTGTGGCGGTGCCCGCTGTTACCAGCATGAGCGCTCCGCCTATGAGAACGGAGGCGCTTCGCTGCTGGAAGCCGAGGCCTCGGAGTTGAGGTGCTTTGATGCCGCGTAGTGCTGCGACGAGTTCGATGACGGTGCTGAAGGTGAAGGTGGCCCAGGCGAGCCAGCCGATCCAGGTCACGAATCCGAGGAAGAGTGATCCGTCGTCTTGGGTGGTCAGAGCTGTTTTGATCTGGTCGAGATCGGGCAGCGTCGTCGGTATTGGGTTGCCGCGGAATGTCCACAGTGCGAGCGGAATTCCGACGACGAGGACGAGTAGGACGATCAGGTAGAGCAAACCAGTCAAGCGCCGTCGGATGGTGGTCATGCGGGTGTCCTTTCCGATGGCTGCAGGGTGGCCGGGGTCGTGCAGCGTTGCGCCGCGAGCTGTCGAATCACGTCCTCCGTCTTCTCGTGGAGTTCTGCGACTCGTCTGCTCTGCGGTCGATTGGTCATGGTGTGCCGGGGATTCCGAGGTTGGTGCGGTTCAGGTTGACGGTGGCTGTTCCGATGATCTGCTGTGGCCCGACGCCGATCAAACCGAGGACACGGGGTTGGTAGGTCGTTGTGGTGGTGATCAGCAGTGTTGTCGGTCCGGTCTGCACGACGACGCCGGGGATTCCTGCTGCGGCAAGGTATTTGGTGGCTTTGGCTTGGGCTGTCAGCGGGTTGACGACGACGTTGGTACCGCGGACTGCGAGTGGTTCGATGATGGCTTGTCCTGCCCCGCGGGCTGCTTCTTCAGCGACTTGCTCGGCGCGCTGCTTGGCGTAAACTTTGCCGCCGCCGTCGACGACGAGACCCATCATGATCAGCAACGCCATGGCTGTGATGACGCTCCACATGGCGATGGTTCCGGCGTCGTTGTGCGCGTCTCGCCGTGTGCAGGCGGCCACCGCCCGGCGTAGTGCTTCGGTCATCAGGCGCGCTCCCGGTAGGTGTCGACGGGTGAAGTCGCGGTTGCTGTGATGGTCCGTGAGCCCATGACTTGCGGGAATCCGAGTGCGTCGAGGGAGATGACGCACGTGACGGTGGCCGAGACGGAAGCCGTGACGCCGGGGCGAGTTCTGAATCCGCCGAGGTCGGTGTTGACGTTGAGAGCGGAACAGGTGAGCCCTCGTGCTGCCAGGTCGTTTCGCGCGGCTGCTTGCGCATCGGGGGCTGCGGAGAACGCCGTTCGCGCGATGGAGGCGGTACGCGCGGCCTCGTTCGCGGCGTGGACTACTTTCTGGTGCGCTTGCGCGAGAACGCCGAAGGTGACGATCAGTGCGATCAGGAACAGTGTGGCGGGGGCGACGATGACAGTCTGCAGGGCCGATCCTCGGTCGTCGGCTCTGGCTGCGGCTGCCAGCTGGCGCAGTTTGTTCGCGGTGTTCATCTGGTTCCTGGGGCAGTGACTCGTTCAACGGGAAGCGTCTCGCTGACATTGATGTCGAGGGAGAAGAAGGGGATGAGGCGGATGGGTTGTCCGGTGATCTGGACAGTTGCTTCTCGCAAGCCTCGGTTGACGACAATGACGGGTGCTCGAAGGGTCGTCGGGCCGGCGGTGGATGCGAAGGCGTAGCCCGCCGCTGTTCCGGCCGCAGCGCTGCCGAATTGCGATCGCGCTTGTCGTAGAGCTTCTTCACCGGTCGAAATCGCTACGGTCCGTGCGTGAGCGTAGAGAGCTGCCTGGATTGCGATGAGGAAGAGCAGTAGGACGACGCCGAATACCACGACTGTTTCGAGGGCTGCGCCGCGGTCGTCTCGACGTATGCGGGTGAGCCATTCGCGTAGTGGTACATGTGTGTCGGTGAGCAACGCTGGTCCTCCCCTGTCTCGTTGGGCGAGTGGTGGGGTTACTGGATTCGGTTGAGGTAGCGCTGTGCAACCACGGTGATTCCGGCGACGATAGCGATGGCGAGGATGACGAGGCCGGCGGTGATGACGACGGTCTCCATGCTGTAGCCCTTGTCGCTTTTGCGTCCGCCGGCGCGCTCGGTCATCCGGGTATAGGAGAACAGTGCCAATGCGAACAGTGTTGCGGTGGTTGCTGCGATCCGGTTTGCGATTGTGCGCGATGCTGCCATGTGACGTTTCCCTTCGATATGTAAAAGCCCTGGTTATGACGGTTCTGGATGCCGGTCAGACTATCGCCAAGACCGGACACTTCGAGCAGGTGAAGTGCACGGATCGGTGTTTGCACAGCTCAAACTTGGTAGTTGATCGTTGAATGACAACGCATTCGGGTTGTTCGGTCTAGACGCCGCCCATGATGTTCACTCCGGCCGGCACGATCAGCATGATCATGAACAGCACGGCCAAGGTGCCGAGAGGTGCGTCCATCTTCTTCGTTTTGGCTCCTGCTTCGCCTTGTTCTTTCGAGAGCAGGGCACTGCGGAGCGCTCCGGCCCGCGCGGCAAGAGTGTCGGCCACGCTCGCTCCCTGGTCGCCGGTATAGGTCATGATGTCCGCGAGATCTCCCAACTCCGGCAGCGCCAGTTCGGCTGCAAGATTGGACAGAGCAGCCCATGGTGCCTGTCCGGCGAGGGACGCTTTCTGAAGCTCGGCATCCAGACGTAGAAACACCCAGCTATCGCCCACTGCGGCAGCGCGTTCGAGACTTTGGAATGCAGCGACGCCGCCACTTCGGTTCAACGAAACGAAGTCGATGAACGCCGCCAATGCTCGGGTGAATTCGAGTCGGGCACTAGCGGCGCGAGTCTTGACGTCGGCGTCGGGCGCGAAGAATCCCACCAGCGCCAGGACGAGGGAACCGGCTACGGGAAAAGTCAGGGGCACTGCCATGCCGAACAGCGCCAGGAGTGCGATCGAAATCGGCGCGATGATCAGACCTATTGCAGCGGAAAGGATTTTGTCTCCGATGAACTTTTGTGGAGTTTCTCGGAGGATCGCCAGGTCCGCGGTCGGGATCCTGAACCACGCCTGCGATCGCAGCCGCGGGTAGAAGCGGGCACCGACCTTGTAGGACAGGGCATCCGAACCGGTGAGGTCGTCACCGCCGCGGGTGTCGACGGTGTACGGGTCCGGGGCTGCACCGGACAGTCGTTCCATGGCATCGCCGAGTGCTGGGTCGGCCGGCAGTATGCGGAGAACGAGGAGGATCAAGCCGAGAGCGGCGAGAGCGGCAAGGGCGATCGCCCAGAGCTCGAAGTTGTTCATACTGCGCTCCTCTCACGTGCGGTGTTTGCTGCGTCGCGGTCCTTGGTGCCGATGAACCTGGGGTATTTCACTGGCAAGGTGTATCGCTTCATCCACCCGAGCACCAGGCCGAAACCGATGAATTCGAGGAACAGAACGGGCTGGAGGAGGGGCTGTTTGTACGGGTCCATGTAGTTGGTGAACAGGAACAACCCAACGATGACAACGACGGTGATGACGGTGACCCCGCGAGCGGTCGTGCGGGGCCCTTGCCGTTCCGCTTCGGCCGTTCTGCGGTTGCGCACGTTCTCTGCCACCGATTCTGAAAGTCGCTTCAAGGCTGCGGTGAGTCCGGAGCCGCGCAGGCGAGCTGCCTGCCGCAGTGCACCGACCACGTAGTCGCCGGTGGAATCGTCGAGATCGTCTGCGAACCGAAGCAACGCTTCGTCGATCGACACATTGCCACGCAGGCGCGTGATGAGGCTCGTAATTTCCGGACGCAATGCTTGAGGCATTCCCCTGTGCGTTGCGATGATGGCCTGTTCGAGGCCGGATCCTGCTGCGAGCACTCCAGTCAGGTTGCGCACCCATTCTTCGAGGGCATTGAGGCGTTCGATGTCGTCGGCGGCGGCTGACGATCCGAGTAGGTAGGGGACGCCTACTGCTGCGATCGGAATGATGGGGAAGAGTACGAACCATCCACTGAGGAGCCATGCAGCAAGGCCGACGGCAGTTCCGATGGCGAGGAGTAATTTTGTCCGCCGGGCAATCCGCGCACGTGAGGTGCGGTGGCGTGTCGGCGCAGTCGGGTCGCGGCGATCGCGAATTCCGTTGGCAAAAAACCACATCCCGGCGGCAAAGACAAGGACGATACCGACGGCCGTGAACGTGTACATCAGAGCCCACCACCTGTGATCGTGTTGATGGGGATTTGGTTCGGACTGAAACCGCCTGCGTAGAGCTTGCGGAGCAAAGCTGGGGGCAAAGTTCCGTATTCGCCGGTCCCGCCCGGCTTTCCTTCGTAAATTTTGGTTACTGCGGGCATGGCGTTTTCGCCGGCCTCGATATGGATGACCTCGCTGACGAATCGGACCTGACGCCTCTCGCCGGTGTCGGTAAATTCGTAGTCCGTCTGCAGCTGAATGATCAGATTGATGTGGTGTGCCACTTGGCGGTAGGCGTACTCGACCGGCACTCCTGCTTCGAGGGCGCAGGTGACGAGGCGGTCGATCGCGCCGGCGGCATGCTCGGCGTGCGTGGTACTCAGGGAGCCTTTGGCCATCTGCATTGCTTTGAACATGTCGATGATCTCGCCGCCGGCTACCTCTCCGACGATGACACGGTCGAGCTGCATTCGCACGAACTGGTAAAGGATGTCGGACAGCGTCGTCGCGCCGCGTAGCGCTCCGGTCAGCTCGTTTCGTTCGCCGCCGCCGGTGATTGCCTCGGCTGCAACAACATACGGTCTGCGACCGTCGAGTTTGTCGAGGAACAGTTCGTACTCTGTCTCTGCTGTGCCGATCCGTGTTTGCAGGGGAAGGCAGTTGGCGAGCGCACGAAGGTTGGTTGTTTTACCTGATCCCATGGGCCCGGAGATCACGATGGAGGCACCACCGATGACTGCGGCGCTGAGGATCTCGGACAACAGTTGGGGCATAACACCCATTTCGACCATCTTGTCGATGGTCACATCCTTGTGGCGGTGCATGCGGATGGCGATACTGGGATGGCGGACCGAGTAGCCCATCGCGGACAAGCGGATGTCGCCGGGCAGATTGAGGCGGAGGTTGGGGTTGACCTGCGAGAACGGTCGTCCACCACCGGGTGCGCGCTGCGCGAGGTTGGTGAGCCAGTCGTAGAGCTCTTCGTCGCTGTCCGCGATCGGCGGTCGTGCCTGCAGACTCCCGTCGGGGTACATCACAATGACGCTGTCGCCGTTGATGAGGATGTTCTCGACGTTCGGGTCGTCGACGAGCGGCTGAAGTGGGCCGAGTCCGAACAGCGTGTCGAAGACCGCTTTGACCAGCGTCTGTTCCTCTTGGACGCTCAGCTGTTCGTGACCGGTGTCGATCGCGGACTGCACTTCTTTGCTGACGAGATCTATGACGATCTGCCTGCCCGACTCACGCTCCTCGTCCGGGGTCATGGCAGTGACGCCCAGCTCAGGGTTGAGGGCCTGATCTGCTCGTTGGGTCTTACGGAGAGAGAGGATTTCGGATGCTTCTTTGGTCAGTTGCTTGACCAATTGGTGGTTGGTCCTCGCGACGTCCGACCGCTCAGCTGGAAATGGTGATGGCGATGTGAACGGGACCGTCTCGAGTCGCTCGGGTTCCGGGTGGGAGTGGCGACCGTCCTTGCCGGCTGCGGCGAGCAGACCTGCAGATGAGGAGCCGTATTGCCCGCTCCTGTAACGAGTTATCTCGTTGTCGCCATCGTCGAGGATGATCGGATCGGCGGCAAACATCGGTAGGTCGGGTAGGGCTGGTCGCTCGTCGTAGTCGAAGTCGGGGGCGTTGTTGGTCATGCGGGTGTTCTCCCTTTGGCCTTGTCGGCTCGTTACGCGGGCTGTGAGCTGTATGGCGAGTTGGCGATCCATACGGGCTGGTGCGTTTCGTGGAAGCGCTCGATCTTTTGCCAGGTTCCGTCGATTGCGCGTAGATAGCTTGATCGACGTCGCCGCCAATTACTGAGCGAGGCACCTTCGGAAAAAACTTGCGCGTGTACCGGTGATTCGGGAAGGACTGCGATGACGTCGAGGCCGGTCGCCGCGGCGGTCTCGGCTGCGCTGTAGGGCTCGGTACCCCTGACAATGAGGCCGATGCTGGCCGGCGACTTCGTATTCTCCAGATGCTGCTGTAGTGGGCCCAAGCCAGCACGAACCGCTGCCACTGCGGTCCTGGTCGGTCTGAGCATTATGGCGATAACGTCACTGTGACGGATCAGGTCTTGATGTCCGGACCGTAGATTGAGGCGACCGGCGTCGACGAGCAGGTCACCGCCGCCCTGTTTCGACAACAACGCCAGATGTGCCCCCAACGGGCCCCACGTCGACTTCATCGATTCCGTTTGAGCTGCATTGACCAGGCCGGGGACGAACCATCCTTGCGCCTTGGTCGGCTCCTCTGGATCGAACGGCCCGATTCTAACTATTTGGTGCTGGAAGGCTGGGCCTATTCGGCCGTGCCTGTTCGGCTCGACCAGTTGGATGATCGATCGGTCGTGCCGGCGGCGCGCGTGAAAGTACCCGGCCAGCGTCGGGGACGATCCGATCGGATCGGCCTCGATGTACAGCAGCTTGCGGGAGTCTGCGGTGAGAGCGATGCCCAGGCCGGTCGTCGAGACGCCTGGCGAGCCGGAGATCGAGGTCAGGGTGACGAGCATGGCTCAGCGCTCCCGGGAGTCGAGGACGATGGCGACGCGGTTGGTGGCGGCTCGGGCGGCGATCCAGCTGGCCTCGTCTTTCTTGACCAGAACGTCCACTGTCGTCTGTCCGGTCTCGGGGATGTCCTTCACGGCAACGACCTGTGCGTTCGCGGTGACCGGACCCTGCACCGGGGAATCGTCTTGATCTCGGGGAGTGTCGACGATCCGGACGTTGTCGCCTGCGAGCAGTGGCTCTGCGGGAAGTTTGCCGATTGCGACGGTGATGCCGACCAAAGTGTTGTCCCCGCTGGGGATTACGGCGTTGGTGAACGACGATGGGTTCAGTGCCGATCCGCTCAGGAGCGGAACTGCTGCGCTCTGGCCCACGACCGATGCTTTGTCTGTGGCAGGAACGGTCGCGATGGTCGCATCGCTGTTGACCTCTGCGGTTTTGAGGTCGTCGGTGGTGATCGTCTCCCCCTGTGGCACGTCGCGGGCGAGCACCAGAATTGTCGTGGTGGCGCGCATGGCGTTCACCAAAAAGACCGCTCCTACGATTGCGACGGTCATCAAGGCGACTCCCGCGATCCAGTACGACCGTCGACGGCGCACTTTGGTGGTGGATACGACTTCGGTGAAGTCATGGCCCGGCTTAGGAGATGCCTCTCTTGCGCTGCGCGGCTCCCCCACTGTGGCGGTCGATGTCTTTTCTTTGAGATTGCCGAACATGGGCATAGCTCAGTCACTTTCCGTTTGTGTCGTGGCGTCGAGGCCGAGATGTGCTTTGAGGGCAGTTCCGATGAGGTGGCTGCGGGAACGGGCCTTGAACTGGTCTTTCAGTTGATCGATGATCACCCAGTCATCGGCGTACAACCCGACCGTGACTCCCTTCTTCTCCGCCTTACCCTCAGACGGCTTCCCACCTACTCCCCTGGCGCGGAACAGACCTCCGCCGACCTTGCCTCCCGGAAACAGAAGGCTTTCGAGATCGCTGTGGACATCCTCGATAGCAGTGATGACCACCTCGCCGTGGGTTCTCCCTGTCCGTTTGCTCTCCTTCGCCAGACCGTGTGCAACCCCGACAGCAAGATGAACCGTCGACGGCACAATCGTGTCGTCGTGCCCCAATTCAGCTGCACCAGAGGATGTCTCCTCCTCGTTTGAACTCAACTGCACCACCTCCGCTGACATAGCACTTATCGATCCGGCCGGCGGCGGTGGCATGAAGGCTGCCCCGAGCGACTGTCGCGCAGGCGGAGATGTCGGCACGTTCGCACTCTCAGCGCTGTCGGTCCTCACTCACGATCCTTCCGATGTCCCCGTGTACCTGAGTCGCAGGCTTGAGTGCGACGTACGAGATATACCGGGTCTCCCGGACACCGCGAACAGCGTCGATCCGAACCGAACCCTGCAAAACGAACCCCGTGTTCGTCCCGCAAGAGGACCCCATCCCCTCCCCACCAGGACAAAGGCTATCTCCACCTCAACAACAGTGGTGATCAACACGCGGTACATAACATTTCAGTAACAAGGTAGTCGATCGCGCACTCGTTCAGTTCCGAAGCAAACGCGGCGCGGCACCGACCCCTGACGGTCCGTGCCGCAAGCAATGTCCTCTGCAACTTCTACGGGCCGTTGACTGACTCTCAACCGAACTGCACTCGGCGCTGCCTCTTGACTCCAAGACAAGTTGGATTATGATCACTGCCACGTGATCACAACACGATTTTGTTATCGTTTGACACTCATGTCGGACTGATGTGGTTCTCGTGACTCAGTGCTATTTGATTTGATGGCTTTCATGTGTGTCCACAATCTGCCGCCAATGTTTCTTCAACGCAGCGTCGTTCACCGACGATCTTGAACCGATCGCCATGCAGAGCTCACCAGGAAAACCACCACATCTACCTCTTCGGCCGTGGGCACAGTCATAGAACTGATGCCAGAGGGGTGGTGACACACCACCATTTACCTGCAACCATTGAACGATGAGCTTCTCCGACACCGCCACCGCGCCAGGCAGCGGCGTCGCAGCCCGAACGCTCGACGACCTACGATGGCACCGCGAGTTCCATCGTCAGTCCCAGTTTCGCTGGTGGGACACCGAGGCCGCGCTCGTTGCCACCGAATTCACTCGTGGACAGGACCAGTTCCACACAGTGCACGACCTGGCACAACTGGAGCGATGTCGGCTAGCGCTCGCCGACTACACCACGACCTGCCAGCGAGCCCTGGGCCGCGCCCTCAAACAGTCACAACACGTTCTCGACACGCAGAGCTGGACTTTCGCGACTGATGCGCTCCTGCTGTTGCCGTGGACATGCGAGCAGAGCAGCTACCTTGCGACCTGGGCCGACCCGCACGATCCGACAGCTCTGAGCAACCCTCAAGTCCGGCGCATTCAACGTTCCTGTGAGCGCATGATGTTCGGAAATCCCCTCATTCTTAGTTGGGAATTGAGCCACCTGTGGAGCCTCTACCGAGCCGCCGAGACACTGCTCGAAGACACCCTTGTAGATCTCACCGTTGAACTCTCAGAATCAGTCCCTGACGCCACCCTGCTGTGGGCCACCCAAATGGCGTCGAAGATCGGTCTGGAACAACGGATAGCCGAACAGCGAACGACCCGCGGAGAGCCTGGCGATCCCCGCCGCCGACTGCGTCAGAGCTATTCGGATCTACGCTGATTGGAACGCGAACAGTCCCCCGTTGACCTGGCGTCTTATGTGAAATTCGTGCCAGGCTCGCGTCGAACTACGTAGCAATCCTCGCACTCCCCTACCGATACCTCTCCCCTCAACACTTCGCTTGAGCCTTCGCGAAGCCAGCAGAGCCTGCGGATTGGGAGTCGCGGCCATGATCGCAGCTCGAATCGCACGCTGATTCGCACATATCGACGCTTTGTTGATCCGACATAACTACCCACTCTCGATCCCGTTCATCATCCCAGTGCTCTGCTCCCCTACCTCCGTTACCGTCTACCGGGCAATCATCCCAACACAATGGGCGTAGCACTTCGTAGTACTCCTCGCACAGTAAAGCGTTGGTTTCATCGCGTACTAAACCGCGTGTTTGAGGGCGTACAAATACGCTTGTTACACCGTTGGTTAATACGCGTAATACTACGCATGCAATACCGGGTATAACTCCGCACGTCAACACGCGGGTTAATTACCGTTTTGGTCAGCACATCAATGCCCGTGTTTCTTCACGTGTTAACAAGGGTGTTGATATGCGACTTAACGTGCGTATTGGTACGCTGTTACTAGGGCGCAGCACTACATGTTTTATTGCGCGTGTTTTGCCGCGTAAGAGTGCGAGCATTGATACGCATGGTGTTACGCGACTTAGACCGTGTTGACTGACGTGCGTGACTGGGCGTACTCTCGCGCACACAACCACGCACGACAACCTGCGCATCCGCCCGCACAAGAGCGTGCGGGACAAGTCGAGCCGCTCGCACGTACCGATTCGGCACCGTGAACGCCTCCCGGTCACGCTTCTCCACGGCAGCGCTCGAATAGATGCACGCGGATCCAGGACTCTGGAAGGAAGGTTCTATCGATGGCAATATCAAATTCCCTCGCAGTCACCCAAGGTAAAGGGGGAGTGGGCAAGACGACGGTTGTTGCCAACCTCGCAGGCCTGTTCGCCGCTGCCGGCTACCGTGTTCTCGTCGGGGAGTTCGACCCTCAGGGCAACCTGGCCCGCGATTTCGGTTACGAAAAGCAGTCCGGTGAAGAACTTCTGATGTCGTTGATGTCAGGCGGACAACCCCCGATCATCAAAGACGTCCGACCCGGTCTAGACGTCATTCCCGCTGGTCCTGCGCTCGTCGACGTTGCTGGCATGATGCTCTCCAGGCTCAGCCGCGGGGGCGAATCGCTGGGGCAGATCCTCCACAAAGTCCTTGCCCCGATCGTTCCCGACTACGACATTGTTCTCTTCGATACCCCGCCAGGCGACGTGATCATCGGTGATGCGGTGCTGTACTGCACGTCGTCCGTTCTCATCCCTACTCGCGCCGACGATGGCAGCCTCGACGGCCTCGACCGCGTCGCCGAGCGCTTCGCGCGTGCCCGGGAGCACAATCCGCAACTGAGATTGGCTGGCATGCTTCTGTTTGCGGTCGGCAGTAGGTCACAACGGCTCCAGGACCAGGTGAGGGAAAGTATTACGCAAGCCATTCCTGACACCATTGCCCCCATCTTCGGCACGACAATCCGCTACATGGAGAGCGCCGCTGCCGACGCGCGGCGGCATGGGCTCCTAGCTCACGAACTCGAAGGCGCTACTGCTAGCGCAAAGAAGGCTCGGTTGAAAGCGCTGAGGGACAAGGTGAAACCACCCAGCCTTCTGCTCTCTCGGGATGCAACCGGGTTGGCGGATGACTACGAGGCCCTAGCAGCTGAGGTCTTGCAACGCTTGGCCGAGCTTGCTGCCGAAGCCGATCACGCAGAAGAGGTAGCACCCGCATGAGCACCACTGATCGCAAGAAGCGACCCAGCCTGGCGGACCAATTCGACAAGCCCGCTCCCCGTGGATCTGGCCTCGCCAACATTTTCCCTCGCAATGGAACGGGTTCCCTCGCCAGGCCTGCCGCAGTGGAACCACGCTCGACCGACGTGGCTGCCGAAAGAGCCGTCGACGAGCCGCACGTACAGGCTCCGGACGTGACATCTGCACCGGATGCTCCTGTAGCACCTGCACCAGAGCCTCCGACCGAGGTTGCTACATCTGCCTCGCCCTCCGGGGGCAGCACTGCCGCAACCGAGGACGTAGCCACCACACCCGAAACCGGGGCCGACACCGCTACAGCGGAGCCGTTGGCTGCGATTGTCGGTGATGAAGATGTGCGCCCGATCGCGGTCTACGTTCCCGCGACGGTCAAAGAGGCCTGGAAGACGCGATCTCAGCGGGAGAAGAAGTCCTACGGCGAGATCGTCGAGGATGCCTTCGCCGCGCACACCCCGGAAACCTTGGTTCGCCTCTTCGCCCCTCGCGCCGTCGAATCGCCACGCGGTGGCATGCCGCGTCTGGCCCGCCCGAAGGTCGCGAGCGGGGGAGTGGAGGTGCGTCCACATCTGTGGGTAGCCCAGACCCGATGGATAGACGAGCAGGTAGAAGCAAGTCCGCTCATCCCCTCACGAAGCGCGCTGATTGCTGCGGTCGTTGAGGACTATCTGATCTCTTGATCCGCCGGGCCAGAGCGTCTTGCTCCTGGCTCCCCACCGTGCTCCCCACCATGCTCCCCACTCCGGTGGGGAGCGTTTTTTTGCCTTTGAGCTGCCCTTATCTCCATGCTCCCCATGCTCCCCACATAAAAGAGCCAAGGTCACGCGTATATCGATGAAGGGGCTTGCGCAGCGGGTCGGTTCGACGAGCTGGGGTGTTCGTCGTGTCCGGTGCCGCAGAGACAATGTCGAGAGATTTCGCCACTTCTGTCACAGAGGTAGATCGAGACGGATCTACCTGTCATGTGTGGTGCGAGGGCGGGTACGGACGAGGTGCGGAGGAACATGTGAACGTGGCACGACAGGCAGGCGACACACCGGATGTCGCGGCCTCCCTGTTTCTGTTACCGAATCCGTTTAATGTGATCGCATGGCTGGAAGCAAACCTGGGAGAGAGTCGAAGGGCCCTCGCATACCCGCAATGGTGCGCACGCCCGACACGCAGTATGCGCATTACAAAAACGAGGCCGACGCCCTTGGCCTCGACCTCAGCGACTACTACGTCTATGTCATGGCGCTGCACCATGATCTACCCATGCCGCATTACATCCAAGATCGAATCGATCCCGCACAGTACAAGCTGGGCGCGTGATGACCTACCCCTAGACAGTGAAAAACCCCCCTCGTGCTTGGCGGCGAGAAGGGGGGTCTTCCGGATTCACAAGTGAGCGAATCGCTCCGCTCCAACCACCCACCGGGAACAACCACGAACACGACAGGAGGTGTATTGACATCATAGCTCAGTACCCCTGCCTCGCCGTGATTTGCGCTCCGAACCCAGCGCGCGTCGTACATCTACGTGTCGGCGGTGAGTCGTGACGTCACCGACTCCCAACCGCGGCCACATGTGGTCGATGGACAACATCCGTCCACGCCTCGAGCAGCTCGGCGGCTTCAAAGCCACATCGAGTACCCAGTTTCAGGCGAGATGCCCCGTTCACGACGACCGTCACGCTTCGCTGTCTGTCACCTGGACTCCGGGCCACCACGGTTCTGGAATGGTGCTGCTGCGGTGCCATGGCTGCTCAGCGACGGCCGCAGAAATCGCCGAGCGTCTCGATATCGGTGTGTCCGATCTGTTCGACGAACCCTTGCCGAGTCGGGATCCGAGCGCACCGCGTGTCGGTAGATCCCCGCAGCAACGGGCAGCGGGCAAACGACGTGGGCGTCTGGGGCGTCTGCCTGCTCGGATTGCCGGTCCGATGCCGGAGCCCGAGGTCGAGCACTCTTGGTCGGAAGTTGCGCGCTATCCCTACACCGATGCCGACAGCGTATTGGTGCAGGAGGTCATCCGCGAGGAGTGCACCTCGTGCGGCGTCAAACACAAACGATTCCGGCAGTTGTTCGTCGGTCCGAATCGCACGTACGTCAAACGTAAGCCTGCGGTGTTCACTCCGGTCCTGTTCGCGATGCCGCAGCTGCAAGCGGCGCTGTCGGCCGGCCAGCCGGTGTGGCTGCTCGAGGGCGAAAAGGATGTCGAGACCGCGATGCGTCTCGGTCTGTGCGCGACCACGAATGCCCAGGGTGGCCTGAACTTTCCGCCACAGCTCGCCGAGGTGTTCGCCGGTGCCGCAGTGCGCGTTGTGCTCGATCGTGACGCCGCAGGATACGAGCGCGGCATCGAACTGGCGTCGCTGCTCGGCGCAGTTGATGCCGAGGTACAACTGCTGCTACCCGGCACAACAGATGACAAATCAGACTTCACAGATCACGTCGAGGCCCAGCTGTGGGATCCGGACGATATGTGGAACGGGTTGATTCCCGTCCATGTCGGTGAGGTTGCGGCACATGCTGCGCTGGCCAAGCTGCGCGGCAAGGCCGCCGAGGTCGAAAAGGCGGCTCAGGAAGCGGCTGCGCGTGCCGAGCGCGGGCGAGTATCAGGTCACCAGGATGAGTGCGCAGACGAGATCCGCCTCGCTGGGCGCTGGGCCGTCGAGGCGGAGCGCCTGTTCGAGCCGTTGAGCGAAGCCGTCGATGCGGTGCGTAGTTTCGCTGCCGCTGAGGGCACGAAGTGGTCGCAAGAAGCGGTCGATGCCGCTACCGCTGTGTGGCGTACTGCCCGCACGGCTGCCCGTGCCGCACACGATATTTCGCGCACTCCGATTCCACCGCTGCTGCACGACGAGGACGAGCACGACGCGGTGCCGCCGGCGACCGGATCCAGCCACATCGACGCCGGTGAATCGACACATCCGCTCCCTGACGGACCCCGACTGCACCTGGTCGGGGCGGCCACCCGCGGCGCTCAGATATCTGCACCGACGTATCGGGTCGTAGAGGGAAGCCTCGTCGAAATCGTCACCAACCGAGATGGCGAGCAGACCGCCAAAATGGTGCTCAGCATCGATGCTCGGATCGTGGAGATGGAATACCTCGAATCGCAGGACGACGGCCTCGACGTCGACGCACCGACCCTGCTCGGACGCGAAGATATCGTCGGGCAGCGGGAAGCCAATCCGCCGTCGCCCGAACAGCTTTCCGCTGTCGTCATCGGGTACACCCATCCCGATACGGGCGAGTTCATGCGTATGCGGGTGGACGCACAGGACTATCGGGACTGCACCTGGGCGGATTCTCTTCCCGGGCCGCCGACGTACGACTCCAAACCCTCTGGAATCGCCAAACTTCGCGACGCCCTGAAAGTGGCGGGTGGAGTGACGATTGCCCGGACGGTTCGATTCCGTTCCACCGGTTGGCGTAAGGACCGAAACGACGAGTGGTTCTACGTGCACGCGGGTGGCGCTATCAGTGCTGCCGGTGCCCGTGTTGCGCCGGTTCTGCTCAGTGGACCGCTCTCGCGTTACGACCTGCCGTGCCCGATCGCCGATGCACCTCGATTGCGTGATGCCTTCATGGTCGATTCGGGATCGATGCTGACGCGTCTGCCGGTGCGAATCGCTGCTCCGTTGCTCGGGCACGTCTTTCGCGCGGCCTTGGGACCCAACCCCTGGGTTCTTTCGCTCATTGGTTCGCCCGGTTCGTACAAGACCTCGATCGCGTCGATCGCGATGCATCACTTCGGTGAGCTGTGGGATCGTCGGCGGCCGGCATCGTCGATGTCAGGTAACGGTGACACTCTCAATGCGCTTCGCATCAAACTGAATTCGTCGAAAGATGCGCTGTACTGGGCCGATGATGTCGCTCCCACACGAGACTGGGGGGCTGCACAGAAAGCGCTCGAAGAGTTCGCGCGCATGGTCCACAACGGCGAACAACGGAGCCGTTCCAGTCGCGACGGGTTGAGCATCCTCGACGGCACCGCCCCCCGATCGTCCGCGATGGTGACCTCCGAGGTCATGCCTCGACCAGGGTCCGGCGCTCAGCGCATGTTGGTGGTGCCGTTGCAGTCCGACGAGATCGAACTCGACGAGCTGATTCGACTCGACAGTGAGCAGTCTCGACATGGACGCGCCCTGCTGATGGCCTCGTTCCTGCAGTGGTTGTGCCCCCGCCTCGAGGAACTGCGGGAAAAGGTCTTCAACGAGGGCGCGCACTACGCCGAGGGCTTACGTGAGCAGGGTGAGACCGTGCGCCAGGCCGAAGCGGTCGGTGCAGTGTGGGCAGGGTGGCAGGCGTTCACCGCTTTTCTGCTCGATGTCGGCGCGCTCGATGCCGATGAGGTCGAGCAAGTTCTCGACGTCGTCGACGGCGGATTGCACGACGCGGTCGTCGCTGCGGCCGATCCCGATCTGCCTTCACGTACCGGGGCGCGGGTGCGCGAGCTCCTTGCGCACGCACTGCGTACCGGGTTGGCCTACGTCGACGACGTTCGTACCGGTGAAGCACCCGACCGCCCGCTCGCCGGCCGGTTGGGGTGGCGACGGACGTTGGTCTCGGACTATCAGGACGTCAAGAAGTACCGCGAAGACGCACGCGGGATCCGGTTGGGGTACGTGCTCACCGACCCCGGACCACGCGACGGTGAAGCGCAGCTGTTGATCGAATCGACTGCCCTCGAACAGGTTCTGAAAGCCGCGGCATCGACGATGTCCGATGCTCCACAGATCGATCGAGGCACGGCGCTGCGGGCCCTCTACGACGAGGGAGTTCTGATCGCCGAGGAACGCGCAGGCAAGACACCCCGTTACACCGTCCAACGCACCATCCATTGTGAGGAACGGCGGCAGCGGATGACCGCTCTCCGTCTGTGGGCGATCCTCGGCGACGGCCCCGACGACGGTCAGATCGGCATCTTCGACGCTGATGGCGGACCCGACGATGCACCGGACGGTACGACACCGAGCGACGTTCCGGGTTCGACCTCCGCAGTGGCCGACCTCGCGACGTTGTTCTCGGTATCGAACAGCGACACCTCATCGACGACGGGCAGCTCTCGTGCCAACGACGCGGAAGCTACGTCTGACAACTCCGAACAGGAGGACATTCCAGTGGGAAGCTACCCCGATGCCGAGGGCCATATCGCTGTGGCAGAACATATTTCGCCGAGCGTCCCGTGCGTGAAGTGCGGAGTGGGCTCGGGCCTTCGCTTCGATGGCCACGTTCTGCACGCGCAGTGCTGGTTCGGAAGCACAGCTGCCTCCCGCGCTGCACTGGTTGCCGATACCGCAGCCGCAGCGAAGCCGCCTGCACCCGCCTCCACTGGCCCGCGGCCGTCGAACGAACCTGCTCGTCGAGCTGCTTCCGAGGCCGCCGAGTCGAGTGCTCCTACGGTTGCGCAACCCAGTGCGCCGCTCGAGACCACGCAGCCTCGGCGTTCAGCTCCCGCGAAGACCGCGGCCAACCCGTTCGCTGCCCCTGCCGCCGTCCTGGACGTCGATGGCATTTGGATGCCCGACGGAAGTCGAATCAATTTGCCACAGAACATCTCTCACGTCGGTCATGTCGCCGCGCTGGTGCAGGAGCTGCGTCTGGGCACTCAGACTTCGTCGTGGCAGAGCGAACCGGGACAGATCTGGGTGACCGCGGCGATGACCGAGAAGTTCGGGGTGGATCTGAGCACGCTGAGCGACGATCCGTCGCAGCGACGCAAAGACGTCGGCGAGGCCACTGCCGGCACAGCGTTCGTCACAGATGCAATCGCCGACGGTTGGACCCTGGGCAAGCCCGGTGACCGGCTCGGTGCGTGGACCCGTGTGTGGCGCACCCAGGGCGAGCACCGCGGTGTGTGGGTCGTCCTGGCTGCCGGCATGAACGCCGATCCACGCGATATCCCTATTCTCGGAGACCGACCGTCCCCGAGCAAACTCGCGCGTCGATTGTCGCTGTTCGCCAGCGCGTTGAAGATGCCGTGGGTGATCACCCCGCAGTCCACAGGTTTCGACCTGATGATCTCGACTCGATTCAAGGACCGCGAGCGGATGTTCGGGGCACAGACTCCCGTCGGCCCGGCCACCATCAGCTCCCTCGAGGACGATTACGCATGGTCCCGCAAACCGACCAGCGACGAGACATCGATGATCTACGTCCACGCGTACGACCGAGGAGGCTCGCATGCTGCGGGAATCGCCGGTTTGGAGATGCCGATCGGATCGGCCACTCATCATCCAGACGGGCGAGCGTTCGACAAGAAGCTGCCGGGCTATTGGCGGGTAGAGGTTCCCGAGGCAGGGGACTGGCGCATCCCACATCCATTGATGCCTCTCGGCGGCCGGCCGGGCCTGCTGTGGGTGACCACACCGAGTCTGCAGGTCGCCGGAGAACTCGGCTACGAGCTCGAACCTGTCGAGGCCTACGTGTGGAACGAACATGGCCGAGTACTCGATCCGTGGTACGAGCGAATCCGGGACGCACGAACAGCTTTGGACGTCGACGACGTCGACGCTCAGTTGGCCAGAGATCTGCTCAAGGGCGTCTACACGCGCACGATCGGCCAGATGGGGTCCTCGGTTCATATGACCGGACGAGCAGGTTTCTCGCCTGAGCGACGCCATCACATCATCGCCAAAGCGCGGGCGAACATCACTCGTCGCATCGTCAAGATCGGCACCGTCTCCGACCGGTGGCCGGTGGCCATCACGAACGACACGGTTCTCTACACCAGCAACGATCCGGATCCGATCGCGTCCTGGCCTGGGGAGGACAAGCAGCTCGGTCGAGGGTTCGGCCAATACAAGTGGGAGGGCTCCGCTCGACTCGGCGATCATCTCGAGTTCCTCGTCGGTGGCCGCTACAAGGGCAAGGAAGCGCTGACGATGAACTGGGATGCCACGACAGGCAAGGGGGAATAGCCAATGGCCGGGCGCAAGCATGCTGGCTTCAAAGAGAACCTGGAAGCAGACGAACGCCGACGCAGCTCACTGTTCCAGGGCTTGACGGGCAGGCGTGGTGCCGATGTCTCCGGCAAGGCCGGCACCACCCCTGACATGCGTGGGATGCTCCTCGCCGCGTACGGCCCGGGCACTCGGGGCGGGGTGAACACTGCCGCAGCTGCGCGCGATCTCGGAGTCTCACGTCGTACGGTGGAACGCTGGGTTGCCGCCGAGGGACGCCAGCGAATCTCGAAGCCGAAGGCCGAGACTCTGAGCAAGCTCACCACCAAGTCGCGGCAGGCAGCGACGACGCAACAGGGCCGGCGCGCCGCCATCAAAGCTGTCCGAGAGAGCAAACAGGGCAAGTCGATCGCCAAATACGGTGCGCGCGTACAGATCAAGGGCCGACAAGGCGTCGCCGGTGGGGGAGGGTTCTACATTCGCAATCGTTCCATCCAGATCCCCCCGGATCAGAGTGGTATGTCGCCATCCGATGTCGAGTCGATGTGGTCGGCGTACGAACGCGGCGGCGACAAAGCGCTCTCGAAGTGGCTCAGCGGCTACGCCAGCGATCGGTACGTCGACGGATGGACCTTCGAGAGCATCGACAACATCTCCATCGACCCGGTCTGACCATAAGAGTCTGCGAGTTCAGGTGTTCGGAGTGTCCGGTGCAACCGCTACGGTATCGGTGGAATCGCGCACGGCAGCGCTCTGCAGGAGGGATCAGAAAGACATGTTCGAGACCAAGTCTCAGCAGTGGAAGACCCGCGTCGTTTCTGCGTTGGCGGGTCTGATCCTCGTCAGCATGGCTGTGCAGGCCAAAATGGGATACGGCGTCTTTCTCGGACCACTCCATTAGAGCGACATGAACCCGAAGCGGCCGCGGTGGACCAAACGACAGCTCGAGGTCGCATTCACCGCGTGCTACGGCCCCTTGGTCAACGGTGGTGTCGATATCGACTATGTCGCAGCGGCATTCGGGGTGACTCGCCGTACCGTTCAGCGTTGGCTGCAGGGCTCACCTCGCGCTCGAGCGGCCATTCCCGTCCGCCGGTTGCAGCAACTTCAATTTCCCCTTCCTGAAATCCGACGTGTCGAACAGCAGACCCTCGACAATGCACGAACTGTCTTGACCGGGCTCGATCTTCCCCGTGGCCGCGGTGTCCGCAAGGAATGGCGAGAGCGACGATGGCTGGACCCCCATGTCGTGGCGATCCTCCGTCCCCACGGCTCTCCGGACCTGCGGCAGGTAGCGATCGCCAGAGGCGCACCACGCCCCGTCGCGGCACTACATAAGCGGGGCCCGCTCGATGACTTCGTCACCGTTCCCACCCGTTTCCACGCCGACGCCCTCGTCGGTGAACTGCTCGACCGCGTCGGCCCATGGCGGCTCTATCCGGACGACCGTGTCGTCGAGCTCGGCCGAACCCGCGTGTGGGCCGCATGGGCACCACCGATCGACCTACCCGCTATTGCCCGCGGTGCGGGCCTACTCGACAACTGATCAGCCTCGACCGCCGTACCCACGCTCAGTACTCGTATCCGCACCCATGACTGTCCTGTGTCGCCGCGACGAGAGAATGTCAAAGAAAGAGTGAATCGCGATGAATCGCAACAACAACTGGAACTCAAGCCTGTATATCGCTGCTGTTCCGCTCGGGCTTGCTGCCGCCTACCTAGTCGTGTGTTGGCCTTTCGAGGCATTAGTCTCGGTTCAGAGGCATCTCGGTACCGGATCCGAGGTAGTCACCGAGTCGACCCCGCCGACGATGCCCGGCGCTCAAATTGGCTTCCTAATTCTCTTCTTCGCCGCAGTTGCCGGTCTCGCTCTCGTCGCGGCGGTGCGCCGGTTCATCGAACCGAACGAGACCGAACCGAACAGCTTCCCTGGGACGTGGCGAGCGCGGACGCTGATGAGTGCAGGATTGTTCCCCATCGGCCTGTGCATGGCCTCGTTGCTGTCCCCCGAGGATGCCGAAAACCTTTCGCGCACCAGTGACTACGGCAACCCGGCACAATGGTGGAACAGTGCGCACCTTCTCGTCGCCGGCTTGGCCGAGGAACCGTTCTTCAGTGCGCTTCCGGTCTTGTTGCTCTTCGGGGTCGTCGGACTGGTCTGGCGCGTCCAGCCGTGGATGCTCGGCATCGTCATCGCGAGCTCAGCTCTGTTTCGAGCCTCCATCCATCTGTACCAGGGAACAGGGCAAGCGTTGTCGGCGTTCGTATGGGGCGCTGTGGCCGTCTACGTCTACTATCGACTCCGCAGTCTCACGGGACTCGTTCTGGCCCATACAGCTTGGAATGCATTCGTCATTGCGAACAATGGTGACTACACCGCGGCTCAGATAGTGATCGGCGGGTGTATCGCATTCACCGCCCTGTGGTCGATTTACCGACTGTCGAACACACCCACCCTCAAGCACGCCGATCTAGCACGCCCGACGGCAGCGGCCGGCCACTTTTCGATCACCACCAGCGAAGGACATTGATGAGGAATCTGACAACCATCAAACGTTGCGCGGTGATCGGCAATGCGGTGATCGGTATCAGCGCCTTCACAAAGAGCGGAATATCGTTGTGGCAGCTCGCTACTGCCAGCGGATACCCGGCAACACTGGGATGGGTTCTGCCACTGGTGCTCGACGGAATGGTAATCCTCGCAACACTCATGCTCGTCGTCGACGCCTCACACCGCTGGTTCGCGTGGGCCTTGCTGATTCTCGGGTCGATCGCATCGACGGCCGGCAACATCGTGCACGTCTCGATGGTGGACTACAGCTCGACCTTCACCGTGGCCGCGCTGGCCGCTGCTGCGCCGCCGCTGGTGCTGCTGGTCACCACGCACCTGATGATCCAGCTGGTCCGACTCGAAGCATCAGCTGTAGACGACAGCACCGACCAGCGTCACTCGGCCCCGAACAGCTCCACAGAGGCCGAAACAGCCGTTCTGTGTGTCCACGTCCTGAAACTGGCCAGCGAAGGCCACGAGCACGCTGCAGTGGCCACCAAGACCGGGCTACCCATTGAGGTCGTCGACGCAGTCATCGCAGCCGCCGAGGACGAACTCCAGATCGGCTCTGAGGAGGATCGATACCTCGCCCCGGCATGAGTTCCCCGTCGGTCTACTTCATTCGCGAGCTCAGTTCGTCGAAGAATGCTGCGAGCATCGACGGCGCGTCGGGGCTCTCGAACTCTTTGCCCCCGAACCGATAGACCTCGTATCCCGCTAGCCGGAGACGTCGGTCTTCGGTGACCATCTCGGCGTACAGCTGCGTGCTGGCGCGGCCGTCTTCGTTGGCGTAGTGCTGACGACCGTCGACCTCGATGACGACGCGTTTTCTTGCACTGAAGAGCAGCAAGAAGTCCATGCGTTGGCGTTCGAGGGGACTGCTGCCCTTGCGTTGATACTTGGTGTACGGGTCGTAGTGGAGGTAGACCTGCGGGATCAGAGCGGGAATACCGAAGCCGTGCTCTCCGTATCGACGTGAGTAGACGTCCAAGACCATCCGCTCGGGTTCGTTCTTACCGAGGCTCTCTCGCAGCCGTTTGTACAGTGACCGCCCGACATCGCGATCGTCCGTGTCTGCCATTGCTTGGTGCTCACGCCACCACTGAATCAGCTCCTGAAAGGACAGGCCGGCCTCGGTTATCGGTCTGTCGTAGACCAGGCAGAACTCAGCATTCTTGGTGATCAGGATGTCGTTGCTGACCGCGTCGCGGAGCACCATCTCCGGTTTGGGACCATTGGCCGCGAAAATGAGGTTCTTTGCGGGAGAATCGACACCGCTGGAGCCCTTTTCGTACTCTGCGATCAGCACCGCGAGCCCGTGGTCCGCGACGTCGCATTCTGCAAGCACGCGACGCGCCAGTGCGACGAGCTGGGGGATCTCGAATCCTACGAGGTAACCATCGATCAGCGACCGCTTGGTGTCGGCCTCAACCGGGGTACCTGTACCTGCCCACGTCAGGTCGAGTTCGTCGGGTAGGACCACTTCGAGGGCGGCTCGCGAGAACCCATAGATCAAGGTGTCCTCGATCGCCGACCTGAGCGTTCTGGTCGACACGATCACCCGTCGCGGCGGCTCCTCCGAGAGGCCGGCCGCAAGTGAATCCCAGAAGCTCATCGGTCAGAGGCTCCGCGGGCGGCCATGTTGAGCGGAGCGCTTACCGGCGTCGATGGCCTGGATCCAAACGAACTTCGGCGAGAATCGCCCAGAGCTTGGCGTCGTCGCCGTCGTCTCGGTGATCGGCGATGGCCTGCACGAGGGTGTTGATGACCTCACGAGAGCGTGGATTGAATCCGGCAGCTCGCGCACCAGCCCAGGCCAGGGGGTCGTCGACCACCTTGTCGAGCCTGTCGAGGGCGTGGATACACAGGTCGTGGAACTTGCCGGCACGTTTGTATTGGGCGTCGTCGAGTTCGCCGGTATCGAGCGCTGCTGCTGCTTGCTCGACGTAGACATCGATGATCGCGTTTGCGCGATCGTTGAGCTGCGGATCGAAAGTGAGGGTGTTCCAGAATGCACGCCAATTGGCTGTATCGCCGGCGGTGTTCGAGCGCGGCAGGAGGTTGTCACGAATGATCGCAGCCAGTTCCGGGTCCGTCAGTTCGCTGATCGCTCGGGCGTCGGCGGAATTCGAGGGGAGCGGGGCCGGCGTCTTGCTTCGACGCCATGGCTCGGGCTCGGTCATGTGTGCAGCTTCCCTCTCGAACGTCGCGGTTGGTGCGTTTTTCGTCGGCGGCCCGTGAGATCTGCTCCGGTATTTGTATCACTCGAACAGGACACTTCGGTCTGCTCTTTTGGCCGCTTCGTGAACTTACCGCCCGGCGCACCCGCTGTCCCCGGCACCGGGTGCGCCGGGGACATTTTCGCTTGTCAGGTGCTGTTTTTGTCGGTGTGTCGGGGTAGGTTCGAGTTGTTCTGTTGATCGGGCGGACTGACCATCTGCCCTTGTGTTAGCCCTGGGAGGGTTTCGTCGTGAGCGGTGTGTCGAGCGAGAACGCGGTGTCGGGTAGCGAGATGGTGTGGCGTGAGCGTGTTGCGTGGGCGTATCTCGCTCACGTGGCGCGGGGGCAGGGCTCGTTGGTGCATCTGGCGGTGTCCTTATCGGGCGTGGAGGCTGCAGCCGAGGCTGTGCGGCATCGGGAGGTGTCGGAGGACTTGTTGCGTGCGACGGCTCGCTCGTGGGACTACTCAGGTGCCGAGGCAGACCTCGAGACGGCGGCAACGCTGGGAGCACGATTGGTCACTCCTGCGGACGCTGAGTGGCCGCAGCGGCTGCGGATGGCCGGATGGCTGGAGGGATCGACTCCGGTCGCTCTGTGGGTTCGTGGACAGGGCGCGCTGCCCGGTGCTGATGTGTCGGCGGTGGCGCTCACCGGCACCCGGGCTGCGACCGCTTACGGCGAGCATGTCGCGTCGGAATTTGCCGGGGATCTGGCGATGCGTGGGGTGGCGGTCCTGTCGGGCAGCGGGTTCGGGATCGAGGGAGCGGTGTTGCGGGCAGCGTTGGGGGTCGGTGCAGGACCGGTAGCGGTAATGCCGTGCGGCTTGGATCGGGCGTATCCGTCCGGTCACGCTCGGTTGCTCGAGCGCGTCGCGGAACAGGGTGTGGTGGTGAGCGAGTACTCGTTCGGTGCAGAGCCTCGACGAGAACGATTCAACGGGAGTGGCGCGCTGCTGGCGGCTCTCTCCGATGCGGTAGTGGTGCCCGAGGCCGGGTCACGCGGACGTGCACTGTCTGTGGCCAGGGAAGTGCACAGGCTCGGGCGGGCGGTGTACGCGGTACCAGGGCCGGTCACCTCCGCAGCGTCGAACGGATGCCATACGTTGATCATCGACGGTGTGGCGCGTCTTGCAATGTCGGCTGCTGGCGTGTGTGCTGATCCGAACGTCTCCTGATCGGCTCGACACCGATCCGAAAGTGTGGTCGGGTATGGACGTGAGCCCTAGATGGGCCTCGGAAGCCGACTCCGCTCCCGAGGAGTTAGAGCGAGAGCCTTTGTCGCTCTGATCCTTTCGCTTCTCCCTAGACGTTCGACAACAGGCTCGCCCAGCGAAACACATGGGCGGGCCTGTTGTCTTTCCCCACCGAGCCCCGGCGCACTCGGTGCGGTCCCCGGCACCGAGTGCGCCGGGGACCAAATGTGTTGCGCGTGAGCCGTTCTTGTCGGTGGTCTCGGCTAGATTGTGGGTGTTCTGTTGATCGGGCGGACTGACCATCTGCCCCTGTGCCCTGAAAGGGGTTTGTCCGATGTCCTCTGTTTTTCGTATCTCCTCACCCGCTGATGCTGTTGCCGTGGCCGTGATGCTGGTCCGCTACGTTCCCGAGAACGAAATGGTGGTGTTCACCCCAAACTCGACAGGCGGGGCCGTCATGGCCTGCCCGCTGGGGGAGGAAGCGCCGATCGGTGGTGCCCCGTTGCTGGTGCCCAGCGGTCACCCCGTGCGTGATCTATCCGGACCGCGCGTGGTGGTCGTGTTCGGCAGTGACACACACGCCGATGCGGCATCGATGGCCGTTCTCCACGAGTTCTCGGGCGATGACGTTGCTGTGTTCCAGTTCCACGAGGGACGTGCGCGCCGCTACTTGATGAACGGGGTACTGGCGGGACCGCACGAGGTCGGCGAGGCGGTCGACCTGACGGCTCACCCCTACGTGGTCGGAGCGTTGCTCGAGGGGCAGGTACGTCTGGCCTCTCGCGCCCAAATCCGCGCGGGCTTCGTTGCCGAACAGTTCGGTGCCGAACGCGCCGCGAGTGTGGTGGACATGATGCGGGCTGCACGCGGGGCGTTCCCGGCAGTAGGGCCGATCTCGGCCGCAGAGACCATCCACCGCGAGGTACTCGCCGGGTATCTCGATTCAGGCAACCGCGGAATCGAGATATCGGATTACCACGCTGCGATGCTCGCAGCCGCCGCCTCTGACGTGCGCGTGCGCGATGTGCTGTTCGTTCACTTCACCGAAGCCAACGCCGCAGTCCTCGGCGAACTGTGGCGGCAGGTTGGCGCGGTGTTGCCCGCCAGCGAGGCAGGCCCCGCCTTCGTCCTCGCTTCGCTGAGTTACTGGATCGGACGGGAGGCGGTGCCGGCGCGGGAGGCAATGAACGTTGCCCGTGGGCTCGCCCCCGATCATTCCTTGGGGCAGCTGCTCGAACGCGCATACAACGCGGGAATCAACCCGGCGCTGTGGGAGCAGATTCGGCCCGCTGCGCTCGATGCAGAATCCGAGCGATCCCGTAACGAATGACTTGAATGCGATTGATCCGAAACCGGTTTCGCTGAATACACCATGCATCGGCGAGCCGGTTTCGGTTCGACCGCCCTCGAAAAATTCTCGATTGCAAATTGCAAATTGAGCGCGATCGAATAACAGATGCAACCGCGAAGGCGCGCAGCGCTTCGACCGAGTCCGCGAGTTCTTCGGAACGGCTTGCCGTTTCGCCTGCAGCGGCGGGCGCGCAGCGCCCAGCCCCAGCCC
>NZ_NOYE01000032.1:0-85544 GCF_002258285.1 Rhodococcus sp. 06-418-5
GGAAACGCCCGGTCCCATTCCGAACCCGGAAGCTAAGCCCTCCAGCGCCGATGGTACTGCACTCGACAGGGTGTGGGAGAGTAGGACACCGCCGAACACAATTTCCCAGAACACCCCCAGACCACCCGGTCCGGGGGTGTTCTGCATTTCGAAACCACACCACACCCACCTCACGCCACCCCCATCCCCTCCGAGGGCGAACGCGTGCGCAATCGCCATACGCGCACACAATCGCAGCCCGGACACCCACCAATCCCCGCACACCCAACGAACGCGCGCGCACGTGCGGGACACGAGGATCGCAGGCCGGATGCCGACGCGCGAGGCGAATGCGGACTCCGTCATGAGGAGGCAAACGCGCGCGCATTCGCCATCCGCGCACACAATCGCACCCCGGACACCCACCAATCCCCGCGCACCCGACGAACGCGCGCGCATTTGCAGAATGGCGAGCACCGCACAGCAGCGAGCGCCTACCCGATCTCGACCCGACCACCACCGACCACCAGCGCAGCCGGCATCAGCCTCCACCCGACCCGATGAGCTCGCACCCGCAGGGGGCAAACGCGCGCGCAGTTGTCATCCGCGCACACAATCGCAACCGGGACACCCACCAATCCCCGCGCAGCTGACGAACGCGCGCGCATTTGCGGAATGTCGACCACCATCGACGCGGGCCTCAGCCTCCACCCGACCGGATGAGCTCACACCCACAGGGGGGGCAAACGCGCGCGCAGTTGTCATCCGTGCGCAGAATCGCATCCCGGACACCCGCCATTTCCCGTGCACCCGACAAAGGCGCGCGCATTTGCGGACACCCAGGGCTGAACTCCGGGGCTGAACTCGGGTGCCGGTGCGTGACGCGAGTGCAGACTGCAGACGGGAGCGCGAACGCGCGCGCGTTTGCGAGCTGGGACTCTCGACCTCGACTCCGGTGGCAGTAGACGGGAGTTTCATCGGGCAGTACACGGTGTGTCGGTTCGTTGCGTCGGCCTATGTCGTCCGCAATGCCTACTGGTTGCCAAATAGCCGCTATGCCAACCTGATTCGTGGACCACAACGCGTGCGCCTCTAGCGTCGAATTTAATCGGTGGAGTTCGGGGCGGCGGCCGTGCATGATCGTGACACAGGCACATCGCAGAGACCGTGGAGGTGGACAATGGCAGCAGAAATGAATTACGCACGCCGTCGAGTTGTCTGCACGCGGTTTGCCATGGTCGCCGATCATGCTCTCTGAGTAGGCCTTCGGCCCAATCGGTGCTAATCGGTTGACCCAATTTCGCAATCTGACCAATACTTCGCCGCACAACAATGCCCTGTGTCCGGCGTCCACTTTTGTTGTAGGAGAACAGATGTACCACTACGAACAGATCCTGAACGAACACCGACAACGCGTCGCGCGTGGTGTGCAGAATTACGAACGGCGTCGGGTGGCGGAAGAAAGAGCTGCCGAAGCAGTTGTCGCAGAATCGGATTCACGTGAGAGTGAGGCCATGGGGGCGGTGGCCTCGAACGACTGCGAATCGGACTCCGAGATCGGCATCGGGGTGATGTCGTCCAGCCGGTGACAGTCAGGTCTCCACCAGATGTAAGTAGCGATCACCCGCGGCTGCTATGAAGTCGCGAACGAACCAGCACGTAGGGACAACGCGGAGTCCCTGCGTGCTGGTGTCGTCGAGAGCGAATTCGGTGAGCGCAGCGGCAAGTCCTCGGCCGCGAAACTGCGGAAGCGTCACAGTGTGATGAAACGTTCTGGAACTGTCCGATTCCAGGTACTCCGAGTAGCCCGCCAACTCGGAATCGACATGGATCTCGAATCGATGGTCGGCACTGTCATGGGTGATCTCGACAGTCATGGTGGTACCTCCTCGCCGAGTTCGGTGTCACCACCGTAACCGGCACTCGTCCCGCGGAGTGTTCTGCGGTTACTCGAGCACGCATCGACGCAGTAGGGTGAGAGAAACCGAGTCGTGCGAGCGCTACCCGTCGCAACACCGCTCTTCATAAGTACGGGGCGCTCTCGAGGCTGAAGGTGGCAATCCGTGGAAGACACATCCGACCGGGGAATCAAGGCATTCATTCGAACCGTCGCTCAGCGCGGTGGTCGCGCAGAGCGGCTGACGACGTCGCGGCGTAACCCCGTGCAGGTCTGGTCCATGGACGGTAGTTCCTCGTGCATAGTCCGAGTGCGATCCAAGGTGACGGGTGACTGGAAAGCCCGCAGGCAGGACGAATCGCTCGAGAGTGACGACACTGGATCCTCGTACTGGGTGTTCGTCGATCTCGCGAACGAAGAGCCGCGCTTCTACATGGTCTCGTCCGAGGAGATGGCCACCGATATTCGCGGAGAAGTAGACCTGTGGGTCCAGGACTCGCCCCTCCGTACCAGGACTGGGCATCATGCAATCGCGGTGGACAGAGTGCTGCACGGCAGTGAGCGTTGGGACCTGCTCGGTCTGAGTGCAACCTTGGACACAACGGTCGATCTGGGACCCGAACAGACGTGGGTTCGTACTCCACGGGTGAAGACGCCTCGTAAATCGGCCAAGGCGGCCGTCGAAGAGGAAGTTGTGGACAACCGAGTACGCGTCGTTGCCGACTGCGAGGGCTATCGGCTGAGCGGCCGCTACGACCCCGAGACGCAACGGCTCGAGATCACCGCAGGGCCGATGGAGGGTCGACGGTTCGACAATCCTTCCGTCGCAGCCAGTGCGGTAGCCACGCATATCAGTGGGGACGTCGAGGAGCGCGACGGTTGGCAGTTCTGGCAGCTGGACACTCCGGATCGAGCTCCGTTGGGATCGTTTCAGTAGGAAACCACAGCGCACGGCTGCTCTGTTGTGATTGCTCACCAAATTGGCCTGTCCGGCAAAAACGGGACAAAGGTCCGATTAACCTAGCGCTGGTAGGACGAGCTCCCTGCTTTAGCCCCTGGGTCGAATCGATGTTCGAGAGTTCGTCCGCGCATCGAAATTCGGGTACCAGCGAGCTCAACGGTCGACAGTGCGAGGGGTGCTGTCGACCGTGGGGAGAGGTTTTCACCATGGAACATTCCTTCCGGACGGGCACAGCCCATGCGTCCCGTTTTCTGTTCCTCATCGCCCAGTTCGTCGATCGGAGAATCCCGGCCGAGTTCTTCTCTGCTCAGTTCCGCGAGCTGCAGAACACCCAATCCACCTATCTCGATGCCGACGTCTCTTCGGTCATCGGAATGTTGTCGGTCGACGTCGGCGCGTACCTGGGCGATGTCGAAATCAGAGGGGTGGACTACATCGACTCCGAACAACTGTGGCTGGCTGCCGGGCAGGCGTTTCGCGATCTCATGACCGTCCAGTCCCAGCACATCGAACGCGAGGCAGGGTGACGGCAACGCGTACTCTCACCGGAATCGATCACGCTGTCGCAGAAGGTCTTCGAGCCTGAATCGTCGGTGCGTGCCGCGCATTTCGATCGATAGGTCGCCCGCGTCGGCCAACCGTCTGACATAGGTGTCGGAGACACCGAGGACCTCGGCAGCTTGCGAAGTGGTCAGCAACTCGTCCACGGTTCCGATGGCCACCGCCCGGCCGGTCGAGAGTTGGGTCAGAAGTTCCAAGACCGCACTGCGTGATGCGTCGTCGAGTCGAACCTCCGAACCGCCGATTCTGAGGTCGACGTCCGCTCCGGTTCGCTCGTGAACGACTGCCGCCAACGAGTTGGCCGATCGCGACTCGAGAGCAGGCATGACGAATCGGAAGTCCATTCGTCCAGGATAGGAGTGGGCGCAGGCGTCGGTACGCATAGGCTCGGAGCACCCAGCATGTGAGGAGTGTTCCAGTGCCACAGTTGTTGCACCTCGATTCGTCCGCCGACCCGGATCGTTCGATAAGCCGTCGGGTGACGGCCCGCTTCTCGGACGCCTGGCATGGCATCGGCACCGACCACTCGGTGATCCATCGAGACCTGCATTCGAGTCCGTTGCCCCACCTACCCACCTCGGCGCTGCACTGGGCACCTCGCCTGCGAACCGCCGACGAAATCGTGGAGCCGTCCGCCGAGGCGTTGCAGGTCGAACTGATCGAGGAACTGATCTCGGCCGACGCGGTGCTGATCGGCGCGCCGATGTACAACTGGTCGATCCCGTCGACCCTGAAGGCATGGATCGACTACGTACACGTTCCGGGTGTCACTGTTCCGTTCGACAGTGACACGGCACCTCTCGTCGGCAAGCCCGTGGTCGTGGTGACCAGTCGGGGAAACGACTACACCCCCGGTACCGACAACGCATCCTCCGACCACACCACCGCGCAACTGCGACAGGTGCTCGGAGTTGCGCTGGGGATGGACGTCCACTTCGTCCCGGTCGACTTGACGCTCGCCGAGCGGGTGCCGGCGCTCGCACCGCAGATTCCGCAGGCACGAGCCAATCTCGAGGCGGCGTTCTCCGCCGTCGACGATCTTGCGTTGCGATTGGGTGGAGCAACCACCAGGTGAGCGCCGAGTAGCCTGGCGAGGTGCTCTCGAACGGCCCAGGTAACGACACCACCCGCGGTGAACGTGGATCAGGGCGCCATCGCATCAGGACGCCGTCGCGCAACCGCGGTCTCGCGCTCCGAATCGGCCGAATTGTCGTCGCCACTGCGGCAGTTGCCTCGATCGCGGTGAGTGGAATCGGCTTCGCGGTGTACCGCGAAGCCACCACGGGGCTGACCACCTCGGACGCGCTCGACGGCATCGCGAACAATGATCCGGGCGGCAACGGCGAGGACACCAACATTCTGTTGATCGGTCTCGACAGCCGCAAGGACATGGACGGCAACGACCTGCCTGCCGAGTTCGTCACCGATGCGCTGCATGCGGGCGACAGCGACGTCGGCGGTTACAACACCAACACACTGCTGCTGGTGCACCTTCCGGCCGACGGAGGGAGGGCGACTGCGCTGTCGATACCTCGCGACGACTACGTCGACGTTCCCGGATACGGCAAGCGAAAGATCAAGGAGGCGTACGGACTTGCCAAAGCCGACGCCGATACGCAGTTGCTCGACGAGGGCGTCACCGATTCGGCCGAACGTGAGCGTCGAGCACGCGACGCGGGTCGGCGATCGACGTTGACCGCGGTTCGTGACCTGCTCGACGTGCCGATCGATCATTTCGCCGAGGTGAACCTGCTGGGCTTCTACGACGTCGCGACAGCCGTCGGGCCGATTCAGGTGTGCCTGAACAATCCGGTACACGACAACTATTCGGGGGCGGACTTCGCCGCGGGCGCGCAGGAACTGAGCGCTTCGCAAGCGCTGTCCTTCGTGCGGCAACGCCACGGCCTCGACAACGGCGATCTCGATCGAACCAAACGACAGCAGGCCTTCGTGGCAGGAGTGATGGCCAAGCTCAGCACATCCGGTGTCATGGCGAACATCGGCGAACTCCGGGCGCTCGTCGCGGGTACCAAGAACGACGTCGTGATCGACGCGTCCTTGGATCCGGTGAAGCTTGCAGGCGGAGCCGGTGCAGTGATGCAGGGAGACATCGATTTCTACACGCTCCCGATCACCGGCTACGACACGATCGACGGGCAGGACGTCAATCTCGTCGACGTCGACGCCGTCCGGGCCGAGGCAGCCCGGCTGATCGGCGACGTACCTGTGCAGGCACCGCCGACCACCGCGGCAGCTGATCCCGCAACGACGCCGCCCCCGATCGAGGTCGCCGCACCGGATCCGTCCCTGGATCCGGCGGCAGCCCCCGACGCGGGTGTGCACAGCGACGGCGGCATTCCCTGCGTCGACTGAGCCCAGCGTCGACCGAACTCGCCAGCGGGTATCGGTCAGGGCGTCGGCGTGCTGAGCAGAACGTCCATCAACTGCTTCTCGACCGCCGCGAACTGCGGCGTCGTGACGATCTCGAGCCCGCGCGGACGTGGCAGAGCCACCTCGATCTGCCGTCGAACGTGTGCCGGTCTGGGGGAGAGGACGATCACGCGATCGGAGAGATAGACCGCTTCGCGGATGTCGTGCGTGATCATCAGGACCGTCCACCGAAACTCCGACCAGACCTGCTGCAACCAGGCCTGCATATCGCTTCGAGTCAACGAGTCCAGTGCCCCGAAGGGTTCGTCGAGCAGTAGTACCGATCGTCCCTGCACCACCGTGCGCAGCAGCGCCGCCCGCTGGCGCATGCCGCCGGAGAGTTCGGACGGTCTGGCCGACTCGTACCCGTCCAAGCCGAACACCGGGAACAGCTCGCGCGCCCGCGCCCGCGCCTCCTTCTTGGCAACGCCCTGCACTTCGAGCCCGAGGGTTGTGTTGTCCAGCACCGAACGCCATGGAAACAGGAGATCCTTCTGCGGCATGTAGGCGCACGGCGGTACTCGAACCGTGCCGGAGTCGGGCTTGTCGAGTCCGGCCAGCATGTTGAACACCGTGCTCTTACCGGAACCGCTCGGGCCGATGATCGACAGGAACTCGCCGGGGCCAGCACTGAACGACACGCCGTCGAGTACGGGCTTGTCGCCGAATGACTTGGTGAGATCGTGAACGTCGATGCAGGTGTCGGGGTCAGACATGAAGACCAACCGACCCGTGGCGCGCCCAAGGCGCAACGAACCGCTCCACCAGGAAGGTGGAGACGAACAGGACCACGCTGATCACGGCCGTCACGGCAACCGCGGCGAGAACCAGATCGGTACGAAACGAGTTCTTCTGTTGGCTCATGTAGATGCCGAGTCCGGCACTGGCCCCGGCATATTCGGCAAAGATCGCGCCGACCACGGCGTAGGTGATTCCGATGCGCAGGGAGGTGAAGAACCGGGGTAGCGCCGACGGTAGCCGCACGTATCGAAACTGTTGCCAGCGCGAGGCACCCATGCTGGCCAGCAGCGATCGCGCGTCTCGATCGGCCGCCGCGAAACCCTCGATGAGTCCGATGGCCATCGGGAAGAACGTCGCCAAAGCGATCACCAGGATCTTCGGAAGCAGCCCGAAGCCGAACCAGATGATCAACAGTGGCGCGATCGCGATGATCGGAAGCGTCTGCGATACGACGAAGAGGGGAACGAACGCGCGACGCAGCCACGGCGAGAAGTCCACCGCGATGGCCAGCAACCAGGCCAGGGACAAGGAGACCGCGAACCCGACGAGGGTCACCTGCAGGGTTGCCGCTGCGTTCTCGGCGATCGCATCGCGTTGCGCCCAACCCTGGACCACCACGCGGCCGGGGGACGGCAGCACCTGCGGGCGGATGCCACTGATCTCGACGTAGATCTGCCAGGCGGCGATGATCAGAACGACGACGGTCAGCGCCGGCCACGCCCAACGCAGCGAGGCTCGGATACCGCTGAGCGAGAAGGAACCTCGATCAGCGGCCACCGTCTCATCGATCGCCGAGGTAGTCATTGGTGAAGTAGGTCGACCAATCCGGCTCCGCGGTCAGAGGCGCGCCGTTCTGATCGGCCAACACGCCACTGTCGTACAGGAACTTGGAGTACGCCGTCCACTTGTCGATACTCTGTCGTCCTACTTCGCCGGACGAGTCCTTCATGTACTTCGCCGCGAGCATCTCCTGGCTCTCGAAGACCAGCGATTCGTCGGTGAACGTTCCCGGATTGGCGTCGATCAGATCCTGTGCGGCCTTGTCCGGATCGTCGGCGGCGAGTTGGTAGCCGCGCTGAAGAGCCTGGACGAACTTCTCGGCCTGGTCTGGATGGGCTGCGAGCCAGGGCTCGTTGCCGCTGATCGTGATGGCGTAGGCGTCGGGAAAGCCGTAGTCGGTGTAGTCGAAGTACTTCATCGGGGTTCCGCTGTGCTCGGCTTCGATGCCTTCCCACGCGAAATAGGAGACGGTGAAGTCCGCGGTCCCCGAATACACCGCCTCGTACGCCGAGGTTCCCAGGACGACGGTCTCGTATTCGCCTGTGCCACCGTCGTTCTCGATGACCTGCTGGAGTCCGGCTTGCTCACCGGATTCGCCGAAGCCGGCGTAGACCTTGCCGTCGAGCGCCTTCGGGCTCGGTATGTCGTCTCGATCTGCGCGGACTCCGATGCCGGTCGCCCAATGTTGGAGCGGCGCGAGGACCGAGACGATCTGCGCGCCCGCCGAGGTGGCGAACACACCCGAACTCTGTGTACTGATACCGAATTCGGCGTTTCCGGCATCGACGAGAGTGTCCGCCGCGGTGTTGTTGTACGGCAGAATCTCCACGTCCAGACCGGCGTCGGCGAAGTAGCCTTCCTGCAGCGCCACGTAGAGGCCGGTGTGGTTGGTGTTCGGCGTCCAGTCCAACGCGAATCGAATGGTGTCGGAGTCCGTCGACTGCGAGCAGCCCACCAGTCCGGTCGTGGCAACGACGGCCGCCGCCAACGCGGCGAGGATCCGAGCGGTTCTCATGCGTGCACCGCACTCTCGGCCAGGGGCCACGGAGTGGGATGCAAAGCGCTGTCCCAGAACATCAATTCGTACCGCGATGCCACGACGAAGGCGTCGATCATCTGCTCTCGCTGTACCGGAGTCGCGGCAGCCGCCGCGTCGTCCACGAATGTCCTTGCGGCGTCGACGATCGCATGGAATTCGGGTGCGTCGTACGCGGCTACCCACCGCGCGTACGGGTGGTCGGGATCGCGATCGAGAACCGCTCTCGCGGCACCGGCGAGTGAGCGGCCCACGTCGGCGTAGATCCAGAAGCACGGCAGAACAGCCGCTGCTGCAACAGGATACGGTTCGGTTGCCGCAATCGCGGTGAGGTAGGAGGTGTAACCGAGGCATGCCGGTGAAGGCTCGGGTGTCCGGGTCGACGCGGGCAGCGCTCCACCGGTCAGCATCTCTTCGTGCGAGGCGGCCTCGTCCATCGCGCTGGCGGCGGCGCTCGCCCAGAACGCTCCGGCGATCGGGTTCGGTGCGTGTGCAGCCAGTAGTGACAGCGACTTGACGTACCCACCGAGATAGAGCGAATCCTGCTCGAGATACCGACGGAACGCATCGAGCGGAAGTGTTCCGGCTCCGAGAAGCCGGAGAAACTCGAGGTCGTCGATCGCGCGTCGGATGTTCTCGGACGCATCCCACAGTAGATCGGTGAAGCGGACCGGGTCCGCAGATACAACAGGCGTCATCGCCTTGACATCCCTTCGTCAGCATTACCTGCATCAGGTTCGGCGGGTTTGATCTCAGCATCCGCATCGGCGGACACACCCCGTGTCAGAACGAAAGCGACAGTAACACCGCTCACCCGGTGGCGCTGGTGCCGCCCCTGCATCTGCGGTCCGGCGTCAGCCCAGCATGTCCTCGAGTTCCATGCCCTTGGTCTCCCTGATCTTGGCCTTGACGAAGAAGAACGAGAGCGCGGCGAACAGAGCGAATCCTGCGTAGATCGCCCACAGCCCCACGGACGACGTCAGCGGCGGGAAGGCAAGCGTGACAGCGAAGTTGGCCATCCAGTTAGCTGCCGTGCCGATGCCGAGCGCCATAGCACGCATGCGGTTGGGGAACATCTCACCGAGCATGACCCACATGATCGGTCCCCATGTGGAGGCGAAGAAGATGACGAACAGATTGGCCCCGACCAACGCGATCGCACCCCACGGAGCGGGCAACGTGACGGCGTCGCCGCTGCCGGTCGCCTGCGAGAATGCCACCGACGCCATGACGAGCCCGACGAACATGCCGATCGAACCCCCCATCAGCAGTTTGCGCCTACCGATTCGGTCCACGAACAGGATCGCCACGAACGTCATGACCACGTTGATCACAGCGGTGATCACGGAGGTGGTGAACGATTGATCCTCGGAGAAGCCGACCGAACGCCACAGCGTCGTCGAGTAGTAGAAGATCGCATTGATGCCGACCAGCTGTTGCAGCACGGCCATCGTGATGCCCACCCAGACGATGGGTTGCAGGCCGAACTTCGGCCCGCGAATATCGGCGAACGACGAGCGTGATTCCTTGCGCAGCGTCAGCCTGATCTCGTGGACGCGCTCGTCCGGGTGCAGCTCACCGGTGATCTCGGCGAGTACGCGGGCCGCTTCCTCGTCGAGATGCTGACCGACGAGGTAACGCGGAGACTCCGGGATCAGGGTTGCCAGCAACCCGTACACGAGAGCGGGAATCACGCCGACCAGGAACATCCAGCGCCATGCCTCGATGCCGAACCACAGGTCGTTGGACGCGCCGTCGGCGGCACCGGCGAGAAGAGCGTCGGACAGCAGAGCAGCGAAAATGCCGATGGTGATGGCCAATTGCTGAAGCGAGGCCAAGGAACCGCGCCATTTGGCGGGAGCGATCTCGGCGATGTACGCCGGTGCGATCACCGAAGCGATGCCGATTCCGAGTCCGCCGAGCACTCGCCAGAGCATCAGGTCGGGGACGCTGAACGCCAATCCCGAGCCGATCGAGGAAACGACGAACAGGGCCGAGCCCAGCAGCATGACCTTCTTGCGTCCCCAACGATCTGCGAGGCTGCCGGCGAACCAGGCACCCACTGCGCACCCGATGAGGGCGATCGCCACCACGAAGCCGGTGGTGAACGAGCCGAGGAGGAAATGATCTTCGATCGAGTCGACAGCGCCGTTGATGACCGAGCTGTCGAAGCCGAACAGGAACCCGCCTACAGCAGCGGCGATGCTGACGCCGATGACCTTCGCTGTGTGGCGGTCCGAGGTCTGATTCATGTGTGATGCACCTTCCGGCCGCGCGCACGGGCGTCGGCCGCTGGGGAGACCGTACGGCAGGGATTGTCGTACCGTCCCCGGACATTACGCCTGGTAATTTGCCGCGCGAACGAGACCGTCAGCGAAGGTCGAAATCCTCGTTCGAGACGGTGAAACCGTGGCCGACCTGATCGGAGCACGTGACCCCGGTCTTCTCGTCGACGCTGCACTGCAGGCCGTTGGTGGAACCACTTCCGGGCACGGTGAGAACTTCGCCGTACGGCAAGGCCGTCGCAGGCCCGTCGAAACGGTGGAACTTGGGATCGCCGAGGCTCTCGAACTTCGCCGGGGACCCGGCGATCAGCTGTACGGCATTCGGTTTCACCGCCGTCCCCGACGCTCCGCTGCCGGGAACCTCGGGTGCCGAATCGGGGAGTGATCCGTGGCATCCGGCGATCGAGGATTCGAGGACGGCGATACCGCACTCGAATTTTCCGCTGGGGCTCGAGAAGTAGTACCAACCGGGTGCCTTGCCTGCGTAGTCCTGCGGCTTTGCCTGGGCTGCAGCAGGACTCGTCGGCGCCACCGTGGTGGACGTCGGCGTGGCGATCGATGTGGTGGACGGTGATGCCGACGTGGCAGAGGGCACTGAGGGAGCCGTGGCGACCGGGGTGGGGCGGTCGGTGATCACGGTTGCCATCGGACCGTCGCCTTCACCGCTCGCACCGCACCCTCCGAGCATGCATGCTCCGACGACTGCCACTGCGACACATCCGATTCTCTTCATCGCCGGTTCCTTCGCTCGCGGGCGTCGACGCTGTGAGTAACGTCGCCGAGGGGACGGTTGATGTTGGTACGTTGGGCAACGACCGAACGGGAGGTTCCATGGTCACCGCGTCCGACTCCGCTGCGTCCGATTCGACCCTGCTCGTGAGCACGCCCTACGGCGAGGTTCTCGGCTATCCGGTCGATGCCGATACGTCGCCGATCGTGGCCTGGCGGGGTATTCCCTACGCGACGCCTCCGGTGGGCAAGCTCCGGTTCCGCGCGCCGCGACCGTTGCAGCCCTGGGCGGGAGTGCTCGACGGCCTCGAGTTCGGTGCGATGGCTCCGCAGGGCCGCGACAGTCCGGTGCCGATCGATCCGTCGCTGTCGATTTCCGAGGACTGTCTCACGCTCAACGTCTGGGCTCCCCGTCCCGAGGCAGAACTGCGGCCGGTGCTGGTCTGGATCCACGGCGGCGCCTACTCGCTCGGATCGTCGGCACAGCGGGTGTACGACGGGAGGAACCTCAGCGAGAACGGCGATGTGGTGGTGGTGACCATCAACTTTCGTCTCGGTGCGTTCGGGTTCCTCGACCTGTCGTCGTTCTCCACCGACGAGCACACCTTCGAGACCAATCTGGGACTGCGAGATCAGATTGCCGCACTGCAGTGGGTCCGCGAGTGCATCTCGGCGTTCGGCGGCGATCCCGATCAGGTGACGGTGTTCGGCGAATCCTCCGGGGGAGCGTCGGTCACCACGTTGATGACCTCGCCGAAGGCCGAGGGTCTGTTCCAGAGAGCGATCGTGCAGAGCGCGCCTGCGACCTCGGTGTACGGCCCCGAACGCGGAGCCGCGGTGGCCTCGAGGTTCCTGGAGTTGGTAGGCGTCGAGCCGGCGGACATCGGTGAACTCTTGGACATGCATTTCACGAGGCTGGTCACCGCCGGTGACACACTCTGCTACGAGATCCCGACGACAGTGCCTGGGACACTTGGTCTTTCGCCGGTCGTCGACGGAGATATCGTTCCGCGCTATCCCGTGGCGGCCTTCCAGAAGGGTCTCTCGCACAAGATCCCGTTGATCATCGGCACCAACCACGACGAGCCCTCGATCTTTCGATTCATGAAGTCTCCGTTGATGCCGATCACCTCCGACACGGTCTCCGAGATGTTCCGCGCCATCGCTCACGACCACGCGGATCTGCCTGCTTATCGAGTGGCCGAGATCATGGCGGCGTACCCGGACCGAGACAAACCGGCCGGGGCACAAGCCATATCGCGCGACGCGGGATTCCTCATGCCGAGCGTGTGGATCGCCGACGGGCACAGCAGGCACTCGCCGACATGGATGTACCGATTCGATCATGCGACACCGATGCTCAAGGCCGCACGAGTGGGAGCCGGCCACGCGACCGAACTGCCGTACGTCTTCGGCAATTTCGGAACGCTCAACCGAGACCCCACCTTCTGGCTCGGTGGCCGTAAGCCGGCAATGGCGGTGTCTGCGCGGATGCAGAGACGCTGGCTCGCTTTCGCGCGGTACGGCGTCCCCGCTGCGTTGGATGCGTCCAAGCATTGGGCTCCGTACACCGAGAAGACGCGCTGGACGCTGGTGATCGATGCATCCGACACTCTCGTCGACGACCCCGACGGCGACATGCGCGCTGCGTGGGGCGACCGCGTTCTGGGATTCAGCTGACACGTCGCCCGTGCGTTGTGTCGCACGGACGTTGCTGACATGAATCGAACGTAACAGCAACAACACCGGTCACTCGAGTCACAGCGGTAACAATTGGATGTCAGCACGCTGTCGGTGGGGGCGGTTATGTTCGGTGTGTGTTGATGTCCAGGATCGTCGAAACCTCCCGTGCCGTGGCAGCGACGCGCTCGCGCAAGGTCAAGATCGAGCAGCTGAGCGCGCTCCTGGCCGAAGCGGCAGCCGGTGACATCGAGCCTGCTGTCTCGTGGCTCTCGGGGGAGTTGCCGCAGGGTCGGATAGGTGTCGGCTGGCGCACGCTGGCCGATCTCGACGTCGCGGCTGCCGCGGATTCGACACTGACGGTTGCCGAGGTGGACGAGGCGATATCGTCGGTCGCGGCGACGTCGGGGGCCGGTTCTGCTGCTCGCCGGGTGGCGCTGCTGACGGACCTGTTCTCCCGAAGCACAGCCGAGGAGCGTCGGTTTCTGATCCGGCTCGTCACCGGTGAGCTGCGTCAGGGCGCGCTCGAAGGAATCATGGTCGACGCTGTCGCCGCCGCGACGAATCTGCCGCAGGCCTCGGTGCGTCGCGCATTCATGCTTTCGGGGAGGTTGCCTGCCACTGCGATCGCTGCCATCACCGGTGGCGTCGAAGCGCTGGACGCATTTCGGCTCGAGGTGGGTCGCCCGGTCCGGCCGATGCTGGCCTCGCCCGCGGAGTCTCTGCGGGGCGCATGGGAACAGCTCTCCGGCGATGTCACCGTCGAATACAAGCTCGACGGCGCGCGAATTCAGGTGCACCGCTCCGGAACCGACGTGAGCATCTACACGCGCACTCTGCGCGACATCACTGCGAGTGTGCCCGAGCTGGTGGATCTGGTTCTCGCGCTGCCGTGCGACTCCGTGGTCCTGGACGGTGAGACCCTCGCGCTCGAAGACAGCGGCCGCCCGCGACCGTTCCAGGAAACGATGAGTCGGTTCGGTGCCGAGAGTGCACACGAGCTACTGCTGCAGCCCTACTTCTTCGACTGCCTGCACCTCGACGGTGTCGACCTGCTCGATGCCCCATTGGAGCAGCGTCTGTCTGCACTGGACCGGGTGGCACCGGGACACCGAATTCCCTGTGTCGTCAGGCCCGACGCGTACGCGGCAGCAGCCCATTTCGACGCGGCACTCGACGCCGGGCACGAAGGAATCATGCTCAAAGCGCTCGGCGCTCCGTACGCCGCAGGCCGCCGCGGAAAGAGCTGGCAGAAGGTCAAACCCGAGCACACCCTCGACCTCGTCGTGCTCGGAGCCGAGTGGGGATACGGGCGTCGCACCGGTTACCTGTCCAACCTGCACCTCGGAGCTCGCGATCCCGACGGCGGTGACCCGATCATGGTCGGTAAGACCTTCAAAGGCCTGACCGACGTTCTGTTGCAATGGCAGACCGACGAATTCCCGAAACACGAGCGCGAGCGTGACGAGCGCACCGTGTACCTGCGACCCGAGCTGATCGTCGAAATCGAACTCGACGGCGTGCAGGTCAGCCCACGCTATCCGGGCGGTGTTGCACTGCGATTCGCGCGAGTACTCCGGTATCGACCCGACAAGAACCTTGCCACCGCGGACTCCATCGACGCCGTGCGTGCACTGCTTCCGCACTCGTGAACAGTTCGGACGATTAATACGTACGAAACCGCACGAACGATCCCGTAACACGGCGCAAAATATCTTGAGGGTGCAAGCCAGCGAGAGATGGAGTGCCAATGATGTCCACAGTTCGAGCTGCTCTGGTCCAAAGCAAGTGGACCGGTGACAAAGAATCGATGATCGCGGCGCACGAGGGGTTTGCTCGGTCCGCCGCCGAGCAGGGCGCGAAAGTCGTTTGTTTCCAAGAACTTTTCTACGGTCCGTACTTCTGTCAATTGCAGGATGCGAAATTCTACGAGTACGCAGAATCGGTACCCGGGCCGACCGTCGACCGTTTCGCCGCATTGGCGAAGGAACTCGGCATCGTGATGATTCTGCCCGTCTACGAGCAGGAACAACCCGGACTTCTGTACAACACCGCTGCCGTCGTCGATGCGGACGGCACCTATCTCGGCAAGTATCGAAAACACCACATTCCCCACGTGAACGGATTCTGGGAGAAGTTCTACTTTCGCCCAGGAAACCTGGGGTGGCCGGTGTTCGACACCGCGGTCGGCCGAATCGGTGTGTACATCTGCTACGACAGGCACTTTCCCGAGGGTTGGCGGGCGTTGGGCCTCGCCGGTGCCGAGATCGTCTTCAATCCCTCGGCCACCTCGCGGGGCCTGTCGAACTACCTGTGGAAGCTCGAACAGCCCGCATCCGCCGTCGCGAACGAGTACTACGTGGGCGCGATCAATCGAGTCGGAATCGAATCCGAATACGGTGACGACGACTTCTACGGAACCAGTTACTTCGTGGACCCCGAAGGCAAATTCGTCGGCGAGGTGGCGTCGGATTCCGAATCCGAAATAATCGTGCGCGACCTGGACATGGATTTGATCAAGGTGGTACGTGACCGGTGGGCCTTCTATCGTGACCGTAGACCCGACGCATACGGCCCGTTGGTGCAACCCTGATGGCCACCACCTTCGTGCACGGCGGGACCGTGGTATCCACTACCGGCGCACAGGAATTGGATGTGCTCATCGACGGCGAGAGCATCGTCGCGGTACTGGCACCCGGATCGGTCTCCCTGGCCGCGGACCTGAAGACCTCGGCGGACGTGGTCGTCGACGCGACCGGAAAATACGTGATCCCGGGTGGGGTCGACGGGCACACTCACATGGAGATGCCCTTCGGCGGTACGTTCGCCTCCGACACCTTCGAAACCGGAACGCGCGCAGCGGCGTGGGGTGGCACGACGACGATCGTGGACTTCGCGATTCAGACTCCCGGTCAGCGCGTCCAGGACACTCTGGCGCAATGGCACGAGAAGGCCGCGGGGCAGTGTGCCGTCGACTACGGATTCCATCAGATCATCGGCGACGTGACCGATGATTCCTTGAAAGCCATGAGCGAGTTGGTATCCGAGGGCGTCACCAGTTTCAAACTCTTCATGGCCTACCCGGGTGTGTTCTACTCCGACGACGGCAAGATCCTGCGCGCCATGCAGTCCGCCGCCGAAACGGGTGCACTGCTGATGATGCATGCGGAGAACGGCATCGCGATCGATGTTCTCGTTGCTCAGTCGATCGCCCGTGGAGACACGGCCCCGTACTTCCACGGCACGTCACGGCCGTGGCAGCTCGAGGAGGAGGCGACGCATCGAGCGATAATGTTGGCCGACGTCACCGGTGCACCGCTCTACGTCGTACACGTCTCTGCCAAGCAGGCCCTGGAACAGATCGCGCAGGCCCGGGGCAACGGACAGAACGTCTTTGCCGAGACATGTCCGCAGTACCTGTATCTGTCGCTAGAGGAACAGCTCGGCGCTCCGGGCTTCGAGGGTGCCAAGTGGGTCTGCTCGACGCCGTTGCGGTCGCGAGCGGAGGGGCATCAGGACGAGTTGTGGCGATACCTGCGCACCGGAGACGTGTCGACCGTCAGTACCGATCACTGCCCCTTCTGCATGAAGGATCAGAAGGAGATGGGTATCGGTGATTTCTCGAAGATTCCCAACGGGATCGGCTCGGTGGAACACCGCATCGATCTGATGTTCCAGGGTGTCAAGAGCGGCAAGATCACGCTCGAGAAGTGGGTCGACGTCTGCTGTACCACCCCGGCCAGGATGTTCGGGATGTATCCGAGGAAAGGCGTCATCACCCCCGGTGCCGACGCGGACATCGTGATCTACGACCCGAACGGACACACCAGCATCGGCGTCGACAAGACCCACCACATGAACATGGACTATTCGGCGTACGAGGGTTTCGAGATCGACGGCCATGTCGACACCGTGATCTCGCGTGGCCGGATCATCGTCGACGGTGGATCCTATTCCGGCACTGCGGGACACGGCCGATTCGTCCGGCGCGACCTGTCGCAGAATCTGATCTGAGCCATGGACATCGGGGTAGTGCTCCAGTGCAATCCGCCGGCGTCCCGTGTGGTCGACCTGGCCAGACAGGCGGAGACACATGGCTTCTCGCACGTGTGGACGTTCGATTCGCATCTGCTGTGGCAGGAACCGTACGTCATCTACAGCCAGATTCTGGCCGCGACGAGGCGGGTGACCGTCGGTCCGATGGTCACCAATCCCGCCACCCGCGACTGGACGGTGACGGCATCGACGTTCGCGACGCTCAACGACATGTTCGGCAATCGGACCGTCTGCGGCATCGGCCGCGGTGATTCGGCCGTCCGCGCCCTCGGTGGGAAGCCGACAACCCTTGCCACGCTGCGGGAATCGATCGAGGTGATCCGTAGCTTGGCCAATGGGCGAAGTGCCCGGATCGGGGAGACGACAGTGCAGTTTCCGTGGGCGGAGCGGTCCCGACTCGAGGTGTGGGTAGCGGCGTACGGCCCCAAAGCCCTCGAGCTCACCGGACAGGTGGCGGACGGGTTCATTCTGCAGCTGGCCGATCCCGATATCGCAGCGTGGACGATCGGCCGGGTCCGCGCTGCGGCCGAGCAGGCGGGTCGCGATCCGGATTCGATCTCGATCTGCGTCGCCGCTCCCGCCTACGTCACCGACGGTACCGACGCAGGGCTCGAACACGCCCGAGATCAGTGTCGTTGGTTCGGCGGGATGGTGGGCAATCACGTCGCCGATATCGTCTCGCGGTACGGCGGCGACGGCAGCGGTGTTCCACCGGCACTCACCGACTACATCGCGGCGCGTGAAGGGTACGACTACAACGAGCACGGCCGCGCAGGCAATTCGCACGCAGAGTTCGTTCCGGACGAGGTGATCGACAGGTTCTGTCTGCTCGGCTCCCCGGCCGATCACATCGCGAAGCTGAAAGATCTCGAGGCTCTCGGTGTCGATCAGTTCTCGGTGTACCTGCAACACGATGCCAAGGCAGCGACGCTGGAAGCGTACGGGGAGAGCATAATTCCGCAGATCCGCCCGAGCGTGACGGCGACGTCGTGACGGGTGTTCTCGATCAGGCCTCGGTGGTGACGCCTGCTCCCGCCGGTGCGCATCGAGGAGCGCGGCGTCCGTTGATGGCAGTGGGGGCCGTCGGCGTGCTGCTGGTGTTCTGGGAGTTGGTGAAAGTGCTCGTCCCCGACAACGGGGTGAGTATCGCCGGCGTGCGGGTGCTGCCCCGCACCGACGACGGAGCGCTACCGCACGTGTGGTCGGTGTTGGCAGCGCTGACCGAGCCGGAGGTGAACGTCGCGGGGGCTCGCAGTGTCGGTGCGGCGATCGTGTCCAGTGGCCTGTTCACCTTCGGGCTCGCGGTACTCGGGTTCGCGCTGGGGACGGTGGTCGGGCTGGTGCTGGCGGTGGCGATGCAACGATTCGTGTGGGTCGAGCGCTCCGTGCTGCCGTATGTGATCGTCTCGCAGACGGTTCCACTGATCGCGTTGGCACCGCTCGTCGCAGGGTGGGGCGGAAAAATCGCGATCGGCGGTTACGCCTGGCAGCCGTGGATGAGCATCACCGTCATCGCGTCGTATCTTGCGTTCTTCCCGGTGGCGGTGGGGATGCTGCGCGGCCTGCGTGCACCCGATCGGGCAGCGTTGGACCTGATGCACAGTTACGCGTCCGGATGGTGGACCACACTCGTTCGACTACGCCTACCCGCCTCGGTTCCTCATCTGATTCCGGCGCTGCGTCTGGCCGCGGCCGCTGCCGTGATCGGTGCCGTGGTCGCCGAGATCTCCACCGGAACGACCGGCGGTATCGGCAGGCAGATCATCGTGTTCTCGCAGCAGGCAACAGGAGACGCATCCCGCCTTTACGCAGCCGTTCTCGGCGCAGCGGTGCTCGGACTGGTGGTGACCGGGTTGGTGTCACTGCTCGACATCGCACTGGGTCGGTACGCCGGTCGCTCGCCGGGTCGAAAGGATCGGTCATGACCGAGCATGCGGTACTCGTCGAGGGCGTCGGAAAGACGTTCGACGGGGGAGTGACTGCGTTGGAGGACGTATCGCTCGCGATCGCCCCCGGCGAATTCGTCTCGCTGATCGGGCCTTCGGGGTGCGGTAAGTCGACGTTGCTCCGTATCGTTGCCGATCTCGAGCAACCCACGTCCGGTACTGCCTCGGTGTTCGGTCTGACTGCTCGCCGAGCCCGCGTCGATCAGAAGTACGGCATCGCCTTTCAGCAGGCCGGGCTGCTCGAGTGGCGCACAGTGCAATCCAATGTCGCATTGCCGCTCGAACTCCACAAGGTTCCCAAGAAGGAACGCGCAGAACGGGTTCGCGAACTACTGGACCTCGTCGGACTCACCGATTTCGCCGACAAGTTTCCCAGCCAGCTGTCCGGTGGGATGCAGCAACGAGTGGCGATCGCGCGGGCGCTGGCCCGAACGCCGGGACTGCTGCTGATGGACGAACCGTTCGGTGCCCTGGACGAGATGACCCGCGAGAAGATGCAGAACGACCTACTGCGCATCGCCGAGGAGTCGAGCGCAGCAGTGGTGTTCGTGACCCACTCGATTCCCGAAGCGGTCTACCTGTCCGATCGGGTGGTGGTGATGTCCGCTCGGCCGGGGCGGATCGTCGACACACTCACGATCGACAGATTCGACACGAACGACGATCCGCGCGAATCGGCGGAGTTCTTCTCGTCCATCACCGCGGTTCGGGATGCACTGCACGGCCGTTCGGTTCGAAGTGCGGATCTGCGATGAAGCTCTGGCTGCCACCGGTGGTGTTCGGGGCGGCGGCGCTCGCACTGTGGCAGTTGCTCACGGTCGTCGCGGGGGTTCCGTCGTTCCTGCTGCCGTCGCCGAGCGCCATCGCCGAGCAATTCGTGCGAAACCTCGGAAACATCGGATCGGCAAGTCTGGCAACGGGAACCAACGCTCTGGTGGGGTTGATCGCAGGCTCGGTCCTCGGTCTCCTGGCAGCAATGGCAGCAGTTCGCCTGCGGATCGTCGACGAACTGCTCACCCCGTTGGCAGCAGGTGCCGCAGCCGTTCCCATCGTCGCTCTCGCGCCGGTGTTCAACTCGATGTTCTCCTCGACCACCGATCTACCGCGCCGCCTCGTGGTCACCATCGTCGTGTTCTTCCCGGTCTTCGTCAGTGCGGCGAAGGGACTGCGTCAGGTCTCGGCCGTGCACCACGACCTCATGACGTCGTATGCCGTCGGTGGTTGGCAGTTCACCCGAATCGTCCGCCTCCCGTCCGCCGTTCCACACATCTTCACCGGGTTGCGGGTTGCCGCTCCCAATGCTGTCATTGCTGCCATCATCTGCGAGTACTTCGGTGGACTGCAGAACGGTTTGGGGTCGCGGATCACCTCCGCCGCGGCGAACACGGCCTACCCCCGGGCATGGGCCTACGTGATGGGTGCCATCGCAGTCGGTTTGCTCTTCTTTCTGGTTGTTCTGCTGCTCGAGAAGCTCGTGTCCCGGCGTCGTACCTAGGAGATGAACGTGAAGATCACCCGAACCCCCCGATCTCTTCTCGCCGCCGTGATGGCGCTTGCAGTGGTCGCCGCGGCGTGCAGTACCACCACGACAGACACCGACACCGGTGCCGACGGAGACACCACGATCAAGCTGCAATTGCAGTGGTTCAAGCAGGGCCAGTTCGCCGGCTACCTCGCCGCCGTCGATCAGGGTTTCTATGCGGAACAGGGGTTGGACGTCGAAATCCTGGACGGTGGAACGGATATCGTCCCGCAAACCGTGCTTGCCCAGGGGCAGGCCGACTACGCCATCGCGTGGGTACCGAAGGCGCTCGCATCCCGCGAGGCCGGAGCCGGCATCACCGACGTGGCTCAGATCTATCAGAAGTCGGGCACCCTGCAGGTCTCGTTCGAGGATCAGAACATCGCCTCACCCGCGGACCTCCGAGGCAAGACCGTCGGAAACTGGGGCTACGGAAACGAGTTCGAATTGTTCGCCGGAATGACGAAAGCGGGAGTGAGCCCGGCGGACGTGACGCTGGTGCAGCAGCAGTTCGACATGAACGGCCTGTTGTCCGGTGATATCGCTGCAGCCCAGGCGATGTCGTACAACGAGTACGCTCAGTTGCTCGAGACCGTGAACCCGGCAACCGGAGCTCTCTACACCGCAGACGATTTCACCACGCTGAACTGGAACGACGACGGCGTCGCGATGCTGCAGGACGCGATCTGGGCCAACACCGACAAGCTCTCGGACGAGGCCTACCAGGAGCAGACCGTCAAATTCCTGGCGGCATCGTTGAAGGGCTGGATCTTCTGCCGCGACAACGTCGAAACGTGCCGCGACATCACCGTCGCTGCAGGCTCCACACTCGGCGCGAGTCACCAGCTCTGGCAGGTCAACGAGGTCAACAAACTGATCTGGCCGTCCGCGGATGGCATCGGCATGATCGACGAGGCGGCCTGGCAGCAGACCGTCGACATCGCCAAGAGCACCGAGAATGCCGAAGGATCGACGGTGCTGACCGCCGATCCCGATGCCGAGGCGTACACCAACGAGTACGTCACGCAGGCGCTCGATTTGTTGAAGGCCGACGGAGTGGACGTCACCGGAGAGTCGTACGCTCCGATGGAGGTCACACTGGAGGAAGGCGGCAAGTAGATGGATCACGTGTTCTACTCCTGGGCGGCGCAGGCCGAACTGAACCCGATCACCGTCGAGGGAGCGGAGGGGTCGTGGTTCTGGGACGACAAGGGCAACCGATACCTCGACTTCTCGTCGCAGTTGGTCAACGTCAATCTCGGTCATCAACACCCCGACGTGGTCGCCGCCATCGTCGAACAGGCTCAGGTTCTGACGACCATCTCCCCGACCGTGGCCAACAACAAGCGCAGTGAACTCGCCACGTTGATCGCCGAACGTGCGCCGGGTGATCTGAACCGAGTGTTCTTCACGACCGGTGGGGCGGAAGCCGTCGAGCATGCGGTGCGGTTGGCGCGACAGCACACCGGGCGTACGAAGATGCTTGCCGCGTATCGCTCGTACCACGGTGGAACCGGAGTTGCGATCGGTCTCACGGGCGAGCCGCGCCGATGGGGCACCGAGCCGACCAACGTCGACGTCGTACGTTTCTTCGGGCCGTACCCGTACCGCTCACCCTGGGGCACAACGACTCCCGAGGACGAGACGGCCGCAGCGCTGGCACACCTCGAGCAGGTCATCGTGCTCGAAGGTGCGCAGAACATCGCCGGACTGATCCTCGAATCGGTCATCGGCACCAACGGTGTGCTGATCCCGCCGCCCGGCTATCTGGCCGGCGTTCGAGCGCTGTGCGACAAGTACAGGATCGTCTACATCGCCGACGAGGTCATGGTCGGGTTCGGGCGCATCGGCGAATGGTTCGCCTGCCAGGCCTGGGATGTGACACCGGATCTCATCACGTTCGCCAAAGGCGTCAACTCCGGATACGTGCCCCTCGGCGGGGTCGTGATCTCGGAGAAGATCGCCTCGCAGTTCGACCACAAGCCGTACCCGGGCGGCTTGACCTATTCCGGTCACGTGCTCGGGTGCGCCGCGGGCGTGGCTTCCATCGGAGTGTTCGAGCGCGACAAGATCCTTCCTCACGTGCGTCACGTCGGCGAGGACGTACTCGGTGCGGGCCTGTCCAAGCTGGCCGAATCGCATCCGAGTGTGGGCGAGGTACGCGGTAAGGGATTCTTCTGGGCCGTCGAACTGGTCAAGGACGGAACGACCCGAGAGCCACTGGTTGCCTTCGCCGCGTCGGGCAAGGACGCGGCGGCGATGGGCACGGTGACCGCCGCGGCGAAGTCACGTGGACTGTGGCCGTTCGTCGCAGGCAATCGCCTCCAGATCGCCCCTCCGCTGACGACGTCCGAGGACGAGATTCGTCAAGGACTGGAAATCCTCGACGAGGTGCTGACGGTGGCGGACGGATTCACCGTCGACGGGTGATCACAGCACGGCACCGGGGTTGAGGATGCCCGCCGGATCGAGAGCGGTCTTGATTCGGCGGGTCAGTTCCATGACGTCCTCACCGACCTGATCGGGCAGCCACGCCTTCTTGAGGCGACCGACACCGTGTTCGCCGGTGATGGTGCCGCCCAACGAGATTGCCAGATCCATGATCGCGCCGAATGCGATGTTGGCGCGACGTGTCATGTCGGCGTCCTCGGGGTCGAAAACGATCAGCGGGTGAGTGTTGCCGTCACCGGCGTGGGCGATGACCGCCACCAGCACGTCGTATTTCGTGGACAGCTCGGCGATTCCGTCGACGAGGGCCGGAAGTGCGGGCAGCGGAACCCCGACGTCCTCGAGGAGCAGGCTGCCGAGTCGCTCGACAGCGGGAATGGCGAACCGCCGCGCGGCAGCGAAGGCCTCGCCCTCGTCGGGGTCGTCGGTGGTGAACACATCCGAGGCACCGGCCTCGGTGCACGCGGCCGCCATGATCTCGATCTCGCGGCCTCGGTCGGCACCGGGGGAGTCGGACCGAGCAATGAGCATCGCCGCCGCCTCGCGATCGAGCCCCATGTTCATGGCATCTTCGACGGCACCGATGGAAGCTCGGTCCATGAACTCGAGCATCGACGGGCGCAGTGTCCGGGTGATGGCCAGAATTGCGGCGGTTGCGTCGTGCACCGACGCGAACGAGGCGACCACCGTACTGGCGGGAGGTTGCGCCGGAATCAATCGAAGAGTGATCTCGGTGATGATGCCCAGCGTTCCCTCGGAGCCGACGAACAGCTTCGCAAGGGACAGGCCCGCAACGTCTTTCAGTCGTGGCCCGCCGAGCCGGACGGCGGTACCGTCGGCCAGGACGACCTCGAGACCGAGAACGTAATCGGTGGTGACGCCGTACTTCACACAGCACAGTCCGCCCGCGTTGGTGGCCGCATTGCCTCCGATGGAACACATCTCGAACGAGGACGGATCGGGTGGGTACCAGAGGCCGTGTTCGGCGACGGCCTTCTTGACCTCCGCGTTGAGCAGTCCGGGTTGTACGACGGCGACGCGGGTCACCGGATCGACGGTGATCTCTCGCATCAACTCGGTGGTGAGCACGATTCCGCCGTCCACGGCGGTGGCTCCACCGGACAGACCCGATCCCGCGCCGCGTGGGACGACCGCCACGGCGTGCTCGGTGGCCCACCGCATCACGGCACGAACGTCCTCGGTGGACTGTGCGCGCACGACGGCCAGCGGGGTGCCCGCGTCGGGATCCTTCGCCCAGTCGCGTCGATAGCCCTCGGTGATGTCCGGGTCGGTGACCACCGAGCCGGGTGAAAGAAGGGATTCGAGCGCACTCAGGCGGGCATCTGCATCGGTCGTCACGGACATCTCGGTCTCCTCACGTCGAAAATGTGACCGTCGACACTCGAGTCTGTCACGGCCTCGCGTGAGGCGGAGTCGGGGTCGGTCGACGCGCGGTCACTGGTTGCGTCGAAGCGTCGATTCCGCGAGCTCGGTGGCGGCGGCGCACGGGTCGATCGGACTGGTGCCTCGGTATTGCACCCACCAGGTGATGACGCCCGAATACGCCGCGCTGATTCCGCACGACGACGGGTCGGCCGGTCGTCGTGACAGGAATGCCGGCGTGCCGGCAACAGGGACGTTCTCGGTCGCGTAGCCGAGCCGATCGGCCAGCTCTCGCTCGCGAGAGAGCGCATCGTCCTCGAACCAGGCGAAGGTCACGTCGATGAGCCCGGCGGCACCGATGCCCGTCCACATGCACACTGCACCGTAGAAGTACTGATCGACGAGGTCGGCACCCACTGTGTCGGCGATGGTGGGATCCGGGACGGCGATACACTCCTCGAGAAGCTTCTCGAACTCTCCGCTGTCGGCCGATCGAGCAGGTACCGCCGTACCGGCCACGGTGGTGGTGCATCCCGTACCGACGGCCGCAGTGACGAGGACAGCGGCGAGGATGCGACGGTTGGACTCGGTGGAGGGGAACGTCCTCATGGGGCTACTTCGCCTTCGACATCGTGGTTCGTGCCAGATCCTCGACGACGTCGCAGGAATCGCGGGGCCCGTCGATCACGTAGTTGACGGACCAGTGTAAGAAGCCGTCCCCGTTCTCGACCCCGGCCTCGCACGACGCTCCCGACGCCGCGGCGGTGAATCCCGGGTGACCGTCAACATCGATGCGCTCGATGGTGCGGCCGACGGCTTCGGCCACGGATCTCTCTCGGTCGATGGGGCTGCCGCGATACCAGGTGAACATCGCGTACGCGCCGGTCGCGGATTCCCATCGACACCGAACGGCGTTCTCGGACACCACCGTCAGGTCGGATACGGCCGTGAGTCTCTGCACTTCCGTGTTGTCCATCGACCCGCATTCGCCGACGAAGAGTTCTTCGGTGACGGGCTGTTCGGCCGTCTCGGGCGAATTCGGATCGGCCTCGGGCGAATTCGGATCGGCCTCGGTTCCCGGCGTGTTCGAGCATCCCACCAGCCCGCACGCGATCGCTGCGATCGACGCTGCAACGGCTCGGGTGCCCACGAATGCGGACTTTACCCACCCTGTTCGAGGTGGGTGGGCCTTTTCCGGAAGCGAGTCACATCAGTAACACCAGCCTCAGGCGTTACCAGATCGATGCGTCGTCGACACGCAAATTTGTAGTTCGCCACGCTAGCGTCCAGCGCAGCGAATCTCGCACCCCATGTGGTGCGAGTCGACAAGGAGGCTGCACCATGATCGATCCCGGAAGTGACTCCTGGAACTACGTGGCCGCGATGTTCTCGTACGAATTCCTCGGGGGCGGAATCGAATACGACACCATCGAGCGCCTTCACCGAGGCGAGGTCGACGAATGGGTTCAGGCGTTGACCCAGTCCGGATTGTTCGATCGAGCCACCATCGCGCAGATTGCCCACTCGTGGCATCAGGCCCCTCGGCAGTTGTTCGACATGCTGGTGCTCGACGCGGACGAAATGACCGCAAGGCGGTGCTCGCTGGCGTGGTCCTCGCTGGATCGACTCGCTCCACTTGCCCGCCTGGGCTGACCGACGGTCAACTACCGAGCACACGCGTCCCCGACGCGTCGACGACGATGGCCTGGTCGTCGGTCAACCCGTGACAGTCCATGCCGGCCCGGCGAAGGCGCTGCACCGTCGCATGCCCCGAATTCTGCTCGTCGAGAACGGAATTCAGGTGCGGGACAATGGAGAAATCCACCAGACCCAACCCGGTCCACACCGGATCGACACCGGTGGCGTGCCGAACCTCGCCCGGGTCGTCCGCGTCCTCGACTCCGATCAACGACGGTGCGGCCACACAGGCACCCGCACTGTATCCGCCGTACGCGATCGATCCTCGCCGAACTCGGTCGGCCAGAACCTCGTCCGCACCCGAGCGGGCGAGCTGAGCGCGCAGGACGAAGGTGTTGCCCCCGCGCACCCACACCGCACCGAATCCTTCGAGCTCGCGCTCGAATGCCGCGGGCCGACCCACGTACTCGCGCAGATCCAGCTCCGCCGGCCGATACCCGAGAGCGCGCAGCGGACCGAACTCACTGCGAAGCGAGGACTCGCGAGCGGCGGCGGGCCACGCGTCCGACGCGTTCGCGATCACCGCGAGATCGGACGGCGGCCCGGTCAGCTCGACGAAAGCAGCCGAGTGGCCCCCGAATCGATACGACGACAGGAACAGTCTCACGCCGTCGATTCGCCGTTCAGCCGGGCCAGCCCGACGCGAACGGCGTCCGCGACATGCTCGGGCTCACGCAGGCGGCGCGTCACGAACCCGGTAGCGAACCGCAGCCGGTCCCGATGCCAGCGAGGCACCACGTGCAAGTGCAGGTGGAAAACCGTCTGAAACGCGGCCTTGCCGTCGTTGATCACGAGGTTGGCTCCGTCGGCGCGCAGATCCGAGTGGCGCACCGCGCGCGCCAGCGTGTGACCGACGCGAAATACGTCGGCGGCCGCGTCCGGATGGGTCGAGTTCAGATCGGTGGCGTGCTCGCGCGGGACGACGAGCAGGTGTCCGCGACTGACCGGCCGGATGTCGAGAAAGGCCATCGCGTGGTCGTTCTCGAACACGCGGTGTGCGGGGGCGTCGCCGGCGACGATGGCACAGAAGATGCAAGATTCCACGGTTGTCACTGTAGGGTCCGATCATCACCGATAGACCTGTATGGCGTGCATCACAATTGCCCGCCCTGTAACTGCGGAATGCCGAACGGACTCGATTCAGAACGAATCGGACTGTGTTCCGAGTTACCCGTGGTCTGTTTCCTCTGGCTACTATCAGGGACCTTGTGCCTTTGTCGCATGGGTTCGTCCACTCGTCGCAAGCTCGGGGCCGTTGGCCGATCAGTGGACACCATTCAACGCAGGAAGACGGAGATTTGGATACATCGCAGAGCACTGAGAAGGGTTCGGGATCCACGACCGTGGTCGGTGTGGTTCGGGAATCGGGGGAGGGCGAACGTCGCGTCGCCCTGGTGCCCAAGATCGTTGCCTCCCTGACGGGTAAGGGCGTCGAGATCGTCGTCGAATCGGGTGCCGGTCTGGGCGCTCTGATTCCCGACGAGCTGTACGTCGCCGCCGGAGCGACCATCGGTGATCCATGGTCGGCGGACGTCGTGGTGAAGGTCGCGCCGCCGTCCGACGCCGAGATCGCCAAGCTGTCGTCGGGTTCGACGCTCATCGGATTTCTGGCACCGCGCAACGCGGAGAACAGCATCGGGGCGTTGAAGGCGGCCGGAGTGCAGGCCTTCGCCGTCGAAGCGATCCCGCGGATCTCGCGGGCGCAGGTGATGGACGCACTGTCGTCTCAGGCCAATGTCGCCGGATACAAGGCCGTCCTGCTGGCCGCGTCCGAGTCCACCCGATTTTTCCCGATGCTCACCACTGCCGCGGGCACCGTCAAGCCTGCCACCGTGCTGGTGCTGGGTGTGGGCGTGGCAGGTCTGCAGGCGCTTGCCACCGCGAAGCGTCTCGGCGGCCGGCCCACCGGGTACGACGTGCGCCCGGAGGTGGCGGACCAGGTTCGCTCCGTCGGGGCGCAGTGGCTCGATCTCGGGATCGACGCCGCAGGTGAGGGCGGGTACGCGCGTGAGCTGACCGAGGACGAGCGGGTGCAACAGCAGAAGGCTCTCGAGGAGGCCATCAAGGGATTCGACGTGGTCATCACCACCGCGTTGGTGCCCGGACGCCCCGCCCCGCGACTGGTCACGGCCGCAGCCGTCGAGGGCATGAAGCCCGGCAGCGTCGTGGTCGACCTCGCCGGTGAGACCGGCGGCAACTGTGAGCTCACCGAGCCCGGAGAGACCGTCGTCAAGCACGACGTGACCATCTGCTCGCCGTTGAACCTGCCTGCCTCGATGCCCGAGCACGCCAGCGAGCTGTACTCGAAGAACATCTCGGCATTGCTCGAACTCATGCTGGTCGACGGCAAGCTCGCCCCCGACTTCTCGGACGAGGTTCTCGCCGGTGCCTGCGTGACACGTGAGAAGGAGAACTGATGTACACCCCGCTGCTCGCGAACATCGCGATCCTGGTGTTGTCCGGGTTCGTCGGCTTCGCGGTGATCTCCAAGGTGCCCAACACCTTGCACACCCCGTTGATGTCGGGCACCAATGCCATCCACGGCATCGTCGTGCTCGGCGCGTTGGTCGTCCTGGGCAAGGTGGACGATCCGTCCATCGGATTGCAGGTGATCCTGTTCGTGGCGCTGGTCTTCGGAACGGTCAACGTGATCGGTGGATTCGTCGTCACCGACCGCATGCTCGGCATGTTCAAGTCCAAGCCTGTCCCTGCCAAGGCCGAGAAGGGCGCTGACTCCTGATGGACAATCTCGTCAACATCCTCTACATCGTCGCGTTCGCGATGTTCATCTACGGTCTGATGGGTCTGACGGGCCCGAAGACCGCTGTCCGCGGCAATCAGATCGCAGCCGTCGGCATGTTCATCGCAGTGGTGGCGACGCTGATCTCCATCCGTGACACCGGCAACTGGATTCTCATCGTCGTCGGCCTGGTCGTCGGCGTCGCTCTCGGTATCCCTCCCGCACGTCGGGTCAAGATGACGGCAATGCCGCAGTTGGTGGCTCTGTTCAACGGCGTCGGCGGTGGAACGGTTGCACTGATCGCCTGGGCCGAGTTCCTCGACACATCGGGATTCTCGAACTTCAAGCACGGTGAATCGCCGACGGTCCACATCGTCATCGGGTCGCTGTTCGCGGCGATCATCGGGTCGATCTCGTTCTGGGGATCGCTGATCGCGTTCCTCAAGCTGCAGGAGACCCTGCCCGGTTCGCCCATCACCATCGGCAAGTTGCAGCAGCCGCTCAACGCTCTGCTGCTGATCGGTGCCGTGGCGGCTGCGGTGGTCATCGGAATCAACGCCACTCCGGGCGGCGGGGTGTCGCAGTGGTGGATCGTCGCGGTTCTCGTACTCGCCGGAATTCTGGGTCTGACGGTCGTGCTGCCCATCGGCGGCGCGGACATGCCGGTCGTCATTTCGTTGCTCAACGCTCTGACCGGTCTGTCCGCTGCGGCGGCAGGTCTGGCGCTCAACAACACAGCGATGATCGTCGCAGGCATGATCGTCGGCGCGTCCGGCACGATTCTGACCAACCTCATGGCCAAGGCCATGAACCGTTCCATCCCGGCGATCGTCGCCGGCGGATTCGGTGGCGGCGACGCGGCTGCCGGGCCTGCGGGTGCAGGCGGCGGAACCGCGAAGGCCACGTCCGCGGCGGATGCGGCGATCCAGATGGCCTACGCCAACCAGGTCATCGTCGTACCCGGATACGGACTCGCGGTTGCGCAGGCGCAGCATGCGGTCAAGGACATGGCCAAGCTACTGGAGTCGAAGGGCGTCGAGGTCAAGTACGCCATTCACCCCGTGGCCGGTCGCATGCCCGGGCACATGAACGTGCTGCTCGCCGAGGCCGATGTCGCGTACGACGCGATGAAGGAAATGGACGACATCAACGACGAATTCTCCCGTACCGACGTCACGTTGGTCATCGGTGCGAACGACGTGACCAACCCGGCGGCGCGCAACGATCCGTCGAGCCCGATTCACGGGATGCCGATCCTGAACGTCGATCAGTCGAAGTCGGTCATCGTTCTGAAGCGGTCGATGTCGTCCGGGTTCGCCGGCATCGAGAACCCGTTGTTCTTCGCCGAGGGCACCTCGATGCTGTTCGGTGACGCGAAGAAGTCGGTGTCCGAGGTGACCGAGGAGCTCAAGGCCCTCTAGTCACGAGCAGTCAGCAGTCAGATGGGGCGCTTCCGGTTGTTCGTCAACGGGAGCGCCCCATTTTGCGTTGAACGGCCAGAGCGGCCGTGTCGAGCGGGTTGCGAGCTTCGCGGGCAGCTGCGACGGGCGAGTAGAGCATGACGATCGAGCACGCCGGCCACCACACGAACACGATCGACGCTGCGCTCACGATCCCGGTCACGGACGCGGAACCGACGAAAAGAGCAGCCGCCGCGACCGCGAGCGTTGCGACGGTGCCCAGGCCGAGGACCACGGGCCGCCACGCTGCGGACGCCACCATGGACGCTGCTCCGAGTAGAGAGGCCACCGCGACGAGTTGACCGTTCGGAAGATCTGCCGACGGCATCGACGCTCCCAGGACCTCGCGAGCGAGCGCACTGCTGACGACGGCACCGATGGTGCAGGCGATCACCACCCCGATCCCGAACGGCAGCTTTCGTATCAGCGCCACGACGGCGAGTGCGGCGACGGCGATCAACACCGCGGTCACATCGATCGCATCGAGCACGTGAGTGGCCAGTGCCGTGGCAGGGGTCGATTCGACGGACGTCGAGGGTGCGACCTGCGGTGCCCACATCAGGATCAACAGCAACAGGACGGCAGAGGCAGCGGACACGGCCGAGCGAGCGACCACGGCGCGCCGCCGCGGACGGGTGGGGGCACTGGACGACACCGCGGGCGTCTCGGCGTCGGTTTCGGCGTGACGGGACGCTTGGATCGGTCCGGAACCGAGGCTCGGTGTTGGCATGCGGCCACGGTGCCCGACTCGGCTGAACATCGGATGTGAGGAAGTTGGGAACGAGCTGATTGTTTTCGTAATAACGTTTCGATCACGCAGCGGCCTGAGGGGTATCGAAAAGTGAGCGGCAGGATGCTCACTTCGTCAAATTCTGCATGTCGGCAAATCGGCCACAAGTCGGGGCAAGAGATCGAAAACTGGCCCGATACAGAACTGCGTGCCTTCTTGCAGCTCGTGTAGCGGAGGCATGCTGAGTTCGAGTTGCTGCAGTCGGACGTCGGTCCGAATGGTGTGAATGCCCTCCGACCTGGCGTTTTGTCGATAACTTGTTTCCTGTCACAGCATTTCGTAAACCAAACTATGACTTCGTTGCAAGACGTTGATCGGATGGGTCCAAGTGTGTGACGATAGTCACAGAGTCCAGTTCACCCTGGGCGAGACCGACCAAAAGGGCGTAGTTTCAGCCGCATCGGAAACCCGCAATCGACCGTTACAGCCAAATCGATAACGATCTGGAAACGGACCGTGGTACCCGTCACAACCCGTTGGAATCGGGTATTCGACACCTACGGACGCCGACAACTCGAGGGAGAAGAACATGACCGCAATGTCTCAGGGACAGCTCGCTATGGTCCGCGCGTTCTTTTGCAACGAGTTCCAAGCGGACTCGCTCGACCGATCGACCGTGCCCGATCCCACGGCCGACGCCGTCGCCGAATGGATCGACGCTCTGGCAACCAGCGGACTGTTCGCACCTGCCGAAGTGCGGAACATCTCCTCCGTCTGGGCCTCCGAGCCGGAGACGATGGTTGCCCTGTTGGTCGGTGAAGTGGACGAAATTGCCGTCAAGCGCAACGAGGTAGCCGCTCCTGCTCCGGCGATCGCGACTCCAGCGCTGATCTCCGCGTTCGAGCGCGCAAGTTGATCGGCCCCGCTCGGTGCCTCGGCACCCGAGCGGGTTCAGCTTCGCTACTATCGGTCGAATTCCGATGACGGCAGTCGACAACGGTGTCGCGCGGCGAAGTGAGGGTTCTGTATGGGTGCGGTGGGACTGGACGAAGACGCGGTATCGACCTGGATCGCAGGATTGGGAATCGGCGCAACCTCGCCTCTCACCTTCCATCGGATCGGTAATGGTCAGTCCAATCTCACCTACGCAGTTCGTGATGCCGGCGGCAGTCGCTGGGTGCTTCGGCGTCCACCACTGGGGAAACTGTTGGCGTCCGCACACGATGTGGTGCGTGAGCATCGAATTCTGTCGGGCCTGCAGAACACGGCGGTTCCGGTTCCGAAAATGATTGCGATGACCGAGGATTCGTCGGTGTCCGAGGTCCCACTCGTGCTGATGAGTTTCGTCGACGGGATCGTCGTCGACTCGGTGGCGGTAGCCGAAGGACTCGACCCCGATCACAGGCGCCGAGTTGGGCTCGGCCTCACGGTCGCGCTGTCCGACATCCATCGCGTGGATCTGGACTCCTCGGGTCTGGCCGATCTGGCCAGTCACAAGCCGTACGCTGCTCGCCAACTGGCCCGGTGGACCAAGCAATGGCAATCCTCGCGCACTCGCGACGTACCCGGTATCGATTCGCTGGCAACGCGATTGGCAGCCGGCATTCCATCGCAGCACGAGGTGACTCTGGTGCACGGAGACTTCCACCTCAGCAACGTCATCACGGCCCGCGACGACGGCCGTGTCGCCGCGGTTGTCGACTGGGAGCTGTGCACACTCGGAGACCCCTTGGCGGACCTCGGAGGACTTCTGGCCTATTGGCCGCAAGCCGACGACGGGGTCGCCGGTCCCTTCATGGCGTCGACTCTGCCGGGCTTTCCCACTCGGGCCGAACTCGTCGAGTCGTATGCGGGGCACACCGGCCGCGACGTCTCCGATGTCGGATTCTGGCAGGTACTGGCGCTGTGGAAGCTCTCGATCATCGCCGAAGGTGTCATGCGCCGGATGGAAGCAGACTCGCGAAACCGGGCGGTGGCAGGCGGGCCGACCACGACGCTCATCGACGACATCGTCAGCAGGGCTCTGCGTACGGCCGACGAGATCGGGCTGTAGTCGGTCAGGCCGACGCCGTCCCGATCACCAAAGTGCGAGCTGCAGTCTCGATTTCGGGCGGAATCGCCACCGGCCTACGGGTGACCCCATCGACGTACACGTGTACGAATCGACCCCTGGCCGCCAGCTCCAACGCATCGTCGTCGGCTTCGCGGAACAACCCGAGCGAGTACACGATGCTGCGGGTGCCCAGCTTCTCGACTGCCAGGCCCACCTGAAGGCGATCCGGAAAGCTCAATTCGGACAGGTATCGGCACGAGGTTTCGGCAACGACACCGATCGCAGGCAGTGTCCTGATATCGAGACCGGTCGTCTCCATCAGCCAACCGTTGACGGCGGTGTCGAAATAGGCGTAGTAGGTGACGTTGTTGACGTGGCCGTAGTGGTCGTTGTCGTCCCATCTCGTCGTCACCGGCCACAGTGCCGGAAAATCCGATGCGTGTGACAAGTCCGACGCGGGGCTCACTCGATCGGTCATGAACGTGACCCTAACCAGTGGCGTCGGTAGCGGGCGTCGCCGGGGACTGCCGACGCAGGATCGCTCGGACCATCAGACCGACGACCAAGGCCCAGAACGCGGAGCCGATTCCTGCGAATGTCAGGCCGGACGCAGCGACGAGGAATGTCAGAACCGTTGCTTCTCTGTCCGCTGCATGTTCCAGCGCGCCGAACAACGACGCCGCGAGGGTCCCCAACAGGGCAAGCCCGGCAACTGTTTCCACCACACCTGCGGGAGCGGCAGCGACCAGGGTGGCCAGGGCGGTGGAGAGAAGCGCCAGCACCAGGTAGGACGATCCGGCCGAGAAGGCGGCGATCCATCGCCGCTTCGGGTCAGGATGGGCACTGGGATTCGCCGACAGCGCAGCGCTGATCGCGGCGAGGTTGATCGTGTGACCGCCGGCGAATGCGCCCAGGACGGTTCCGGTTCCGGTGACGGTCATCGACGCACGCCAGGGAATGCGGAACCCGAACGACGCCATGACCGTGACGCCGGGGATGTTCTGGGATGCCATCGTGACGATGTACAGCGGCACCGCGATACCTATTGTGGCCTGCCAGCTCCAGTGCGGAACCGTCCAGTCGATTCGGGGGACCAGATCGTTCGGCGCGATCGGAATGCCGCCGCCGACCAGACCGGCCGCGATCACCACCGCCGCCGCGGCGAATGCTGCCGGAACTGCCCAACGTGCACTGAACCGCAGGACCACGAGCCAGACCAGGACCACCGGAGCCACCTGGGCGGGGGAGTCGGCGAAGGCGACCACCGGTGCCGCGCAGAGAGGAAGGAGAACTCCGGCCAGCATCGCCTGCGCGAGTGGCACCGGAATTGTCGACACGAGTGCGCCGAGTCTCGGCCACAGGCCCGTCAGGACGATCAGTACTCCGACGGTGACGAACGCACCCACCGCCGCGGGCCACCCTCCGACCACCATGCCGGTTCCGGCGAGCAGCGCCGCGCCCGGTGTCGACCACGCCAGAGTGATGGGCTGTCTGTATCTGCGCGCGAGCCACATCATTCCCACGGCCTGGGTGACGCACAGTGCCAGCAAACCGGAGGCCGCCTCGGTCGGGCTGGCACCTACCGCCCGCAGGCCCGTCAGTACAACGACGAACGAGCTGGTGAAGCCGACCAGTGAGGCCACGATTCCAGCGCTGACGGGGGTGGAGAGTGGCGTCGGTCTGTCGGCAGCGTCGGCGGTGGTCACGACTGACGATGATGCACTGTGGGCCGTCGCCTGTCGCGTCGTTTCCCGTCGAGCCGAGTCGCCACCAGGGGTCGGTGGTCGAATGCTGTCGGGGCACCGTCGATGTGACGTAGTCTCTTGGTTGGACCGGACCAGTCCGTACCGCTGGTTCGGCGAGTGACGGAAAGGCCTGCGCAGTGGTGATGCCCGTACATCTGAGGGACAGTCAGGTCCCCAAGCACGAACAGCTTCGCGCAATTCTGTTGCACCGTTGCACGAAGGAGTTGCAACCCGGCGATCTCATGCCCAGCGAGCGAAAGCTGATGGAGGACTACGGCGTCAGCCGCATCACCGTTCGCGAGGCCATCGGTCAACTCGTCAACGACGGACACCTGGTGCGGGTCCGTGGCAAGGGCACGTTCGTGGCCAGTCGCACCGTGCAGTCTCGTTTGCACCTGGCGTCGTTCTCGGAGGAGATGCGGGCGCAAGGATTGACGCCGACGACGGTGGTGCTGTTCGCGCGGCTCGAAAGCCCCTCGGCGGCAACGACTCGCGCTCTCGGACTGGCCGACGAAGAACAGACCTACCACGTCAAGCGTCTTCGGTTGGCCGATGCCGAACCGGTCAGCGTCGACGACGCGTGGTACCGGGCTTCCTTGCTGCCCGGTCTGATCGAGCACGACCTGAGCAAGTCCGTGTACGAGGCCGTTCAGATTCACTACGGGTTGACCATCGACCGGGCCGAGCAGACCGTCAAAGCCACTGCGGCCGACAGTGATACCGCCACCCTGCTCGGCACCAAGCGCGGTGCCCCCGTGCTGTACTTCGACCGCGTCTCCTTCAGCGGCGACGAGCCGCTCGAACACACCGAGAGTTGGTACCGCTGCGATCGGTATCAACTGTCGATGGAAGTCGAAGGCGGGCGACGCACCTCGCAGCGTCGGTGAGATCAGGGCAGCTCGAACAACAGGTCGCCCACCGCCACGGTGTTGTCGATGCTGGCACTCGTCACCGAATCCGGCTTCGAGTCCATCAGAACCACGGGAACGACATCCGAGTAGCCTGCCGCCGCGATCGCCGCCGGATCGTAGGTGACGACGAGATCGCCGGCCTCGACTCGATCACCCTCTGCTGCGAAGAGTTCGAAGCCTTCGCCCTTCATCTTCACGGTGTCGATACCGATGTGCACCAATACGCCCGCCTTGTTCTCGGTGAAGACGACGAATGCGTGTGGATGGAGTTTGAGGATCGTGCCCGCGACCGGTGAACGAACCTCGACCGACCCGTCGTTCGGGGCCGGGCGCAGTGCGACACCGGAGCCGACCATCTGCGCCGAGAACACCGGGTCCGGCACGTCTGCAAGCGAAATCACCTGGCCGGCAACAGGGCTGAGGATCGCACCGGCGTCGCTCACAGGATGTCGCCGATGTCTTCTGCGAGCGTGTCCGCTTCGGGGCCGACGATGACCTGAACTGCGGTTCCCTTGTGGAAGACGCCGTGGGCACCTGCTGCTTTGAGTGCTGCCTCGTTCACCAACGACCCATCCTTGACCTCGGTGCGCAGCCGGGTGATGCACGCTTCGATCTCGACGATGTTGTCGGCACCGCCGAGGCCTTCGACGATCGCGTCCGCTTTGGACATGTGGGTTCTCGCTTTCTGTGGGCGTACATCTGTCGGGTGGATCACATGTCCGGGTTGACATGTGCTTGCCACCTGGCCAAACTACAACTGGTAATGACCGGACAGTACCCCTGATGGCACCCGGTCACAACAGCGAAAAGCCCCCGAAGGACCAGCCCTCGAAGAGAAGGTCGCCATGACCCCGAACAAGACTGACTCGGTCGACACCGAGCCGAAGAAGGAATCTCGATCATTGGCCGGGCTGCAGCGCTTCGGTCGCAGCCTCATGCTCCCGATCGCTGTTCTGCCCGCCGCCGGAATTCTCCTGAGACTCGGGCAGGACGACCTGCTGGGTCGATTCAGCGCACTGGAGACCACCGCCGCGGTCATCTCCGCTGCAGGTCAGGCAGTGTTCACCTGGCTTCCCCTCATCTTCGCAGTCGGTATCGCCATCGGCTGGGCCAAGAAGTCCGACGGTTCGACCGCGCTCGCAGCTGTGGTCGGCTACATGGTGATGAACGGAGTCTTCACGGCCATGTCGCCGGTCGTGCTCGACGGAGAGGTCGACGCCAACGGTGACCCCGCCGTGATCGACTACGGCGTCCTGGCAGGCATCGTCATCGGATTGCTCTCGGCGATTCTCTGGCAGCGTTTCTATCGCCAGAAGCTGCCGGACTATCTCGGCTTCTTCAGTGGCCGTCGTCTGGTACCGATCATGACGGCAATCACCGGTCTCGTTGTCGCCGTGATCATGTCGTTCGTCTATCCGCTCTTCTACAGTGCACTCCAGTGGGTGGGCAACACCGTCGCCGACCACAGTGTGGTGGGCAGCGGCATCTACGGCTTCGCCAATCGCATGCTCATTCCCACTGGGCTGCACCACATTCTGAACTCCGTCGTCTGGTTCCTGGTGGGTGACTACCAGGATGCAGGTGGTCAACTGGTCCGCGGCGATCTGAATCGGTTCTTCGCCGGTGACCCGTCCGCGGGAGTGTTCATGACCGGATTCTTCCCGATCATGATGTTCGCTCTTCCCGCTGCGGCATTCGCGATCTATCGCAACGCGAAGCCGTCACAGAAGAAGCTCGTCGGCGGAATCATGTTGTCCACGGGCCTGACTGCGTTCGTCACCGGTATCACCGAGCCGCTCGAATACTCGTTCATGTTCGTCGCCTGGCCGCTCTACATCATCCACGCGGTGTTGACCGGAACGTCGATGGCCCTGTGCAATGCCCTCGGGATCCACGACGGTTTCTTCTTCTCCGCCGGCGGCATCGACTATCTGCTCAACTACGGAATCGCAACCAAAGCGTGGCTGCTCATCCCGATCGGCCTGGTGTACGCGGTGATCTACTACTTCTTGTTCAGCTTCGTCATCAAGAAATGGAACCTGCGCACCCCCGGACGTGAGGACGACGCAGTGCTCGAACCCGATCGGGCATGACCGCATCTACCGCGACCATGCACCGAGGGCGGGTCGTCACGCGCGACCAGGTGATCGAGGACGGCGTCGTCGCATGGACGGGAGACCGGATCTCGTGGGTCGGACCGGCATCGGCATGGCCCGGTCGGGCTGTACCGCAGACGGATTCGACGATCCTCCCTGGTTTGGTCGATCTGCACTGCCACGGCGGGGCGGGGGCCTCTTTCCCGGATTCACCTGCCGTCGATCTCATGACGGCGGTACGGCATCATCGCTCCCGCGGGACCACGACGATGCTCGCATCACTGGTGTCGGCACCGCCGGAACGGCTGATCACGCAGACGTCGCTGTTGGCCGATCTGTACGAGTCCGGTGATGTCGCCGGAGTCCATCTCGAGGGGCCGTTCCTGTCGGTCGACCGCTGCGGCGCGCAAGACCCCGCGTCGCTGCGCAGCGGCGATCCCGGACTTCTCCGCGACATTTTGAGCGCGGGCCGGGGCGCGGTGCGGTCGATGACCCTTGCACCCGAGATCGACGGCTTCGCCGCTGTCGCAGAGATGTTGCGAGAGAACGGGATACTGCCCAGCATCGGCCACACGGACGCCGATGCGCTCACCACCCGACGCGGAATCGAGTCGCTGGGGGACGGTCCGATCACGGCCACACACCTGTTCAACGGAATGCCTACCTGGCATCATCGGGCGCCGGGCCCGGTGAGCGAGTGTCTGGCCGCTGCGGCGCGCAACGCGATGGTGCTCGAATTGATAGGCGACGGAGTGCATCTCGCCGACGAGACCGTCCGCGCGGTGTTCGATCTCGTCGGTGGTGCACACATCGCGCTGGTCTCCGACGCGATGGCCGCGGCCGGAATGTCGGACGGTCGCTATCGACTCGGACCATTGGACGTGACCGTCCGACACTCGGTAGCGCGGTTGTCCCGCGACACCGACAGCGAGACCGCTCCGATCGCGGGCGGGACCGCAACCGTCCTGGACCTGCTACGCCGCGCCGTGCTGAACGCCGGCGTGCCATTGGTCGAGGCGGTACTGGCCGCGTCGTCGACTCCTGCCGCGTCGATCGGTCTCGACTCCGACGTCGGTCACCTCGAACAAGGCATGCGAGCCGACGTATTGGTGGTCGACCCGGCCTTCGAACCACTGCGGGTGATCAGAGGCGGAACTGCAATCGGAGAGGACAGCTAGATGGAGATCGTGATCCTCGACGAGGCCGACGCAGTGGACCGGATAGCCGCCGACGTCGTCGAACGAGTCGTACGAACCGGCTCCACTCCTGTACTGGGACTGGCAACGGGGTCCACCCCGGTGGGCACGTATCGCGAATTGGCGCGACGGCATCGGGACGACGGCCTGTCGTTCGCGCGATGCCGCGCCTTCCTGCTCGACGAGTACATCGGACTGGCGAAAACAGCAGAGCAGTCCTATTTCTCGTTCATTCGCGAGAACTTCGTCGACCACGTCGATCTGGACGACACCGCTGTGTTCTCGCCCGACGGCGAAGCGGACGACATAGCTGTGGAGGCGCAGCGGTACGACGCGGCGATCGCCGCCGCAGGCGGCATCGATGTTCAGATACTCGGAATCGGCACAGACGGGCACATCGGTTTCAACGAGCCCGGATCGTCGCTGAGATCTCGAACGCGGGTGAAGACGCTGACCGAACAGACTCGCGTCGACAACGCCCGATTCTTCGATTCGCCCGAGGACGTGCCGCATCACGTACTGACCCAGGGGCTGGGCACCATCGACGAGGCGCGTCACCTGCTGTTGATCGCAACAGGGCAGTCGAAAGCGGACGCGGTGGCGGCGGCCGTGGAAGGACCGTTGTCGGCGCACTGCCCGGCGTCGGCGATCCAATGGCACCCGCACGCAACGGTGCTGCTGGACGAGGCCGCGGCGTCGTCGCTCGCACTCGCGGAGTACTACCGGTACGCCTATGCCAACAAGCCCCGGTGGCAGCACCTGTGAGTCAGCTGCGCGAGAACTCCGATGCGCGCGCGATCTGTTCGTCCGACGGCCGAACTCCGGTGTAGAGAACGAACTGTTCTGCAGCCTGGAGCGCGATGACCTGAGCGCCGGTGATCACGGCCTTGTTCGCCGCCCGAGCGGCAACGATCAGCGGCGTTTCCGACGGCATGGCGACGACGTCGAACACGGCATTCGCTGCATCGATCTGCTGCTCGGTGAACGGTGCCGAAGCGGCGTCCGGCCCTCCGGCCATACCCACCGGGGTCACGTTCACGAGCAGGTCTGCGCCCACCGCTTCGGCCGACCAGTCGTAGCCGTAGGTCTCGGCGAGGGCAGGGCCGGTGTTCGCGTTGCGGGCGACGACGGTGCCCCGGGTGTAGCCCGAATCCCGAAGTGCGGCAACGACGGCCTTGGCCATCCCGCCGCTGCCGGTGACGGCCACCGAGTAGTCGGTCGAGAAGCCACTCGCGGCGAGCAGGTTCGCGACGGCCTGGTAGTCGGTGTTGTAGGCGTGGAGGACGCCGTTCTCGTTGACGATCGTGTTGACGGATTCGATGGCGCTTGCCGACTCGTGCATCACGTCGACCAGTTCGATCACGTCTTCCTTGAACGGCATGGAGACGGCGCAGCCTCGGATGCCCAGCGCGCGAACGCCCCCCACTGCGGCGGCGAGATCGGTGGTGGTGAACGCCTTGTAGACGAAGTTCAGGCCCAGCTCGTCGTAGAGATAGTTGTGGAAGCGAGTTCCGATGTTGCTCGGTCGGCCGGACAAGGACATGCAGAGCTGCGTCTCACGGTCGAGGACGCTGCGCGGGTGTGCTGTTGCCATCGCTCAGACGTTACGCCGCGCACGTCGAGGCGACCGAAGCGAGAACACCCTGATCGGCCTGGGTGATCGGTAACTCGTACTGCGCAGCGACCGACAGATACTTACCCGCATAGAAGCAGTGGTAGGCCGCGTTCGGTGGCAGCCATTGCGAGGGTGTCTTGTCGCTCTTGCTCTGATTGTCCGCTCCGTTGACTGCGAGCAGATTGAACGCCACGTCGTTGGCGAACCGAACGCGCTTGTCGGGCAGCCACATGTTCGCGCCCATGTCCCATGCAGCGGACAGCGGGTAGACGTGATCGATCTGAATCTTTCCGGCGTCCGACTTGGTGAACTGGATCGGCTCACCGGAGTACGGATCTGCGAGCGAACCCGACAGCACGACGCAGTCGCGGGTGCCTGCGCGGAACTCGACCTCGGTCATCGACAGCGCCAGGACGTTGTCGCGGGTACCGCAGCCGTCGTGACCACCCGGCCCGTCGTAGTCGTCGGTCCACGCCGGGCCGAACACACACCCTTCGCCGCTCTTGCACCCGCGCTCGTAGCCGAGGGCATCGGGCCTGGCCGCGACCACGCGAACCTGGGCGAGCAACTGCTCGATCTGAGTACGCGTGGGACTGCCGGGAGCGGGTTGGGCGGGTGTGAAACCGGGGATGACGGACCGCTCGCACGAGCCGAACACGGCCATCACGGCCGCAGCGAGCACAAGCAGTACCGCGACCCACAGTTTTCTCACGCACGCCCCATCGTCGATCTCCGTACTCGGTCATCGGTCCTCGCGACAGCAGTGTGCCGGAAGGTACCGACAGTGATCCCCGCACCCGTCTCGGTGTCAGCGAACTTCGACGACGACCTTGCCGAGCACGTGTCCGTTCTCCACGAGGGCGAGAGCCTCGCCCGCACGCTCGAGGGGGAAGGCATGGTCGATACGCGGACGAATGACGCCCGACGCGGTCAGGTCCGCCAGCCGCGCGAATGCTGCGGTCGTGCGGTCCCGATCGACTCCGGATCCGTCCCACTGCGCCGCGAGCATCGGGTCTGCGACGCTGACGATCGATACCCCCGCCGTCAGTGCGGTCGCCGCGGCGCGCAAGGTCTCGCCTCCGACGAGATCGACGATGCCGTTCACCTTTCGCGAGATCGAATCGACGAAGTCTCCGCCGGAGGCGACGAATTCGGCTCCGAGGCTCTCGATCCACTCCTGTTTGCCAGTACTCGCAACTGCGAGAACGTCGATACCGTCGGCTCGCGCGAGTTGCAGAACGGCCGAACCCACGCCGCCACCCGCACCGAGCACCAGGATGGAATCGCCCGCACCGACAGCCAGTCGGCGCAGCGCGTCGTATGCGGTCCCGGCAGCCACCGGCAGGGTGGCCGCCGCTGCCCACGAGACGGCCTCCGGCTTGTGGGCAGTGCTCGATGCGTTGAGCACCGTGTACTGCGCGTACCCTCCGTGTCCCGAGGCGGTGGCCCCGAACACATGGTCGCCCACCGAGAAATCGGCCACACCCGCGCCGGCCGTCACGACGGTGCCCGATACTTCCCGACCCAGAACCGCGGGCAAGGTGATCTGCACGGTGTCCTTGCGATTGCCCGCCCGCACCTTCCAATCCGCAGGATTGACCCCGGCGGCGTGGACCGCCACGAGAATCTGCCCCGGTCCCGGCTCGGGGACGGGTAGGTCGAGAAGGTACTCGGTGTCGGGTCCGCCGTATTCGCTGAAGCCGTACGCGATCATGCATCCACTGTGCCTCACCGAGCGACGTGCTCGGGAGTGCCTCACCCGAGGTGTGTCGGTGCTTGCTGGTTGGATGGACCGATGCTGCACGGTCTCTGGTCTCCCGGTGCCGGGCTGATGCTGTGGGACGACGAGATCTCCACCGGCGACGAACCCGATCTGCCGCCGACACACGCGCACGTCCTCACCCGACCGTTCCGGCACCGTGCTGCGGTGTCGTTTCCGGCGCCCGGGCGCAGTGCCACCGCGCAGGCCCCGGTGCAGGTTCCGGCCATCGCGCTCGCCCCGCACGACGGTGCCGATCTGCTGTTGCGTACGCCGTCCGAGCACGCTTCGATTTCCGGCGATCTCCGGTACCTGGCGCACGTCGCCCGCGGAATCGAACGCTGGGTTCGCGGCGGTCGTGTGGTTCCTGCTCTGAAGTTGATGGACGGGCAGTGGTGGCCACGGTGGCGTCTGGTCGGGGGTGAACGTCAACGGGCCTGGCTGAGCGAACTCGCCGTCGCGATGCCGTCGGTGCAGCGTGCGGGAGAGCGGCCCAAGAAGATCCTCGACGACATGGTGGAGGAGCTCACCGATCCGATCGTCAGATCGGTTCTGGGTAGGCCCGACTCGGAGCATCCGCTGTTGTCCGCTCTGATTCGCGACGACCCGTACGTGGATGGCACCCAACAGATGTCGACGTTGCTCGACAACTGGCGCGCAAGCCTCACCGTCGACGAGCCGTCCCTGGTGCTACGCCTGCTCGAACCCGATGACGACGATGGCGTCGTCGACAGTTCCTCCGAGGAATCAGCGGAGTCGTTCTGGACGCTGCAGGTGTGTCTGCGAGCGGATGGTGAAGCGCCGCGGCCGGTCCCGATGAGCCGTAAGGTCGATGCAACCCTGCTCTCGATCGCCGTGCGCAAGCTCGGTGAGGCCGTGGCGGCGTACCCGAGACTGCGTGATCTGCCGTCTCAAGAAGGCACCCTCGATCTGTTGCTTCCGACGTCGGTGGTCATCGACCTCGTCGAACACGGTGCGACGGCGCTGCAGGCCACCGGAACGACGGTTCTGCTTCCTCGGGCCTGGACGAGGTTGGATCCGTCGATGAGGCTGCGCGTCGATTCGCCTGCGGTGACGAAAGCGGCCGCCGATCGGGCGGTCGGCATGGACGAACTGGTGTCGTACGACTGGCAACTCCAACTCGGCGACATGGTGCTCACCGAGGCGGAGATGAACAGACTCGCCGTCTCGAAGGGCGATCTCGTTCGACTCCGCGGGCAGTGGGTACTGGCCGACGGCGGTCAGCTCGCACGAGCCGCCAAGTACGTCGCCGAGCATCACGGCGACGGGACTGCCCTGAGCACGCTGATGCGCGAGATGACGCTGGCCGACCCGCCGCCGGCTCCGGTCCAGGACATCAGAGCCACCGGATGGGCAGCGACGTTGCTCGAGCCCGGTGCGGTGCCCGAGACGATCCCCGTACCGGCCGGTGTGAACGCAACCCTGCGGCCGTATCAGCAGCGTGGGCTCGATTGGCTCGCGTTCATGAGTCGGCTCGGTCTCGGGGCTGTACTCGCCGACGACATGGGGCTCGGCAAGACGTTGCAGGTGTTGACACTGCTCGCGCACGAGAAGAGTTCGACGCCGACGCTGCTGGTGGCACCGATGTCGGTGGTCGGCAACTGGCAACGTGAGGCGGCGAAATTCACCCCGGCACTGCGAGTTCTGGTGCACCACGGCCCGGCTCGGTCCAAGGGCGACGAGCTGGACCGGGCGATCGCAGAGCACGATCTGATCGTCACCACCTACGCGCTGATGGCGAAGGATCGCGCGCAGCTGTCCGAGCAGACGTGGCGTCGGGTGGTCCTCGACGAGGCGCAGCACATCAAGAACTCGGGCACCGTGCAGGCCAAGGCGGCGCTCGCGATCCCTGCGGATCACAAGTTGGCACTCACCGGAACACCGGTCGAGAATCGTCTGGACGAGCTGAGGTCCATTCTCGACTTCGCCAATCCGGGCATGCTCGGTAGGCCGTCGGACTTTCGGAAGCGATTCTCGGTTCCGATCGAGCGCGAGAACGACGAGAGCGCGGTCTCGCGTCTGCGCGCCATCACCTCGCCGTTCATTCTGCGTCGTGTCAAGACCGATCCGACGGTCATCTCGGATCTGCCCGAGAAGAACGAGATGACCGTGCGCGCCAACCTGACGGCCGAGCAGGCCGCGCTGTACAAGGCGGTCGTCGACGAGATGATGGCGCAGATCGCCGACGCGAAGGGTATGAAGCGCAAAGGTGCGGTGCTGTCCGCGCTCACTCGTCTCAAGCAGGTGTGCAACCATCCCGCCCACTTCCTGTCCGACGGCTCACCGGTGCTCAAGAGGGGGCAGCATCGCTCGGGCAAGATCGGTCTGGTGGAGGACATGCTCGACTCGATTCTGGGCGACAACGAGAAAGCGTTGCTGTTCACCCAGTTCCGGGAGTTCGGTGAGCTCGTGGCACCGTACTTCGCCGAACGATTCGGGACCGACCTGCCGTTCCTGCACGGCGGCGTGAGCAAGTCCAAGCGCGACGAGATGGTGGAGAAGTTCCAGAGCGGGAACGGTCCGCCGATCATGATGCTCTCGCTCAAGGCCGGCGGTACCGGCTTGAACCTCACAGCCGCCAATCATGTCGTTCATCTTGATCGTTGGTGGAACCCGGCGGTGGAGAACCAGGCGACGGACCGGGCCTTTCGTATCGGGCAGCGCAAGAACGTCGAGGTGCGAAAACTGCTGTGCGTGGGCACCGTCGAGGAACGGATCGACTCGATGCTCGTCTCCAAGCAGGATCTGGCGAATCTGGCGGTGGGCACCGGCGAGAACTGGGTGACCGAGATGGACACCGCGGAGCTGCAGGAACTGTTCCGCCTCAGCGAGGACGCGGTGGGGGAGTGATGGTCGACTTCTCGCAATACGGGAAACGGCGAAAAGCCAAGGGCGGCATCGAGTCCAGGAACAAACGCGGTGCATTCGGGCAGACGTGGTGGGGCAGGCATTTCGTGTCGGCCATGGAAGACCTCGCGGATCCGGGTCGGATAGCGCGGGGCAGAACGTATGCGCGCCAAGGGCAGGTGCTCACTCTCGGTGTCGAGCGCGGGCAGATATACGGCGAGGTGCAGGGCAGTCAGCTCGAGCCGTTCTCGGCCTCGGTCACCGTCGACCCGCTCACGCAGGGTGAGGTTGCCGCGCTCGTCGACAGGGTGCGATCGAACCCCGGCATGCTGGCCGAGCTGGCCTCCAATGCCATTCCGCAGGCACTGGCGTCGGTATTGCTGCCGCACGACAAGGGGCAGCTCGATTTCGACTGCACCTGCCCCGACGACGGCTGGCCCTGCAAACATGCGGCGGCTCTGATGTACATCGCTGCCGAGCACATCGACGCGTCCGCCGCCACCATCCTGACGCTGCGTGGCGTCGATCTCGATCAACTGATCGAGGGTGTCGGTGACGGGGACGACGAGTTCGACCCCGACGACTGGTTCGCCGATCGCGCATCGTTCCCGGAACTTCCCCAGGTGTCGTTCGCTCCGGCGGTCGACGATCTCGATCCGTTGATCCTGCGCCGGATCTTCCGCGCCGACGGCTCCACCGAGGCCGAGGTCAGTCGTGCCGTCGCCGATCTGAGGCAGTTCTACGACCGGATGTGACCACTCCTGGACTTACGTGGACATCCGACTATAGGATGGGCGTACTTCACTTCCACGCTCGAGGACGGACAAATTCCATGGCTCGCGAACTCACGCACTTCATCGGCGGCAAGCATGTCGCAGGCACCTCCGGAAAATTCGGGGATGTCTTCGATCCCAACACCGGCGAGGTTCAGGCCCGGGTTCCCCTGGCCGACGTATCCGAGGTCGAGGCCGCGATAGCCGACGCCGAACAGGCGCAGCGTGAATGGGCAACCTGGAACCCGCAGCGTCGCGCCCGAGTGTTGATGAAATTCCTCGCGCTGGTCACGCGCGACACCGAAGAGCTCGCTCGTCTGCTCTCCTCCGAGCACGGTAAGACCATCGCCGACGCCAAGGGCGACATTCAGCGCGGCGTCGAGGTCGTCGAGTTCGCCGTCGGTGTCCCACACCTGCTCAAGGGTGAGTACACCGAAGGTGCGGGCGGCGGAATCGACGTCTACTCGATGCGTCAGCCACTCGGCGTCGTAGCCGGAATCACCCCGTTCAACTTCCCCGCGATGATTCCCCTGTGGAAGGCCGGCCCGGCCATCGCCTGCGGAAACGCGTTCATTCTCAAGCCCTCCGAGCGTGACCCGTCCGTTCCACTCAAGCTCGCCGAACTCTTCCTCGAGGCAGGACTTCCGCCGGGTGTGTTCAACGTCGTCAACGGCGGCAAGGATGCCGTCGACGTGCTCCTCACCGACGACCGCGTCAAGGCGATCGGCTTCGTCGGTTCGACCCCCATCGCGCAGTACATCTACGAGACGGCAGCCCAACACGGCAAGCGAGCGCAGTGCTTCGGTGGAGCCAAGAACCACGCCCTGGTGATGCCCGACGCCGATCTCGACGAGGTCGCCGACGCACTGCTCGGTGCCGCCTACGGTTCGGCAGGTGAGCGTTGCATGGCGATCTCCGTCGCGGTACCGGTCGGGGAGGAGACTGCCGACGCGTTGGTCGCCAAACTGACCGAGCGAGTGGCGAAGCTGAAGATCGGCCGCAGCGACGACGAGAGCGCGGACTTCGGGCCGCTCGTGGGCAGCGATGCGCTGAAGAGGGTCAACGACTACACCCAGATCGGTGTGGACGAGGGTGCCGAGCTCGTCGTGGACGGGCGCGGTTTCAGCCTGGCCGGCCACGAGAACGGATTCTTCGCGGGTGCAACACTGTTCGACAAGGTGACCACCGACATGCGGATCTACAAGGAGGAGATCTTCGGACCTGTTCTGATCGTCGTCCGCGCCAAGGACTACGAGGACGCGCTGCGCCTGCCCACCGAGCACGAGTACGGCAACGGCGTCTCGATCTTCACCCGTGACGGCGATACCGCTCGCGACTTCTGCTCGCGCGTCCAGGTGGGCATGGTCGGAGTCAACGTGCCGATCCCGGTACCGATCGCGTACCACACGTTCGGTGGTTGGAAGCGTTCGGGATTCGGCGATCTGAACCAGCACGGACCCGATTCGATCCGCTTCTACACCAAGACCAAGACGGTCACCCAGCGCTGGCCGTCGGGCACCAAAGAAGCAGTTGCACAGAATCACTTCGTCATTCCGAACATGGACTGATCCGGCGATGTTCACCTTGAACGAGGACGAGCGAGCGATCAACGACACCGCTCGCGAATTCGCCGACGAGTTCCTGGCACCGAATGCCATCGAATGGGATCAGCAGAAACACTTCCCGGTGGACGTGCTGCGCAAGGCAGCGGGACTGGGAATGGGCGGCATCTACATTCGCGAGGATGTGGGTGGATCGGGTCTGACCAGAGTCGATTCGGTGCGGATCTTCGAGCAGTTGGCCACCGGTGATCCGTCCATCGCGGCGTACATCTCCATTCACAACATGGTCGCGTGGATGATCGACACCTACGGCAACGACGAGCAACGGCAGCGTTGGCTCCCGGGCCTGTGCGCGATGGATCAGCTGGGGAGCTACTGCCTCACCGAGCCGGGCGCGGGATCCGACGCCGCGATGCTCGGCACCAAAGCTGTGCGTGACGGTGACGAATATGTGCTGGACGGCGTCAAGCAATTCATCTCCGGCGCAGGCACATCCGAGGTGTACGTCGTGATGGCGCGCACCGGTGCACCAGGGCCGCGCGGCATCTCGGCGTTCATCGTGCCGAAGGACTCCGCGGGACTCTCGTTCGGAGCCAACGAGAAGAAGATGGGCTGGAATGCCCAGCCCACCCGGCAGGTCGTTCTCGAAGGAGTCCGCATCCCGGCCGAGAACCTGCTCGGCAACGAGGGCGACGGGTTCCGTATCGCGATGAACGGACTCAACGGAGGGCGCATCAACATCGCGGCATGTTCGATCGGCGGCGCGCAGTCCGCTCTCGACAAGGCCGTTGCCTACCTCGCCGAGCGCAAGGCGTTCGGGGCGCGGTTGCTCGATGCGCAGGCGCTCCAGTTTCGACTCGCCGATTTCAAGACCGAACTCGAAGCCGCCCGTACGCTGCTGTGGCGGGCCGCCGACGCGCTGCAGAACGACGCGCCGGACAAGGTCGAAATGTGCGCCATGGCAAAGCGTTTCGGAACCGACACCGGATTCGAGGTCGCCAACGGGGCGCTGCAACTGCTCGGCGGCTACGGCTACCTCAGCGAATACGGCGTCGAGAAGATCGTTCGTGACCTTCGGGTGCACCAGATTCTGGAAGGGACCAACGAAATCATGCGGGTGGTCGTCGCTCGGTCGATCGTGGGTGCCGCATGAGCGACGTGATCCTCGAGGTCTCCGGCGGTATAGGTCGAATCACCTTGAACCGCCCCAAAGCCATCAATGCGCTCGATCATGCAATGGTTCGCCAGATCGCACCGGCGTTGGCGCAGTGGGCAACCGACGACGCTGTGGACGTCGTCCTGCTGACCGGAGCAGGTGAGCGCGGACTGTGTGCAGGCGGCGATATCGTCTCCATCTACCACGACGCCAAGGACGGCGGCAGCGGTAGCAAGGACTTCTGGCGCGAGGAGTACATCCTCAACGCCGCGATCGCTCGATTCCCCAAGCCGTTCGTGGCCATCATGGACGGCATCGTCATGGGCGGAGGCGTCGGACTCTCGGCACATGCCAACACTCGCATCGTCACCGAACGATCGAAGATCGCGATGCCCGAGGTCGGAATCGGATTCGTTCCCGATGTGGGTGGCACGTACCTGCTCTCGCGTGCACCGGGCCAGATCGGCACTCACTTCGCGCTCACCACGGCGCGGATGAATGCTGCCGACGCAATAGCGGTCGGCTTCGCCGATCACTACATCCCGTCCGACAAGCTGGAGGATTTCTACTCGGCACTCGAGACGGTCAGCGTCGGAGAGGCCGTCGCGACGTTCAGCGAGCCGGCACCGGAGTCCACAGTTGTCGGTCAGCAGGAATGGATCGACGAGTGCTACGCCGGCGACGACGTTCAGGGCATCGTGGACGCTCTGGCCGCCAGCCCTGTGCCCGAGGCGCAGAAGTCGGCGCAGGACATCGCGTCCAAATCACCTGTGTCGCTGGCAGTGACACTGAGATCGCTGCGGCGCGCCGCGACGCTGCCGACGCTGGAGTCGGTACTCGACGAGGAGTACCGCGTGTCGGTCGCGTCGCTGAGCAGCCACGACCTCGTCGAGGGAATCCGAGCACAGGTGGTCGAGAAGGACCGCAATCCGCAATGGCAACCGCGTACGTTGGCAGACGTCACGCCCGAGGACGTCGACCGGTACTTCGCGCCCCTCGGGGACGCGGAGCTGGGCCTGTCGAACGCACACACAGAAGGTGAGCAGTCATGAGCGAGAAGACGATCGGCTTCATCGGCCTCGGCCACATGGGTGGACCGATGGCCGCCAATCTGGTGGCGGCCGGCTACACGGTGCAGGGCTTCGACCTGGTTCCCGCCGCGCTCGAGCAGGCCACGAAGGACGGCGTCACCGTGATGGAATCGGCCGTGGCCGCCGTCGCCGATGCCGACATCGTCATCACGATGCTACCCAACGGCAGACTGGTACTGGGGTTGTACGCGGACCTGCTGCCCGCTGCCGCGCCGGGTACGTTGTTCATCGATTCCTCGACCATCGACGTCGCCGATGCGCACACCGCCCACAAGCTGGTGCACGAGGCAGGACACCGCAGTCTGGACGCGCCGGTTTCCGGCGGAGTCGGGGGAGCGGCCGCAGGAACACTGACCTTCATGGTCGGCGGTTCCGAGGAGGATTTCGCCTCTGCTGCAGAGGTTCTCGACGTCATGGGTCGCAAGGTGGTGCACTGCGGTGCAGCAGGCAACGGCCAGGCCGCCAAGATCTGCAACAACATGATTCTCGGAGTGTCGATGATCGCCATCAGTGAGGCCTTCGTGCTGGGGGAGAAGCTGGGGCTGAGCAATCAGGCATTGTTCGACGTGGCGTCGACTGCGTCGGGTCAATGTTGGGCACTGACGACGAATTGCCCGGTGCCAGGACCGGTCCCGACGAGCCCTGCCAACAACGAGTACAAGCCCGGCTTCGCGGCGGCTCTCATGGACAAGGACCTGGGTCTGGCTGCCAATGCACTGCGCGACAACGGTGTCGAGGGTGTCCTCGGCCTACGGGCGGCCGAGTTGTACTCTCGGTTCAAGGAAACATCCGGGGGCGGCACCGATGTCGACTTCTCCGGCATCATCAACGACATCCGCGAGCGCTCGAACGGAGCAGGCCAGTGAGTGACTACGAGACGATTCTGCTCGAGCGTCGGGGACGCGTCGGCATCATCACACTCAATCGTCCCAAGGCGCTGAACGCGCTCAACTCCGAGCTGATGCGCGAAGTGGTTTCGGTGGTCGAAGAACTCGACGCCGACTCCGGCATCGGTGCGATCCTGATCACCGGCTCCGAGCGAGCCTTCGCGGCCGGCGCCGACATCAAGGAGATGCAGCCCAAGTCCTACATGGACGTGTACCTCGACGACTTCTTCGCGGCGTGGGATCGACTTGCGTCGGCTCGGACGCCGTTGATCGCAGCGGTCTCCGGTTACGCGCTCGGCGGCGGGTGCGAACTCGCGATGCTGTGCGATGTCCTGATCGCCTCGGACACCGCGGTATTCGGACAACCCGAGATCAAGCTCGGCGTCATCCCGGGAATCGGCGGGTCGCAGCGCCTGACGCGAGCGGTGGGCAAGGCCAAGGCCATGGAGATGTGCTTGACCGGTCGCAACATGAAGGTCGAGGAAGCCGAGCGAGCCGGACTGGTCTCGCGCATCGTGCCGGTTGCCGATCTGCTCGACGACGCCATCGCGACCGCGACCACCATCGCCGAGATGTCGCTACCGGTTGCCCAGATGGCGAAGGAAGCGGTGAACCGATCGTTCGAGTCCAGTCTGCGCGAGGGTGTTCTGTTCGAGCGCCGCGTGTTTCACTCGACTTTCGCCACCGAGGATCAGAAGGAAGGTATGTCGGCCTTCATCGAGAAGCGGACGCCGAACTTCCAGCACCGGTAGCGGCGGGCTCCACTCTCGGTGCCGTCCTACCTGTCGGGGGACAGGAGGGCGGCCCCGCGGGCCGAGACCAGCTCCGGCATCGACGGCACCAGCGTCGTCAGACCGGTACGCAGCTCGAGAGAACGCGCAATCGAGGTGATGTTCGCACCGCCGCCCACCACGACGATGGACTGCGGTCTGGCACCGGACAATTGGATGGTCTGCTCCACCAGCATGCCCGCATACCGCACCGGTCCTGCGATCAGATCGTCGAAGTCGCGCCGAGTGAGCACATGCCGCGCAGTACCGGACGGATCGGTGGTGCTGACGACGGAGTCCACGCTCAACTGCTCCTTGATGGACCGGCTGGCGTCGATTCCGACGCGAACGCCGTTGGACGAGAGCAGCCTGCGAATCGAGTGATCGAGATCGTCGCCGCAGAACGTGGCAGTGCGCCGCGTCATGAGAGTGCGAGTGGACGCGAGATCGATGACGGTGACCGTGGTGCCGGTGCTACCGATATCGCACAACACGGTGACGCCGTGATTGGGTACCAGCCCGATGAAACGCAGATACCGCACTTGCGCAGCAGTTTCCGGCACGAGCGACGCGGTGCGGGCCGTACCTCGGGTGGCGACTGCGCCTGGATCGGTGGCAACTCGATAGGCGATGGCCGAGAACTGCACCGGCAGCGACATAGTCGCTGCGATCGAGTGGATGGCGTCGACACCGGTGGCGATCGTGGTGGACAGCGACTGCCCGGGCGTGCGGCGCACCGTCCGCGACACGATGGGGGTTCGATGGGGACTGTCCAGATACGTCAGAATTGCGCGTGCACCGTGCGCACCCGCCCCGACCCCCAACACCAGCACCCCGCCCCGCCCTTCAGCAGCTCGACTCCGCCCTGTTCCCAGTGCAATTGGATCACGAACGGTACGGGTGTGCCATTGTCTTGTGACGAGTCACCATCGAACTCAGAACGATGTGGTTATGTCATCACTGTCGAAATCGCCTGCATCCGAACGCAGTTCCGCCAGGATCCGAACGAGCGCCATCAACTTGTCACGCGCCAGCCCGGGGCGTGCGAACACCAGTGAGTTCAGGCGCTCGGTGGCCTCGACCGCCAACGTGCGTCCCTGCTCGGTGATTTCGACCAGCGTGGTGCGCCGATCGCTCGGATGCGGGATGCGTCGAACGTATCCCACCGACTCGAGGCGATCGACAGCGTTGGTCACGCTCGTGGGATGCACCTGCAGACGTGCGCTTGCCTTCGCCATCGGAAGAGCGCCGTTCTTGGTGAAGGTCAACAACGTCAGCAATTCGTAGCGCGAAAAGGTCAGTCCCGTCGGCTTCAACGCTTCCTCGACCCGTGCCAGCATGATCTGCTGCGCACGCATCAACGACGTCACCGCGGCCATACCGTCGGCGGCCTCGGACCAGCCGTGCTTGGTCCACTGGCGGTGTGCCTCTGCAATGGGATCGAGGGGAAGCGGGGACGGTGCTGGCATACCGACCATCCTCCCACGGTGCCCGCTTCCGGCGTCTACCGAATCACGACGCGAGGTACTGCGAGCGGAACTCGATCCGTGATCGCCACGCGGGCGAGCGAGATCTGCTCTCGGGCTTCGACTGTGCGGGCGGTGTCGGTGTCGCCGGATGCCAGTGCGCGGTCCAGCAGGTCCAGCTGGGTCAGTACGGCATCGACGTTCTCGGAGGACTGTGCCGCGCGACCCACTCGTTCGGCCAGACGTATGCCTGCCTGCACCACCATGGGGCTGCCGGTGCCGTAGATCCGCACGGCATCGAGGGCATGGTCGATCAACGACGGAACGGCAACGCGGCGGGTGATCACCCGCACGGTGCCGTCGGAGCCGCGACGAGCACGAGAGGGCATGGGGCGCTGGACGACTGCGACGAGCCCGACCGTGAGATCGTCGATGGCATTGCGTGCCGTGTACGGATCGTTGACCCCCGTCGACAGAGCGCGTACCGCCATCTCGGTCATCTGCTCGACGGCGAAAGCGATGTCGTGTCGGGGTGTTCGACTGGTGCCGATGTCGAACGACCCTCGAACTCGTCCGATCGCGTCCGCCGAGATGTCTGCCGAGCGATCTGCCAGGACGTCGGCGAGCGGTTCACCGGCAACGACATGGTCACCGGGTACTCGATGAATGTCGATCAACGTGTCGGTGTCGGCAGCGATGTCCAACAAGCCGTTTTCGTCGATGTCGATGATCACCCCGGACTCCTCGGCCAACACCGTCGTGTAGACGGGCGGCTTGACGATGCCCTCCGCCGATGCCGCATCGGCGGGCTGCTCGGGTGGGTAGAGCGCGTCGACGGACTCGGACAGTTCGTCCCGGACGCGGGCGGACAGCGTCGCCACCTGGATCGACTGCGCGATGTGATGGATGAAGTAGACGAGCACACCCACGTCGACCACCGCGAGCGCCACCGCGACGTTGACGGCGATGTCCGGCACGAAGACCGACCCGTCGGATTCGATCGAGCGAATCGACCGCAGCACCATCAGCGAGTACAGGAACGTGGCACCGAAGATGCCGAGCACCACCTGGTTCCCGCGATCGGCCATGAAGTTGCGCACCAGGCGGGGGCCGTACGAGGAGCTGGCGGTGGCGAGTACCGAGATGGTGATGGAGAACGACGTCGCCGCCACGCCGAGCATCGACCCGCCGATCGCACCGAGGATGTCGCGGCTACCGCTGGCACCCACGTGATAGAGCAGCGAGCCCGTCAGATCCACGCGGGTGTCCAGCAGGTAGCGATCCAGACTCACCAGTGCCTGCGCGAGCACGAGTGCGACAACTCCGAGGACGGCAGGAATGAACCAGAACGATTCTCGCAGCTTGGCCAAGTGTTCCTTCATGACGCACAGTCTTCCCCTGGGCGTCCGAACCAACCCTCGGGGTTCGAATCACGGCGATCGAAACTGTGGGCCGCGCCCACTCGATACGGCATCGTCATCGGTGATGCGGGTGTGGCCGAGTGGCTAGGCACCGGCCTGCAAAGCCGTTCACACGGGTTCGAATCCCGTCGCTCGCTCTGTTCGATCGAGGCCGACCAGCAATGGTCGGTCTCGATTCGTTTCGCATCAGGCCAGCAGAGCGGGCTTGCGTGCCACGGTGACGGCCCAGTCCGCGTCGTCGTGCCAGGGCCGCAGATCCCAGGTCGCGAATCTGTGTTCGAGGACGAAGCCGGCCGCCGCCAGATCCGCGTCGAGCATGTCGACGGTGTACTCCCGATCGGTGGCGAATCCGGCGACGAACACCCCGCCACCGGTCAGGTGTGCCCAGATGCGTTCGAGCGCTGCGCGTTCGGTTCCGGGTTTCATGAAGACCAGTACGTTGCCCGCGGCCACGGCCGCGTCGAAGGTCCGGCCGAGATCCAGCGTCGTCAGATCGGCGACGTGCACGTCGAGTTCGGAATGTGCGCGCGCTGCCTCGGCCAGAACCGGATCGAGATCCACTGCGGTCACCCGGTGTCCGCGTCGGGCCAACTCCGCGCCGAGTCGGCCGGTGCCGCATCCTGCGTCGAGAATGCTCGACGCGGGGGAGACCACCGCGTCGACCATGCGGGCCTCGCCGTGCAGATCCACACCGCGTTCGGCCAGGCGGTCGAAACGCTCGATGTAGCGTGCGGAATCGTCTGCGGAGTTCTCGGCCTGCCAGCGTGTGGTCACCCCGTCAGCGTAGGTCAGCTCAGTTCCTCGAGGGCGGACTGGGCTTCGGCGACGCGAGCGCGGGCCGCCTCGAGTACCTCCGCCGTCGACTCCGCCTGTAGGACACTGGCCTCGTTCGCTTCTCGCGCAGCCTGCGCTGTGGCCCTTGCGGCCTCCAACTGAAACTCGATTCGCTCTACTTCCGCTGCAGCACTGTGTAATTCGGACGCCGTTCGTTCGGTGTCGGCCCGGGCGTCCTCGGCTTCGGTTCGTGCGGCATCGAGATCGGATTCGGCCGACTCGAGTTCGGCGAGCAGCCGGTTCCGTTCGGCTTCGTCCGCTTCCTGACGGTCGTCCTCGATCTCCGAAGACGGCGAGTCGGACTCGTCGGACTCGGCACCGTCATTCTCGTCGGGCGGGTCGGGAACGAGGGAGAGCAGCGCAGGTCCGAAGCCGCTGTACGTTTCGGCCACTACGGTTCGGCCGGCACGCACGCGGTCGCGTATCTCGGCATCGGCCATCGCTGCGTTCAGGGTGTTGGAGATCTCGCGGGCAGCGTTGTCGCCGACGGTGGTCCCGGTCTCGCGTCCCAGCGAGACTGCACGATCGGTCAGGGCGCGTATCGAAGTGCTTCGAGCAGTGGACAATTCACGCAGCCGGGGGCCGTCGCCGCGCTGCTGGGCTCGTTCGAGTTGCTCGCCCAGATCGAACAGTTCGGCCAGAGCCGATTCGTCTCGCCGAGCGAGTGTGTTCACCAACCACGCCACGACCGTGGGCTTGCGGAGCGAACCGATGCGGGTGGCACCGGCTTTGTCGCCGGCCTTCTTGAAGCGGGAAACGTATGCGGTGCGGTGCGAGACGAAATCGGTGGGAGGGAGCGAATACAGATCGTCGACGACGGTGTCGATGTGGGGGAGATCCTCGGACATCGAAGTCCACCGTCTCGTTCGAGCAGCCACCGTACGACAGTGAACTGCGTGAAAGATGTGTGCCCCCGGCAGGATTCGAACCTGCGGCCTTTCGCTCCGGAGGCGAACGCTCTATCCCCTGAGCTACGGGGGCGCACCGGCGAACCGGTGTGCCTGTTGGGCTGTACGAAAGACTAGCGCATCCGGGACGCGAGTCGAAATCACCCCTCGGGCAGCGGCTGCGCACCCTTCTCGGCGAGCATCTGCTTCATCAGCGTCGACTCGCTGGTCTGGGTGGCAACCATGGACTTCGCCAGATTGATCACCGCAGGTGACTGCGCGTGCGTCTGCGCGTACTCCATCATCGCCAGGCCGCCCTCGTGGTGGCGCAGCATGAGCTGGAGGAACATCACGTCGACGTCCGAGCCGGTGGCTTGGCGAAGCGCGGCGAGTTCGGCCGAACTGGCCATTCCCGGCATGGCCCGGGTGGGATCAGAGGATCCGGGATCCATGGACATCCCGCCCATCGAGTGACCGTGCGAGTCGTCCTCGGCCATCCAGGTCATGTAGCCGTCGGTCGAGATCGGTGCGCGATCCCACAGGGCCAACCAGCCCTGCATCTGTCCCACCTGGTTCTGCTGCGAGGTCAGCATGTCGAACGCCAGGTTCTTGACGGCCTGATCGGAGGCGTTGGTCAGCGCCACCGCGGCCATCTCGATGGCCTGGTTGTGGTGCACGGTCATGTCCTGAGCGAAGCCGACATCGACCGAGTCCGCGGCCGGTGCACTGTCGTCGCCGCCCAGTGGACTCTGCACCAGGAAGCCCACGGCGAAGCCGATCGCGAGGACGGCGATCAGCGCGAGGGCCACCAGCGCGGTGCGCTGGCTCGGCTTGGTCGCGGACGTGGTGGCCTCCGCATTCTCGGTCGGTGTCGGTGCGGTCATCAGTTCGCGGGGATCTGGAGATCGCTGGGCAGCTGCATCCCGCCGGCGCCACCGGCCTCGCTGGCGTCGGGAGTGATCCCGGCACCGTCCATCGGCACCGCGTCCGCGCCGGGAGCGGAGGCATCGAACAGCGGCGGGTTGTCGGGATCGAAGCCGTCACCGCTGGTGTTCGGGACGGACGCGCAACTGGCACCGACCTCCGGGTAGGCGAAGCGGTTGAGTCGAAGTGCAGAGATGAACTGTCCGATGCGTTCGTCGTCCACGCTGTCCAGCTTGAGCTGGTGGCCCCACGACTGCAGCGAGACCGGGGAGTCGAGGCCGGGGTACGGCGACATCATCATCTGCGTTTCACCGTCGACGCGATCGGCCAGCGACTGGATCTGGTCCGCGTTCAGGTCGTCGGGGTTGTAGGTGACCCAGACGGCACCGTGCTCGAGCGAGTGCACGGCATTCTCGGTGCGAATGGCTTCGGGATAGACGATTCCCGTGCAGGTGGCCCACACGGCATCGTGCGGTCCACCGAACGGCGGCGACTGGTCGTAGGCGACCCGCTGCGTGCGCCCGACGTGTAGAGCCGCGGGGTACTCCTGCACGGTCACACCCTCGATGCCCGTCGACGGATCCTGATTGGCCTCGCTGGGTGCGAACTTCTGCGCCTCGGCTCGGTCCTGGTACTTCGGATACAGATTGATCCCGAGGCCCGCTACGAGACCGACGACAACGACGACACCGGCAACCGTCAGCCAGGGAATCTGCCTGCCCGTGGCGGTGGGCACACCGCCCTTCTTCTTGCGAGCTGACTTCTTGTTGGCTGCATTGATGGCTTTGTCTGCCTTCGCAGCCGACTTGTTCTGACTGCCTTTGTCGGGACCCGTTGGCATCGCTGTAGTTGCTCTCTCAGTCGAGGAAAGGTGGTGGTCGGTTGCGCTGGTGCTGCGTATCTGCTGGTGACGGCATCATTGGATGAGCGTCGGCGCAGAGCGTCCTCACTGTACGTTCTCTGCCTGAGAGCGTGCTCAGAGCCTGCGTGGACCGCGTCGGCCGAGGCTGCTCGCGGGCAGACGGGCAGTGGATGCGAGGACGCCGCGCACCAGCCAATAGGATAGCTACCTGTGACTCCCGCCGATCTTGCCGAACTGCTTCACGCGACCGCCGCGAAGGTGCTTGCCGACCGCGGCCTGGATGCATCCGTCCTGCCTGCGAAGCTGACCGTCGAGCGTCCCCGAAATCCCGAGCACGGCGACTACGCAACCAACGTGGCACTGCAGGTCGCGAAGAAGGCCGGAGCCAATCCCCGCGACTTCGCCGGCTGGCTCGCCGAGGCTCTCGCCGCCGACGCCGCCATCGCCGATGCCGACGTCGCAGGGCCCGGATTCCTGAACATCAGGCTGGCCGCCGCAGCGCAGGGCGAGATCGTCGCCCGCGTACTCGCCGCAGGTGCGGCATTCGGCAACGGTTCCACGATGGCAGGCAAGAAGGTCAACCTCGAGTTCGTCTCGGCCAACCCGACCGGCCCGGTGCACCTCGGTGGTACCCGGTGGGCCGCCGTCGGCGATGCACTCGGCCGCATCCTGACCGCCCACGGAGCAGAGGTCACCCGCGAGTACTTCTTCAACGATCACGGCGCTCAGATCGCGCGCTTCACTCACTCGCTCATCGCCGCAGCGAAGGGTGAGCCTGCACCCGACAACGGCTACGCGGGTGAGTACATCGCCGACATCGCAGCGCACGTGCTGGCCGAGCGACCCGACGCGCTCGCACTGGACACCGAGGCCAGGGAGGAGGCGTTCCGGTCCATCGGCACCGAGCTGATGTTCGATCGGATCAAGGCGAACCTGCACGAGTTCGGTGTCGACTTCGACGTCTACTTCCACGAGAACTCGCTCTTCGAGTCCGGGGCCGTCGACAAGTCGGTCGAATACCTCAAGACCTCGGGGAGCCTCTACGAGAAGGACGGGGCCTGGTGGCTGCGGTCCACCGACTTCGGTGACGACAAGGATCGCGTCGTCATCAAGAGCGACGGCAACGCCGCCTACATCGCCGGCGACATCGCCTACTTCCAGAACAAGCGGCAGCGCGGCTTCGACCTGTGCATCTACATGCTCGGAGCAGACCACCACGGGTACATCGGACGGCTCAAGGCGGCCGCGGCTGCGTTCGGAGACGACCCCGAGACCGTCGAGGTGCTCATCGGCCAGATGGTCAACCTCGTCCGCGACGGCGTGGCCGTGAAGATGAGCAAGCGTGCCGGAACCGTCATCACCCTCGACGACCTGGTCGAAGCCATCGGCGTCGATGCATCCCGGTACGTGATGATCCGTTCGTCCGTCGACTCGAGCATCGACATCGACCTCGCGCTGTGGGCGAGCGCGAGCAACGAGAACCCGGTGTACTACGTCCAGTACGCCCACGCCCGCCTTGCCTCGCTCGCACGCAATGCCGCCGAACTGGGAATCAGCGCTCAGCAGCCGGATCTGAGCCTGCTCACCCACGAGCAGGAAGGCGAGTTGATCAGGACGATCGGCGAGTATCCACGAGTGGTGGCCAGCGCCGCCGAACTACGCGAACCACACCGGATCGCCCGCTACCTCGAGGAGCTGGCGGGGGCGTACCACCGCTTCTACGGTGCGTGTCGAGTACTTCCACAAGGAGACGAGGAGCCCGGACCTGTGAACACCGCACGACTGGCGTTGGGGAACGCGACCCGGCAGGTCCTGGCCAACGGCCTCGAACTGCTCGGCGTCAGCGCACCGGAGCGCATGTGAGCGCACATCCGGCAGGACACAAACATGCCGATTCCCCCGCGAAAGAGTCGATGTCCCATCGCCCGGCCGACGCGTCGGAGATGACGACGCTGCCCGAGCAGGTGTGGCCCCGCAACGCCGAGCGCGGTGAGGACGGCACCGTCCGTCTCGCCGGAGTGTCGGTCACCGAGCTCGCAGAGCAGTACGGCACACCGTTGTTCGTCGTCGACGAAGACGATTTCCGTTCGCGCTGCCGTGAAATGGCGGCGGCGTTCGGGGCACCCGAACGAGTTCACTACGCCTCCAAGGCTTTCCTGTGCGGAGAGATCGCACGTTGGGTGGCCGACGAAGGACTCTCGCTCGACATCTGCTCCGGGGGAGAGTTGGCCATCGCGTTGGCTGCCGGATTCCCGGCCGATCGAATTGCCATGCACGGCAACAACAAATCGGTCGTTGAGCTCGAGGCGGGCGTGCGCGCAGGCGTCGAACATGTGGTACTCGACTCCAACATCGAGATCGATCGACTCGACGACGTCGCCGGAGCGGCCGGCGTGGTGCAGGACGTGCTGATCCGCATCACCGTCGGTGTCGAAGCGCATACGCACGAGTTCATCGCCACCGCGCACGAGGACCAGAAGTTCGGCTTCTCGCTCGCCGACGGCTCGGCGCTCGACGCCGTCCGGCGCGTGTTCGCTGCCGACAACCTTCGCCTCGTGGGACTGCACAGTCACATCGGTTCGCAGATATTCGAGGTCGACGGCTTCGAGCTGGCAGCGCACAAGGTCATCGGGCTGCTCCGAGACATCGTCTCGGAGTTCGGCGTCGACAAGACCTCCCAGATCTCGACGCTGGATCTCGGTGGCGGCATGGGCATTTCGTACGTGCCGACCGACGACCCGCCGCCGGTGAAGCAACTCGCGGCGAAGTTGACCGCCATCGTCGAGACGGAATCCGCCGCGGTGGGACTGCCTGTCCCGACGATCGCCGTGGAACCCGGCCGCGCCATCGCCGGACCGGGCACCGTCACGCTCTACGAGGTCGGCACCATCAAGGACGTCACCGTCGACAAGACGACGCGCAGGCGCTACATCAGCGTAGACGGCGGCATGAGCGACAACATCCGAACCTCGCTGTATCAGGCCGAATACGATTGCCGGCTGGTCTCGCGGACGAGCGAAGCCGAGGCGCTCGTGGCTCGGGTGGTCGGAAAGCATTGTGAGAGTGGCGACATCGTCATCAAGAACACGTGGATGCCAGCGGACGTCGGCCCGGGTGACCTGCTCGCGGTAGCGGCCACCGGGGCCTACTGCTACTCCATGTCCAGTCGCTACAACCTGCTGACGCGGCCCGCTGTGGTTGCGGTCAAGGACGGGCATTCGCGCCTGATCCTGCGGCGGGAAACCATCGAAGATCTGCTCAGCTTGGAGGTTCAGCCATGACATCGAAGCCGATAGGCGTCGCCGTACTCGGACTCGGAAACGTCGGCAGCGAGGTCGTTCGAATCCTCACCGAGAACGCCGAGGACTTCGAGGCGAGAATCGGTGCGCCACTCGAGATTCGGGGCATCGCTGTGCGTCGGGTCGACGGTGATCGTGGAGTTGCGCCCGAGCTGCTCACCGACGATCCGGCCGAACTCGTCGGCCGCGACGACGTCGACATCGTCGTCGAGGTGCTCGGTGGAATCGACATTCCCCGCAAGCTGGTGCTCTCTGCCCTGGAGAAGGGTAAGTCCGTCATCACGGCCAACAAGGCCCTGCTGGCCGAGTACACCGGAGAACTGGCCGACGCGGCCGAGAAGTCGCGCGCCGACCTGTATTTCGAGGCCGCCGTGGCCGGAGCCATTCCCGTGGTTCGCCCGCTGATGCAGTCCCTCGCAGGTGACCGCGTGAACAAGGTCGCCGGCATCGTCAACGGCACCACCAACTTCATCCTCTCGGCCATGGACGAGACCGGAGCGGACTACGCCGAGACCCTCGCCGAGGCAGGGCGTCTGGGCTACGCCGAGGCCGACCCGACCGCCGACGTCGAAGGCTACGACGCTGCATCGAAGGCCGCGATCCTGGCGTCCATCGCGTTCCACACGCGGGTCACGGCCGGTGACGTCTACCGCGAGGGCATCAGCAAGATCACCGCGGACGATCTCGAGACCGCGAAATCCCTGGACTGCACCATCAAACTGCTGGCCATCTGCGAGCGAATCGTCACGCCCAAGGGCAAGGAGCGAATTTCGGCTCGGGTCTACCCAGCGCTCGTTCCGCTGAACCACCCGTTGGCAGCGGTGAACGGTGCGTTCAACGCCGTGGTCGTCGAAGCAGAGGCGGCCGGCCGCCTGATGTTCTACGGCCAGGGTGCAGGCGGTGCGCCGACCGCGTCCGCGGTACTCGGCGACCTGGTGATGGCCGCTCGCAACAAGTTCTACGGCGGACGGGGCCCACTCGAATCCAAGTACGCCAAGCTCAAGGTGGCCCCCATGGGTGACATCCTCACTCGCTACTACGTCAGCATGCAGGTCGCGGACAAGCCGGGCGTTCTCGCCACGGTGGCGGCCGAGTTCTCCAAGCGCGACGTCAGCATTTCCACGGTGCGTCAGCAGGGCTCGGGTGACGGAGCCAGGCTCGTCGTCGTCACGCACCTCGCGGCCGATTCCGCACTGTCCGACACCGTTGCATCCCTCGAGCAGCTCGACGTCGTCGTCAACGTCGCCAGCGTTCTCCGATTGGAAGGCACCACCGTATGAGCGTCCACACCCCCTGGCCCGGTCTGATCGAGGCATACCGCTCCCGTCTGGCGATCGGCCCGGACTGGAAGACCGTCACGCTGCGCGAGGGCGGAACGCCGTTGTTGCCTGCCGGGCACCTGTCCGAACTGACCGGGTGCACAGTGCATCTGAAGGTCGAGGGACTCAACCCCACCGGTTCCTTCAAGGACCGAGGGATGACCATGGCCGTCACCGACGCGCTCGCCCGAGGCCAGGAAGCCGTTCTCTGCGCCTCGACCGGCAACACCTCGGCCTCCGCGGCAGCGTACGCGGCCAAGGCCGGAATGAGCTGTGCCGTGCTGGTTCCGCAGGGCAAGATCGCCATGGGCAAGCTCGCTCAGGCAGTCATGCACGGAGCCAAGATCATCCAGGTGCAGGGCAACTTCGACGATTGCCTCGAACTGGCCCGCAAGACGACGGCCGAGTTCCCGACCATCGGCTTGGTCAACTCCGTCAACCCCGTCCGCATCGAAGGGCAGAAGACCGCAGCCTTCGAGATCTGCGACGCCCTCGGCGACGCACCGGACATCCATGCACTGCCGGTCGGCAACGCGGGAAACATCACCGCGTACTGGCGTGGCTACTCGGAGTACTTCCGTGACGGTCTCACCACGCGCAAGCCGCGGATGCTCGGAGTCCAGGCCGCGGGCGCGGCTCCTCTGGTTCACGGTGCGCCGGTGAAGGATCCGGAAACGATCGCCACCGCAATCCGGATCGGTTCGCCCGCGTCCTGGAACGGTGCCGTCAATGCCAAGGAAGAGTCGAACGGAGCATTCCGCGCAGCGACCGACGAGGAGATCCTCGAGGCGTACCGGTTGATCGCGAAGACCGAAGGTGTGTTCGTCGAGCCCGCCTCCGCGGCCAGTGTCGCCGGACTCCTGGCAGCTCGAAAGGAAGGCTGGCTGGAGCCGGGCCTGACCGTCGTGTGCACGGTCACCGGAAACGGCCTCAAGGATCCCGACACTGCGCTGTCGGGAATGCCTGTTGTAGAGCCGATTTCGGTTGATCCCGTCGCTGTCGCGGCTGCGCTCGAGCTGGCCTGAGTTGACGGAATCTCCGGCCATGACGACGACACTGCCCATCGGGCTGACGGTCACCGCGCGCGTCCCGGCGTCGAGTGCCAACATCGGGCCCGGATTCGACAGTCTCGGAATCGCTTTGGGGCTGTACGACGAGATCGAGGTCAAGACCACCGCGTCGGGACTTCGGATTCACGTCGACGGTGAGGGTTCGGCGGACGTGCCGTGGGGCCCGACGCATCTGGTGGTGCGCGCCATCGAGCGGGGACTCGAAGCGGCCGGAGTGTGGGCCGACGGCCTGGATGTGCACTGCCGCAACGTAATTCCCCATTCGAGGGGGCTCGGATCCTCGGCGTCGGCTGTGGTCGGGGGCCTGGCGGCTGCCAATGCGCTCGCTGCGAAGGTGGATCGGTCGCTCGCGCTGTCGGAGGGCCAGCTCGTCCAGCTGTCGTCGGAATTCGAGGGTCATCCCGACAACGCGTCCGCGAGTTGCCTCGGCGGTGCGGTCGTGTCGTGGAGCGAACCGCCCAATGCCAGTGTGACGGCGCGCAAGTACGCGGCCGTTCGGCTCGAGGTGCACCCGAGCATCAAGGTCGTCGTGCTCGTACCGTCCGAGCGCTCGTCGACGTCGCACACCCGGGGACTGTTGCCCGAGTTGGTGCCCCATCGCGACGCGGCCTTCAATGTCAGCCGAAGTGCACTCGCGGTGGTGGCGCTGACCGAGCGTCCGGATCTGTTGATGTCCGCGACGGAGGACCTGCTGCATCAAGGTCAGCGTGCTCAGGCGCTGCCCGACACCACGCGCTGGATCGCCACCTTGCGCGCGCGGTCCATCGCAGCCGTGGTGTCCGGCGCGGGCCCGACGGTCATGGCGCTGTGCACCGACGAGTTTCCGGCCGATCTGCGCGAGGCCGCGTCGGCCGAGGGGTGGCGAGTGCTCGACCTCGACGTGGCCGACGGAGTCACCGTCGCGTGACGAACACCGAGTAGGGTTCTTGCCGAGTGGGGACAACGGCGCTATGGTGAACCCTGTCCGTACATCGTGCGCTTCAGACGCCGGTTTCGTCAGGGCAATCAGGTCGCTGTATTCGGGGGATTCAAACGTCCGAGTGATGTGACGCTCCTGACTCGATCCTCCCCGTGGTTCTCTGCGGTCGAGGATCGATGGTGTCGTCGACGGAGTGCGTCGAACATGAACGGCAATATCCGAGTTCGGCAGAACGCCGAACTGCGGAACGAACCCTCGGCTGCGCATCGAGCGAGCGAGGGAAGGAAAGGACCTCCGTGACCGATACGGAACTTATCTCTGCGCCCGAAACGTCACGCCGACGTGCAGGCCTGTCCGGAATGGTTCTCACCGAGCTGCGCAGCCTCGCTGGTGAACTGGGCATCAAGAGCATTTCCGGCATGCGCAAGGGCGATCTGATCGCTGCGATCTCCGAGCGTCAGTCGGGCAGTGCACCGGCCAAGTCGGACGCGCCGAAATCCGATGCACCGAAGTCCGACGCACCGAGGTCGCGTCGTGCCGCTGCATCCGCGCCTGCCGTCGAAGATCGGCCTGCAGTGGAGGCGGCACCGAAGCAGTCGACTCCCGAAGCGCCGTCCGCGGACGCACCCGCGACGCAATCGGGCGATGCTGCCGATTCCGCCCCCGAGACGGGTCGCCGCACCCGCGGCCGTCGGGCCGCGGGTCGCCGCGCAGGTGCCCCCGATCAACTGCCACTCGACGACAGCAACGATTCGGCCGGATCCGCTCCCGCGGCCGCCGATTCGGCTGCAGCAGCGCCGCAGGCCGAGAAGCCGGACGAGACCGGGGACAACGCCGCCACCGAGCGCCCCCGTCGTAGTCGCGGCGAACGCAACCGCCAGGACGGGTCGGAGCGCGAACCGCGTGACGCCGACGGCAACCGCGACAACGCCAACCGTGACTCCGGAAGCCGGAATCAAGGCGACCGGGACGGCTCCAACCGCGAGAACGGCAACCGAGACAACGGAAACCGCAATCAGGGTGATCGGGACAATTCCAACCGTGACGGCGGCGGGCGCAATCAGGGCGGGCGCAATCGCAATCAGGGCGACGGTCGCAACGACAACCGCAACGAGGATCGCAACAACGGCCCGCGCGACAACCGCGACAACAACCAGGACGACGACGGCGAAGGCCGCGGACGTCGGGGACGTCGGTTCCGCGAACGCCGTCGCGGTCGCGACCGTGGCGACGGCAACGACGGTGGCGGTGGCCGCGAGCGCGACACCGAGATCCGCGAGGACGACGTTCTTCAGCCGGTAGCCGGCATCCTCGACGTTCTCGACAACTACGCGTTCGTCCGGACCTCCGGCTACCTGGCCGGACCGAACGACGTCTACGTTTCGATGAACCTCGTCCGCAAGAACGGCCTTCGACGCGGTGACGCGGTCACCGGTGCGGTTCGCGTGGCACGCGAAGGCGAGCAGTCGAGCCAGCGGCAGAAGTTCAATCCGCTCGTGCGACTGGACACCGTCAACGGGGGAGAGGTCGAGGCCGCGCGCAAGCGTCCGGAATTCGGCAAGCTCACCCCGCTGTACCCCAATCAGCGACTGCGCCTCGAGACGCAGCAGAACATCCTGACCACGCGCATCATCGACCTGGTGATGCCGATCGGCAAGGGCCAGCGCGCACTCATCGTCAGCCCGCCCAAGGCAGGTAAGACGAGCGTTCTGCAGGCCATCGCCAACGCGATCGCGATCAACAACCCCGAGTGCTACCTGATGGTCATCCTCGTCGACGAGCGTCCCGAGGAAGTGACGGACATGCAGCGCTCCGTCAAGGGCGAGGTCATCGCCTCGACGTTCGACCGGCCGCCGGGCGACCACACCGCGGTGGCCGAGTTGGCGATCGAGCGGGCCAAGCGTCTGGTCGAGGCCGGCCAGGACGTGGTGGTTCTGCTCGACTCGATCACTCGTCTGGGACGTGCGTACAACAACAGCTCGCCCGCATCGGGCCGAATCCTGTCCGGTGGTGTCGACTCGACCGCGCTGTACCCGCCGAAGCGATTCCTCGGTGCGGCTCGAAACATCGAGCACGGCGGATCGTTGACGATCATCGCCACCGCAATGGTCGAAACCGGATCCACCGGTGACACAGTGATCTTCGAGGAGTTCAAGGGCACCGGTAACGCCGAGCTCAAGCTCGATCGCAAGATCGCCGAACGCCGCGTGTTCCCGGCAGTGGACATCAACCCGTCGAGCACCCGCCACGACGAGCTGCTCCTTGCTCCCGACGAGGCTGCCGTCGTGCACAAGCTGCGGCGCGTGTTGTCCGGACTGGACTCGCATCAGGCCATCGACCTGCTGGTCGACCGTTTGAAGAAGAGCAAGAACAACCTCGAGTTCCTGATGGAAGTCTCCAAGACTGCGCCGGGCGGGGCGAACGACTGACGGTTGTTCCCCGGACGTCGCGTCCGGGGAACAAGCCGACAGGTGCGCGCGTTGTAAGGATCTGTCGGCACAGAAGTACCGGCGATTAGCAGGTCAGATGCACGCTCTGGCATAATCAACGGCCGAGTCCGGTTCCGGTTCACGTCTTCGATCGGCGAAGACGACCCGGCGACCACTAGAGAGAACGGTAAGGACACCATGAAGGCAGGAATTCACCCCGACTACACACTGACGACAGTCGTCTGTGGTTGCGGCAATACTTTCGAGACCCGAAGCACCACCGACAAAGAGCGCATCAGCGTCGAGGTCTGCTCGCAGTGCCACCCCTTCTACACCGGCAAGCAGAAGATTCTCGACACCGGCGGCCGCGTCGCTCGCTTCGAGGCTCGCTACGGCAAGCGCGCCGGCAAGAAGGCCGACGCAGACAGCTAGCTGTTTCGCCGACGCCCGTCCTGTGCATCACAGGGCGGGCGTCGGCTTTTTTGTGTCCACATTCAGTTGCACCCGCGTTCGAGAGTGAGTCACCACCATGGCGAGAACAGACAAGCCTTCGGCCATCGACGACATCCTCGCCGAACACTCCGGACTCGAGCAGCAACTCGCCGACCCGGCTCTGCACAACGATCCGTCCGCGGCCCGCAGAGCGGGCAAGAGATTCGCCGAACTGGCCCCCATCATGTCCGCGCACACCAAGCTGACCTCCGCGCAGGACGACCTCGAAGCCGCACGGGAGTTGGCGGCCGACGATTCGTCGTTCGCGGCCGAGATTCCCGACCTCGAAGCGACGGTGCTGCAGCTCGAGCAGACTCTGACCGACCTGCTGGCACCGCGCGATCCGCACGACGGCGACGACATCGTGATGGAGGTCAAGTCGGGTGAGGGCGGCGAGGAGTCGGCGCTCTTCGCGGCCGATCTCGCGCGGATGTACGTGCGCTACGCCGAACGCCGCGGGTGGCGCGTGGAGGTGCTCGACGCGAACGTCTCCGACCTTGGCGGGTACAAGGACGCGACGTTGTCGATCAAGACCAAGGATCCCCTCGACGGCGTCTGGGCACGGCTGAAGTTCGAGGGCGGAGTCCACCGCGTCCAACGGGTACCGGTGACCGAATCGCAGGGGCGTGTACACACCTCTGCGGCAGGCATCCTGGTGTACCCCGAACCGGACGAGGTCGAAGAGGTACAGATCGACGAGTCCGACTTGCGTATCGACGTGTACCGCTCGTCGGGCAAGGGTGGACAGGGCGTCAACACCACCGACTCCGCAGTCCGGCTCACGCACCTGCCCACGGGCATCGTGGTCACCTGCCAGAACGAGCGCTCGCAGCTGCAGAACAAGGCGCGCGCGATGCAGGTTCTCGCCGCTCGCCTACAGGCGGCCGCGGAGGAAGCGGCCAACGAAGAGGCCTCGGCCGGTCGAGCCAGCCAGGTGCGTACCGTCGACCGCTCGGAGCGGATCAGAACCTACAACTACCCCGAGAACCGCATCACCGATCACCGCATCGGCTTCAAGGCACACAACCTCGACGCTCTGCTCGACGGGGAAATGGATGCGTTGCTCGACGCGCTCGCCAAGGCAGACCGCGATGCGCGCATGCAAGCAGAGTAACTGCGGCGCAAAGCTTTACAGATTTCGCCGGGCTGATTCACGGATCGGTAAGTTACCCTGGCGGCCAGGTTCGACCCCGTAACAGCGCCCGAGAGGCACACCAGAGATGAACCAGGCCCTGACCCCCGCAGGCGAGAACGCCGTGTCCGAGCTGTCGGCGCGCTACGGCGTCTCGACCGACGCCGTCCGCACCATGCTCGACGCCGTCAACAACGGCCGCGGCAGCATGGCGCAGTTCAACATTCCCGAGCTCGGCGGCAGTGGGCAATGGATGCGCGGCGGAATGACCATGGTAGGCAACATGTTCGATCACGGACTCAAGAGCCGGGTCGACGGCCTCTGCCGCGATCTGTCTGCCGTGCTCTCGCAGCATCAGGTGTACCCACCCAGAGAGACCGGCAGCGGCTCGTTCGGTGGCAACTCGTTCGGCGGCGGCTCGTGGTGGCCGTCGGATCTCGGTACGCCGAGCTCGAGCGGTGGTCAGAACGGCTCGCAGTACGCCGTGTTCCCGGGTTCTCGACGCCTCGCCGTGTCGGTCGGCGGCGAACTGGCCGTGTACGACACTCTCGATCACTCCATCGGCGGGGTTCAGCAACAGCAGGGCGGTGGACCGGGCTCGCTGGAGTTCACCAGCCAGTACGGCACGTTCACCGCCGGCAGCCTGCCTCGCGTCGACCAGCAGTCGAGTGGAACGAACTCGCAGAACCAGCCGGCACCGCAATCCGCCTCGCCGCCCCACGCGTACGCGTCGTCCTCGGAACCCTCCTCGAACCAATCGCTCCGGAGCAACTCGTCGGGTGTTGACATCTCCGACATCACGGCGGCGATCGAGGCGCTGGCGGGTCTGCACGCGAAAGGCTTCCTGACCGACGACGAGTTCCACGCCAAGAAGTCGGAGTTGCTGGGGCGCTTGTGACCGGGCTGTCGGAGCCTCGTGGCAGTCTGTACGAGTGAGCCGAAAGCCGCTACGTCTGGCCATCCTCGAAGCAACATCGATGCTCGATGCTGCCGGTGTGCCGAGCCCACGGGTCGATGCGGAGCTGCTCGCCGCACACCTCGTCGGAGTCGATCGCGGCCGTCTCGGTCTGGTGCCGCTCGTGGAACCCGAGCTCGTCGAGGCGTACTTCCGAACCGTCGAGCAACGCGCGAAACGCATTCCGCTGCAATACATCACGGGAACCACGTCGCTGGGCAACATCGACGTCGAAGTAGGACCCGGCGTGTTCGTGCCCCGACCGGAAACCGAATTGTTGTTGGCCTGGGCTCTGGCGTTCCTCGAAAACGTCGACCACCACCCGCCGGTGATTCTCGATCTGTGCACGGGCTCGGGGGCATTGGCACTGGCGATCGCAAACGCTCGGCCCGACGCCGTCGTCCATGCCGTCGAACTCGACCCGTCGGCATTGGCGTGGGCCCGGCGCAATGCCGATCTGCGCAGTGGCCTCGGTGATACCCCGATCACACTGCACCACGGCGACGTCACGGCCCGTGACCTGTTGACCGAGCTCGACGGTGCAGTCGACATGATCGTCGCCAACCCGCCCTACATCCCGGAGGGGGCAGAACTCGATCCCGAGGTGATCGACCACGATCCACACATGGCGCTGTTCGGCGGTGCGGACGGACTGTCGGTCATCGAACCGATGATCGCCAACATCGCCCGCTGGCTTCGGATCGGCGGTGGCGTCGCGATCGAACACGACGACTCCAATGGCAGCGAGGTTGCGGCGTTGCTGTCCAGGCGACGAGTGTTCACCGAGGTCACCGCGCATCCGGATCTGGCGGGTAGGCCCCGGTTCGTCGTCGCCGCACGGGCACACCCGGCCTCGGCCTGACGACGGGAACGGCAGGCGGGCGACACCTGACATCACTTCGTTATCGAAGGTGGAAGGATAGGTGCCGTGAGTACCGTCTACGACTGCCGTGAAGCCGACGCGCGCGCTGCCGGATTGACCGCTGCCCGCGGTGCCCTCAAGTCCGGCCGACTCGTCGTGATGCCTACCGACACCCTGTACGGGATCGCCGCCGATGCATTCGACGGCAGCGCCGTCACGGATCTGCTCCGCGCGAAGGGTAGGGGACGCGACATGCCCGTGCCCGTGCTCGTCGGATCGTGGAACACCATCGACGGACTGGTCCAGAGCGTCCGACCACGCACCCGAGATCTCATTCGTGCCTTCTGGCCCGGCGCACTGAGCATCGTCGTGCAGCAGGCTCCATCCCTGGCCTGGGATCTGGGCGACGCCCAGGGCACCGTCATGTTGCGGATGCCGCTGCACCCGGTTGCACTCGAGCTGTTGCGCGAGGTCGGCCCACTCGCGGTGTCCAGCGCCAACATCTCCGGCAGTCCACCCGCCACCACCGTGACGGAGGCACGAGAACAACTGGGCGGCTCGGCCGCTGTCTATCTGGACGGGGGACCGGCCGATCACGCGGTGGCGTCGACCATCATCGATCTGACGAGCGATCGAGCTCGAATTCTGCGGGTCGGTGCAATCCCCACCGAGAAGATTGCCGAGGTTCTCGGTGTCACCGCCGAAAGCCTGGTCCCGGGAGCGTCCTGACATGCCTGTCCGCGCCGCATGAGCGTCGAAATGCTGGCTCAGTCGAACCTGGGTGCAGGTGTTCCGATTCGCGAACTGCTGCTGGTCTTTCTCACTGCCGCAGTGGTCACGTTCTTCGCCACCGGCGGGGTCCGCGTAGCCGCCGTCAAGTTCGGGGCCGTCGCCGTTCCACGTGATCGTGACGTCCACGTACAGGCGACCCCGAGGCTCGGGGGAGTGGGCATCTACGTGGGCATGCTGGCTGCGCTGCTGTTCGCGTCGCAGCTGCCCGCTCTGGCACGTGGATTCGATGTCGCCTACAACCGCGACATCCCGGCCGCGCTGGTCGCGGGCTTCGTGATCGTGCTCGTCGGCGTCATCGACGACCGATGGGGTCTGGACGCCCTCACCAAGTTCGTCGGCCAGGTGACGGCAGCGGGCGTGCTGGTGATCATGGGTGTCAGTTGGGTCGTCTTGTATCAGCCGTGGGGAGGCGAGCCCGGTCAGCCGGGCAGCACCCTGGTTCTCGATCAACTGCAAGCCGGATTGGTGACGGTTCTGATCACCGTCGTGATCGTCAATGCGATGAACTTCGTCGACGGTCTCGACGGTCTGGCGGCCGGTCTCGGGCTCATTTCCTCGGTGGCCATCTGCATCTTCTCGGTGGGGTTGCTGCAAGAGCAGGGAGGCGACGTCGGCGTCTACCCACCGGCGCTGATCGCAGCGGCGCTGGCGGGCGCGTGCCTGGGGTTCCTGCCGCACAATTTTCAGCCCGCGCGCATCTTCATGGGAGATTCGGGCTCCATGCTCATCGGGCTGACGCTGGCCACGATCTCGACGAGCGCCTCGGGGCGGATCCCGCTGACGGCATACGGTCCACGAGATCTGTTGGGTTTGCTGTCGCCGCTGCTGCTGGTCGGGGCGGTGATGCTCATTCCGATCCTCGACCTGCTGCTGGCTGTCATCCGCCGCACCCGAGCAGGGCGGAGTCCCTTCAGTCCCGACAAGATGCATCTGCATCATCGGCTGCTCCAGATCGGACATTCGCACCGCCGGGTGGTGCTGGTGATCTATCTGTGGGTCGGTGTCCTCGCTTTCGGGGCGGTGGGGTCGTCCCTGTTGGATCGGCGAATCGTGGTGCTCCTGGTCGCGGCCGGCCTGGTGTTCGCGCTGGTCGTCACCGCTGTACCGACACTGAGGGTGGATCGATCGCATGGGTCGCGGGTACGAAGCGCTCGACGAGGCGGTTGATCCCGTCGGCTGTTCGCGGTCGCGTGCTGGGTACCCTCGACAACTGTGACCTTCACTCCGCAGTCCATGCCCGATCAATTCGCGCCGCTGCGCGCCGCAGTCCGATACGGACTCATCGGACTGGTGGTGCTGACCGTGGTGAGTGTGGGTATATCCGTGGCCGCGGCCGGAACGCCCGGCCTGTGGGGATCGATCATCGGTGTGGCCATCGGCGGAGGCTTCGTCATCACGACGGCGTTGTCGGTTGCTCTGACCACGCGTTTCCCGGCCTCGGCGGTCGGAGCCCTGTTGTTGGGCGGTTGGTTGGTGAAGATGGTGATCGCCCTGATCGTGCTGGTCGCACTCAAGGATGCCGACTTCTACAACCGTTACTCGTTGGGACTGACCATTCTGGGAGCACTCGTCGTCGTTCTCGGTGCGGAGGTCTTCGGGGTCGTCAAGACCAAGGTGGCCTACGTGGACAGCGTCCCCGCCGAGGACGAGACCGACGATCGGTAGTACGACAGCCTGTCGTAATCGGTTAAGCTGAGGGCCGCCTACACAACGTCGTAGTTCTGTTGATAAAGTTTGCATCAAGCGGCGGGCAAGACCGGGACGAAAGAGACTTTTTCCCCGGACTCGACCCCCGCAGGTAGCAGTCAGCGTGAGCTTCCTTACAGTAGGCCCGGAGTCATCGACTTCGGCAACGTAAGGTTCCGCCCTGAGAGTTGCCGAGTCGACGTGAGTCGCCGACACCCGACAGACGCTTGGCCGATGAAGACCGGGCCTCAGCCTCTGACGATTGCGAGCCGATTTTCGTCGACTTGATAGATCGTCATTGTCCGATCGAACCGCAGTCGCTACCCGGCTGCGGCCCGAACACGGGAGAGACCGCTGAGCGTCACCACCCTGGCTGCGGAATACAGTCCGCCGTCACTATCCGATTTCTTTCCTCCCGCGGTGCTGTTCGAGGGGACCCCGTTCGAGCTCGACAGGCTGATGCTCATCCGCATCCTGATGTCGGCGATTCTGATCATCTTCATGGTGGTTGCCCTCCGCAGCCCGAAGATCGTTCCGCGTGGTCTTCAGAACGTCGGAGAGATCGCTCTCGATTTCGTTCGGATCCACGTCGCAGAAGATGTGCTCGGTAAAGAACAGGGTCGTCGGTTCCTGCCCGTCATCATGACCATCTTCTTCACTGTGTTCGCGGTGAACGCGAGCGCCGTCATTCCGTTTCTGAACATCTCGTCGAATGCCCGCATCGGTCTACCGATCGTGCTTGCCGCGGTCGCGTACGTCGCGTTCATCTACGCAGGTGTCAAGAAGTTCGGAGTCGGAAAGTTCGTCAAGGGCACCATCGTCATCCCGGGCATTCCTCCCGCGATGCACGTGCTGCTGATCCCGCTGGAGTTCGTCTCGAACTTCGTACTCCGTCCGTTCACTCTGACGGTGCGTCTGCTCGCCAACATGCTGGCCGGCCACATCATGCTCGTGCTGTTCTTCAGCGCGACCCAGTTCTTCCTCTTCGAGGCGTCGGCCGGGCTGAAGATCTTCGCTGCACCCTCGCTCATCATGGGCTTCTTGTTCACGATGTTCGAGATGCTGGTGATCTTCCTCCAGGCCTACATTTTCGCGCTGCTCACGGCGATCTACATCGATCTGTCGCTGCACGCCGACTCGCACTGACCGACCAACTGACCGAACCAGCTACACCGCCACTTCCGACACCCGGATGTGGACCGAAGAAAGGGAACGGAAAACCCAATGAGCCTTGAAGTTCTGGCCCAGGCGCAGGAAATCACCGCAAGCGGATACGGCGCCATCGGCTACGGCCTCGCAGCGATCGGCGGTGGCATCGGCCTCGGCCTGGTCGTCGCCAAGAACATGGAAGCGACCGCTCGTCAGCCCGAGCTGGCCGGTCAGCTCCGTACCACCATGTTCCTCGGCATCGCATTCACCGAGTCCCTCGCCCTGATCGGCCTCGTCGCCGGCTTCATTCTCTGAGAGCGCGATGACAAACGCGATTACGTTGCTGGCGGCGGAGGGGGAGGAATACAACCCTCTTCTGCCCGCAACCTACGACATCGTTTGGTCGATCGTCTGTGTCGCGGCAATCGGCTTCCTATTCTGGAAGTACGTGGTGCCGCGCTTCACCAAGGTTCTCGCTGAGCGTTCCGAGCTCATCGAAGGCGGAATCAAGAAGGCCGAAGAGGCACAGGCAGAAGCCAAGGCTGCACTCGAGCAGTACCACGCTCAGCTGGCCGACGCCCGTTCCGAGGCCGCGCAGATCCGTGAGGAAGCGCGCACCCAGGGGCAGGCGATTCTCGCCGAGATGAAGGAAAAGGCGCAGGAAGAAAGCGACCGGATCGTGGCTGCAGGTCACAATCAGCTCGTTGCTCAGCGTCAGCAGATCGTCACCGAACTTCGTGGCGACCTCGGACGCACGGCCGTCGAACTCGCCGAGAAGGTCATCGGAGAGCAGCTGTCCGACGACGCGAAGCGTTCCAGTTCGATCGATCGCTTCCTCAACGAGTTGGATTCCGTCACCGCGGACTCCGCATCCGGAAAGTGAGTCGAACCATGTACGCAACTTCTCGTGAGGCACTCGCCCGCACGCGGTCGGTCGCCCACGAAGCTCTGGGGTCCGCGTCGGCAGGCGAGGCAACAGCCGTCGCTGCTCAGACCGGTGCCGAGTTGTTCGCCGTCGTCGAGACTCTCGACGCGCAGCGCACGTTGCGTACCGCTCTTGCCGATTCGTCGGTCGAGGGCGTTCGGCGAAGCGATCTGGCCGGAGAGGTCTTCTCCGGCCAGGTGTCGAGTGCAACGGCGACGATCGTCAAGGCCGCGGCAGGCGAAAGCTGGTCCAACGCCCGTGACCTGCTGAACTCGCTGGTCGAGCTGGGTCGTGAAGCTCTGCTTCGCGCCGCGGCCGATCAGGATCAGTTGGACACGGTCGAGGACGAACTGTTCCGGCTCGGACGGATCATCGCTGCCAACCCGCAGCTCGAGCAGGCCCTGTCGGATCGCTCGAAGCCTTCGCAGGCCAAGCGCGAACTGCTCGGTCGTCTGCTCTACGGCAAGGTCACCGCGGTCACCGAGGCGCTCGCAGTGCAGGCTGTGACGCGTCCGCGGAAGGCGGCCCCCGCCGACGTACTCAACGGTCTGGCCGATCTGGCCGCCGAACAGCGCGACCGCGCGGTGGCACACGTCCGGAGCGCAGCACCACTGAGCGACAGTCAGCTCGAGAAGCTGACGGCCACCTTGACCCGCACGTACGGCAAGCAGGTCACGGTGCATGTCGAGGTCGATACCGAACTGCTCAGCGGACTTGTCGTTCGTATCGGCGACGAGGTCATCGACGGTAGCGGGGCAGGCCGCCTCGCTGCATTGCGAAAGACGCTCAAATAGTCCGACACGGACACAGTAACGAGAAGAAGCGTCTCGACTTTCGAGACATTTCACCCCGCGATCATTTGAAGGAAGAGCAGGAAACACTATGGCGGAGCTGACGATCTCCTCCGACGAGATCCGTAGCGCGATCGATAACTTCACCGCGAGCTACTCACCGGAGTCTTCCCGCGAGGAGGTCGGCACGGTTACGGACACGAGCGACGGAATCGCTCACGTGTCCGGATTGCCGTCGGCGATGTCCAACGAACTGCTGGAATTCCCCGGCGGAGTCCTCGGTGTCGCGCTGAACCTGGATGCCACCGAGATCGGTGCCGTCATCCTCGGTGACTACGAGCACATCGAAGAAGGCCAGGAAGTCAAGCGCACCGGAGACGTGCTGTCGGTCCCCGTGGGCGACGGCTACCTCGGCCGTGTCGTCGATCCTCTGGGCAAGCCCATCGACGGCCTCGGCGACATCGAGTCCTCCGAGACCCGCGCCCTCGAACTGCAGGCTGCCTCGGTGCTCGAGCGTCAGCCCGTCGAGGAGCCGCTGCAGACCGGCATCAAGGCGATCGACGCCATGACCCCGATCGGCCGCGGCCAGCGTCAGCTCATCATCGGCGACCGCAAGACCGGCAAGACCGCGGTCTGCATCGACGCGATCCTGAACCAGAAGGCCAACTGGGAGAGCGGTGACGAGAAGAAGCAGGTTCGCTGCATCTACGTCGCCATCGGCCAGAAGGGCTCCACGATCGCAGGCGTCAAGGCTGCACTCGAAGAGCAGGGCGCACTCGAATACACGACCATCGTCGCGGCTCCCGCGTCCGATTCGGCCGGCTTCAAGTGGCTCGCCCCGTACACCGGCTCGGCCATCGGCCAGCACTGGATGTACCAGGGCAAGCACGTCCTCATCGTGTTCGACGACCTGACCAAGCAGGCCGAGGCGTACCGCGCCATCTCGCTGCTGCTGCGTCGCCCGCCGGGCCGCGAGGCATACCCCGGTGACGTCTTCTACTTGCACTCCCGTCTGCTGGAGCGTTCGGCGAAGCTGTCCGACGAGCTCGGTGGCGGATCGTTGACGGCTCTGCCGATCATCGAGACCAAGGCCAACGACGTCTCGGCGTACATCCCGACCAACGTCATCTCCATCACCGACGGCCAGGTCTTCCTGGAATCGGACCTGTTCAACAAGGGCGTCCGTCCCGCGATCAACGTCGGCATCTCGGTGTCCCGAGTCGGCGGCGCGGCACAGACCAAGGGCATGAAGAAGGTCTCCGGATCTCTTCGCCTCGAGCTCGCTCAGTTCCGCGAGCTGGAAGCCTTCTCGGCGTTCGCTTCCGACCTCGACGCGGCCTCCAAGGCACAGCTCGAGCGCGGCGCTCGTCTGGTCGAACTGCTCAAGCAGGATCAGTACGCCCCGGTTGCGGTCGAAGATCAGATCGTCTCGATCTGGCTCGCAGGCCAGGGTACGTACGACTCGGTGCCCGTCGGCGACGTCCGTCGCTTCGAGACCGAGCTGCTCGAGGATCTGCACCGCAACGCCGGCGGCGTCTACGACAGCATTGCCGGCGGCAAGGCCCTCGACGAGGACAACCAGAAGGCACTGACCGAGGCGACGGAGAAGTTCAAGGCCGGATTCGTCGATTCGGACGGCAACCGCGTCGTCAACGAAGCGGAGGCCGACACTCTGAACGCCGATGAGGTCAGCCAGGAGCAGGTCAACGTCACCCGCAAGACAGTCAGCAAGTAGGCCGGCGATGACAGGTGACAAGACGAGTACAGAAGGGAGCGTGAACAGCTAGATGGCAAGCATTCTCGAGCTTCGCTCCCGCATCAAGTCGGTCAACTCGACCAAGAAGATCACCAAAGCACAAGAGTTGATCGCGACATCGCGAATCACCAAGGCTCAGGCCCGCGTTGCCGCATCGAAGCCGTATGCGGAAGAGATCACCAAGGTGCTCTCCGCGTTGGCGAGTGCATCGAGCTCGCTCGATCACCCGCTGCTCAACGAGCGACCCGAGCCCAAGCGTGCTGCGGTTCTGGTCGTGACCAGTGACCGCGGTATGTGCGGCGGCTACAACTCCAACGTGCTCAAGGAAACGGAGGAGCTGTTCCAGCTGCTCCGTTCCGAGGGCAAGGATCCGGTCATCTACGTCCTCGGCGCAAAAGGCCTGGGCTACTACACATTCCGCGAGCGGGATGTGAAGGGTGCCTGGACGGGCTTCTCACAGGAGCCCGGCTATGCCGACGCGGCCAAGGCGAGCAGGCACCTGGTCGAGCTGTTCATGGCCGGCTCGGGCACCGAGGTCGACGCTCCCAACGGTGAAGGCACCGTCGAGGGCGTGGACGAGTTGCACATCGTCTACACCCGCTTCGTGTCGATGCTCACGCAGAAGCCCGAAGTTCGCCGTATGGCACCGCTCGAAATCTCGTACACCGACGAGGAATTCGAGATGGGAGCAGATGCGCTGAGCGACTCGCCGAACGCAGATGTGCAGGCACAGTACGAGTTCGAGCCGGAAGCAGGAACTCTGCTCTCGGCGCTGCTGCCCAAGTACATCAGCACCAGGATCTACGCGTCGTTGCTAGACGCAGCAGCGTCGGAGTCCGCGGCGCGTCGTACCGCCATGAAGGCAGCGACGGACAACGCGAACGAATTGGTCGAGACCCTGAGCCGCCAGGCCAACCAGGCTCGGCAGGCCCAGATCACCCAGGAAATCAGCGAAATCGTCGGTGGCGCCAACGCGTTGGCCGACAGCGCAGGAAGTGACTAAGCAATGACCGCAGCAGTAGCCCAAGAGAACGCGAGCGGAGCGGACACACAGTCCGGCCGTGTCGTTCGGGTCATCGGCCCCGTTGTGGACGTCGAGTTCCCGCGCGGCTCGATTCCCGCACTGTTCAACGCCCTCAACGCAGAGATCACTCTGCCGACCGTGGCCAAGACCCTGACGCTCGAGGTCGCACAGCACCTCGGCGACAACTTGGTTCGCACCATCTCGATGCAGCCCACCGACGGACTCGTCCGCGGCACTGCAGTCGTCGATTCGGGCAAGCCGATCTCGGTTCCCGTCGGTGACGTCGTCAAGGGCCACGTGTTCAACGCCCTCGGTGACTGCCTGGACACCCCCGGACTCGGCCGCGACGGCGAGCAGTGGGGCATCCACAGGAAGCCACCAGCCTTCGATCAGCTCGAGGGCAAGACAGAGATCCTCGAGACCGGCATCAAGGTCATCGACCTTCTGACCCCGTACGTCAAGGGCGGAAAGATCGGATTGTTCGGTGGTGCCGGCGTCGGCAAGACCGTTCTGATCCAGGAAATGATCACTCGTATCGCACGCGAGTTCTCCGGCACCTCGGTGTTCGCAGGAGTCGGCGAGCGCACCCGTGAGGGCACCGACCTTCACCTCGAGATGGAAGAGATGGGCGTCCTCCAGGACACCGCCCTCGTCTTCGGCCAGATGGACGAGCCGCCCGGCACGCGTATGCGCGTGGCGTTGTCGGCGCTGACCATGGCGGAGTACTTCCGCGATGTTCAGGGACAGGACGTTCTTCTGTTCATCGACAACATCTTCCGCTTCACCCAGGCCGGTTCGGAGGTGTCGACCCTTCTCGGTCGCATGCCGTCGGCCGTCGGTTACCAGCCCACGCTGGCGGACGAGATGGGTGAGCTCCAGGAGCGCATCACCTCGACCCGTGGACGCTCGATCACCTCGCTGCAGGCGATCTACGTTCCCGCCGACGACTACACCGACCCGGCCCCGGCCACGACGTTCGCGCACCTCGATGCGACCACCGAGCTCTCGCGTCCGATTTCGCAGATGGGTATCTACCCCGCTGTGGACCCGCTGAGCTCCACCTCACGCATCCTCGAGCCCGGCATCGTCGGCGCGGAGCACTTCCGCGTCGCCAACGAGGTCAAGCGGATCCTGCAGAAGTACAAGGAACTGCAGGACATCATCGCCATCCTCGGTATGGACGAGCTTCAGGAAGAGGACAAGGTTCTGGTCGGCCGCGCACGTCGCCTCCAGAAGTTCCTCGGCCAGAACTTCATCGTTGCCGAGAAGTTCACCGGCGAGGCCGGTTCGGTCGTGTCGCTCTCCGACACCATCGAGGCATTCGACAAGGTCACCAAGGGTGAGTACGACCACCTTCCCGAGCAGGCCTTCAACAGCTGTGGTGGTCTCGACGATGTCGAGGCAGCCGCGAAGAAGATGGCCGGAAAGTAGACCGACGTGACTTCTTCCGAGAAGAGCGGCATGGAGGTCTCCCTGGTCGCTGTGGAGCAAAAGCTGTGGTCCGGTACCGCGACCATCGTCAGCGCCCAGACCACCGAAGGTGAGATCGGCATCATGCTGGGCCACGAGCCCGTCCTCGGTCAGTTGATCGAGGGTGGCACGGTGTCGATCACGACCACGGACGGCGAGAAGCTCATCGCGGCCGTCCACGGTGGATTCCTGTCGGTGACGGGCAAGACGGTCACCGTGCTGGCAGAATCGGCCGATTTCGCCGACGACATCGATGTCGAGGCGGCACGGGCTGTAGTGGCAGAGAACGGCGACGACGTCGAGGCCATTGCGGTGGCCAAGGGTCGTATCCGCGCTGTCGAGCGGTCCTAGGTTCACGAGAAGCCGCGACGAGACCTGCGATGCACTACGGATTGATTGTTCTGATCATTCTGGTTGTGCTGCTCGCAGGGCTCGTCGCGGCTTTCGCGTACCGTCTGATGGTTCTTCGCCGCGGTGGAACCGCGGCGATCATGCGGGTGTTGCCGTCGGACGGCGGCGCAGGTTGGCGTCACGGCATCATCCGGTACGGCGACAACACGCTCGTCTTCTTCAAGCTGTCTAGTCTTCGCCCCGGCCCTGATCACCGCCTGGGTCGGCAGGACATTCACGTGGGTGATCGACGAGCCCCACGGGACACCGAGTTCGACATCATGACTCCCGACATCGCGGTGTTGGAACTGTCCGACAACGGAAAATATTTCGAGATCGCCCTGGACAGAAGTGCGTTGACCGCTTTCCTGTCCTGGGTCGAGTCTCGGCCCTCCGGCCGCTCGCGTCGCCGCAGGCCTGCGGCCTGATCAGCTCTCGTCGGTAGCCGGTTCACCCGGCGTGCGGCTCGATCCGGGGACCCACTGGACGTCGCCTTCGGGGTTGGCGTAGCGGCTCAGAATGAACAGTAGGTCCGAGAGTCGGTTGAGGTATTTCGCAGGCAAGGCACTCGTTGTCTCCGGGCTTGCGTGCACAGCAGCCCACGCCGACCGCTCCGCGCGTCGGGCCACCGTTCGCGATACGTGAAGCAGCGCTCCCAGCGGCGTTCCGCCGGGCAGGATGAACGACGTCAGTGCAGGAAGATCCTCGTTGAACTCGTCGCACCACCCTTCGAGGCGGTCCACGTAGCTCTGATCGATGCGCAGTGGCGGGTACTGCGGATTCTCGACGACCGGAGTCGACAGATCGGCGCCCGCGTCGAAAAGATCGCTCTGGATCGTGCGGATCACCGAGTGGACCGATTCGGGCGGGTTGCCCAGTGCGAGAACCACACCGAGGCTGGCGTTGGTCTCGTCGCAGTCAGCGTAGGCAATCAGTCGTTCGTCGTTCTTGGACACCCTCGAGAAATCGCTCAGCCCGGTGGTCCCGTCGTCGCCGGTTCTCGTATAGATGCGGGTGAGGTGGACGGCCATGCGCGCTACGGTACCGCGCGGGTGTCGGCCGGTCCCGCTGGCTACGCTGTCGACGTGAGTGAACGCTTTTTGGTCAACGGTGGTAATCGCCTCGTCGGTGAGGTGGCGGTCGGTGGTGCGAAGAACAGCGTCCTCAAATTGATGGCGGCGGCGCTGCTGGCAGAGGGTACGAGCACGATCACCAATTGCCCCGACATCCTGGACGTGCCACTGATGGCAGAGGTGTTGCGCGGGCTCGGCTGTGAGGTCGAGTTGGAGGGATCGGTCGTTCACATCACCACGCCTGCCATGCCGAAGTATCACGCCGATTTCGCGGCAGTCCGCCAGTTCCGCGCGTCGGTCTGCGTGTTGGGACCGCTGGTTGCGCGGTGCAAGCGAGCAGTTGTGGCACTGCCGGGTGGTGACGCGATCGGGTCGCGTCCCCTCGACATGCACCAGTCGGGTCTTCAATTGCTCGGGGCGCGCAGCGAGATTCAGCACGGGTGTGTCGTCGCCGAAGCAGACGAATTGCGCGGCGCGAACATCAGACTGGCTTTTCCGTCCGTCGGTGCCACCGAGAACATCCTGATGGCCGCAGTCCTGGCCACCGGGGAGACGGTCATCGACAACGCCGCGCGTGAGCCGGACATCGTCGACGTGTGCAACATGCTCAACGAGATGGGTGCCGACGTCCGCGGTGCCGGCACGTCGACCTTGACCATCCGTGGTGTGAGCGCGCTGAAGCCGACGACCCATCGGGTGATCGGCGATCGCATCGTGGCCGCGACCTGGGGAATCGCCGCTGCCATGACGCGTGGGGATGTGCGAGTCCGTGGTGTCAACCCCAAGCACCTGTCGTTGGTGTTGGACAAGCTGAGATCTGCCGGTGCCGAGGTCACCAGCGAGCCGGACGGCTTCCGCGTCGTTCAGCGCGAGCGGCCGCGGGCGGTCAATTTCGCGACGCTTCCGTATCCAGGGTTCCCGACCGACCTGCAGCCGATGGCCATCGGGCTTGCCACCGTCGCCGACGGCACGTCGATGATCACCGAGAACGTCTTCGAGGCTCGATTCCGGTTCGTCGAGGAGATGATCAGGCTGGGGGCCGACGCGCGTACCGATGGACACCATGCGGTGGTTCGCGGTGTGCCGCAGCTGTCCAGTGCGCCGGTGTGGTCCTCCGATATCCGAGCCGGAGCGGGTCTTGTGCTCGCGGGATTGGTGGCCGACGGCACGACGGAGGTGCACGACGTGTTTCACATCGATCGCGGTTATCCGAGATTCGTGGAGAACCTGAGTGCACTCGGTGGCAGCATCGAGCGCGTCAGCTGAGTAGCGCGGCTTCCAGCGCCTCGACCAATATGCTGATGGCATAATCCAATTCGTCGTCGGAGACGGAGCCGTATCCGACGACGATTCCACCGCGCGCTGTGGGCGAGCGGGTCGAGTGCTCGAGCGTCGGTACGTCCACACCCTTCGTGGCGCAGGACAAAGCGACGGTACGGGCTGCGTCGGAATCGAGTACCAGCACCGTGTGCAGTCCGGCTCCTACTCCCCGGAGCTCGCCGAACCTGGCCAGCGCTGCGGCGACCATGCGGTCGCGGGTGCGATAGAGCCGTCGCGCCGTTCGAACGGCTCTGTCCCATTCGCCGTCCCGCAGCATCGACGTCATTGCCTGCTGAACGGGAACCGATGGAAGATCGCCGATTGCGCGGCGCGTTGCCGAGATGCGGTCGACCATCGACCGGGGTGCCACCATCCAGCCGAGACGTATCCCGGCACCGAGGGTCTTGGAGACGGTGCCGAGGTAGACGGTTCGGTCGGGTGCCAATTCGGCCACAGTGGGTAAAGGTGCTGCACCGTAACGGAATTCGGAGTCGTAGTCATCCTCGATGATCATCGAATCGTTGTCGCGGGCCCAGTCTGCCAAGGCGCGCCGGCGACCGATGGGCATGAAGGCCCCGGTCGGGTACTGGTGCGACGGCGTGACGTACACCGCTGGTGTCCGCGGGGGAGCCGAGCCGAGCTGTTCGACGATCAGGCCGGCTCCGTCGACGGAAACGTCGTGTACCGACCATCCGCGGTGCGTCGCAAGCGCAGCAGCGGACTTGTAGCCCGGATTCTCCAGTGCCAGAACATGTTCGATCGACTCGGCAACCGAAAGCGCACCCAGGGCGAGATCGAGACCATGGATGCTGCCCGTCGTGATCACGATCGACGCCGGGGTGGTGTGAAGACCGCGTGCGCGGCGCAGAAGCTCGGCGACGCGAGTTCTGAGCTCGAGCGTGCCGGCAGAATCGGGATAGTCGCCCGGAGGCGGTGTGCTGCCGACGTCGCGCCATGCACGCTTCCAGGCATCCGACGCCGAGGGTGGAGTCCACGGGATTCCCGGACGGAGCGATATGCGCGGGGGAGTTCGTGGTGGTGCTTGTGCACTCGGCGACACCGCCACCGACCGACCTGCGCGGGGAATACGTCGGACATAGTTGCCCGAACCGCGCCGGGGATCGAGCCATCCTTCCGCGACGAGCTGTTCGTAAGCCTTCTCCACGACCGCACGCGCAATGCCCAGATCGACGGAAAGTGCTCGGGTACTGGGTAATCGAGAATCGGGTTGCAGCTCTCCGTCGTCGATCGCGGATCGGATGCGATCGGCCAATTGGACGGGAAGCGTCCGAGAGTCGGCGCGGTCGATGGTGATCGACAGAGAGATCGGGAGCATGGAGCTTCGGTATCCCTTGGCTTTCTCGACAAAGTGGCCTGAACAAGTTTGCCTTGATTGGACCATGACAGAAGGCCACTTGTCCCGCATCCTGTGAATCATGACAGTCGACGACGTGCCTCTTTCCCCGACAGCGCGAACCGTGGTGATGCGGGGTAGCAACCGTGCCAGCCTCGAACGGGCAACGTTGCTCGACGTCCTACGCTCGGCGCGCATCTGTCATGTCGGCGTGGTCGTGGCTGGATTGCCTCGCGTCGTACCGACGGTGTTCGGCGTGGATCCCAACGGTCCGGACAGGGAGGGCACGCTGTATCTCCACGGGTCAGTGGCATCACGCAGCATGATCGATGCTCCCGAGCAGGACATCTGCGTCACTACGACCGTCGTCGACGGACTCGTCCTTGCTCGATCGGCATTCCACCATTCGATGAATTACCGAAGTGCCGTCGTGGTCGGCCGGCCCCGCAGAGTGGAGGACGCCGATGAACGGATTCGGGCGCTGGACGCGATAGTCGATCAGGTGGTCCCCGGAAGGAGCGCGCATCTGCGTTCGCATACGAGGAAGGAGCTTGCTGCGACCGCGGTACTGGCGCTTCCGATGTACGAGGCGTCGGTGAAATCGCGGACCGGTGGACCCGTCGACGACGACCGCGACATTCGACAGAGCGACGTGTGGGCGGGCGTCGTCCCGGTGTGGGAGGCGCTCGGTGACGCCGAACCTGCCGAGGATCTCGCGGAAGAAATACCGGTGCCGGACCATGTAGATGCTCTGGGCCGGAACGCATTTCGGCGGTGAACGCTGTTGCAGGAGAGGCAGATCGGGCTGTGGCTGTCATCACATGCGGCTGTTGCAGCGCGAGGCGGGACCGATGACGTGACGCTACGAGGTCGAGCTGCGTAAATGCCCCAAGACCGTCGGTCGACCTGCCGATTTGCGTTGGTGTGGTTGGTGGCGTAACTTTTGTCGAGTCAGAGCGACGGACACCGACCCGGTCTTCACGGACTGGGTGAACGAGGTTGGACGTGTGGCTCGGCAGGTTGTGTCCCCCAAGAGTCGGGCCTTGTGTCCGAGACCAAGCTGGGATACGCTGGAACAGTTGCCCTCGAGGCCGACGGACTGCGTGTTCGTGGGGTGAGAGTGTGTGCGTGTTCTTTGAGAACTCAACAGTGTGTCGATGAATGTCAGTGCCGAATTTATTTTGGTGAAAGCATTCGATGTATCAGCCATCCGCTTGTGGTGGTTGTTGTCGGGTGTTGTTTGAAATGCTAGTTGAGTTTTTTTGCTAGTGATTTGACTCTTTATGTTTATGACTGATTTGCAGTTTCGGCTGTTGATCGAGAGTCTTTTACGGAGAGTTTGATCCTGGCTCAGGACGAACGCTGGCGGCGTGCTTAACACATGCAAGTCGAGCGGTAA
>NZ_NOYE01000024.1:0-82564 GCF_002258285.1 Rhodococcus sp. 06-418-5
TTACCGCTCGACTTGCATGTGTTAAGCACGCCGCCAGCGTTCGTCCTGAGCCAGGATCAAACTCTCCGTAAAAGACTCTCGATCAACAGCCGAAACTGCGAATCAGTCATAAACATAAAGAGTCAAATCACTAGCAAAAAAAACTCAACTAGCAAAACAAACAAAACCCTCTCACCTCAGACGGGAAGAATGAAGCAAGAAGATGTCACACCCACACCCCAAAAGGCATGAGCGCCAAAAACATTCGGCACTGACATTCATCGACACACTGTTGAGTTCTCAAAGAACACGCACACACCATTCACCGTCGAGCTGAAGCTCGTGGGTGTCTGGGGCAACTGTTCCAGCTTAGATCAGATGATCGAGCACAGTCAAACTGGCTTTTCATCCGTGAAGGGGTCGAAATCTTGCGATCCGATCAACTTCATCTTGTCGAAGGCGAACTCCGCGTTGCTCAGGCCTTGCGGTCTGGGCTGGCGTCCGTGTCGCTCTGACCTGGACAAAGTTACGCCCCGGATAACAACGCGTCAAATCCCCAGGTCGTTCACGGATGGTTCGCGTGAACAGCCTGGTCGCACCGCGTCACTTACCCACCCGACGGGCGTCGTAACCAAATTACACGGATGTGACTCCGGCCACTGGCAGCCATCGAAAATCTAGCCGAGGATTCGGGCTCCGGCGAAGTTCCGCTTCCCGCGTCGCACCACCAACCACCGGCCGTGCAGGAGATCGTCCGCGCCGGGCGTCCACTCCTCGTCGGAGATCTTGACGTTGTTGACCGATGCGCCACCCTCCTTGACCGCGCGTCGGGCAGCGCCCTTGCTTTCGCTCAACCCGGTAGCGACGAGCAGATCGATGATGGTGTTCGGCGCACCCGCTTCGATATCCGCCACAGACGCTTCCTGTAGCGCGGCGGCGAGCGTCTTCTCGTCGAGTTCCGTCAGTTCGGCCCGCCCGAAGAGCGCCTGGCTGGCGAGTTCGACCGATCGCGTCGCCGCTTCACCGTGGACAAGCGTGGTCATCTCTGCGGCCAAGCGCTTCTGCGCTTCGCGCGCGTGCGGACGCTCGGTGGTCGCCGACTCGAGTTCTGCCAACTCGTCCTTGGACAGGAAGGTGAACCAGCGCAGGTACTTCACCACATCCGCGTCACCGGTATTCACGAAGTACTGGTACCAGGCGTACGGGCTCGTCATCTCCGGGTCGAGCCACAGGCTGCCGCCTCCGGTGGATTTACCGAACTTCTTCCCATCGGCGGACGTGACCAGCGGAACCGTCATTGCATGGACCGACTCGGCGTCTTGACGCCGGTTGAGTTCCACCCCGGCGATGATGTTTCCCCACTGATCGGAGCCACCGATCTGGAGGCTGCAGCCGTACTGGCGGCGAAGCTGCACGTAGTCGTTCGCCTGCAGCAGCATGTAGCTGAACTCGGTGTACGACATTCCGTCGCTCTCGAGCCTGTTCTTGACCGTCTCGCGAGCAAGCATCACGTTGATCGAGAAGTGCTTGCCGATGTCGCGGAGAAAGTCGATCGCGGACAACTCCCCCGTCCAGGCCAGGTTGTTCACCACCACTGCGCCCGTCGGGCTCTCGTCCATATCGACGAACCGCTCGAGCTGTCCACGGATACGCGACGCCCAGTCGGTGACGACCTCGCGGGAATTCATGGTCCGCTCCCCCACATCGCGCGGGTCACCGATGAGTCCTGTGGCACCACCGGCGAGAACGATCGGACGGTGGCCTGCCCGCTGAAAACGCTTGAGCGCCAGCAACGGCACGAGGTGCCCTGCGTGCAGCGAAGGACCGGTCGGATCGAAGCCGGAGTACAGCGTGATCGGGCCCTCGGATGTGGCCTTCTTCAGCGCGTCCACATCGGTGGACTGCGCGATCAGTCCACGCCAGGTCATTTCGTCGATGATGTTCTCACTCACGACGTCGATTCTCCTGCATGGACGCATCCACACGTCGGTCAGGCCTCCGAGCCACCGGGAGCGGCGGCGCGAGGACTGCGTTTGTAGCTCGATACCGACGGTGACCCGAGCACCCAGAAGCGCCACGGACGATCGGCCGCGACACTCACCCCCACCCGTGGGCCGGATCCAACTACCTTCTCGTGCAGCGGGCGTTCGAGAAGGTCGAGGGTGACGGGCGACGACGCGTCGAACACGTCCTTTCCGTTGTCTTCCAGCGAGACGCCCATTGCTCGACCGAGATTGCCCGGCCCGCGGGCCCAACCGGCCTCGACCCGCGCCGATCGTGGGCCGCGGCCGGCACGCCTGCTCTCGACGACGTGGTGGCCCGCCACCACCTCACCCGCACGAAGCAACACAGCAGCGGCCGTACCGTCTGGGCCGCAGCTCACGTTCACACAGAGATGCATTCCGTAACTCAGGTAGACGTAGAGACGACCGGCAGGACCGAACATCACCTCGTTGCGAGCGGTCGGCCCCCGGAAGGAATGCGCGGCCGGATCGGGCCACGGACCGTCGAGCGGACCACCATAGGCCTCGACTTCGACGATGCGCACGGACACGTCGCCCACGGTGATGGTTCCACCGAGGATGCGTCGCGCTGCGTCGTCGGGCTCCCCGGTCTCCAACTCAACGGCATTCATCCCTCCCATGATGCTTCGCCCTTGACCACCGAGCGCGACGGGGCTACTACTGCAACATCCGACGAGTCTGGAGGCCGACATGGCGTTCACCGGTGAACACGCCGTCGACATCACAGGGCTGACGGTTCGCCGCGGCAAACGAACGGTGCTGCGCAGTTTGTCCCTGACGATCCCTCGTGGAGCCATCACGGGACTTCTCGGTCCGTCGGGCTGCGGCAAGACGACTCTGATGCGTGCGATCGTCGGCACTCAGATCGTGGACAGCGGAACCGTGACAGTCCTCGGATCTCCGGCTGGCTCGGCACCATTGCGCCGCACGGTCGGCTAAGTGACCCAGGCACCGAGTGTCTATCGAGATCTCACCGTTCTGGAGAACGTGCAGTACTTCGGGTCGCTGTACGGTCGCCGCCGCGCGGACGTGGCGTCCGCCATCGAGTCGGTCGGCCTGGCCGACCACGCATCGTCACGGGCGGGCGAACTCTCGGGTGGTCAACTGGGGCGGGTATCCCTGGCCAGTGCGCTCATTGCCGAGCCCGAGCTGATCGTGCTCGACGAACCGACCGTCGGCTTGGATCCCGTGCTGCGCTCCGAGCTGTGGTCACGTTTCGCCGATATCGCAGCACGAGGCACAACGGTGCTGGTCTCGAGCCACGTGATGGAAGAGGCCGAGCACTGCAGCCGTCTCGTTCTGATGCGCGACGGCACCGTGCTGGCCCAATCGAGCCCTGACGCCCTACTCGCATGCACGAACGAAACGACCCTCGATCGCGCATTCCTGTCTCTCGTCAGATCCATGGAACAGACATCGTGAACGCGCGGATCTATGCAGCCGGCACCGGCCGCATCCTGCGCCAGCTCAGAGCCGACCATCGATCGGTCGCCATGGTGCTGCTCGTTCCGTCCCTGCTGATGGTGTTGCTGTACTACCTCTACCAAGACGTGCCGACCCAGCCGAACCAGCAGTCGTTGTTCGATCGGATCGCCATCACGATGCTCGGCATCCTGCCGTTCGTCGTCATGTTCCTGATCACGTCGATCTCGATGCAGCGTGAACGCACCTCCGGAACGCTCGAGCGCCTGCTGACGACGCCGATGTCCAAATTGGACCTGCTTGCAAGCTACGGGTCCGCCTTCTCGCTCGCCGCTGTCGGTCAAGCGCTGCTCGCGTGCACCGTCGCGTTCGGATTTCTCGGGCTCGACATCGAGGGCTCGGTCGGATGGGTTCTGGTGATCGCAGTCCTGGGAGCGATGCTCGGCGTCGCCATCGGACTGCTGTGCAGCGCGTTCGCTCGCACCGAGTTCCAAGCCGTTCAGTTCATGCCGGTCGTCGTGATTCCGCAGTTGTTCCTGTGCGGACTACTGGTGCCACGAGACCAGATGCCGAACTGGCTGAGCGCGATCAGCGATGTTCTGCCGCTGAGCTACCTGGTCGACGCGCTCCAGGAGATAGCCCGGTACCCCGCGGCCACCGGCCGTATGTGGACCGACCTCGCCTTGGTCATGGCTTTCACCGTCGCCGCGCTGATCGGAGCCGCCGCGACATTGCGTCGTAGAACCCCGTAGTCGTAGAACGCCGTAGTCGACGAACCCAGTGGTCGACGAACGCGGGGTGACCGACGGAAAGTACTAGGACGTGGCGCGCGACAGGATCGACTCGTGCTCGGCGTCGTCGACATCGCGGGCGTCGTCCGCGAGCAACACCGGGATTCCGTTCTCGATGGGATATGCACGCCGAAGTCGCGGGTTGTAGAGCAGTTCCCCTTCGATCAACAACAGCGGTCCCTTGTCCACTGGGCACGCAAGAATGGAAAGCAGTGTCGAATCGATTGCCACGGGTGTCCTTCGTTCTGATCCGGTCGAACCGGAAGTGGTGTACTCGCTTACGCTACCGAACACGTTCCGTTCTGCCCTGAGTCATTGCTATGACGTCATTGCTACGACGATTGTTCGGCGGCGGCTTCTCGTCCGACGAACCGCTCGGCCACAACAGCTTTCGTCATTCGACGATAGCTGTTCGACTCGGAGTCGTAGTACCACGAACGCGCACTCGGCGTCGGAATGCCGACCTGCTTCAACGCCGTCGCGGTCGGTCGGTACGCGCGACCCACCGGAATTTCGGGCACCACGTGCACGATCGCCGGGCGCTCCGCCGGCAGGAGCACGCCGAGAGTGTCCGTCAACGCACGAGCGGTGATCACCGCTTCCGGTTGCAGCGATATGGCGCAGACGGCCACCTCGGTGGCCGATGCCTCGACGCGCACCGATCGTGGCCGATCGGACGTCACCCGCACTCCGTACACCACAGCCGAATCGACCTGGTCCAGGTCACCCACCGCGTCGACGATCGGTTGGGTGTACACCGGCCCGCAGGCCGATCGCACGACGGTGTCCTTGCGGTCGACGAGCCAGTAGTCGCCGTCGGAATCGCGACGGAACAGGTTCTCGGTGGGGATCCACGCGTCCGCGGGTTCGAATACTCCCCGCATGACGTGACTGGTCGCTTCGCCGTCTCCGCTCGGTCGGCCGAGGAGTAGTCCGATCTCGTCGTCGCGGCACTGTCGGACGAAGCCCTCGTCGTCCTCTTCGAGACGCCCGGTGATCGGGTCGTAGGCCGCCAATGCAACCCGTGCGCTACCGGGCAACGGGCGGCCCTTGGATCCGATCTTCGAGCCTGCGACGTTGGCAAGAATCACGTCGTTCTCGGTGGAGGCGTAGAACTCGAGTACCCGAGCCGGGCTGAATCTTGCGAGAGTGCGTCGCCACAGCCCCACCGGCATGCCGGATCCGATGAACAGCCGCACCGGGTGACCGGAGTCGACGGGGAATCGGCCGTCGTCGAGGATCTGACGCATCATCGTCCAGGTGTAGCTCACGACCGTGACGCCGTAGCGGTAGACCTCTTCGCTGAACCTCTCGGGCTCGAGACCACGCGACAGTGCGATCCGCGATCCGCCCGCGAGTGCACCACCGATCGTGACGAGGATTCCTGCCGAATGATGCAGCGGTGCAAGGCAATACACAGTATCGCCGGGACCGAGAGCAGCAGTGGTGGCCGTACCGAAAGCGGACAAGGCCCAGCGGTGGTTGGTGATGTATCGCGGTTCGAGACCGTGATCGGTAGTCGTGAACAGGATCATCGCCAGTTCGCGGGCACGACCCGGGTCCGGCTCGTACCACTGGGGCAAACGCACCGTGTCGGGATCGATGGCCTCGAGATCTGTGACCTCGTATCCGGACGGGACGTCGAGCGTCCGCGTGTCTCCGCCGCCGAGCACCAGGACGTTCGGTGTCACCGACACTGCAGCTGCCACGTTCTCCGGATCCGCGATCACCGTGTCGACGTCGACGGTCCGCAAGGCTGCAGTCAGGTCGCTGCCAGGCTGCAGCAGAACAGGCACCGCCCCGATCCGCGAGAGCGCCGCCATGGCAGCCAACGCGCTGGGGCGGGTCTCCATCAGCACTCCGATGCGCGACGCGGGCCGCACGCCGACGCTGATCAGACCGCGCACCACGTTGTCGATGCGAACGTTCACGGCATCGTAGGTGTGCACTCGATCGTCGAACAGGAAGCACTCGCCGTTGGGAGATTTACGTCCCTGTTCGGCGATCAAGCGGCCCAACGAGACTCGGCTGTGGGGCTGCATCTGCCCCAGGCGGGCGAGCCTCGGCAAGGTACGCACGGCTTCGGACGAGATCTCCCGGGTACCGCGCACCGCCCCCGTCGCGGCCGACGCCAGCCCGCGGCCGACACCGACGCCGACTTCGGCGATGGAGGCAGCGGTATGAATCAGTCGATTGGTGATCGACACTCCGCTGTCGCTGTCACCGTGATCCTCGCGTTCCATGACGCGGACCGCCTCGGGCCTGGGTCCGAGATCTTCCCGCCACCGAATCCAGTTTCCCGTCGTCGGCCACGTCTGCGCAGCCGCGGTACTGCCGACAACCAAGCCGAAATGGCCTGCGCGCAAGGTTGTTTCGAAGACCTGCGCACGCGGGGCAGCGCGCTGGATGCCGCGAACGGCGAGCGGTTGACCGATGTCGTCCACCTCGCCGACGAAGGCCAACACCGGCACCGTCAGTTCTGCCAGAGTCAACAGTCTGTCCTTGATGACGAACCCGCCGGTCATCATGCGGTTGTGCACGACGAACTGCTTCAACAACTCGGCAACGGCCGGGCCGGACCAGGCCACCCACCCGTCCATCGCCAGAAAGCGTCGCTGCGGCTCGCGTGGCAACAGTGCCTCACGGTCGTGCAACTGGCGTAGGAAATCCAAGCGCGACCGCACGGTCTTCGCCGGATCGAGCAATTGGAATCCCGTCCGCGCCATCCACCCCGACACGGCGAGCCGGGTGAACACATGGTCGGCCAGGAACTCCGCACCTCGCGTCGCCACTCCGGCCGGGATCCCGAGAGGCAAACCGGCGAGTGTATCGACCGGAGCCCCGAAGGTGATGAGACTGGCCAGATTTCGGCCGCCTCGGTAGGCGGCCGCCTGGTAGCAGAACATTCCGCCCTGGGAATAGCCACCCAGGTGTACATCGCGACCGGTGTGCTCGTGCACCTTGTCGACGACCTCGCTGATCGCCACCACGTGATCGGCGAGCGTGCGGCCCCATCCGCCTTCCTCGGTATCGGGCGAACCGAAGTCGACGACCCACGGATCCAACCCCATGCCGTGCAGGATTCCCGCCGCCCCTTGGTCGGTCGTCACGTCGTAGACGTCCGCGGAGACCATCATCGGAGGAATCAGCACCACCGGAGGACTGTCCGCAGGAACATCGTCGGGGAAGTAACGACGAAGCCGATACATCGGCTCGCGGTCCATCACCCGAAACGGTGACGGGTCCACCTCGGTCTCGAGCCCACCGAGACGGATGACCTCGAGACCGTTCTGCGCCGTGGCGATGGCACGGCGCAGTGGGCCGCGTACGGCGTCTGCATTCAGTCCCACAAGTACACTCCTGCGTTCGGCCCCGACGGAACGACCGGCATCGGTCTTCGCGTGACGAAAGCTTCTCACATCACACTCGACGAACCGGCAGGGATGTCGATTGCGCACTCAGTGCCGCAACACCGGTTCCTCGGCCCACGTACGCAGCATCGACGCCGTGGCTCGCACGCCCCCGAGCTGATGCGCCACCTGCACCGCGGCAGTGCCACCGCGGGCGTCCCGCGACGAGATGGAACCCTCCACCGTGAGCACCTCACGAACGGCCGGCGTGAGGGAAGGATCGATCGCGGCGAGCTCGTCGTCGGTCAGATCCGCCAGCCCGACGCCTCGCGCCTCGGCCGCTCGGACACAGGCACCCGCGGCCTCGTGAGCTACGCGGAACGCAATCCCCTGCCGCACCATCCACTCGGCGATGTCGGTGGCGAGCGTGAACCCGGCCGGTGCGAGTTCGGCCATGCGCTCGGTGTGGAATTCGAGCGTTGCCGTCAATCCCGTGAGTGCAGGCAGCAACAGCTCGAGCTGCGCCACCGAGTCGAACACCGGCTCCTTGTCCTCCTGGAGATCACGGTTGTAGGCCAACGGTTGCGCCTTGAGCGTGGCCAGTAGACCAGTAAGGTTTCCGATCAGTCGACCGGTCTTTCCGCGGGTCAGCTCCGCGACATCCGGATTCTTCTTCTGCGGCATGATCGAACTGCCCGTGGACCATGCGTCGGCCAATGTGACGTAGCCGTACTCGGGCGTGCTCCACGATATGACCTCCTCGGCGAACCGAGACAGATCGACCGCCGTCATCGCCAACACGAACGCAGCCTCGGCCGCGAAGTCGCGCGAGGACGTGGCGTCGATCGAGTTCTCAGCGGATGAGTCGAATCCGAGCTCGGCTGCGATCTTCTCCGGACTCAGACCCAGTGACGAACCGGCGAGAGCCCCGGAACCGTACGGCGACACCGCTGCTCGCGTGTCGAAGTCCGCGAAGCGCTGCACGTCGCGCAGCAACGGATGGGTGTGCGCGAGCAGATGATGCGCCAGCAACACCGGCTGCGCGGCCTGCGAATGCGTCTTGCCCGGCATGACGGCCGTCGGATGCGCCGCTGCCTGGGTGGCCAACGCGTCGACCACATCGAGAACGCCGACCGACACCCGACGGACGGCGTCGCGCAGCCACATCCGGAACAGCGTGGCGACCTGGTCGTTACGCGACCGGCCCGCGCGCAGCCGGCCCCCGACCTCGGGTCCGACACGATCGATCAGACCGCGTTCGAGAGCGCCGTGCACGTCCTCGTCGGAATCGGCTGCCACGAACGCACCGGAGGCGACGTCGTCGGCGAGACGCTGCAAACCGTCGAGCATGGTCTTGAGGTCCTGCGGGGTGAGCAGTCCGGCACCGTTCAGCACCCGGGCGTGCGCCATGGATGCGCGGATGTCGTACGGCGCGAGTACCCAGTCGAAGTGCGTCGACTTGCTCAACGCCGCCATGGCGGCGGCCGGTCCGGATGCGAATCTGCCACCCCAGAGCGAACCCTCGTTGGTTCCGTGTGAGATCTCCGAATTCGTCACAGGCCCAGGTCCCGCTTCGCGGCGATCTTCGACGAGAGTCCGTGCAGCTGAACGAATCCCTTGGCCGCGGACTGGTCGAACGTGTCGCCCTCGTCGTAGGTGGCGAGGTTGAAGTCGTACAACGACTCACCACTGCGGCGTCCGTTGACGATGATCCCGCCCGCGTGGAGGACCAGGCGGATGTCGCCGGAAACGTGCTCCTGCGTGTGCTGCACGAACGTGTCGAGAGCGCCCTTGAGCGGGGAGTACCACAGGCCGTCGTACACCAGCTCGGCCCACTTCTGGTCGGTGTGGCGCTTGTAGCGACCGAGCTCGCGCTCGAGGGTCACGTGCTCGAGCTCCTCGTGGGCCCGGATGAGCACCATGGCACCGGGTGCCTCGTAGATCTCGCGACTCTTTATGCCGACGAGCCGATCCTCGACGACGTCCAAGCGGCCGACACCCTGCGGTCCGGCACGAGTGTTGAGCTCCTGGATCGCTTCGAGTACCGAGACCGGACGGCCGTCGATCGCGACGGGGCGACCCTTGTCGAACGAGACGATGAGCTCGTCGGGAGCCTGGAAGTTGACCGTCGGATCCTCGGTGTAGTCGTAGACGTCCTTGGTCGGCGCGTTCCACAGGTCCTCGAGGAAACCGGTCTCCACCGCGCGTCCCCAGACGTTCTGGTCGATCGAGAACGGCGACTTGGTGGTCACGTTGATCGGGATGTCGTTCTCTTCGGCGAACTTGATCGCCTTCTCGCGCGTCCACGCGTAGTCGCGAACCGGTGCCAACACCTCGAGCTCGGGGGCGAGGGTGTTGAAGCCGACCTCGAACCGAACCTGGTCGTTGCCCTTGCCCGTGCACCCGTGTGCGACAACGGTTCCGCCGTGCGCCCGCGCGTTCTCGACGAGGTGCTTGACGATCAACGGACGGCTGATGGCCGACACGAGCGGGTACCGATCCATGTACAGCGCGTTGGACTGGATCGTCGGCAGGCAGTACTCGTCGGCGAACTCGTCCCTGGCATCGACGACGACGGATTCGACTGCGCCGCAATCGAGTGCGCGCTGACGCACGACGTCCATGTCCTCGCCGCCCTGCCCCAGATCGATGGCGACGGCAACGACCTCCTTGCCGGTCTCCCTCCCGATCCAGCTGATGGCGACGGAGGTGTCGAGTCCGCCGGAATAGGCGAGGATGACGCGTTCGGCCATGGTGTTCAAGCTCCTTCGTTGTTCTTGTTGCGCATGATGGGTAACCGGATCTCAGTTACCGCGTCGAGCAAGCTTTTCGATCTTGTCCGCGACCTCGCCACCGGTATGTGGCTCGCGGGCTATCAACAGAATCGTGTCGTCTCCTGCGATGGTCCCGACGATCTCGGGCATCGCAGCGCGATCGAGAGCGCTGGCCAGGTAGTGCGCCGCGCCGGGTGGTGTTCGGAGCACGGCCTGGTTTCCGCTGTGATCGGTGGACACCAACAACTCACCCAGCAACTTCAGGAGCCGATCGGTGCCTCCGGACACTCCGCGAACCGGGCTGCCGTCCTCGGGCACGACGTACACCCCCACTCCACCGTCGGGTGCGCGCAGCTTCACCGCACCCAGTTCCTCCAGGTCCCGCGAAAGCGTCGCCTGAGTGGTGTCGATTCCCTCGGCGGCGAGCAACGACGCCAGCTGCGGTTGACTACGTACCTGATGCGTGGCCAGCAACGCGATGATCCGCGCCTGCCTGCCCGCGCGGGTCGACGCCGTCAACGGCACCGCAGTGACGTCCTCGCTCATGGTCGACTGGCCTGTTCGAGAAGCCACACCAGCAGAGCCTTCTGCGCGTGCAGGCGATTCTCGGCCTCGTCCCAGACGACGCTCTGCGGACCGTCGAGCACCTCGTCGGTGATCTCCTCGCCGCGATGTGCGGGCAGGCAGTGCAGCACAACGGCATCCGACTGGGCCTTAGAGAGCAGATCGGAGTCGATTCGATAGGGCCGGAACGGGGCGACGCGATCGAGACCGTCGTTCTCCTGGCCCATCGACGTCCAGGTGTCGGTGACGAGCGCGTCGGCACCGGTGGCTGCCTCGACCGGATCCTCGGTGATGGTGATGGTGGCCCCGGTTTCCTCGGCGCGAGCCTGCGCCGCGTCGAGTACGTAGCCGAGCGGCGCGAAATCCTTTGGCGCGGCAATCCGCACGTTCAGCCCGGCCGTGACACCGCCGATCAGCAGCGAGTGCGCCATGTTGTTGGCACCGTCACCGAAGTAGGCCAAGGTGCGGCCCTGCAGATTTCCCTTGTGCTCGATCAGGGTCTGCAGATCCGCCAGAACCTGGCAGGGGTGGAACTCGTTGGAGAGGGCGTTGACGATCGGAATGGTTGCGCCGGTGGCCATCTGCTCGAGCCGCTTCTGTCCGAACGTGCGCCACACGACCGCCTCGACGTAGCGCGAGAGAACTCGGCCGGTGTCCTGCAGAGTCTCCTCACGACCGAGCTGTGTGTCGCGACCTGTCACGACGACCGCATGGCCACCCAACTGAGCGATGCCCATCTCGAACGAGAAGCGAGTACGCGTCGAGTTCTTCTCGAAGATGACACCGATCCCCTTGGGGCCTTCGAGAGGACGCTTCGAGAACGGTGCACGCTTGAGCTCTGCTGCCAGAGCGAGGATTTCACCCTGCTGCTGCGGCGTGATGTCGTCGTCCCGGAGGAAGTGCTGAACGGTCATGGCTGATGAGCCTCCTGTGCTGCGTCGAGAATGGCCGGTAACGCCGTCACGAACGACGCGGCTTGCTCTTCGGTGATGATCAACGGTGGTGCGAGCCGGAGCACGTCGGGCTGTGCCGCATTGAGGAGGAAGCCCGCCTCGCGCGCGGCCGCTTCGGCCGCCGGTGCGACGGCGGCGGTGAGGACCACGCCGAGGAGTAGTCCCGAACCCCGAACATGGCTCACCAGAGGGTGATCGAGACTCTCGATGGAGTGCGCGATCGTCTTGCCGATGCTGTCCGCGTGCGAGATCAGATCCTCGTCGGCAACGGTGCGCAGGACGGCCAGAGCCGCCGCAGCGCATACGGGGTTACCACCGAACGTGGTGCCGTGCTTGCCCGGATGCAGCAACTCCCCCGCCGCTCCGATGCCGATGCATGCACCGATGGGCAGGCCACCGCCCAGGCCCTTGGCGAGCGTGATCACGTCGGGCACGATGCCGACCGACTGGTGAGCGTAGAACCATCCCGTTCGGCCGATACCGGTCTGCACCTCGTCGAGGACCAGCAGTGCCCCGTGCTTCGCGGTGATCTCACGCGCAGCGAGGAGGTATCCCTCGGGCGGAACCACCACCCCGCCCTCGCCCATGATCGGTTCGAGAAACACTGCGGCGGTGTCGGAATCGACGGCGGCTTCCAGCGCGGCGACATCGCCGTACGGAACATGGTGCACGCCTGCAGGCATCGGCTCGAACGGGATCCGCTTGTCCGGCTGACCGGTCAGTGCGAGAGCACCCATCGTCCGTCCGTGAAAGGACTTCTCGGCGGCCACGATGTTGGGGCGGCCGGTGAGGCGAGCAATCTTGAAGGCCGCCTCGTTGGCCTCGGTTCCGGAGTTGCACAGGAACACCCGGCCGGTGGTCCCGGCACCGAGGTGCGCGAGCAATTGCTCGGCCAGCGCAATACCTGGTTCTGTCGCATAGAGATTCGAGGTGTGCCCGAGAGTGGACAGCTGAGTGGTGACCGCCTCGATCACCGCCGGATGGCCATGTCCGAGGATGTTCACGGCGATACCAGCGAGCAGGTCCAGATACTGCTTTCCGTCGGCGTCCGTCACCACCGCACCTTCGCCGCGCACGAGCGCCACGCGCGGAGCACCGTAATTGTCCATCAACGAATTCGACCACCGCTGTTGCAGATCGAGGGTGGACTCGGTGCCGGTCATGGCGTGACTCCTGACGTAGAAGAATGATCGGGGGTGACCATGGTGCCGATCCCCTCACCGGTGAACAGCTCCACCAGCACGGAATGTTCGACGCGACCGTCGATGACATGCGCCGACGGCACACCCGCTCGAACCGCACGCAGACACGCTTCCATCTTCGGCACCATCCCGGCGTCGAGCGAGGGCAGCAACGCCTCGAGCGCGGACGCGTCGATCTCGGAGGTCAACGAGCTGCGATCGGGCCAATCGGTGTACAGGCCTTCGACATCGGTGAGCACCACCATCTTCTCGGCACCGATGGCACTGGCCAGCGCCGCGGCCGCAGTGTCGGCGTTGATGTTGTGCACGACGCCGTCGCGGTCGGGAGCGATGGTGGACACCACCGGAATGCGTCCTGCTGCAATGAGATCGAACACCGCAGCGGGGTTCACCGACGTGACGTCGCCGACGAGGCCGATGTCGGTGTCGATGCCGTCGACCAGCACGGTCCGACGCGTTGCGGTGAACAGGTGCGCATCCTCACCGGAGATCCCCACGGCATACGGACCGTGACCGTTGATCAGGCCGACCAGCTCGCGCCCGACCTGTCCGAACAGCACCATCCGCGCAACGTCCATGACCTCGGGCGTGGTGACGCGGAATCCGCCGCGGAATTCACCTGCCAGGCCGAGTCTGGTCAGCATGGCCGAGATCTGCGGCCCTCCGCCGTGCACGACGACCGGATGAATTCCGACGGTGCGCAGAAACACCATGTCGGCCGCGAACGCCCGCTTCAGATCGTCGTCGATCATGGCGTTTCCGCCGTATTTCACCACGACGATCTTGCCCGAGAATCGCTGCAGCCACGGCAGTGCCTCGGCGAGGGTGAACGCCTTCTGCGCGGCCGTCAAATCCAGTGCGGCGGATGTCATGACGAGTACGCCGAGTTCTCTTCGACGTACGCGTGCGAGAGGTCGGTCGTTCGGATGGTGGCCGACCCCGCGCCCAGACCCAGATCGATGGTCACCTCGATGTCGACACCGGACAGGTCGACCTCGCGAGCGCCCGGCGCTCCCACGCCGTCGATGCACACCGGACTGCCGTTGAAGGACACGGCAATTCGATCCGGGTCGAGCTCGATAGGGGCGATGCCGATTGCCGCGAGAACGCGGCCCCAGTTGGGATCGGAACCGAACAGTGCCGTCTTGGTCAGAGAGTCCCTGGCGACCGTGCGTGCACCGATCAGGGCTTCGTCCTCGGACACCGCGCCCGACACGGTGATCCGCACTCGCTTGGTCACGCCCTCGGCGTCGGCCATCATCTGGTCGGCCAGGTCGTCGCACACCGCCAGGACCGCGGCGTCGAGTTCTTCCTGTGACGGTGCCACTCCGCTGGCCCCGGAGGAGAGCAACAGCACCGTGTCGTTGGTCGACGATGCGCCGTCGACGTCGAGCCGGTCGTAGGACAATCGGGTCGCCGCGCGCAGTGCCTTGTCGAGCTGGTCTGCGGTGGCAACGGCATCGGTGGTGATGACACTGAGCATCGTGGCCAACGACGGCGCCAGCATGCCTGCCCCCTTGGCCATGCCGCCGACGTTCCATTTGTCGGCATGATGAACAGCCGCCTGCTTGGGCACGGTGTCGGTGGTCATGATCGCGTACGCCGCATCGGTACCACCGGAAATGCCGCCTGCGAGTTCGTGCACGACCTCGGTCACGCCGGGCAGCAGCTTGTCCATCGGGAGCCGGTCACCGATGAGCCCCGTCGAGCAGACGGCAACCTCGACAGCGCCGGTCTCGGAACCCCAATTGCTCAGTGCCGACGCCACTTCCTCGGCCGTGCGGTGCGCGTCCTGGAACCCGGGCGCACCCGTGCAGGCGTTGGCACCACCGGAGTTGAGGATCACCGCACGCAGTCGACCGGTGGACAGCACCTGCCGAGACCACAACACCGGCGCTGCCTTGACCTTGTTGCGGGTGAACACACCCGCTGCCGCGAAGTCGGGACCCTCGTTGAACACCAGGGCCAGATCGGACTTACCACTTGCCTTGATACCGGCCGGAATACCGGCGGCACGGAAACCCGCGGGAGCGGTGACACCCTGTGTGCGCACGAGCTTGCCCGCAACCGTGCCGACGGCCTCCGCCTGGCTCCCGACGCTGCTCATGGTGCTACTCCTACGGTAGAGAGACCCTCGGTCTCGGTGATTCCCAGTGCGAGATTCATGGATTGGACTGCTGCTCCCGCCGTGCCCTTGGCCAGATTGTCGATGGCCGCGATCACGACGAGCAAGCCGGCGTCTGCATCGACCGACACGCTCATCTGCACGGCATTCGATCCGATGACCGAACCGGTCTGCGGAAGCCGGCCGGCCGGAAGCACGTGCACGAACGGCTCTGCGGCGTATGCCTTTTCGTACACCTCGACGGCCTGTGCCTGCGTGGCGGTGGTGACCGCGGTACAGGTGGCGAGGATCCCGCGCGGCATCGGGGCGAGAACCGGCGTGAAGGACACCGCGACAGCGCTACCGGCGACGGCCGAGAGGTTCTGCACGATCTCGGGAGTGTGGCGATGCGCGCCCGCAACCGCGTACGCCCGAACCGAACCCATCACCTCCGAACCCAGAAGATCGGCCTTGGGAGCGCGACCGGCACCCGAGGTACCGCTCACGGCGACGATATTGACGCGAGGCTCGATGATGCCTGCGGCGACCGCGGGTGCGAGCGCGAGAGACGACACCGTCGGGTAGCACCCGGGAACGGCGATGCGGGTGGCACCGACGAGCCGCTCGCGGCCACCCGGCAGCTCCGGCAGGCCGTACGGCCAACTGCCCGCGTGAGGACTCTTGTAGTACTTCTCCCAGGCCGCACCGTCGGTGAGACGAAAGTCGGCACCGCAATCGATGATCAGCACGGAATCGGGCAGCTGCAGTGCGAGCTCGGCGGACTTACCGTGTGGGAGGCCGAGGAACACGACATCGTGCCCTGCGAGTTCGTCGACAGTGGTGGGACCGAGAACGCGATCTGCCAGTGGCAACAGGTGGGGATGGAATTCACCCAGCGTCGCGCCTGCATTGCCGCCCGCAGTCAGAGAGCCGATGATCAACGAACCGTCGCGCACTCCCGGGTGCCCGAGCAGCAGCCTGAGAATCTCACCGCCGGCGTATCCGCTGGCACCCGCGACCGCGACGCGCCGCGGCGTCGCCTCCGAAGTAATCATACGGTTTATTATGCAGCATCATGCAAGCTCATTCATGAACGGGTCCGCTGTGTCAGCGTCCACCCATGGACTTGCGGATCTCGTCGAGCTTCCTGCGGCCCGCTTCCTGCCGTTCGTTCCACTGCTCGTCGAGGTCACGGCCCGCCCTCGACTCACGGTCCAACTCCTCTGCGCCGACGGCTGTGCCCGCGCGCTGTTCGACCCTGTCTCGCACACCGTCCCACGTCGGCACCCCCGAATCGGTGAAGTCACCGATCGGTGCGCTCACCGCACCGGAACCGTATCCGGTACCGCCGGGCAGGTCCTCGACCAATTCCGCGTCGATGATTCCCGGTACCGTGCCACCGAGCGGAGCCCCCGGCGGTGGATCACCGAGCGGCTGGTCGATCCGCGGCTTGGTCACCTGCGGGACGTCGACATCGGGAACCGTTCCGGGTGGGGCTCCACGATCGGGGGTGACCGGCTCCGGATCTGCAGTACCCAGCTCGGCCGCCAGAGCCGCCGCGGCAGCCGCCACCGGGGCCAACCGCGGACGACCCGACACTGCAGCGAGGATCTGCTCGATCACCTGCATATCCGTCGCCGTACCGTCTGTCCCGAATTCACTCATGCGCTGCTCCCGTCACCTGTGGCCACTCGTGACTCCACGCTACGGACACCCGAGCCCGGGCGTGCACGGATCCAACTGCGCAGCGGCGCCGAGTCCGCTGCGCAACTGCGCTGAGTCAACTGCGCAACTGCGCTGAGTCAACTGCGCAACTGAGCTCCGACGGCCTTCGATGCCGCTTCGACCGCCGCATCGCGGGCAGCCGTCGCCTGATCCTCGGTCAAGGTGCCGTCGGCTCCGCGGAATCGCAACGCGAACGCCAGGGACTTACGACCCTCACCGACCTGTTCGCCCTCGTAGACGTCGAACAAACGAATCGACTCGAGCAGGTCGCCACCGCCGATCGTGAGTGCAGCTTGCACCGACGCCGCAGGTACGGACGCGTCGACCACCACGGCCACGTCCTGCAACACCGCCGGATACGGCGACACCTCGGGGGCAGGGAGCGATTCGACGACGGGAAGAGCGCTCAGACTCAACTCGGCGGCACACGTGCGCGGCGGCAAGCCCGCCCGCTCCAGCACCGCCGGATGCAACTCGCCCGCGTACCCGACGACCTCGCCGTCGAGCAAGACCTCCGCGCACCGACCCGGATGCCACGGAAGATGCTGTGCTGCACGAAGATCGACGTGCACCCCGGACGCCTCGGCAACGGTACGCACCGCTGCGAAGGCATCGGCGGCCTCGGCCGCGCGACCGGGACCCCAGGGACCCGACAATTCACGCTGCCCGGTGAGCACCATGCCCACATGCACCGGCTGCGCCGGCAACGAACCGCGAAGCATGGCGATCTGGTCGTCGGTCGGACGACGATCGACCGGCAACGCGTCCACCGCAGCGGTGGCATCGTGTCGAAGCACCACCTGAGCAATGCCGAACAGCGAGACGTCTCGCTGGCCGCGGGCGATGTTCCTGCTCAGCATCTCGAGCAAACCCGGAAGCACTGTGGTCGCGAGCTCGGGACGATCGGCCTCGAGCGGATTGAGCACCGAGGTGGTCGCGCGCCGCGGATCGTCTGCATCGAGTCCCCACGTGTCGAACACACCCTTGGGCAAGAACACCGGAGGCAGCACCTCGACGTACCCGGAGAACGCGAGTGCCTTGCCGACGGCTCGCCTGCGCTTCTGTTCGGCGGTGAGGCCACGACCGCCCGGGGCCGACGGCAGTACCGACGGGATCTGTTCGAGCCCTTCGAGGCGCAACACCTCTTCCACCAGGTCGGCGCGCTGCACCAGATCCGGTCGCCAGGACGGCGGGGTGACGATGAGCTGGCCGTGTCCGCCGTCGTCGACCGACACCTCGACCCCGCACCCGATCTGCGTCAACCGACGGGCAGCGGTGCCGTTCGGGTACTGCACTCCGGCGATTCGATCAGGGAGGTCGAAGTCCATCGTGATCGTGGGGTACTGGGCGGCCTCGCCGATATCGGTCAACACGGGCTCGATCCGGCCACCGGCGATCTCGACCAGCAACTGCGCGGCCCGATCGAGCGCCGCCACCGGCAGTGCCGAATCCACGGTCCGCTCGAAACGCTTGCTGGCCTCGCTGGAGAGTTTGTGACGACGACCGGTGCGGAACACCGCGAGCGGATCGAACGACGCCGCTTCGAGCACGACCTCGGTGGTCGAATCGTCGACTTCGGTGGACGCGCCGCCCATGACGCCCGCCAACGAGATCGCTCCCGATCCGTCGGCGATGACGACATCCTCGGGATCGAGAGCCCGCTCGACGCCGTCCAGGGTGGTCAGCTTCTCCCCCGCATTCGCGCGGCGGACGACGAGGTCGCCGTCGAGCTTGGACGCATCGAACGCGTGCAGCGGCTGCCCGAGCTCGTGCAGCACGTAGTTGGTGACATCGACGGCAGCCGAGATCGGGCGCACACCGGCCAGCAGAAGTCGACGCTGCATCCACCAAGGCGTGGTCGCGGTCGGATCGATGCCGACGATCTTGCGCAGCGCGAATCGCGATGCGCCCGAGTTCGGTTCGACGGTGACCGGCCACGCGTCACCGGTGACCTCGGTGGGAACCGTCCGCGCCGGATCCACGAAGGGGAGATCGAAACTGCAGGCCAGCTCACGGGCGAGGCCACGGACCGAGAAGGCGTACCCGCGATCGGGGGTCACGTTGAGCTCGATGACCGAGTCCTGCAGGCCGAGAACAGCTTTGGCGTCGTCGCCAGGAGCGGCCGTGCCCTCGGGCAGCACCAGGATTCCGGAGTGATCCTTACCCAACCCCAGTTCGAGCGTCGAGCAGATCATGCCGTTGGAGTTGCGGCCGTAGGTCTTGCGCGACGCGATGGCGAATCCCCCGGGCAGAACGCTGCCCGGCAGAGCCGCCACGATCAGGTCACCCTCGGCGAAGTTCCTGGCACCGCACACGATTTCCTGCGGCTCGGCACCGCCGACGTCCACCAGGCAGAAGCGAATCGGCTTCTTGAACTCGGTCAGCTCCTCGATCGAACTCACCCGACCCACCACCAATGGGCCGGTCACGTTGTCCAGCGAGTCGAGTTCCTCGACCTCGAACCCGACCCGCACGAAACCGGCATCGAGCTCCTCGGGCGAGACGGCCCAGTCGGGAGTCCCCGCGTGCAGGACCTCGGTCAGCCAGGATTGTGGGACTCGCACGTGTGCTCAGCTCTTTCTTGTATCCGTGAAGAAGTGGGGCGGGTGGGAAACTTCCGTCAGGCCTGAACACCGAAGGGCAACGTGAACCTGATGTCGCCCTCGACGATGTCACGCATGTCCGGGATGTCGTTGCGGAACTGCAGCGTCCGCTCGAGACCCATTCCGAACGCGAATCCGGTGTAGACCTCGGGGTCGATGCCGCTGGCCTGCAACACCTTCGGGTTGACCATTCCGCAGCCACCCCACTCGACCCAACCGGCCCCGCCCTTCTTCTTCGGGAACCACACGTCGACCTCGGCGGACGGCTCGGTGAACGGGAAGTAGTTGGGTCGCATGCGAGTACGGGTGTCGTTGCCGAACAACGCCTTGGCGAACGCATCGAGTGTGCCGCGCAGGTGCGCCATGGTCAGGCCCTTGTCGATGGCAAGACCCTCGACCTGGTGGAAGACCGGAGTGTGCGTCGTATCGAGTTCATCCGTGCGAAACGTCCGTCCCGGGCACACGACGTAGATCGGAACCTCGCGCGAGAGCATCGACCGGACCTGCACCGGTGAGGTATGGGTGCGCAGTACCTGCCGCGAACCTTCCGGTGCGATGTGAAACGTGTCCTGCATCGTGCGTGCCGGGTGGTCGGGCAGGAAGTTGAGCGCATCGAAATTGAAGTGCTCGGTCTCGACCTCGGGTCCTTCTTCGACTTCCCAGCCCATAGCGACGAAGACGTCGGCTACCTGTTCGGAAATGATCGTGATGGGGTGCCTGGCACCGACGGGAGCTCGGTCGGTCGGCAGGGTGACGTCGATGGTTTCCGCGACCAGGATGGCGGCATCACGCTCGGCCGACAGCACGGCGCGGCGCTCGTCGAAGGCCTTCTGCACTCGGTCACGCGCTGCCTTGACGCGTTTGCCCGCGTCCGCCTTCTGGTCCCCCGGGATCGCCCCGAGTGCGCGCTGTGCCAGTGCCAACGGTGCCTTGCCGCCCACATGGTCGATCTTGACCTTGGTCAGAGCATCGAGGTCCGACGCGTCGGCGAACGCCTGCTCGGCCGAGTCCACTGCGGATCCGAGCGCGGACTCCTCGAGAACGCTCGGATCCACCGGCTCGGTTCCGACATCTTTCTTCGCCACGACAGCTGCACTCCTCGAGTAATAGTCGGTGTCTGCCACGAAGGGTCGTTGCGCAGGCTTCACTCCTGCGCGGAGCAGACAGGTATCGATCCTAGGCGAGACGCGCTCACGAAGTTTCGGAGCGTCGCTGCACTCGGGCACTCGCGTACAGGCAGATCGCCGCGGCGGTGGCCAGGTTGAGGCTCTCGGCACGGCCGTGGATCGGGATTCGAATGCGGTGATCGGCATTGCGCGTCACGAACTCGGGCAGCCCGTGCGCCTCGTTGCCGAACAACCACGCGGTCGGTTGCACGAGGAGCTCATCGGCGTCGTCCAAGTCCACTTCGCCGTCGGCGGCCGTGGCGACGATGGTCAGACCCGCTCCGCGCAACGCATCGATTCCGGACTCGATCGACCGCTCCCGAGCGATGGGGAGATGGAACACGCTGCCGGCCGATGCGCGGACGCATTTGCCGTTGTGGGGGTCCACCGAGTCGCCCAACAGAACGACCGAATCCGCTCCGGCTGCGTCGGCGACGCGAATGACCGTCCCGGCATTGCCCGGCTCGGCCATCTCCACCGGTACGGCCACCAGCCGCGGTGTTCCGGCCAACGCGCGGTCGATCGGGACGTCGACCAACTCGGTGACCGCGATCAGGCCCTGCGGGGTGACGGTGTCGGACAGCGCCTTTGCAGCACGGTCGGTGATCGGATGAACTCGTGCGCCACCGGCCTCGACGGACGCGATGAGGTCGTTGTGGCGCTCGCGGGCATCGGCGGTGTAGAAGAGCTCACGAATCAACCGGGACTGCGCCGCCTCGGACACCGCATTGAAGCCTTCGGCGAGAAACAGCCCGGTCTTCTTGCGTTCCGCGGCTCGAGCGAGCTTGACGGCCGAAACGACCCGCGGAGTTCGCTCGGTCAGCGAATCCACGGGCCGTTTCGGTAGTGAGTCGTCGTACGTCGACTCGCTCAGGCTGCTTCTCCGGCCGGAGCGTTGACATCGGCAGGCAGTGCAGCCTTGGCGATGGCGACCAGGCTTGCGAACGCCGCAGCATCCGACACGGCGAGCTCGGCGAGGATCTTGCGATCGACCTCGACGCCCGCGGCCTTGAGGCCCTGGACGAAGCGGTTGTACGTGATGTCGTTGGCCCGAGCTGCAGCGTTGATACGCGTGATCCACAGCTTGCGGAAGTCACCCTTGCGCGCGCGGCGGTCCCGGTAGGCGTAGGTCAGCGAGTGGAGCTGCTGCTCCTTGGCCTTGGTGTACAGACGTGAGCGCTGTCCGCGGTAGCCCTTGGACGCTTCGAGAATCGAACGGCGCTTCTTCTGGGCGTTGACGGCCCTTTTTACGCGTGCCACTGGTAAATCCTGTCGATCTGGGGGCTTGTGAAACCCCGAATGGTAATGGGATGAAGCCGACCGCTATCGGTCGGCGGCCGGTCCAGATCAGATGCCGAGCAGGCGCTTGATCCGCGGTACGTCGGGCTTCTTGACGACGGCAACACCATCGAGGCGACGAGTCACCTTGGTGGGCTTGTGCTCGAGCAGGTGGCGACGGCCGGCCTTCTGGCGCAGGATCTTGCCGCTGCCGGACACCTTGAATCGCTTCTTGGCACCACTGTGGGTCTTCTGCTTGGGCATGAAATCCTCTTCTTCTTCTGATAGCTCTTCGGTGTTGCATGGCACAGCCGTACATCGCCACGGAAAAGCTGTGCACCGAAGCAGATGTAGGGCTGTCTTACTGGTAGAGCGCGAGGCTCAGTTGGTCTGCGCCGGAGTAGCCGGAGCTGCTGCGGCCGGTGCCTCGGCAGCCGGGGCTGCGTCGGCGGGCTGTTCCGGCGCGGGGGCCGGTGCGCGCTGGGCGGGCGGAGCCGCTGCGCTCTCCTGTGCCTTGACGCGAGTCTTGGCACCCTTGTGCGGTGCCAGCACCATCGTCATGTTGCGGCCGTCCTGCTTGGCCGAGGTCTCCACGAAGCCGAGCTCCGCGACGTCCGCGCCCAGGCGCTGCAGCAGCCGGAAGCCGAGTTCGGGACGCGACTGCTCGCGGCCACGGAACATGATGGTGACCTTGACCTTCGAGCCGGCTTCGAGGAAGCGAACGACGTTGCGCTTCTTCGTCTCGTAGTCGTGCGCGTCGATCTTGGGACGGAGCTTCTGCTCCTTGATGACGGTGAGCGTCTGGTTCTTGCGCGATTCGCGCGCCTTCTGCGCAGCCTCGTACTTGAACTTCCCGTAGTCCATGATCTTGCAGACCGGCGGACGTGCGTCGGGAGCTACTTCTACAAGATCGAGGTCGGCTTCGAGAGCCAAGCGGAGTGCATCTTCAACACGCACGATCCCCACCTGTTCACCGCCCGGTCCGACAAGCCGGACCTCGGGAACTCGGATGCGATCGTTGATGCGGGTCTCAGTGCTGATGGGGCCTCCTAGGTAGTGCGGTGTGGTGTGTAACCCGACCGCCTGCCACTGGCACAGCCCGTCGCCGTCGATCCTCGACATTCCCTGCAGCGATGCATTCCACTGCAACGAAAAAACCCTGCTCTCGGTGTGATCCGATAGCAGGGCCCGATGTCGACCGGTCGACCAGCACGACAACTGTCGTCGTACAGTCTCCTCACTGGGAGGAAGCACGCAGGAAACCTGTGAGGATCTCCGTCGTGCGACCGGACCGGAAGTAACTTGTTGAAGGCTACGTGCCGGTGGGAGTCGGGCTCCACTTGCTGCCTCCGTGCGGTGAACTCCATCGAGGAGCGCACGCCGAAGACGGTCGTCGAGTCACACTACCAGCAGATTCCCGAATCGAACAATCGAGCGGTGTCGGCCCCTTCTCTGCGGATACCCGATGCTCTCCCCAGCGGGAGGCGTGGGATTCTCGTAGGCATGACCAGCTCCCTCAATCCCGACGATGCCGCAGGTGCCGATCCAATGGGTGCCGAGCCCGAAGTCCGTGAACTCGCCGAGGTTCCCGCTGTGGAGGTGATCAGCCGCGCTGCGGTGATGCTCATGAGTTCTGCGGCCGAGAAGCTGGGACTCTCCGAGCCGGATCCTGCGGAGAGCCCCTACCTGGACCTCGACGAGGCACGACGCGTCATCACCGCACTGGCCGGCCTGGTCACCGCATCGGTGGAATACCTCGGCCCCCATGCCGGGCCCATTCGCGACGGATTGCAGGCACTGCAGCGCGCATTCCGGGAAGCTTCGGCCCACCCGGACGAGCCGGGAAAGGGCCCGGGCGAGAAGTACACCGGCCCGGTGCACTGAGCAGAACGCCTGCGAAGTCGACAGAAGCACGAAGCCGCATCCGGTGAGTACCGGATGCGGCTTCGTCGTTGCCGGGGTGTGAATCCGGCGGCTGCCTCTATCGGGCTTCGCCGCTCATCGGACGGCGGCGACCTTGCGAGGCCTGCGCTTCTTCGGAGCCGCCTTCACCGGAGGAGCGACCACCGACTCGCGGGTGAGCGCCTCCTGTAGGAATTTGCCGGTGTAGCTCTCGGAAACCGCCGCCACGGCCTCCGGATCACCTTGCGCCACAACCATTCCGCCTCCGGAACCACCTTCGGGGCCCATGTCGATGACCCAGTCCGAGACCTTGATGACGTCCAGATTGTGCTCGATCACGATCACCGTGTTGCCCTTGTCCACCAGGCCGTTCACGACGCCGAGCAGCTTGCGGATGTCCTCGAAGTGCAGGCCGGTGGTCGGTTCGTCGAGAATGTAGACCGTGCGGCCGGTCGAGCGCTTCTGCAGTTCCGCGGCCAGTTTGACGCGTTGAGCTTCGCCGCCGGACAGCGTCGTTGCCGGTTGGCCGAGGCGGACGTACCCGAGACCGACCTCGACGAGCGTCTTGAGGTAGCGGTGAATCGAAGTGATCGCCTCGAAGAAGTCGGCAGCCTCCTCGATCGGCATGTCCAGGACCTCGGCGATGGTCTTGCCCTTGTAATGCACCTCGAGTGTCTCGCGGTTGTACCGCGCACCCTCACAGACCTCGCACGGAACGTAGACGTCCGGCAGGAAGTTCATCTCGATCTTGAGTGTGCCGTCTCCCGAGCACGCCTCGCACCGGCCGCCCTTGACGTTGAACGAGAATCGGCCGGGCTGGTAGCCGCGCACCTTGGCCTCGGTGGTCGCCGCGAACAGCGTGCGGATCTTGTCGAACACCCCGGTGTACGTTGCGGCGTTCGAGCGTGGCGTGCGTCCGATCGGCGACTGATCCACCCGCACGAGCTTGTCGAGCTGATCGAGGCCGTTGATGCGCGTGTGCCTCCCTGGAACCTGACGGGCACCGTTGAGCTTGTTCGCCATTACCGTCGCGAGGATGTCGTTGACGAGGGTGGACTTGCCCGAACCCGACACCCCTGTGACCGAGGTCAGTACGCCGAGCGGAAAGCTGACGTCTATGCCGCGGAGGTTGTGTTCGCGGGCTCCGACCACGGTGACCTGACGCTTCTTGTCCACGACCCGGCGGGTGTCGGGCAGCGGAATCTCCATCCGCCCGGACAGGTACGCACCGGTCAGCGATTCGTCGTTGGTCAGCAGGTCCTCGTACGAACCGCTGTGCACGACGCGTCCGCCGTGCTCACCCGCCAACGGACCGATGTCGACTATCCAATCCGAGGTGCGGATGGTGTCCTCGTCGTGCTCGACGACGATCAACGTGTTCCCGAGGTCACGCAGCCGGGTCAGCGTGTCGATGAGCCGGCGGTTGTCACGCTGATGCAGCCCGATCGACGGCTCGTCGAGGACGTAGAGAACGCCGACGAGTCCCGATCCGATCTGGGTGGCGAGTCGAATGCGCTGGGCCTCGCCACCGGACAGCGAGCCGGCGGTCCTGGCCAGTGACAGATACTCCAGACCGACGTCCAGCAGGAAACCGAGACGAGCTTGCACCTCCTTGAGAACCTGACCTGCGATTGCCTCCTCGCGGCGACCCAGGGTGAGGCTGTTCAGGAAATCTGCGGTGTCGGCGATCGACAACTCGCACACCTCGGCGATCGACTTCGGCCCGAAGTCGCCCGCGGAGATCGTCACCGACAGGATTTCGGGCCGCAGCCTGGCACCGTTGCAGGTGGGACACGGCACGTCGCGCATGTAGCCGTCGTAGCGTTCCTTCATCTGCTCGGACTCGGTCTGCTCCAACCGACGGTGCAGGAACGGCATCACACCCTCGAACTCGGCGTAGTACGACCGCGTGCGGCCGTAGCGGTTCTTGTACTTCACGTGCACCTGGTGGTCGCTGCCCTCGAGGACGGCACGCTTGACCTTGGCGGGCAACTTGTTCCACGGCGCGTTCAGATCGAACCCCATGGCGTCGGCGAGCCCGGACAGCAGGCGGCCGAAGTACTCCGACGTCTGGCCCATCGACCACGGTGCGATGGCACCGTCCGCGAGGCTGAGATCGCCGTCGGGAACGACCAGTTCCGGGTCGACCTCCTTGCGCACGCCGAGGCCGACGCAATCCGGGCACGCACCGTACGGCGAGTTGAAGGAGAACGACCGCGGTTCGAGATCGTCGATGGACAACGGGTGACCGTTGGGGCACGCGAGCTTCTCGGAGAACCGGCGCTCACGGTCCGATGCGTTCTCGTCACGGTCGACGAAATCGAGGACCACGATGCCGTCGGCCAATCGCAGGGCGGTTTCCACCGAGTCGGTCAGGCGCTGCTTCGAACTCGACTTGACGGTCAGGCGGTCGACGACGACCTCGATGTCGTGCTTTTCCTGCTTCTTGAGCACCGGCGGGCTCGTGAGCTGATGCACGACGCCGTCGACGCGAACACGTGAGTAGCCCTGAGTGTTCAGCGAATCGAACAGGTCGACGAACTCGCCCTTGCGGGTGCGCACCACCGGGGCGAGCACCTGGAACTTCAGGCCCTCCTCCATGTCCAGCACCTGATCGACGATCTGCTGGGGAGTCTGCTTCGCTATCTGTTCGCCACACACGGGGCAGTGAGCCGTTCCCGCACGCGCGTACAACAGACGGAGGTAGTCGTAGACCTCGGTGATGGTGCCCACCGTCGAACGCGGGTTGCGGTTGGTCGACTTCTGATCGATGGAGACCGCAGGCGACAGGCCCTCGATGAAGTCGACGTCCGGCTTGTCCATCTGTCCGAGGAACTGCCGCGCGTATGCGGACAGCGACTCCACGTAGCGACGCTGCCCTTCGGCGAAGATCGTGTCGAAGGCGAGAGAGGATTTGCCCGATCCGGACAGACCCGTGAACACGATCAGCGCATCCCGAGGCAGGTCTATGTCGACTCCTCGCAGATTGTGCTCCCGCGCACCTCGCACTATCAGGCGATCCGCCACTGTGTTCCCTTCTTTCCGAACGAGCACGTCCAGCCGAGTTGCTGCGTCGCAGCACTGCATGACCTTCGAGTCGCGTGATGACGTGTGATGCCGACGCATCGGTCACACGTCGTGTAACCGTGGACCCCACGTCGAAAACCTGTTGCGGTGAGGGACGAACCTCACCCGGTTGCAATGGTAGATCCAGGCACCGACAGACTTTTCCACGTCCGCGACCCCGCCGCCCATCGTGCCGTCGACGACGGTAGCGTCCTCGAAATGGACGAGCACCTCATGGTCATCGATGACAACTACACCGGCGTCGTCTCGCAGGGTTCGCAGCCGCAGCGGCGAACGATTCCCGGAGCGACGATCACCAAGATGTCGGTCGGCCCCATGGACAACAACACCTACCTCGTCGTCTGTTCCGCGACAGGTCAGTCGGTTCTGATCGACGCCGCCAACGAGGCCGACCGCATCTCGTCGCTCATCGACGAGAACGCGCCGACGCTCTCGCTCATCGTGACGACTCACCAGCACGCCGACCACTGGCAGGCGCTGGCGGACATCGCAGGCGGTACCGACTCCCCGACGGCAGCCCACGAACTCGATGCCGAGCCGCTGCCCGTCACGCCGGACCGACTGCTGGCCGATCGGGACACCGTGTCGGTGGGCGAGCTCACGTTCGATGTGGTGCACCTGACCGGACACACCCCCGGCTCGATCGCCCTCGCACTGACCGATGCCGACGGCGCTCGAACCCACCTCTTCACCGGAGATTCACTCTTTCCCGGTGGCGTGGGCAAGACCGGCAGCCCCGAGGATTTCACCCGCTTGCTCGACGACGTGACGGCGAAATTGTTCGACCGCTACGACGACGAGACCGTCGTCTACCCGGGCCACGGAAAGGACACGACGCTCGGGGCCGAGCGCCCTCACCTGGACGAATGGCGCGCCCGCGGTTGGTGACGATCGGCGTGCTTGAGACCGCGAACCACGGGGTATGAATAGTGTGACAAAAGGACGCACAGCGGTAGGTTTTCGATCGCCGTGCCGCCCAACGTTCCACCGCCGATGACACGAGAAACTACGCAGGAGGCTGTCAATGCTGGTCCGCCGTATCGCCCGTCCGCTGATGTCTACGATCTTCATCGCAGGGGGCGTCGACGCACTCCGTAATCCCACCGGCAAGGCGCAGGTCGCCACTCCGCTGATCGAGCAGAGCAAGGACGCCCTCCCCAACGACGTCACTGCGAATGTGCCGAACGACCCGGAGACGCTGGTCCGCATCAACGGCGGAATCCAGGTTGCCGGCGGCATTCTGCTGGCCACCGGCAAGGCACCGCGGATCGCCTCTCTCGCCCTCGCCGGAAGTCTCGTCCCGACGACGCTCGCCGGACACGCCTTCTGGAACGAGACCGACCCGGAGGCGAAGGCTGCGCAGCGTATCCATTTCTTCAAGAACCTGAGCCTGCTCGGCGGACTGCTCATCGCAGCCGTCGACACCGAGGGCAAGCCGTCCGTGGCATGGCGGAGCAAGCGAGCAGCACGTCGCGCGCAGGAGAGCGTCGTCTCGGCACTGCCCGGGCACTCCACCCACGAGACCGGTGAGCGTGTCAAGGAAATCGCGTCGATCGCCGCAAGCCGCAGTGCCGATCTCGCCGAGGCAGCACAGCCGAAGCTGGCCAAGTTCGCCGACGCCGCCCAGCCCAAGTTGGCCAAGCTCGCCGACATCGCCACCGACAAGGGCTCGGAGCTGGCCGACGTCGCTCAGCCGGCACTGAACCGCTGGGCTCACCTGGCCGCCGACAAGGGATCCGTGCTCGCCGAGGAAGCACAGAAGCGTGGATCCAAGCTGGCCGAGCTCGCCGCCGATCGCGGCAGCGACTTGGCCGACGAGGCGCAGAAGCGCGGCTCCAAGCTCGCCGACAAGGCAGCGCACCGCGGAACCGACCTGGCGGAGCTCGCGCAGAAGCGCGGCTCCAAGCTCGTCGACGTCGCCGCCGACCGTCGCAATGAATTGGCCGATGTCGCGCAGAAGCGCGCGTCCAAGCTCGCCGATCTGGCCGCCGAGAAGGGTTCCGTCCTCGCCGACGAAGCACAGAAGCGCGGAGTCACGTGGGCCGATCTGGCGTCCGATCGCGTCGAGACGCTGAGCAAGCGCGCCCGCAAGCGCGCCGAGAAGCAGAGCAAGGAACTCGAGAAGGTGACCGAGCAGGCTCGCGCCAAGCTCGAGAAGCGAGTCGCCAAGGCTCAGAAGAACTTGGACAAGAAGCTGCAGCAGTACGCGAAGTAGTTCCCCGCGACAGCACGAAATACAGATGCGGCCCTGCCCCGGAACCAGCGGTTCTGCGGCAGGGCCGTTGTGCGACGTAGACTGCTCTGGCTGATTTCGAGGCGATATCTTCGCCTCGGCCGAACTCCCGAGGAGACCCTTTGCCGGACGACGGCCACACATCGACGAACCCCGATGTGCCGATCGAAGAAGACTTCGAGCAAGCGCATCTGACGCGGCTTTACACGCAGCTCGACGCGTTACGCGAATACGCCGCGAACCGATTGCGCGCAGTGCTGCTCGAGACCGGCGGCACCCCGCAGGCCCGGAGCGAACGCGAATCGTTCAACCAGATGTACACCGAGGACATCGCCAAGTACGACGCGGCCGAGAACGGACTGTGCTTCGGGCGCATCGACCTCGATCCCGAGTCCCTCGACCCCAAGGTCGACGATCGGCCCGAGCGCTACATCGGCCGCGTCGGAATTCTCGACGACAAGAACGACTACGAGACTCTGCTGTTGGACTGGCGAGCACCGATGGCCCGGCCGTTCTACCTGGCCACACCCGCCGCACCCGAAAACGTGTTGCGGCGCAGACACATTCGCACCCGTGGTCGTCGAGTGACGTCGATCGCCGACGAATTTCTCGACCTGAACTCTGCCCGATCGTCGAGCGATGCCGCCGTGGCAGGCGGTGTCGCGAGCGAAGGTGCGCTGCTCTCGGCTCTCGATGCCGCACGTACTGGTCAGATGAACGACATCGTCGAGACGATCCAGAGCGAGCAGGACGCGATCATCCGTTCGCAGCATCGCAGCGTGTTGGTGGTTCAGGGCGGACCGGGCACCGGTAAGACAGCCGTCGCGCTGCATCGCGCCGCGTACCTGCTCTACACCTACCGCCAGCAGCTCGGTAAGAGCGGTGTGCTGATCATCGGACCCAACGCCACGTTCCTCGATTACATCGGGCAGGTGCTGCCGTCGCTCGGCGAGACGGGCGTCCTGCTGTCCACGATCGGTGACCTCTACCCGGGAGTTCGTGCGCAACGGGAAGATTCGGCCCTGGCCACCGAGGTCAAGGGCAGACTGTCGATGGTCGAGGTGCTGACCCAGGCGGTACGAGACCGTCAGGAGGTCCCCGCGCAGCCCCGTCGACTGAAGTTCGACACCTACGACATCACGCTCGATCGAAAGATCGTCACCAGGGCTCGTGGTCGCGCTCGCTCGTCCCGGCGACCGCACAACCTGGCTCGGCCGCTGTTCGTGTCCTCGGTCATCGACCAGTTGGCCAACCAGCTGGCAGCGAAACTCGGGCAGAATCTCGTCGACGGGTCCAGCCTGCTCAGCGCCGACGACATCGCGGACATGCGCGACGAGATGCGCGAGGATCAGGACGTCATGGCCGCCGTGGACGAACTGTGGCCGGATCTGTCTCCCCAGCAGGTTCTCCGCGACCTCTACGCATCTCCCGAGAAGATCGCGTCGGCCGCGCCTGCGCTCGATGAGGCGGAGCGTGAGGCACTCGTCCGTCGGGGCAACGGCTTCTCGTCGGCCGACGCTCCCCTGCTCGACGAGCTCGCCGAACTGCTCGGCGTCGACGACGCAGCCGAACGTGAACAGGCGCAACGACAATGGCGCGGCCAGATCGCCGACGCTCAGGGTGCCCTGGACATCCTGACCGGTTCGGCACCTCAGGACCTAGAGGACGAGCTCGATCCGGAGATCCTGATGGCCTACGACCTCATCGATGCCGATCAGCTTGCACGACGGCAGAATTCGGGTCAGCGACTCACGACGGCCGAACGGGCCGCCGGTGACCGAACGTGGACCTACGGGCACGTGATCGTCGACGAGGCGCAGGAACTGTCTGCGATGGCGTGGCGAATGGTGATGCGGCGCATACCGAATCGGTGGATGACACTGGTGGGCGATACGGCGCAGACCGGTGATCCCGCCGGAACCTCGTCGTGGGGTTCGGTTCTCGAACCGTATGTCGCCAAGCGCTGGAAGCTGACCGAACTGACGGTGAACTACCGAACACCGTCCGAGATCATGGCCGTGGCACACGATGTGTTGGCTGCCATCGATCCCGAGCAGTCCGAGCCGCGGTCCATCCGCAGCACCGGAACCCGGCCGTGGGCTCAACGGGTGGCAGCGGCAGATCTGGTCACCGCGGTGGAGAAGCGAGTGGCCGATCACCCGCGCCCTGGCCTCAGCGCGGTGCTGGTTCCCGCAGACCACGTCGACCGATTCCGCCATCTGGCCTCGGAACTGGTCACCGTGTCGACTGTCAAGGATGCCAAGGGACTCGAGTTCGACTCGGTGCTGATCGTCGAACCCGGTGCCATAGTGAACGATTCGGTCAAAGGCATGAACGATCTGTACGTTGCCCTCACCCGGGCCACGCAGCGACTCGGCGTGGTGCACGTGAACGCACTGCCGGGTGAACTCTCGGCGCTGCAGCCGTTCGAGCCGGAAGCGTAGAGAACCGCACACACCAACGGCCCGCTCCGTCGATTCGACGGGCGGGCCGTTGGTGTGTGCGGGGTGAGATCAGCGGACGGTGTGCACGATCAGAACATCGCAGGTGGACTTGCGCGCGGCGTCCGACGGAACCGAGCCCAGCAGGCGGCCGGTCAACGAGTTCAGGCCGCGGTTGCCGACGACGAGCAGGTCGCCCTTCACCTCGTCCACGAGTGCCAGCAGCGACTCGACGGGAGCACCGACGATCGCCTTCTCCTCGATGTTCTTCGCACCGGCCTTGGTGGCGTGCTCGCGCGCCGTGCGCAGAATCTCACGCGTCGGTGCCGATCCGGTGATCTGATAGGCGTCCTCGCGCAATGCGTCGGCGGCAGCGGACGTGTCCTTCGGATCGGCAGGGTAGTACGCGCAAGCGATCACCAGGGTGGCATCGGCGTCTCCCGCGAGAGCCGCGGCCTTCTCCACTGCCCGCAGTGACGATTCGGAGCCATCGGTCCCGACGACGACGGTGCGGTAGGCGCTCATTCATTCCTCCATTTGTCGGTCACACACAGATGTGACACTTCTGGTCGAACTCGATTAGTGCAAGTCACAGGACCGAAAGACGTGGTCCGGGGACTGATTCGCTGACATTAGCCGGAACCGGCCGATCGGCACGTGAACTTGGGGAACAACACGATCCGCGCCACTCACATACATTGGTTTCCATGCCGATTCCCCGCCCGCCACTGTCGAGACGGGCCATGACTGTCGGTGCCGCCGTGATTGCGGTTCTGGCGCTGGTCGCCCTCGCATTCGTCTTCCTCCCCCAGGATTCGAGCGCCGACACATCCACGCGTGAAGCGCGCATCACGCTACCGGACGACCCCGGGTCGACGGGCACCGTCGACATCGACGCTCGTCTCTACATACCCTCCGTCACTCCCGCGCCGACGGTGCTGCTCGCCCACGGCTTCGGCGGCAGCAAGGACTCGGTCGACGGGGAGGCACGTGATCTCGCTGCTCGCGGGTACTCGGTGCTCGCCTACAGTGCACGCGGGTTCGGCGACAGCACGGGTTCGATCTCGCTCAACGACCCCGATCGCGAGGTCGCCGACGCACGCGGACTCATCGACTGGCTCGCCGAACAACCGGAGGTGGAACTGGACGCTCCCGGTGACCCGCACGTCGGAGTCGCCGGCGGATCCTACGGCGGCGCACTGGCACTGAGCGCAGGCGGCACCGACCCCCGGATCGATTCGATAGCCGCAGCGATCACCTGGAACGACCTGGGTCAGGCCCTGTTTCCCAATTACGGCGTCACCTCGGTCGAAGGCCGAGAAGCCCTCGGCGACATCGCCACTCCCGCAGCTGCCGAGTACGGCGGACCCGGCGTCCTCAAGCGCGGCTGGGCCGGAGTGTTCTTCGGAGTGGGCGCAGCGAGTGCACCACCCGGCGGAAACGGCGACGACAGCACCGATTCCGGCACCTCCGAGGGCACCTCGGCCTGCGGACGATTCGCACCCGAATTCTGCGACGCCTACACCGAATCCGCCGTGACCGGAATCCCCAGCCAGCAGTTGCTCGATCTGCTGACGGCTCACTCGCCGGTCGCGGTGGCGTCGAACATCACGGCACCGACGCTGCTGGTTCAGGGCACCCAGGACACACTGTTCGGTCTCGACCAGGCCGACGCGACGGCACGTCAGATCGCCGCAGCCGGTGGGAACGTCACCGTGCGATGGTTCGACGGTGGCCACGATGCAGGCGGAACCGACGGCACGAGCGATCGAGCCATCGCCGACTTCTTCGACACGACATTGCGGGGCACCGAGGCCCCCACCGGCACCGACGCCGAGCCGTTCGTCTACTCCACTCAGCGGGCAGCCGACGAGCGCGGCGGCGATCGTGACCGCCGAATGACGGCTCCTGCTTACCCGGGACTGACCCCCGCGTCCGATCCCACGCAAACCCGATCGGTGACGTTCACTCCCACCGCCGAGAACCAGTCGATCATTCGTCCACCCGGAGCATCGCCGTCGGCGATCTCGTCGGTACCCGGTTTGGGCTCGGTGCTCTCGACCCTCGGATCGACCGGGGCCGGAGCAGCCCTGACCGCGGACCTGCCGGGCCAGTCGGCAACGTTCACCAGCGATCCCGTCGAGTCGTCCGTGACGATCACCGGTGCCCCGCGGGTGAACCTGCGCGTGGCGTCGCTGGCGTCACCCGATCAAGCCGTTCTGTTCGCGAAGCTCTACGACGTTGCGCCGAACGGCACGAGAACGCTTCCGGGCGGGGCGGTCTCGGCGATCCGACTGCCCGTTACCGAGGGCATCGATCCCGTCGACGTCACGGTTGCGCTTCCTGGCATCAGCTACACCGTGCAACAAGGTCATCGCCTCGAACTGAGCATCTCCACCACAGATCAGGCCTACGCCGTTCCACTTGAGCCGGCGCAGTTCAGTGTGGCCATGACCGACGACACCATCGCGTTGCCCACCGTCCCCGCCGAGGCCAGCGCCGACAGCACCGTTCCGGTGGCACCACTCGTCGGCATCGGAATCGTCCTGCTGGCGGTCGCCGGTGCGATCGTCGCCGGAATCGTGCGAACCAGACGTCGCGCAGTCGCCGAAGTGGACGAGGACCTCATCGACACTCCCCTGGTGATCACCGATCTGGCCAAAACGTATTCCAACGGCTTCCGCGCCGTCGACGGCGTCAGCTTCGAGGTGAAGCAGGGCCAGGTTCTGGGTCTCCTCGGGCCGAACGGCGCAGGAAAGACCACCACCCTGCGCATGCTGATGGGCCTGATCACGCCCACCGGCGGCGACATTCGAGTCTTCGGCCACAAGGTGACCCCCGGAGCCCCGGTGCTGTCCCGGTTGGGCTCCTTCGTCGAGGGATCCGGCTTCTTGCCGCACCTGACCGGAACACAGAATCTGCGGCTGTACTGGGAAGCGACCGGTCGCCCGATCGAGGACGCTCACCTCGAGGAAGCTCTCGAGATCGCCGACCTCGGCACCGCGATCGAACGCAAGGTCAAGTCCTACAGCCAAGGTATGCGGCAGCGGCTCGCGATCGCCCAGGCCATGTTGGGGCTGCCGGATCTGATGGTCCTCGACGAACCGACCAACGGACTCGACCCACCACAGATCAGGACGATGCGCGATGTGCTGATCAACTACGCGAAAACCGGTCGAACCGTGTTGGTGTCGAGCCATCTGCTCGCCGAGGTGGAGCAGACCTGCACCCACGTGGTCGTCATGAATCGCGGATCGGTGATCAGTTCCGGTACCGTCCGCGAACTGACCGCGGCCGGCGGACAGACGGAGATCAGGGTCGACGACGCCACCCGCGCGCAGTCGGTGCTCGACGCCTCCGGCCACGACGGCGCGGTGATCGTCGACGACGGCACTGTGACCGTCGACCTGACCGATGCGGATGCCGCAGTAGTCATCAGAGAACTCGTCACCTCGGGGGTCTCGGTGCGCGGATTCTCGCAATCGACGCGCCTGGAAGACGTCTTCCTCGACCTCGTCCACCGAGACAACCCGGGGTCCGACACCAGCAAGGATCGCGCATGAGCACCACACACGCCGACGGGCGCGCTGTCGGGTACACCGGCGGCAGCACCTTGCCGTTCCGTACCGAGTTGCGCAGGCAACTGGGACGTCGCCGCACTCAGCTGGCAATCGGCTTTCTGGCCCTGCTTCCGGTGATCCTGGCCATCGCCTTCACCGTCGGCAGCTCGAATGCGGATTCCGATGCCGACGGGCTCATCGAGCTCGGCACTCGCGGCGGTATGAACTTCACGGTCTTCGCTCTGTTCATGTCGGTCGGATTTCTGCTGATCGTGGTGGTGGCCCTGTTCTTCGGCGACTCGGTGGCAAGCGAAGCGTCGTGGTCGAGTCTGCGGTACCTGCTGGCCATTCCCGTGCCCAGGAGTCGACTGCTGACGCAGAAGGCTCTGGTGTCGGCGACGCTGTCCGGCGTGGCGATCGCCGTGCTCGTCGGGGTGTCGCTGTTGATCGGAACCGTGCTCTACGGAGCCGAATCACTCATCACCCCGCTGGGTGAGGGACTGCCCTACGGCACCTCGCTGGTGCGGCTGCTGATCGCAGTCGCGTACATCGGCATCAACCTGCTGTGGGTGGCCGGCCTGGCGATGCTGCTGTCGGTACTCACCGACGCCCCGCTCGGGGCCGTCGGTGGTGCCGTGATGACGTCGATTCTGATGCAGATCCTCGATCAGATCACAGCGCTGGGATCGCTCCGCAACTACCTTCCCGGGCACTACGCGAACTCGTGGATCGACGCATTCGGAACGACCATCGACTGGAACGACATGGTGGTCGGATCGTTCTCCGCCATCACGTACGCGGCAGTGTTCGGGTTGATCGCGTGGCGACGTTTCGGCACCAAGGACATCACCAGCTGAGGCGGATCACTTCTTCGTGAGTGCAGGCCCGAAGACGCCGGCGGGAATGACGCCCTGGCCGACGATCGACTCGCGCCACGGCGTCGCGATCGAGACCAGCCGAGCAGCACCGTCCTCGCCGAGGGCGGCCCAGGGCGCAACAGCGAGGTCATTGGTGATGTCCTCGACCAACGTTCGGAGATCCTTGCCGTCCTGGGTCAGTGCACCGTCGGACGAGAGCAGCTCTCGATCGGCCAGAGACGCGACCGCCGCGTCCCACTGCTCGGTCGACCACCCTCGACGCTTGCGGGCGAACTCCTTCTCGAACCCGTATCCGGTGGCGGTATGGGTGATCAGCGCTTCGAGACCGCTCAGGCCCGCCGTCTGCAACGCCGCGATGTGACCGTCACCGCGGTATTCACGGATCAGAGTGAGGGCGTGCCACAGCACGAGATGCGGAGCTGTCGGCCAGTCGAGCTCTGCATACGCCGCGTACAGGGGTCGACCGTCGTCACCGGGAATCCCCCGGGCCGCGATCGATGCCAGGTCCGCGGCCTCGGCCATGTCCGCGGATTCGAGAACCTCGGGGCCCAGCAGTCGACCGAAGGCGGCATCGAGAGTGGCGTAACGGATGGCCATGATCTCGTCGGGTGACGTGACGTCCCAGGCCGCCGGGATGAGCGGTGCCACCAGCTCCCGATTGAAGTTGTAGAAAGTGGCGGTCACGACGCCCGCGCCGACGCGCCCCAGTGGTGCAGCTCGACCCGCGAAATAGCAGGCCCGCGGCGCCAACCCGGTTGCGACCAGAGCATCCTGCGTCTCCGGAAGGAAATAGGTCATCGAGTGGATCAATTCGAGCGCGCGAGAGGTGCGGCCGGCGGTGGTTGCGTCCATCACTGAACCGTAACCGAACCATCTCGAACCACTCCGCTGGCTCCACTCGCGTCACCTGGCTCATTCCGCAGGCTCCACTCGCGCCACCCGCCCGACCTACTTGAGGCCGGCCGCGTCCATGCCTCGGAGCTCCTTCTTCAGATCCTGGATCTCGTCGCGCAGCCGGCCGGCGAGCTCGAACTTGAGCTCACGTGCCGCGTTCATCATCTGATCGGTCATGTTCTTGATCAGATCGGCCAGCTCGGCGCGGGGCATCGACGACACGTCCTGACCCTCGTACACACCGGTGCTGACCGACCTGCCCGCCTCGCCCTGTGCTCGCCGTCCGCGGCTGGCGTTGCGACCGGATCCACCGACCTCGACGACGGACTCGGTGTCCTCGGCCTCCTGATACACCTGGTCGAGGATGTCGGCGATCTTCTTGCGCAGCGGCTGCGGATCGACGCCTCGCTCCTTGTTGTACGCGATCTGCTTCTCGCGTCGACGCTCGGTTTCCTCGATGGCGTAGGTCATCGAATCGGTCATCTTGTCGGCGTACATATGGACTTCACCGGAGACGTTTCGCGCGGCACGGCCGATGGTCTGAATGAGACTGGTGCCGCTGCGAAGGAAGCCTTCCTTGTCGGCGTCGAGAATTGCCACCAACGAGACTTCGGGTAGGTCGAGACCCTCACGGAGCAGGTTGATGCCCACCAGTACGTCGTACTCGCCCAACCTGAGTTGCCGAAGCAGTTCGACGCGGCGCAGCGTGTCGATGTCGGAGTGCAGGTAGCGGACACGAATGCCCAGCTCGAGCAAGTAGTCGGTCAGATCCTCCGACATCTTCTTGGTCAGCGTGGTCACCAGCACACGCTCGTCCTTCTCCGCGCGTTCCCGGATCTGATGGACCAGGTCGTCGATCTGCCCCTTGGTCGGTTTGATGACGACCTTGGGGTCGACGAGTCCGGTGGGACGAATCACCTGCTCGACGAACTCTCCCCCGGTCTGGCCCAGCTCGTACTTTCCCGGAGTTGCCGAGAGGTAGACCGTCTGACCGATGCGCTGGGTGAACTCCTCCCACGTCAACGGTCGGTTGTCGGTCGCGGACGGCAAGCGGAACCCGAAGTCGACGAGATTGCGCTTGCGCGACATATCGCCCTCGTACATGGCTCCGATCTGCGGCACCGTCACGTGGGACTCGTCGATGACCAGTAGGAAGTCCTCGGGAAAGTAGTCGATCAGTGTCGCGGGCGCGGTGCCTGCACCACGGCCGTCGATGTGCCGCGAGTAGTTCTCGATACCAGAGCAGAACCCGACCTGCTTGATCATCTCCAGGTCGTATTGCGTCCGCATCCGCAGCCGCTGAGCCTCGAGCAGTTTTCCTTTGCTCTCCAGCTCGGCGAGCCGATCTTCGAGTTCGGCCTCGATGTCCTTGACGGCTCGTTCCATTCGCTCCGGACCGGCGACGTAGTGCGTGGCCGGGAAGATGCGCACCGAATCCACCTGCCGAACGATGTCGCCGGTGAGCGGATGCAGGTAGTACAGCGCTTCGATCTCGTCACCGAAGAACTCGATTCGAATCGCGAGTTCCTCGTAGGACGGAATAATCTCGACGGTGTCGCCGCGGACCCGGAACGATCCGCGGGTGAAGGCCATGTCGTTGCGGGTGTACTGCACGTCCACCAGCAGCCGGAGCAGCGCGTCACGCTGCACTTCGACGTTGACCTCCAGCTCGATCGACCGATCGACGTACGACTGCGGGGTGCCGAGACCGTAGATGCACGACACCGACGCCACCACGACCACGTCTCGGCGTGAGAGCAGCGATGCCGTCGCCGAGTGCCGCAGACGTTCGACATCGTCGTTGATGGACGAGTCCTTCTCGATGTAGGTGTCGGTCTGCGCGATGTACGCCTCGGGCTGGTAGTAGTCGTAGTACGAGACGAAGTACTCGACTGCGTTGTTGGGCAACATGTCTCGCAGCTCGTTCGCCAACTGCGCCGCCAGCGTCTTGTTCGGTGCCATCACCAGGGTCGGGCGCTGCAGCTTCTCGATGAGCCAGGCGGTGGTGGCCGATTTGCCGGTACCGGTGGCACCGAGCAGGACGACGTCCTTCTCGTCCGCCTTGATCCGCCGTTCGAGCTCGGCGATGGCGGTCGGCTGATCGCCTGCCGGTATGTGTTCGCTGACGACCTCGAACGCCGGTCCGGTGCGCTCGATTGCGCCCACCGGACGGTGTTCGGAGTGCGCGACAACGGGATGTTCGGATGCAAACGCCATTTCACAAGCGTAGACGCGACCACCGACAAGTTCCGTCGGACAGACCCACACGCTGGTTGCCGGTAGCTTCTACAGGCATGGTCGCTCACACGTCAGCCGGTGCGCACGCCGTCGTTCATGCCCCCAAGCACGAGACGTTCGACCTCGTCGCCAAGACGAACGTGGATCCCAAGGGGTTCGTTCGTGTCGTCGACGAATACCGCGTCGAGCCGTGGGGGCTGTACATGGCCCGCCCGTCGGATCACGCCCATTTCGACTACCTGGAGTCCTGGTTGCTGCCCGCTCTCGGGCTCCGAGCCTCGGTGTTCCACTACCTGCCTGCGCACGCCCGCGATCAGGACTACTACGTCGACATCGGCGAGTACACCGCCGGCACCACCCGTTGGACATCCGTCGACCACTATCTCGACCTCAGTGTCCGTACCGGCCGCGATTACGACCTGCTCGACGTCGACGAGTTGTTCGACGCTCGGGTGGCGCAACACGTCGACACCCCGACGGCCGAGCTGGCACTGGCCAGGTCGATCACGGCCATCGAAGGTCTGACGCGACACGATTACGACCTGAACGCGTGGCTCGCGTCCGTCGGAATGCCGACCGAGTGGAACGGCAAACCGTCCTGATCGAGCCCGATCCGATTCACCCCGACCCGATTCACGCAGTCCAGTTCGTCTCCTCGGCCCACTGCCATGCCCGGCGGTATGCCACATCGAACCACGGTGCTTTTGCGTTCTCGTAGGCCTCGATCGCCGATGCGAAGTCCGTGATTCCGGCAGCGGCCTCGGAGGCGCGTCGCTTGATTCCGGAATATTCGGTCCTGATGCTGTCGTCCGCCCGCAACCAGTCCCGGAACAGCAGGGCGAACGTCTGATTGGGCCAGCCGTCCACCCGGATGTGGACGTTCGCCGGTCGGCCGGGGTCTGCACTGCCGTGAAAACGCTTGGACCACACGGCCGGATCGGCTTCGCCGCCGATTCCGTACGCGGGCTTGGGATGGTCGAAGTCGGCGTCCTCTCGCCGCGGGAACCCTGCCACGCGCAACTGTTCGGCTACGGAATCGGCGTCGTCGAGCCCGCGCACGGTGATCTGGATGTCTATGACGTCCTTGGCGTCGAGGCCGGGCACTGCGGTGGATCCGATGTGATCGATACGGACCGCCTTGTCGGAACAGGCAAGAGCCAGGCGCGAGACGATCCGTCGGGCCTGCAATTCCCACGCGGGGTCGGCCGTCACCTGTTCCGGATGAACACGCGCGATGACCCCCTCCCTGATGTTGCGCTCGAAGGGAATCAGTCGGTCGTTCCACAGGGCTCGGACGTCGTCGTCGACGCTTCCCGGCGCACCGGTGTTGTCGATCCACACGTCGGCCGCGGCTCGGCGCGCATCATCGGTTGCCTGCGCTGCGATCCGCGCCCGGGCGTCGGCCTCGGGCATGCCTCGCTGTCCCGTCAGACGACGCACCCGTTCCTCGGCGTCGACCCACACGATGACCACGAGGTGAAAGAACGGGCCCATCGATCCTTCGACGAGGAGCGGAATGTCCTGCACCACTAAGGCATCCGACGCTGCTCCGTCGATGATCTCGGCAGTACGCGCACCGACCAACGGGTGAACGATGGCGTTGAGCTTCTTGCGGGATTCCTCGTCGCCGAATGCCTTGGCCGCCAATGCCGGACGGTCGAGCGAGCCATCGGGTGCGAGAATGTCGGTTCCGAAGGTATCGGTCAGTTGTTGCAGCCCAGGTGTTCCCGGCTCCACGACTTCACGGGCAAGCACGTCGGAGTCGACGAGCACTCCCCCGAGTTCGGTCAGCACCTTCGCAACGGTCGATTTTCCGGCACCTATTCCACCGGTCAGTCCCAGTCTCAGCATGCACCCAGTCTGACACTCGAACACGCCGAAGCACACCAGCCTCAAATGCACCGGTTTCACAGATCCGTCGGTTATCTTCGACGAGCGCGACCTCGATGTGCCGACCCACAGCAATTGAAAAGGACACCCATGCGAAGCAATCAGATCCAACCGGGTCGGCACCGCCTTGGCATGGATGCAGGCGTTCATTGCATTCTGATCCCGGAAGTAGCCTCGGCGTTGGCCGACCATCGGCGCAACTGGTTCACCAACCTCCTGACCCCCGCCCGCCACAGCTTCGCGACCATGCGCAAGCGCACGGAGAGCGTCGGCCAGTGGAGTCCAGCCACCGCCGCGTAGTTCGCACTCCCCCTCCACCATGGGCCCGGTTCATCCGAACCGGGTCCATCGTCGTTTCCGCAGAGTTTTCGATCACCCGATTCGAACGAGAAAGCCCCGGTTCTCGTGGAGAGAACCGGGGCTCGGCGTCACACCCTCACGGGTGGACCACATCTATCAGGCGTTGCCCGACAGCTTCTCGCGAAGTGCAGCGAGCTGCGCATCGCTGGCCAGCGATCCACCGGTCGAGGCCGGAGCCGACGCTGCGGGAGCGTCGCCTTCTGCATCGGCGGGAGCCTGACCCGACTCGGAGGAGTAGTTGGTGTTGGCGGCTTCGGCAGCTTCGTCCTTGGCCGTCTTCTCCATCTGAGCGGTGTGCATCTTGTGGCGACGCTCTGCCTCGGCGTAGCGACCTTCCCACTCTTCACGCTGCTTCTCGTAACCTTCGAGCCATTCGTTGGTCTCGGAGTCGAAGCCCTCGGGGAAGATGTAGTTGCCACCCTCGTCGTACGAGTCGGCCATGCCGTACTTGGACGGATCGAACTCTTCTGCGTAGTCCTCGTTGGCCTGCTTGAGGCTCAACGAAATCCGGCGACGCTCGAGATCGATGTCGATGACCTTGACGAGTGCGTCGTCGCCGACACCCACGACCTGGTCCGGAACCTCCACGTGGCGCTCGGCCAGCTCGGAGATGTGCACGAGGCCCTCGATGCCCTCTTCGACGCGCACGAATGCACCGAAGGGAACCAGCTTGGTGACCTTGCCGGGCACGATCTGGCCGATCGCGTGGGTGCGAGCGAACTGGCGCCACGGATCTTCCTGAGTTGCCTTCAGCGACAGGGAAACACGCTCGCGGTCCAGGTCGACGTCGAGAACCTCGACGGTGACCTCGGTGCCGACCTCGACAACCTCGGACGGGTGATCGATGTGCTTCCAGGACAGCTCGGAGACGTGCACGAGTCCGTCGACGCCACCCAGGTCCACGAAGGCACCGAAGTTGACGATGGAGGACACGACGCCCTTGCGGACCTGGCCCTTCTGGAGCTGGTGCAGGAATTCGCTGCGGACCTCGGACTGGGTCTGCTCGAGCCATGCGCGGCGCGACAGGACCACATTGTTGCGGTTCTTGTCGAGCTCGATGATCTTGGCCTCGATCTCCTTGCCGACGTACGGCTGGAGATCGCGGACGCGACGCATCTCGACGAGCGAAGCGGGGAGGAAGCCACGAAGACCGATGTCGAGGATGAGTCCACCCTTGACGACCTCGATGACGGTGCCCTTGACGGCCTCGTCCTTCTCCTTGAGCTCCTCGATCGTGCCCCAAGCGCGCTCGTACTGAGCTCGCTTCTTGGACAGGATCAGACGGCCTTCCTTGTCCTCCTTGGTGAGGACGAGTGCTTCGATCTCATCTCCCACGGAGACGACCTCGTTGGGGTCGACGTCGTGCTTGATGGAGAGCTCGCGGGAGGGGATGACGCCTTCGGTCTTGTAACCGATGTCGAGTAGAACCTCGTCACGATCGACCTTGACGATGGTGCCCTCGACGATGTCACCATCGTTGAAGTACTTGATCGTGGCGTCGATGGCGGCGAGAAAATCCTCTGCGGAGCCGATATCGTTGACGGCTACCTGCGGTGAGGTTGTGGTTGAGGGCATGTGTTGAGTTGCTCCGGACGGGTTGGGTATCGGTTGATGGATGTTCGGTCGGACTTGGTGAAACGTGTGCAACACGAGCACATTCGGCGGAACCGTTGCCGGATCCGCATGCGCCGACGCCGGGCGGACCCGACCTGGACGCAGCATGAACACACTCGCGTTGAACAGGGTACGCGATGCCGCAGTACCAGCACAAACCCGGTTAGAGTCGGCGTGTGACCGATCTTTCCCCACCGTCGTCCACTCCCGGCCGCGGCCGAATCGACTCGGTCACGAGCGACCGCGCGAGTCGCCTCTGGTGGGATTCCGACGCCGAGGCCTACCACCGTACCCATGGCGCGTTCCTGGGGGTGACGACCGAATCCGGAGAGTTCGTCTGGTGCCCGGAGGGACTGCACGAGGGCGACGTGCATCTGCTGGGCGACGTCGTGGGCAAGGACGTGCTCGAGGTGGGCTGCGGAAGCGCACCGTGCGCCCGCTGGCTCGGGACACAGGGTGCGCGCGCGATCGGTCTCGACATCTCGATGGGCATGTTGCAGCGCGGCGTCGATGCCATGGCCGCGGGTGGCTCGACGGTTCCGCTGGTGCAGGCCAGTGCCGAGTCCTTGCCGTTCGCCGACGAGCGCTTCGACATCGTCTGCTCGGCATTCGGTGCGGTGCCGTTCGTCGCGGACTCCGCCAATGTGATGAAGGAAGTGGCGCGGGTTCTTCGACCGGGTGGCATCTGGGTGTTCGCCGTCAATCATCCGATGCGTTGGGTGTTCCCCGACGATCCCGGCGTGGCCGGGCTGACCGCGACGATTCCGTACTTCGACCGAACCCCGTACGTCGAGTACGACGCGGACGGAACCCCCAACTACGTCGAGCATCACCGCACGATCGGCGATCGGGTGCGCGAACTGGTCGCCGCAGGCCTCGAGGTACGCGACATCGTCGAACCCGACTGGCCGGAGTGGCTCGACCGCGAGTGGGGTCAGTGGAGCCCATTGCGCGGGCAACTCTTTCCCGGCACCGCGATCTTCAGCAGCCGCAAACCACTCCGATAGACACCGCACTGCTCAACGCCGATGCACCCGGGCTTCGACGGCCTCGGTGAAGGCACTGGTCGACGCCTGTCCGCCGAGGTCGGCTGTCGCGACCCCGGATTCGACCGTGGCGTCGACGGCGTGTCGGATCCTGCCGGCGGCTGCGGCCAACCGTTCGTCCCGATGCCGCGGGGCAAGCCATTCGAGCAACATCGCGGCCGACAGGAAGAGCGCGGTCGGATTGGCTCGGTTCTTGCCCGCGATGTCCGGGGCCGATCCGTGCGAGGCCTGCGCCATCGCCTGGGTTTCCGAGGAGTTGATCGACGGCGCGGTGCCCAGCGACCCGGACAGCTCACCCGTCAGATCCGAGAGAATGTCGCCGAACATGTTCTCGGCCACGATGACGTCGTAGTCCTCGCCCCGTCGAACCAGGTGCGCGGCAAGGGCGTCGACGTGCTCCTCGGTGACCTCGACGTGCGGAAACTGTTCTCCCACTGCGCGGCACGCATCGCGGAACAACCCCGTCGTCATCGACAGCACGTTGGTCTTGTGCACGATCGTCAGTTGTCGATTGCGTCGCTCGGCCAACGAGAACGCTTCGCGTGCAATGCGTTCGCAGGCCGCGCGGGTGAACACTCCGACCGCGAGAGCCACATCGGGAGTGGGCATGAACTCTCCGCTGCCGACGAACATGTTGCGATCGGCGTAGAACCCCTCGGTGTTCTCCCGCACGACCACCAGATCCATTCGCGGGGACACTGCGCGTACGCCGGGCAGTGCCTTCGCCGGCCGAATGTTGGCGAACAGACCGAAGTTCTTACGAATCCGTCCGCCCGGGGTCAGCTGCGATCGGAACGGCTGCGGGTAGGAGGCGCTGTCGTGCGGACCGAGAATCCAGCATTCGAGCTCGCCCAACTTCGCGAGCGTGGAATCGGGCATGGGCGTTCCGTGCTCGTCCATGGCACCGAGGCCCAGCGGCAGGTGCACCCAGTCCGCAGCCGGTCCACGGGCCGCCGCGAGGGCCGCATCGACCACCCGGATGGTTGCAGGCACGATCTCGTGGCCTATCCCGTCGCCGGTCATGGCCCCGATCCGTAGTGCCGTTGCATTGCGACCGTTCGTCTGCGACATCATGGCCTCCATGGTGCAGTCCGCAGAACTTCTCCTCGACCCCGGCCTCGACGCTGCGGTTCGCCGCGAGTGGGCGGCACTGTCCGACGCCGGCCTCCCGAGCCAGAACCGGCACCGCGGTGAGTCGAACCGCCCGCACGTCACCGTCGCGGTGGCGTCGTCGATGCCGGACGCGGTGGACGACGGCGATGCGGTCCGCTTCGATCCGTTCGATGTGCGTCTCGGCGGGCTCGTCGTGTTCGGTGGTCGATCGATCACCCTGGCGAGACTGGTGGTTCCGTCGAGCGAGTTGCTCGATCTGCACGCCCGGCTGTACGAGGCCGTGGGCGAACGTTCGCTCGATCACCTCGAACCCGGCCGATGGACACCGCACGTCACGGTGGCCCGACGGTTGACGCCCGAGGAGGCAGGAGCGGCGGTGCGCCTGCTCTCGGTAGACGTCGACGATCTGGTCGGAGCTGCTGTTGCGCTGCGCCGATGGGACGGCGAGGCCAAGCGCGAATGGCGGATCGGCTGACACGGGCACCCTAGAACCGGTAATCGCCGAACTGAGTCACCTCCGCGTGGGTATCGGGAGCGACGCCTGCGACCACGAGGGCGTCGAGGGCCAGGAACAGCAGCACAACTACCAATACAATTGTCATGTCGCTAGCTTCCAACCTGCGGAGACGGTGCACGAGTGGCAGTAACGCCATATATCGACGACTTTCTGCCATACTTCTGTACATGCTGAAACGAGTGGTCGTCGCGCTGATGCCGTTGACAGAACAGTTCGAGCTTGGCGTCGCCTGCGAGGTGTTCGGATTCGATCGCTCGGACGAAGGACTGCCCACCTACGACTTCTCCCTGATCGCAGGTGTCCCACAACCGATCCGCACCCGCGTCGGCTACACCATCGACGTGCCACACGATCTCGACAGCCTCGACAGCGCCGATCTGATCATCATTCCGGCGGGAGGCACCGAGGCGGCGGTCGACGGCAGCTTCGTGTGCGGCACCGAATACGACGCGTCCATCGAACCCCTGCTGGCCAAACTGCGCGCGGCGGTGGAACGAGGCGCGATGGTCGCGAGCCTGTGCAACGGTGCCTTCGTACTCGGCAAAGCGGGTCTCCTCGACGGCAGACCCTGCACGACGCATTGGCGGCACTCCGACTCGCTGGCCGCGAAATATCCCCTGGCACAGGTGGATCCGAACGTCCTCTACGTGGATGCCGGCAACGTGCTCACCAGCGCCGGCACGGCAGCCGGCATCGACCTGTGCCTGCACATCGTGCGCAAGTACCAGGGCAGCGTCGTGGCCAACGGGATCGCCCGCCGGATGGTCGTTCCTCCGCATCGCGACGGCGGGCAGGCTCAATTCGTCACCAGTCCGCTGCCCGCCACTCGCACCGAGACACTGGCTCCGCTGCTGGATTGGATGACCGAGAATCTCGACTCCGAGCTCACCATCGGTCGACTGGCGGCGCGGGTGAACATGTCTGCGCGAACCTTCGCCCGCAGGTTCGCGGCCGAAACCGGAACGACGCCGGCACGCTGGCTCAACGACCAGCGAGTACTGGCAGCGCAGCAACTGTTGGAGAACTCCGATCTTCCGATGGATTCGATCGCCGAGGTGGTCGGCTTCGGAAATGCCGCGGCTCTGCGGCAACACTTCGTGCGATTGCGATGCACCACGCCGAATTCCTACCGCCGCACGTTCCGCGCTGCACCCCAACCAGCCTGACCCGCCGCGCTCCTACACAGTCGGGATGATTCCGGCGAGCACCTGCGTTGAGACACACCAGAAGCGCAATCAAACGAAAGGGACCGCGTGGCCACTCAGACTTTGACCCAGCAGAATTTCGACGAGATCGTGACGAGCAACGACGTGGTGTTGGTCGATTTCTGGGCGTCCTGGTGCGGACCGTGCCGCCAGTTCGCGCCCACCTTCGAGAAGTCGTCGGACGCACACCCCGACGTCGTGCACGCCAAGGTCGACACCGAGGCCGAGCAGGGTCTTGCTGCGGCAGCGCAGATCCAGTCGATCCCGACGATCATGGCGTTCCGCGAAGGAATTCTCGTCTACGCACAGCCCGGCGCACTGCCTGCACCGGCGCTGGAAGACCTTGTCGGTCAGATCAAGGCACTCGACATGGACGTCGTACGCCAGCAGATCGCCGAGCAGGCTCCCGCGGCGGAGTAGTTCGTCCCAGCCGTACATCGAGCGAAGGGCCGCTCACCGAATTCGGTGAGCGGCCCTTCGCCTGGCCATGGGTCGAATCAGTGTGCAGCGGCGTCCCAGCTGCGACCGGTGCCGACCGAGACTTCCAGGGGCACCGACAGTTCGATGGCCGAGGACATCTTGTCGCGTACCAGTGCCTCGACTTCCTCGCGCTCGGAGTCGACGACTTCGAGTACCAATTCGTCGTGCACCTGCAAGAGCATCCGCGACTTCAGCGTCGACTCCGCCAGCGATCGGTGCACGTCGATCATCGCGACCTTGATGATGTCTGCGGCGGTGCCCTGGATGGGCGCATTGAGAGCGGCCCGCTCGGCGACCTCGCGGCGCTGACGATTGTCGCTGTTGAGGTCGGGCAAGTAGCGACGCCTGCCGTACAGCGTGGAGGTGTATCCCACTTTGCGCGCTTCCTCGACGGCGTTGCGCAGGTAGTCACGGACGCCTCCGAACCGCGCGAAGTACGCCTCCATCTGCTGCTTCGCCTCGTCGGTGGAGATCTTGAGCTGCGCGGCGAGACCGAAGGCGCTCAATCCGTAGGCCAGTCCGTACGACATGGCCTTGACGCGGCGACGCAGTTCGGGCGTGACCTCCTCGATCGGCACTCCGAAGGCCCTGGCACCGACGAAACTGTGCAGGTCCTCGCCGGTGTTGAATGCCTCGATCAGCCCTTCGTCGCCGGAGACGTGCGCCATGATGCGCATTTCGATCTGGCTGTAGTCGGCGGTGAGAAGCGTGTCGTATCCGGCCCCGACGACGAAGCCGTCACGGATGTGGCGTCCCGCCTCGTTGCGCACCGGAATGTTCTGCAGGTTCGGCTCGGTGGACGACAGTCGCCCGGTTGCCGCGACCGTCTGATTGAACGTGGTGTGAATGCGTCCGTCGTCGGCGACGGATTTCAGCAGGCCGTCGACCGTCACCTTCATCCGCGTCGCGTCCCGATGATCGAGCAGGAACTTCAGGAACGGATGCTCGGTCTTCTCGAACAACCCTTGCAGCGCATCGGCGTCGGTGGTGTAGCCGGTCTTGGTCTTCTTGGTCTTGGGCATGTCGAGTTCCTCGAACAGCACCACCTGCAACTGCTTCGGTGACCCGAGGTTGATCTGCTTGTCGATCACGCCGTAGGCGGAGTTCGCAGCCTCGTCCACCTGCGCAGCGAATCCGGACTGCAATGCGCGGAGGTGATCACCGTTCACGGCGATACCCGTTGCCTCGACATCGGCCAACACCGTCAGCAGCGGCAGCTCCATCTCGGAGAGCAGGGTGGTCGACTCGATGGCGGCGAGCTCGGCGTCCAACGCATCGGCCAGGTCGATGACGGCCCGCGCCTTGAGAATCTCGCCCTCCGCGAACGCCGCATCGGCGGTGTCCTCGGCATCGAGCAACGACATCTGGCCTTCACCCGCATCCTCCACCCGGAGTTCGCGTTTGAGGTAGCGCAACGACAGGTCGTCGAGGTTGAACGACCGCTGCCCGGGCCGCACCAGGTACGCCGCAAGGGCTGTGTCGGTGGTCAACCCACCGAGGGTCCAGCCGCGGCCACGAACTGCATGCAGAGCCCACTTGGCCTCGTGCAGAGCCTTCGGCTGCGCCGGATCGGCGAGCCAGGCAGCAAGTGCCTGCTCGTCGGATTCGTCCAGAGCGGTCGTCGTGACGAACGCGCCTTCCCCGTCGGCCGCAGCGATCGCCACCGACGTCGCGTCGCTGTCGAAAGGCCGACGCGGGCCGAGGATGGACAGCCCGCTCCGTCGGCCGTCGGCCGCGTGTTCTCCCAGCCATGCGGCCAGATCGCCGGGCGCGACAATGCCGCCGCGGACGTCGAAACCTTCTTCTGCTTCGGGTTCGACCGACGCGAGCGTCTCGAACAATCGGTCCCGCAGAATGCGGAACTCCAGGTCGTCGAACAAGGCGTGGATCTTCTCGCGATCCCACGGAGCCAGTTCGAGCTGATCGGGGGTGTAGGGCAACGGCACATCGCGGACCATCTCGGTGAGCTCGCGGTTGAGCACCACACTCGACAGGTTGGCCCGCAGTGCATCTCCCACTTTGCCCTTGACCTTGTCCACGTTGTCGACAAGAGCGGTGAGGGAACCGTATTCGATGATCCACTTGGTCGCCGTCTTCTCGCCGACCCCGGGAATGCCGGGGAGGTTGTCGCTCGGGTCTCCGCGCAGGGCCGCGAAGTCCGGGTACTGCGATGGCGTCAAACCGTACTTGGTGGCGACCTCGGCGGGGGTGAACCGAGTCAGATCCGACACGCCCTTGCGCGGATACAACACCGTGACGTTGTCCGTCACCAACTGCAGCGCATCGCGATCGCCGGTGACCACCAGAACGCGGTACCCCAGTGCCTCTGCCTGGGTCACCAGAGTGGCGATGATGTCGTCGGCCTCGAAGCCCGCCTCGGCCATCACCGGGATACCCATGGCCCCGAGTACGTCCTTGGTGATGTCGACCTGACCGGCGAACTCGTCGGGCGTCTTGCTGCGGTTGGCCTTGTACTCGGGGTACCGCTCGGCGCGAAAGGTCTGCCGCGAGACGTCGAACGCCGCCGCGATGTGCGTCGGTTTCTCGTCCCGCAGCAGGCTGATCAACATCGAGGTGAACCCGTACACCGCATTGGTGGACTGACCGCTCGTGGTCTTGAAGTTGTCCGCGGGCAACGCGAAGAAGGCACGGAACGCCATCGAGTGGCCGTCGATGAGCAGCAACGTGGGCCGCTCTCCGCCCGCTTTCGCATCGGTCTCGGCTGCGGGCGCTGCACTTTTCTCCGTTACTGGGCTCACGGTTGACCAGTCTAGGGAGACGGTCCGACAACTCGTAGCCGGATGCACGCGCCACGACGCGATCGCACTCGATGCGCACGCCGCGCACCGCGAAACACAACCGATACTTTCCGGAAATCTCAGTCGCCGATTTTGCGTCGTTTCAGCGGATAGAGTCCGACAATTGCAGGAAACCCACATACCCGTGGCACAACGACAACCGTCCGGAGGACGTGCGTGGCTCCAAATGTTCGATGGACCAGAAAGGTGCAACCGCCGAGGTTGCGCGCAAGATCTGCCGTTCGGCTCCTTCAGCGAACACTCCTACTCGCCGTTCTGAGTTCCATTGCCGCGCTGCTGTTCAGTGCGCCGGCATTGGCCCAGGAACCTACCCCCACTCCCCCGGCAGCGCCGGGGACCAGTGCCGAACAGGCACCACCGGCGGACGCGGTCAGCGTCGCCGGATCCCTGAACAACGGTGGCGAACGACTCGTCGGCGTCGACGTCGCGGCGCTCGACGCGTCCGGCTCCGAAGTCGCCCGTACCACCAGTGAAACCGGGGGCCGGTGGACCCTCGAACTGTCTCCCGGCACCTACACGTTCCAGGTGGTTCAGGAAACGCTCCCCGACGGCGTCAGCGTCCAGGGCGAGGTCCAGCGCGATGTGCAGGCCGGGCGTTCCAACACCGTCATCTTCTCGTTCGGTGAGGCCAGAACCGCCACCACCATTCCGTTCTACGAGAAGTTCGTTCGCACCACCGTCGACGGCTTCCGTTTCGGCCTCGTCATCGCGCTCGCCGCGGTCGGGCTGAGTCTGATCTTCGGCACCACCGGTCTGACGAACTTCGCACACGGAGAACTCGTCACACTCGGTGCCGTCGCGGCGTGGTTCTTCAACGTCAGTGTCGGCATACAACTGATCCCGGCCACGCTGCTCGCGATAGTCGTCGGAGTCGCGATCGGCTGGCTCAACAATGCCCTGATCTGGCGGCCGTTGCGCAAACGGCGAACAGGCCTCATCGCTCAGCTGGTGGTCACCATCGGCCTGGCGATCGCACTGCGTTATCTCATCCTGATCTTCTTCTCGGATCGCTCCGAGCCCTTCGACGATTACCAGGCGCAGACCGAGAACGACTGGGGTCCGTTGTCGATCACCAACGTCAACCTCGCCTGCATCGTCATCAGCATCGTCGTCCTGGTCGGCGTCGCGCTGATGCTGCAGCGCACCAAGATCGGCAAGGCCATGCGTGCGGTGGCCGACAACCGGGATCTGGCCGCGTCCTCCGGCATCAACGTCGAGCGCGTGGTCACGTTCGTCTGGTGCCTCGGCGGCGGCCTGGCTGCCCTCGGCGGCGTGTTGTTCGGGCTCTCCGAACTCGGCGGTCGCGTCCAGTGGGAGATGGGCTTCAAACTTCTGTTGCTCATGTTCGCCGGCATCACACTGGGTGGCCTGGGAACGGCCTACGGCGCATTCCTCGGTTGCGTCATCGTCGGTCTGCTCGTGCAGTGGTCGACGCTGGTCATCAATCCCGATCTCAAATACATCGGAGGGTTGCTCGTCTTGATTCTCATCCTCGTCGTCCGTCCACAGGGCATCCTCGGCTCGCGACAAAGGATCGGGTGACCTTCACATGGATATCATCGGCGCACTTCAGATCTCACTCGCTCAGCTGGTCGGCCCGTCCGCCATCTTCTACGCCCTGCTCGCCATCGGCCTGAACCTGCACTTCGGCTACGCCGGACTGCTCAACTTCGGCCAGATCGGCTTCGCACTGCTCGGCGGCTACGGCGTCGGCATCACCACGATCACCTACGAACAGCCGCTCTGGCTCGGCATTCTGGTCGGTCTCGCCGCGGCAGGACTGCTCGCCCTGGTGCTCGGCATCCCGACTCTGCGACTGCGAGCCGACTACCTCGCGATCGTCACCATCGCCGCGTCGGAAATACTGCGACTCGTGTTTCGTTCCACCGCAACGGATTCGGTGACCAAGTCGACCAACGGCATCACCGGCTTCGCCGGCCCGTTCACCAGCATGAGTCCGTTCGAGGGTGGCAAGACGTACAGCTTCATTGGCGTGCGATTCCTGGGTAACGACCTGTGGGCCATGCTCGTCGGCTGGACGCTGGTCCTGCTGCTGTGCGGGGTGGTCTACCTCCTGACGCACAGCCCCTGGGGACGTGTGCTCAAGGCCGTTCGTGAAGACGAGGACGCGGCCCGCTCGCTGGGTAAGAACGTGTTCGTCTACAAGATGCAGGCGCTGGTTCTCGGTGGTGTCATCGGCGGCATGGGCGGCGTGTTCAACGCACTGCAAACCCAGTCCATCAACCCGGACTTCTACTCGACGGCGCAGACGTTCTTCGCCTTCGGTGCCCTGATTCTCGGTGGTGCCGCAACGGTGTTCGGCCCCGTCCTGGGCGCGATGCTCTTCTGGTTCCTGCTGTCCATTCCCGATGCCATTCTGCGACAGCTGATCTCCGGCGACGACCCAGTGCTCAACCTCACCGGCGCGCAGGTCGGTGCCACGCGGTTCGTGCTCCTGGGAATTCTGATCGCCGTCTTGATGGTGTTCAGACCTCAGGGCATTCTCGGCAACAAGCGAGAGGTTCAACTCAATGCCTGACCCGAGCAAGGATGCCGCCGCAACAGCGGCACCGAGCAAGAAAGCAAGCACCCTCGAATCACGTGCTGCCAAAGCACTGTCGAGTGATCAGCGGTCGGCGTTGTTCGCCGGTGTCGCCAACGAGCCCGGATCCCCCAAGCCCGACGCCACCCTGGTGGTCGACGGCGTCTCGCGCACCTTCGGCGGCCTGAAAGCCGTCGACGTCGCGCACCTGGAGATCCAGCGTGGGTGCATCACCGGACTCATCGGGCCCAACGGCGCAGGCAAGACCACCCTGTTCAATCTGCTCACGGGATTCGATCGACCCGACACCGGTACCTGGTCGATGGACGGCCAGGAACTGGGTCGGATGCATCCGCACCAGGTGGCACGCAAAGGTGTCGTCCGTACGTTCCAGTTGACCAAGGCGCTGTCGAAACTGACTGTGCTGGACAACGTTCGGCTGGGCGCAACCGGTCAGCGCGGCGAGCGCATGATCAACACGTTCATGCCGTGGACGTGGAAGGCCCAGGAACGTCAGATCACCGAACGCGCCTACGAGCTATTGGGGCGCTTCAAGCTCGACGCCAAGGCCGACGACCTGGCCGGCTCGTTGTCCGGCGGCCAACGCAAGCTGCTCGAGATGGCGCGTGCGCTGATGACCGATCCGTCGGTGGTCATGCTCGACGAGCCGATGGCCGGGGTCAATCCTGCTCTGACGCAATCGCTTCTGGGGCACATCAAGTCGCTTCGCGACGACGGTATGACGGTGGTGTTCGTCGAGCACGACATGGACGTCATCCGCGACATCAGTGACTGGGTGGTGGTGATGGCACAGGGCAGCATCATTGCCGAGTCCACCCCCGAGGAGCTCTCCAACAACGGAGCCGTCGTCGATGCGTATCTCGGTAGCCATCACGATCAGGCTCTGGAATTCGATGCCGACGGCAATCCGGTCGGTGCCACTGCGGAGCTCGCAGAGGCACTGAAGAAGGCCGAGGCCGAGGAACTCGAAGCGGGAGGCGACCTCTCGGAGCCGGAGTTCGTACGCCCGGTGGTAACCGACGTGACCGAAGGCGGCTCGCACCGGGCCGAGGAGGACGAACGATGAGCGAACAGACATTGACGCCGGCAGAGTTCGCCGCGACACCCGAGGAGCACGCCCGCCTCGCCGAAGGTGCATTGCTGCGCGCCGACGGCTTGGTGGCCGGGTACATCCCGGGCGTCAACATCCTCAGTGAATGCAACTTCTTCCTCAACGACGGGGAGATCGTCGGCATCATCGGACCCAACGGAGCCGGGAAGTCGACCCTCCTCAAGACCCTGTTCGGGCTGGTTGCCGTCCGTGAGGGCAGCGTCAAACTGCGAGGTGACAACATCACCTCCGCCGAAGCGCACGTCCTGGTCACCAAGGGAGTCGGCTACGTTCCGCAGACGCAGAACGTCTTTCCGTCGTTGACCATCGAAGAGAACCTCGAAATGGGAATCTATTTGCGTCCCAAGAAGTTCGGCGAGCGATTCGAGTTCGTCAGCGAACTGTTCCCGCTGCTCGGTGAGCGCAAGAAGGTCAAGGCGGGCGCACTGTCCGGCGGCGAGCGACAGATGGTCGCCATGGGACGCGCACTGATGATGGAGCCGTCGGTACTGCTGCTCGACGAACCGTCGGCCGGACTGTCACCGATGTTCCAGGACGAGGTGTTCATCCGCTGCAAGAAGATCAATGCAGCGGGCGTGTCGATCATCATGGTCGAGCAGAACGCCCGTCGTTGCCTCCAGATCTGCGACCGCGGCTACGTTCTCGATCAGGGCCGTAACGCCTACACCGACACCGGTCCGGCGTTGATGAACGACCCGAAGGTGATCGAGCTGTATCTCGGCACGCTGGCAGGAAGCAAAGAGAAGAAGTAGCTCCTCGCAACGACGAAGGCCCCGGTTCGATCGACATCGAACCGGGGCCTTCTCGCTGCCGTCGAACGTGCGGCACATACGCAAGCCACTGGGCCCGAGTCCTGATCGAGGACTCGGGCCCAGAGGCTGTGTGACAGTTACAGATCACTCACCGACGACGATGTAACCGTCCGTCGTCAGGGTGTTGTCCGGTCCGAAGACCAGGTTGCCGTAGGAACCGGTGGCGGGCTCTCCTGCGTCACTGAAGTTCAGCGCGCCGGTGATTCCGTCGTAGTCGATGTCGGTTCCGGCCTTGACGAGCGGAAGGCACTCGGCGTAGCTGGTGCACTTGGTGCCGTCCTTGGTGACGCTGTTGATGTTGGCAGCGATGTCGGTGCCTGCCGTCGACTTGGCCTGCTCGGCCGCGAGTGCCGAGATGACCACCGCGTCGTAGGACTCTCCTGCGTAGTTGAAGTCCACCAGGGCCGGATCCACGCTCTTGAGACGATCCTGGAATCCGGTGCCGACGTCGGTCAACGGGGTGGTGCCACGCATCGTGTCCAGCAGACCTGCTGCCACCGACTCTCCGAGGGCGTTACCCATGTTGCCGTCGACTCCGTAGACCAGCGTGCCGTCGGACGGTCCGATGCCGATCTCGTGCATACGGGTGATGATCTTCGCGGACTCCTCGAAGCCGATGATGGCCACGGCGTCCGGGTTGAAGTTCTTCACGCCGTCGACCTCTGCGTTGAACGACTGTGCGTTCGGGTCGTAGATCGTGGTCTGGATCTGGTCCGCCGCGATGCCGGCCTCTTCGAGGTTGTCCGCGGTGTTCGCGGCCAGGCCCGTACCGTACGGGTCGTTGAGCGCGAGGATGGCGACGCGCTGCGCACCGTCCTGGGCGATCAGCTGGGACAAGGCCTGTGCCTGCAGCACGTCGGTGGGTGCGGTACGGAAGTACTGACCCTTGTCCGGGTAGCAGACGAACTGGTCGGACGTGTTGGCCGGCGAGAACTGCACGACGCCTGCGCTGGCGATCTTGTCGATGACCTTGAGCGAGACCGAGGACGACGCCGCACCGACGATGACGTCGGCACCGCCGGCGAGCAGACGGTCGACCGTGGTGTTGGCGGTATCGGTCGTCGTGTCGCCCGAGTCACCGGGGATGAGCGTGACGGGCTGCTCGAGGACGCCACCGGCGGCGTTGACGTCGTTGACGGCCAACTGGACGCCGGCAACTTCGGGCGGGCCGAGGAAGGCCAGGGTTCCGGTCTCGGGGAGAAGGGTGCCCACCACCAGCGGTGCCGTATCCGGGGTTGCCCCGGCAGTGGCCTGCTCGGGCGTGCAGTCGGTGGAGACGGTCGTTTCCGCGGCTGCAGTGCCGCCGCTGGCACTGGTGGAGTCGGTCGAGCCCGAGTCGTCGCTCGACGAACAGCCGAACAGTGCGAGCGAGGTAACGCTCAGCACCGCAGCCGTGCGGACATAGGTCCGAATTGCCATCTAGGTTCTCCTTGAAATTGCTCGTCGATGAAGCGCACCTGAGTTACATGTCGCTCACGTGTGGGTCAGACGCTAATGCTCGGAGCTGATTCGCAAGGCCTAGAACGACGCTCGTGACCTGACTGTGACCTAGGGAGTCGAAGTTTTACGTGGCCGTAGCTTTCGAGGGCCGATCAGCTCTCTGCCACAGGCTTGTTCGCAGGGGTACCGAGCGTGTCGATCACGACCTCCGCCACGGCCTTCATCGTCGTCCTGCGATCCATGGCGGCGCGCTGAATCCACTTGAACGCCTGCGGTTCTGTGAGAGATTGCGATTCCATCAGGATGCCCTTGGCCTTCTCGATGAGCTTGCGCGTCTCGAGCCGGTCCTGCAGATCCACGATCTCGGATTCCAGCGCGGAGATCTCACCGAAACGACTGGCGGCCAACTCCACCGCAGGCATCAGATCGGCTTTGGTGAACGGCTTGACCAGATACGCCATCGCTCCGGCATCGCGTGCCTTCTCCACGAGCTCGCGCTGACTGAACGCGGTGAGAATGACGACGGGCGCGATGCGCTTCTCGGCGATCTCCGACGCCGCATCGATTCCGTCCCGACGCGGCATCTTCACGTCCATGATGACCAGATCGGGACGAAGTTCGACGGCCAACTCCACCGCCTGCTGACCGTCGGCCGCTTCACCGACGACGTCGTAGCCCTCTTCGCGGAGCATCTCCACGAGGTCGAGCCGGATCAGGGATTCGTCCTCTGCCACCACCACGCGAAGCGGGGGCTTGCCAGTACCGTGCGCACCAGGAGCGTTCATCTGTATCGGTCTCCTTTGACAGTCATCGCCCATCGGGGCCGTCGAGCATCTGAAGGGTACCGGTGCGCGCCCCCGAAAGCGCATCTTCTAAACTCGTCAATCGTTGCTTGAAAGACGCCAGCCCTCGTATCCCAATTGGCAGAGGAAACGGATTCAAAACCCGTCCAGTGTGAGTTCGAGTCTCACCGAGGGCACCACGTGGATACATCCCCGTTCGCGACGTCGGTAATCGTCTTCGTCGATCGCGCCTACAGTGGGGTGATGTACATACCCAGCAGTCTTCGTTGCCACGACACCAGTGCGGGCAGTTTGTGCGCAGCGAAGGTCGACCATCGGTTCGGGGATTCGGCGGACCTGTCGGCGCAGTGGGTCTTCTACACCTGCAGCGCGGACTCCGCCCACGAGACCGGTTACGTCGACCGCCTGGTCACTGCCTGAACCATGTTCGTAGAGCGCGCGTACGTCCACACCGACGACGTCGGAGCGGATTGGCCCTTCACCGTGCCCGCAGTCGCCGACCTCGCCCGTGACGGACTCGAATTCCTGGCACCGGTCACAATTCTGGTCGGCGACAACGGTTCCGGTAAATCCACCCTGGTCGAGGCGATCGCCGAGGGTTTCGGAATCGATGCCCGCGGCGGTCGGGCGGCGCAGCAGTCGCGTCGACTCGACGAGGTGACGAGCGCTCTCGGTGAGGTACTCGAGCTCGAGACCACACCACGGGGTTCTCGCATGCTTCGTGGTCCGCGACAGCAGAAGCGTGGCTTCTTTCTGCGCGCCGAGACCGCGTTCGACATGGCCGAAAACCTCAGTGGGATGCCGGGATTCTGGGACGAGAACACCGCCGAGATGAGCCACGGCGAAGGGTTCCTGACCATGTTCGGTGCAATGTTGGCCGAACCCGGCTTCTACGTTCTGGACGAGCCGGAATCTGCCTTGTCGTTCACCGCGAGCCTGCAGCTCGTTGCACTGATGTCCGAGCTGGGCGACGAGGGCGCGCAGATCGTCTGCGCCACCCATTCACCGATTCTGGCGTCGACCCCCGGTGCCGACATCGTCGAAGTCGGCGAACACGGTCTGCGCCGAAGCACCTGGGACGAACTCGAATTGGTCCAGCATTGGCGTCGTTACCTCGAAGACCCGAACAGCTATCTCCGTCATCTGCTCGACTGAACCGCGGCCATCGACACCTCGGGACGGCGACGCACACTTCCAGGCGAGACCCCCATCGACCGTTTGAACGCTTTCCCGAACGCCGCCTCCGAGAGATACCCACTGCGCCGGGCCAATTCGGCCAGCGCGACGTCCTCGGAACGCAGGGTCTGATATGCGACCTGCATTCGCCACGTGGCCAGGTAGCTCATCACGGATCGACCGACCAGCTCGGTGAAACGCGCCGAGAACGCCGAACGCGACATGTTCGCGCTCGACGCCAGAGCCGCAACGGTCCACCGCTGGTGAGGATGTCGATGAATCAGGGCCAGAGCAGCGCCGATTCGATCGTCCTGCAACGCTCCGAGCCATCCCGACTGCGCTCGCGCAGTGCCGCCGATCCACGACCGCAGCGCCAGGATCACCAGGATGTCGGACAGCCGGGTGATGACCGCTTCTCCCCCGGGCTCGAGAACTCGGGCTTCGTCCGCCACCATCGCCAGGACGTTCTGCATCCTCGTTTGCTGCGGTCCTGGCTCCGCATCGACGAACACCACGGCAGGGAGCAGACGGACGAGCTGTTGCGCCGCAGGGTGATCCAGCCGCACCGCCCCGCACACCAGAGTGGCAGGCGGTCCTGCTCCTTCACCGTGGGTGATCACCGCATAGCGGTCGCTGACGTACTCGTGCGGGAGGTCGTACACACTCACCGCTCGTGTCGCCGCATCCGCGTCGGCGGCGAGAACATGACCGCGCCCATGAGGGACCAACGCGAAATCGCCTGGCACCAACTCGCGCGTCGGCTCATCGGGAACCGCCAGCAGGCACCGACCGTCCACCACCGTGTGAAACCACAGCGCATCCTCCATGGCGGGCAGGTCGAGACCCCACGAACCGCTCATCTCCGATCGTACGTAGAACGATCCGGTCATCCGTAGAAAGTGCAGGGCCTCACCGAGCGGATCGGGCGATTTCCAGGGGTCGAGTCCACGCATCGATCGATTGTCCCACGACATGGACGATCGGACATCGAATCCGGCGTTTCGAGCATTGTTCATCCTGCCGTTCCGAGCAACAGTGGACGACAGAGCAATTCTCGACGAAAGGACCACCGACCGTGAACATCCACCGAACAGACCCGTCGTGATCGAGCGGGCGTCCTCGGTCGCCACCACCGTATCCGCCGTCGGATGCGGATCGATGGCAGGAGTGCTGCTCGCGTTCTCCGTCAGCGTGCTGCCCGGCCTGGCGACACTGCCGGTACCCGACGCGATCGCCGCGATGCAGAGATTCAATGCGGCGATTCTCGGTCCGGTGTTTCTCGGCCTCTTCTTCGGAACGGCCGTATCATGCACTCTCGCAGCGATTCTCGCCGTGTCGGCCGGTCGGGGTTCACCCCTGCTCGTCGTGAGCGGTGCCGTTCTCTACATTCTCGGCTGCGTCGCGATCACGGCCGTTCTGAACGTCCCCCTCAACGACGCGTTGGCCGGCGTGGATCCCGGCAGTGCTGCCGGCGCTCAGGTGTGGCAGAACTTCACCGACACGTGGACGCGATGGAACAACGTGAGGACGATTGCGGCGACTGCCGCCTGCGCTGTCCTGATCGTGGGTCAGGGCAGATCGGCACTGGGCTGATCGGACACCGAATCCTGATGTCTCCTGCGGATTTCTTCCTCGAACCGCGCGATGAGGTGGTCGGTGTCGGCGGTCGAGACATCCCGCGCGCCTTCGTCCATCGCGGCGTCACGCCCCCGACGCAGTGCGGCGAGTTCGGCTTCGAGTTCGTTGTTGTCGAGTACGCGTGGATCCAACATGACCTCCATTGTGGTCCCCCGTCCGCTGCCCCCGCGGGGATTTGCTGTAATCGCGCAATGAAAGTCGTGCACAGTTTCGAGCCGATCGTCGGACCGGGCGCAACCATCCTGATCCTGGGGTCGATGCCCGGCGTCGCGTCGCTGGCCGCGCAGCAGTATTACGCGCATCCGCGAAATGCGTTCTGGCCGATCATGGGAACGCTGTTCGGTGCGGGCCCCGAGCTACCCTACGACGAACGCACCGAGCGTCTGCGCGGCCATGGCGTCGCCGTGTGGGATGTGCTGAAGCTGTGCACGCGAGAGGGAAGCCTGGACTCGGCGATCGTCGAATCCTCGATCGAGGCAAACGATTTCGGGAATCTGTTCGCCGAGAACCCCGGCATCGACAGGGTGTTCTTCAACGGAGCGAAAGCGGCCGAGAGCTACCGTCGCCACGTGAGGACGGTGACGCCCCACGTGAGATTCACCCGACTGCCGTCGACCAGCCCTGCGCTCGCCACGCTCGATCTCGCCGCGAAAACGCTGGAGTGGTCGAATGCCCTCAGGCCCGCTCCCGCTTCGGGAAGTGCCGGATGAGACCCTCCTGCACGACAGTGGCCAACAATTGGCCGTCCATCGAGAAGAAGCGTCCGGTGGCCAGCCCACGGGACCCGGCCGCTACCGGCGATTCGGTGGCGTAGAGAGCCCACTCGTCGAACCGGAACGGGCGGTGGAACCAGATGGAATGGTTGACCGTCGCCGCGACGATGCGATCGAGCCCCCACGACAGACCGTGGGTGGTGATGATCGAGTCGAGCACAGTCGTGTCCGACGCGTAGCCCATGGTCGCGGCGTGAAAGATCGAGTCGTCGGGCAGATCGCCGTCGGCCTTCATCCAGACCCGATTGTGGTTGAGCTTCTCGCCGGTGCCGTGCATGATCCACGCCGGATCGTTCGCGTAACGCATGTCGATCGGCTTGAGTGCATCGACGAACATCTGCAGCCGGTCCTCGTACCCGACGAAGTGATCGCCGAGCGGAGGCAGTGCATCGGGGTACGGAACCTCGGGCACCTCCACGCTGTGCTCGAGTCCCTTGCCGAAATCCTGGAAAGCGGCGAGCATGACGAACAGCTCGTTGCCGTCCTGGACGGCGGTCACCTGACGGTTGGCGAATGCGCGACCGTCACGCTGCCGTGATACCCGGTACTCGATGGGCTTCTTGACGTCGCCGCCGCGAATGAAGTGCGCATTGATCGCATGCACGTCCCGCGAGGTACCGGAGACGGTGCGGCCGGCCGCGATGAGGCCCTGAGCCACGAGTTGCCCCCCGAACGTTCGGCTACCCACCTGCTCGGGGTGAACGCCGACGAAGACGTCCTCCTCGATCTCCTCGAGTGCGAGGAGATCGAGGAGCGTCTCGAGATCGGTCTTGCGTACAGCTGTACTGCTCGGCGCGCTTTCGCTGACGCCGGTTCCCCCCGCTTCGACCACTTACCGGTCCTCTTCTCCGATTCGGTGCACATGGATCAAGTTGGTCGAGCCTACTGTGCCGGGAGGGGCACCGGCCACGATCACGACCTGATCACCCTTGTTGTACCGACCGAGTTCGAGCAGAGCCTTGTCGACCTCTTTCACCATCGCGTCCGTCGAGCCCACATCGGGGACCAGGAACGTCTCGGTGCCCCAGCTCAGCGACAGCTGGCTACGGACCTCGGAGATCGAGGTGAAGGCGAGCAACGGCAGCTTGGTGTGCAGGCGAGCCAACCGTCGAACGGTGTCACCCGACTGGGTGAACGCGACGAGCGCCTTCGCGTCGAGCCGCTCGCCGATGTCGCGAGCAGCGTAGGAGATGACGCCACGCTTGGTGCGCGGCACGTGAGTCAGCGGAGGAACGCTGTCGCCCTCGGTCTCGACGGTCTCGACGATGCGCGCCATCGTCCGCACGGTTTCCATCACGTATTTGCCCACCGAGGTCTCGCCGGACAGCATGACCGCGTCGGTCCCGTCGAGCACTGCGTTGGCGACGTCGGACGCCTCGGCGCGCGTCGGCCGGGAGTTCTCGATCATCGATTCGAGCATCTGGGTCGCAACGATGACGGGCTTGGCGTTGGCGCGAGCGATCTGGATGGCGCGCTTCTGCACCAGCGGCACCTGCTCGAGGGGCAGCTCGACGCCGAGGTCACCGCGGGCGACCATGATCGCGTCGAACGCGAGCACGATGGCTTCGAGGTTGTCGACGGCTTCGGGCTTCTCGAGCTTGGCGATGACCGGAACTCGGCGGCCGACGCGGTCCATCACAGCGTGCACGAGTTCGACGTCGGCGGGAGAACGCACGAACGACAGGGCGATGAAATCGACACCGAGGGCGAGGGCGAACTCGAGGTCGGCGATGTCCTTCTCGCTCATGGCGGGAACGGACACATCCATGCCGGGCAGGGACACGCCCTTGTTGTTGCTGACCGGTCCACCTTCGGTGACGCGGCACAACACGTCGTTGCCTTCGACACCGGTGACCACGAGGCCGACCTTGCCGTCGTCGACGAGCAGGCGGTCGCCTTCTTTGGCGTCCTGGGCCAGCTCCTTGTAGGTGGTCGACACCCGGTCGTGAGTGCCCTCGCACTCCTCGACGGTGATGCGAATCAGCTCGCCGGCCGCCCAGGTGGTCGAGCCCTCGGCGAAACGGCCGAGACGAATCTTCGGTCCCTGCAGGTCGGCCAGAATGCCCACGGCTTTGCCGGTGGCGTCCGATGCTGCTCGAACCCTCTCGTAGTTGGCCTGATGATCGGGGTGATCACCATGGCTGAAGTTCAGTCGCGCGACATCCATTCCACTCTCGACGAGTTCGCGGATGCGCTCTGTGGTTGCGGTTGCGGGTCCAAGGGTGCAGACAATCTTCGTACGTCGGCTCACGAAGGCGAGCCTAGCCGCTGGACGCCGCGTTCTCTATCGCAGACCAGTCCACTCGAATACTACCGATCGGTAGCCGCGCTACCTTGCTGCTGAGACGGTCTGTACCGGTTCAGAGACGGGCATCACACAACGGCGAGAGGCAGTGCAGTCGGGTGTACCGGGGACGGCAATTCCGAGTGTCCGGTGAGGAAGGCGTCGACTCCGTGAGCCGCCGAACGACCCTCCGCGATCGCCCACACGACCAACGACGCACCACGGTGCGCATCGCCACACACGAACACCCCGGGTGCGGTGGTCTGCCAATCCGGACCACACGAGAGCGCACCGCGCTTGGTCAGCGTCAGGCCGTACTCGTCGAGCAACGGACCATGCTCCACACCCTCGAAACCGATGGCGAACAACGCCAGATCGCACGGCAGTTCGACTTCCTCACCGATGGGCGTGACGATGCGACGACCGTCCGCGTCGCGCTGCACCTCCACCTCGGCGAGCACCATCGCGCGAACGTGCCCGCGCTCGTCACCGAGGAATCGCTGGACCGCGACCTGATGACGGACGACCCCACCCTCGGCGTGTGCGGGTGAAGTCCGCAGTACCAGCGGCCACGACGGCCAGGGCGAGAGGCTGTCGTCGCGGGCCCCGGGCAGAGCCGGGTTGTAGTCGAGCTGCGTCACCGACGCAGCACCCTGTCGGTGGGCCGTTCCCAGGCAGTCGGCTCCGGTATCACCACCGCCGATGATGACCACATGCTTGTCCGCAGCGGAGATGGAGGTGGGACCGTCGCCCTCGCACTCCTTGTTCGACGGCACCAGATGCTCCATGGCCAAGTGGATGCCGTCGAGTTCCCGACCGATGACCTCGGCATTGTCACGAGCCCGCAGAGCTCCGACCGCGAGAACGACCGCGTCGAAGGATTCGCGTAGTTGCTCGACGGTGAAGTCGATGCCGACCTCGCATTCGGTGACGAAATGCGTTCCCTCGGCCCGCATCTGCATGAGGCGCTGATCGAGAACAGACTTCTCGAGCTTGAACTCGGGGATGCCGTAGCGGAGCAGTCCGCCGAGACGATCGTCGCGCTCGTAGACGGTGACGTCGTGTCCGGCGCGGGTGAGCTGTTGCGCCGCAGCCAATCCCGCGGGACCCGATCCGACGACGGCGACTCGCTTGCCGGTGGTGATCGTCGGCGGCTGCGGAACGACACTGCCTTCCTCCCACGCCAGATCCGCAATGGTCTGCTCGACCCGCTTGATCGTCACGCTTCCGCCGGTGGCCGCCTCGGAGATCGACAGCACACACGCCGATTCACACGGGGCCGGGCACACCCGCCCGGTGAATTCCGGAAAATTGTTGGTCGCATGCAGTCGGTCACTGGCCGCGTCCCAGCGGCCACGGCGCACCAGGTCGTTCCACTCGGGAATCAGATTTCCCAGCGGGCAACCCGCAGTTCCCGAGTGGCAGAACGGGATACCGCAGTCCATGCAGCGACGCGCCTGATCGGAGACCTCGGCGGCACGCTCGCTCGTCGGCTGGTGCGAGTACACCTCGTTCCAGTCCTTGACGCGCTCGCCGATCGGACGCTTGGCGGCCTCACGCTTGACGACTTTCAGAAATCCCTGTGGATCAGCCACGTGCAGCCTCCATGATCGCAGCATCGACGTCGCGCCCTTCGGCGCGCGCCATTCTTGTCGCTTCCAGCACTCGCTGGTAGTCGACGGGCATGACTTTGGTGAACAGCGCAGACCGCCGGGGCCAGTCGGCCAGCAACGAGGTCGCGACGGTGGAACCGGTCCAGCGCCGATGATTCTCGACGGTCTCGCGTAGCCACACCAGATCGTCCGGGTCGGGTGCCTGCAGTTCGACCATCGCCGGGTTCACGTCCGCGGGATCGAGACCGAGGACGAACGCGATGCCACCGGACATACCCGCAGCCAGATTGCGACCGGTCGGCCCGAGAACCACGACACGACCGCCGGTCATGTACTCGAACGCGTGGTCGCCCACGCCCTCGTTCACCGCGATCGCTCCCGAGTTGCGCACCGCGAACCGCTCCCCTGCCTTACCACGCAGATACACCTCGCCCGAGGTGGCACCGTAGAGAATCGTGTTTCCTGCGATCACGTTGTCCTCTGCGACGAACGGCGCATCCTCGGCCGGTCGCACGACTATTCGGCCGCCCGACAATCCCTTGCCGACATAGTCGTTCGCGTCACCGACCAGGTCGATGGTGATGCCCGGCGGCAGGAAGGCTCCGAGAGACTGACCGGCCGATCCGGTGAAAGCGATGCGAATGGTGTCGTCCGGCAACCCGACCGCGCCGTAGCGACGGGTGACCTCGGATCCCAGAAGCGTTCCCACCGTGCGATTGACGTTGCGTACCGGCAACTCCAATGTGACCGGGTGGGCGTCCTCCAGCGCTCCCTCGGCCAACTGGATCAGAGTCCGATCCAGCGCGAGATCGAGACCGTGGTCCTGCGCGCGGAGGCGTCGACGCTGCGTCATCGGGGCTCCGTGGCGGTCGACGGGCATCGCGAAGATCGGCGCGAGATCGAGTCCCTTGCTCTTCCAGTGCGCCACTCCGGCTGCCGTCTCGAGCACATCGGCGCGACCGACGGCCTCGTCGATACTCCGGAAACCGAGCTGCGCGAGGTACTTTCGCACGTCCTCGGCGATGAACTTGAAGAAGTCCTCGAGGAACTCGGGCTTTCCGGTGAACCGCTTGCGTAGCTCCGGGTTCTGCGTAGCGACACCGACCGGGCAGGTGTCGAGGTGGCAGACGCGCATCATGATGCACCCCGCCACGATCAGCGGGGCCGTCGAGAACCCGAACTCCTCCGCGCCGAGCAGTGCCGCGACGATGACGTCGCGCCCGGTGCGCATACCGCCGTCGCACTGCACGGTGATGCGATCACGCAGGCCGTTGAGCACCAGCGTCTGCTGGGCGTCGGCGAGCCCGATCTCCCACGGAGCGCCTGCATGCTTGAGCGAGGTCAACGGCGCAGCTCCGGTTCCGCCGTCGTATCCGGAGATGAGGACGACATCGGCGTGCGCCTTGCTCACGCCCGTCGCCACCGTGCCGACGCCGACGGAACTGACGAGCTTGACGTGTACGCGCGCCTTCTCGTTGGCGTTCTTGAGATCGTGGATCAGCTGCGCGAGATCCTCGATCGAGTAGATGTCGTGATGCGGGGGCGGCGAGATGAGGCCGACGCCCGGCGTCGAATGTCGGGTCTTGGCCACCCACGGATACACCTTGTACCCGGGCAGCTGCCCGCCCTCACCCGGCTTGGCACCTTGAGCCATCTTGATCTGAATGTCCGTGGCATTGACCAGGTAGTCGCTGGTGACACCGAACCGACCACTGGCGACCTGCTTGACGGCACTGCGTCGCGTCGGGTCGTAGAGCCGGTCGACGTCCTCGCCGCCCTCCCCCGAGTTGGACCGTCCGCCGAGATTGTTCATCGCCACGGCCATCGTCTCGTGCGCCTCGGCGGAGATGGATCCGTAGCTCATGGCCCCGGTGTTGAACCGCGTGACGATCGACTCGACCGATTCCACCTCGTCGAGCGGAACCGGCGGCCTGACGCCGTCCTTGAACTCGAACAGACCGCGCAGTGCACCGCCTTCGCGTGCGAGCCGGTCCACCTCGTCGGTGTACTTCTGGAACACGTCGTATCGGCCGGTACGCGTTGCGTGCTGCAGCAGGAACACCGTCTCGGGGGTGAAGAGGTGCAGCTCGCCTTCGCGGCGGAACTGGTATTCGCCGCCGATCTCCAACCGACGATGGACGCGGTCGGTCGGATTCTCGGGGTACGCCCGACGATGGCGCAGCTTGACCTCCTCGGCGAGCACGTCCAAACCGACGCCGCCGAGCTTGCTGACCGTGCCCTTGAAGTACTCGCGTACCACCTCGCGATCGAGACCGACGGCCTCGAAAACCTGTGCGCCGGTGTAGGACCCGACGGTCGAGATGCCCATCTTCGACATCACCTTGAGCACGCCCTTGCCGAGCCCGTACAGATAGTTCCGTACCGCGATCGTCGGTTCGACTCCGGTCAGCTCGCCCTCGCCGACCAGATCCTCGATCGACTCCATCGCCAGATACGGGTTGACCGCTGCGGCACCGAAGCCGATGAGCAGCGCGAGGTGGTGCACCTCGCGTGCGTCGCCGGACTCGACCACGAGCGCGACCTTGGTGCGCTCCTTGGTGCGCACCAGGTGATGATGCACCGCGGACGTCGCGAGCAGCGACGGAATCGGCGCACGCGTGTGGTCGGAGTCGCGGTCCGAGATGATCAGCGTGGTGTACCCCGCAGCGATCGCCTCCGACGCCCGGGCACGCAACTCCTCGATGGCCTCGGCGAGACCCTCGCCGCCGCGTTCGACCTCGTACAGCCCACGCAACACCGTGGCCGACAGTCCCGGATGATCACCGTCGTCGTTGATGTGAATGATCTTGTTGAGCTCGTCGTTGTCGAGCACCGGCCACGGCAACACGATCTGCCTGCACGACGCCGCCGTGGGCTCGAGCAGGTTCTGCTCCGGACCCATCACCCGCGCGAGCGAGGTCACGATCTCCTCGCGGATCGAATCCAGCGGCGGGTTGGTGACCTGGGCGAACAGTTCGATGAAGTAGTCGTAGAGCTGACGCGACCGCTGCGACATCACTGCGGCCGGGGTATCGGTACCCATCGAACCGAGCGGCTCGCCCCCGGACGCGGCCATCGGCGTCAGCACCACGCGTAGATCCTCCTCGGTGTAGCCGAAGGCGACCTGCCTGCGCACCACCGAGTCGTGGTTGTACTGGATGTGAGCACGCTCGGGCAGGCTCTTGATCTCGAGCAGGCCCGCATGCAGCCACTCCTGGTACGGATGTTCGGTTGCCAGTTGGAGTTTGATCTCCTCGTCCGGCACCAGACGTCCGGCGACGGTGTCGATCAGGAACATCTTTCCGGGCTCGAGGCGACCCTTGGCGACGACCTCGGATTGCGGCACGTCGAGCACGCCTGCCTCGCTGGCGAGGATGACTCGGCCGTCCGCCGTCTGCCACCAGCGGCCGGGGCGAAGACCGTTGCGGTCCAGCACGGCTCCGACGTAGCTGCCGTCGGTGAACGTCACGCAGGCCGGACCGTCCCAGGCCTCCATCATCGACGAGTGGAACTGGTAGAACGCTCGCACCCGCGGATCCATCGTGCGGTGGTTCTCCCACGGCTCGGGCACCATCATCATCACCACGTGCGGCACGCTGCGGCCGCCGAGGTGCAGTAGTTCGAGCACCTCGTCCAGGGACACCGAGTCCGAGGCATCGGGGTTGCAGATCGGGAACAGACGCTCGAGGTCCCCGGGGATCAGGTCACTCGACAGCAGCGCTTCGCGAGCCCGCATCCGGTTTCGGTTGCCCTTGACGGTGTTGATCTCGCCGTTGTGCGCAACGTAACGATGCGGGTGTGCCAGCGGCCACGACGGGAACGTGTTGGTCGAGAAGCGACTGTGCACGATGGCAATGGCGCTCGTGCACAAAGGATTACGAAGTTCCGGAAAGTAGAGCGGCAGCTGCATCGTGGTGAGCATGCCCTTGTAGACGATGGTGCGCGAGGACAGCGACGGAAAGAACAGCCCCGAGCCTTCGGCCTCGATCTCGGGGGTGACCCGCTCGGAACGCTTGCGGAGCCCGTAGACGAGACGGTCGAGAGCGAGACCGGCCGGACGCGTGCCGTCGACCTCGGGGGCGGTGACGAAGAGGTAGCTCATGTACGGCATGCAGCCGAGGGCGGTGAGGCCGACGTCTGCTCGATCGGGATCGACCTCGACCGGAACCCAGCCCAGGATGTCCAGACCTTCCTCGGCCGCAACGGATTCGACGCGCTCGACGGCCATCGCTCGCTCACGGATGCCCTGCGGCAGAAAACACACTCCGGCCGCGAACGTGTTGTCGCCGTCGGCACCGGCCGCGGGCAGATCGAACGGCGCAAGGGAGGCGAGGAGTTCGACCGGCAGCTGAATCAGAATTCCCGCGCCGTCACCACTGTTGGGCTCGGCACCGGCAGCTCCGCGATGTTCCAAATTCTCCAGTGCCAGAACCCCGTCGGCGACGATCGCGTGGGAGCGGCGACCGGCGATGTCGGCGATCATCGCCACGCCACAGGAATCCTTCTCCGCGCTCGGGTCGTACAGACCTTGCTCCGCAGGCATCCGAGAAAACAGCACCACGATCACCTCCACGTTGGCCGGTGGGGTGCGTGAAGGGCGGTGCAGTGTGTTCGACCCTGCACCGGAAGTCTCGGCAACCCCGCCGGCTGGTCGGCTCGAGTCGACCGGAACGGTCGGAAGAGCCGAATTGAACTGCCTGTCGGGAACTCACCGGGACAGCTCTGGCCCGCGAAAGAAACCGGGATCTCTCCCGGATGGCGAAATCGTAGCAGCTGTCATTCGCATCGATGCAATCGCGAATGCCGGCTGCGACGAATGTGATGGTCAGTCGCGCAACGGCCGACCGTGCTGATCACGGACGCTGCCGGTGAGCATCATGATGCCGTCGATCAACGGCCAGATTCCGCCGATACCGCAGGTGAGCCACGTGACGGCGATCTGCGCAACCGCCATGCCCGGCTGGTTGAGATAGAAGCGCCCGGCTCCGAACGCGCCCAACAGAATGCCGAGCAGACCGGCCGTCAGCTTCTGCTTGTCGGAGAACGGCTCACCGGTGACCGGGTGCCGACCGTACGGAGCCATCGGGTCCATGTATCCGGGCCCGCCTGCGTACTGGGGACCACCGTATTGGGGAACGCCGTATTGGGGACCACCGTATTGGGGAGCGCCGTACTGCCCGCCCTCATACGGCGGGGGCGGCGGCGCACCGTACTGACCGGAACCATCCGATGGTGGTGGGTAACCGGCACCGGGGGGAGGTCCGAACTGCCCCCGATCGTCGGCATCGGGAGTGCCGTGGCTCGGAGCGCTGTAGTTCGGAGCGCTGTAGTTCGGGTCGGGAGCCCCGTATACGGGACCCGAACCTGCGGGAGAGCCCTTCTCGAACGAGATGGTCGGCTCCGACGGAGTGGATCCGTCGCCCGGGGATCCGTCCGATGACGATGTACCCGATTCACTCACGTCGAACTCCCTTACTCCCGATGCACTACCAGCAAGGGCATCAGTCTCTCAGTTTTCGCCCCTGAGCATCCGTCACATTGCCCACCAGTATCAGGACGCCGTCGACCACGTGCCATACGAAGAGCCCCAGAAGCAGAAACACTCCGAGGCCGAACACCGCCGTGAGGAGAAATCCGAAGAAGAACAAGAGCAACTGCGCGACGCCGATCCCGATACTTCCGATGTAGAAGCGGCCGACTCCCAACCAACCGAGAAACAGCTGCAGCAATCCGCCGACGATCTTCGACTTGTCCGACAGCGGCACGCCGGTCACCGGATCGCGCCCGTACGGTGCATCCGGGCCGACGCCGAATGCGGATCCACCCGGATAGCCGACGGGTACGCCGTACCCCTGCTGGCCGTATCCCTGCTGTTGGTAGCCCTGCTGCGCGTAATTCGGCTGCGGGTAGCCCTGCTGTTGGTAACCCTGCTGCCCGTAATTCGGCTGCGGATAGCCCTGCTGCGGGTAACCCTGCTGCCCGTAATTCGGTTGCGGATAGCCCTGATGGCCGTGATTCTGCTGCTGGTAGCCCTGCTGACCGTAACTCTGCTGCTGGCCGTACCCCTGCTGCGGGTAGCCGGGGGGTGCCGGAAATCCACCGAGCGGGTTGTCGGTACTGCCGTCCGGGCTCGGTGCCGGGTAGCTCGGCGTGCTGGACCAACCGGGGCCGTTTCCGATACCCGAGTACGTGTCCCACCCCGGGCCCGTGGGACCGGTCGGACCGTGCGAGGGCGCGGACTCCGACGTTCCCGGCGGCTCCGAGAGCGACGCTTCGGCGGTGGCGTCGTAATCGAAAGGCGTACCGAACGACGCGGTCGGATTCGACCCGTTGTCGCTCGAATCGGCGGTGGAATCCGGTTCGGGGTCGGGCTGAGGGGTCTTGTCGAAATCAACCACGCGTACTGCCTTCTTCCTCGGCTTTCTTGTCGGACGCCGGACCGGGCTGCGCGTCGACGGTGCTTGCGTCCGTGGTGCTGTCGATCGGTGCCGAACGCGAACCTTCTGCATCCGATGCGGTGTCCTCGGAAGAGGTCTCGCGATCCACGTCGTCGTTCGATTTCAGCGTCGCCGGATCTTCACGGCCCTTGGTGGCGATCACGAAGTACGCGAGCGCCAGAACGAAGATGATGGCGGAGGTGAAGGTGTTGATGCGTATACCGGCGATCGTCGTGGCGAAATCGTCGCGCATGAGTTCCACCCAGAACCGTCCGGCGCAGTATCCGGCCACGTACAGCGCGAACAGTCGACCGTGGCCGATCGTGTACTTGCGGTCGACGAGAACCAGAAGCACCACGACCGCGACGCTCCACAACAGCTCGTACAGGAACGTCGGGTGCACCACTTTTTCCACGAATCCGGTCGAGATCCCGTTGAGTGGATCGAGCCGTCCGTCGGAGTCGACCCGTTCGTAGATCTCCAGGCCCCACGGCTGGGTGGTGGCGCGTCCGTACAGTTCCTGATTGAAGTAGTTGCCGATGCGGCCGATCGCCTGGGCCAGCAGAATCGGAGGACCGACTGCGTCACCGAACGCCGGCAGCGGAATCCCGCGTCGACGGCACGCGATCCAGGCACCGACGCCGCCCAGGAACACCGCTCCCCAGATTCCCAGCCCGCCGTTCCAGACGTACAACGCTTCGACCGGGTTTCCGCCGGGGCCGAAATACGTCTTCCAGTCGGTTGCCACGTGGTACAGACGTCCGCCCAGCAGGCCGAACGGGACGGCCCAGACCGCGACGTCGAGGACTGTTCCCTTGGTTCCACCTCGGGCCACCCAGCGGCGATCACCCCACACGACGGCAACGACGATGCCGATGATGATGAACAGGGCGTAGGCCCGAAGAGCCAGCGGTCCGACGTGCCACACCCCCTGCGGCGGACTGGGAATGTAGGCCAGGATCGCGGTCGAAGTCACGACGCTACGTTAGCCGAACGGACACCCTCGGCGAGTTCCGTCGTCAGGTCGCGCACGGCGTCGAGTCCCTTGTCGACGGCACTGACCAATGCCGAACCGACGATCACGGCGTCGGCGTAGCGGGCGATCTCGGCTGCCTGGGCACCCGAGCGCACTCCCAGACCCACGCCGATGGGAATGTCGGAGTGTTGACGGATGCGTGCCGAGAGTGCGGGGGCCATCGAGGACACCGCGTCGCGGGCACCGGTGACGCCCATCGTCGAGGCCGCGTAGACGAAGCCGCTACTGGCTTCGACGGTGCTGACCAGCCGCTCCTCGGTGGACGACGGGGCGACGAGGAAGATTCGGTCGAGTTCGTACCGGTTCGAGACCTCGATCCATTCCTGAGCCTCGTCGGGAATGAGATCCGGTGTGATGATCCCGAGCCCACCCGCACTCGCGAGGTCGCGCGCGAAGTTCTCGATGCCGTACTTGAGGACCAGGTTCCAGTAGGTCATGACCACCGCTCGGCCACCCGCTGCCGCAACCTGCTCGGTGACGGCGAAGACGTCCTTGACTCGGGCCCCGGCTCGCAGCGCGACATCGGCCGCGGCCTGGATCGTGGGGCCGTCCATCACCGGATCGGAGTACGGGATGCCCACCTCGACGATGTCGCATCCGGCGTCGACCATCGTCTTGAACACCTCGACCGATCGCGGCACCGTCGGAAATCCTGCCGGGAGGTATCCGACGAGTGCTGCGCGCCCTTCGGCACGGCACTGCGCGAAGGTCCCCGAGAGGCGGGAGTCGTTGTTGCTCATGGCTTGATACCTGCTTCGTCGTCCACGTTCGCTTCGCCGTCTCCGTCGATCAGCCCGAACCATTCGGCTGCGGTGTCGACGTCCTTGTCGCCGCGGCCGGAGAGGTTGACCAGGATGATCGCGTCCTTGCCCAACTCCTTGCCGAGGGTGAGCGCACCTGCGATGGCGTGCGAGGACTCGATGGCCGGGATGATGCCTTCGGTGCGGCACAGCAGCTTGAAGGCGTTCATGGCTTCGGTATCGGTGATGCCGCGGTACTCGGCCCGACCGATGTCGTGCAGGTACGAGTGCTCGGGACCGACGCCCGGGTAGTCCAATCCCGCTGAGATGGAATGAGATTCGACGGTCTGACCGTCCTCGTCCTGCAGCAGGTAGGAGTACGCACCGTGCAGGGCTCCCGGAGTTCCACCACTGATCGTCGCAGCGTGGCGGCCGGTCTCGACACCGTCACCCGCAGCCTCGAAGCCGATCAGCCGAACATCGGCGTCGTCGATGAAGGCGTGGAAGATGCCGATTGCGTTGGAGCCACCGCCGACGCAGGCGGCGATGGCGTCGGGCAACCGGCCCGTGGACGCGAGCACCTGCTGCCGCGCTTCGAGGCCGATGATGCGCTGGAAATCGCGCACCATGACCGGGAAGGGGTGTGGCCCGGCGACGGTGCCGAAGCAGTAATACGTGTTGTCCGCGTTCGTGACCCAGTCGCGCAGCGCCTCGTTGATGGCGTCCTTGAGGGTGCGCGATCCGGACTTCACGGCCACGACACTGGATCCGAGCAGACGCATCCGGGCGACGTTGAGGGCCTGCCGTTCGGTGTCGACCTCGCCCATGTACACGACACACTCGAGCCCGAGGAGCGCGCACGCCGTGGCGGTGGCCACTCCGTGCTGGCCCGCGCCGGTCTCGGCGATGATCCGTGTCTTGCCCATACGCTTGGCCAGGAGCACCTGTCCGAGCACGTTGTTGATCTTGTGAGAACCGGTGTGGTTGAGGTCTTCTCGCTTGAGGAGAATCCGAGCGCCGCCTGCGTGCTCGGACAACCGCGTCGCCTCGAAGACCGGCGAGGGGCGACCGGTGTAATCGCGCTGCAGCCGGTCGAGTTCACCGAGGAACTCGTTGTCGCTGCGTACCTTCTCGTACTCGGCGGTGACTTCCTCGATCACGCCCATCAGTGCCTCGGGCACGAATCTGCCGCCGTAGACACCGAAATGGCCGCCCACATCGGGCTCGTGCGCGCTGCGATCGGTGAGGCCGATGCTGCTCTGCGGCAGATCAGCGCCCTTGAAACGGACTGCCTGCGGGGCGTCCGTGATGGAAGAAGAATTGCTGGTGCTCACCGGTCCAGTGTGCCCCAACGGCGGACCGCCGCCGCGTTCGGGTCGGGTGCCGGGTCAGCGGTGCAGGGTCAGCGTGCGGGCTTGGGGCACGACGGATGCGTGCCCGCCGTCACCAGGTCCGAGACGGCCGTACGCGGATCTCCTGCAGTGACCAAGCCCTCGCCGACGAGTACCGCGTCGGCACCTGCACCGGCGTAGGCGAGCAGATCCGCCGTGCCACGCACTCCGGACTCCGCGATACGAATGACCTCGCTGGGCAACCCGGGAGCGATACGGCCGAAGCTGTCACGATCGATTTCGAGCGTCTTCAGATTGCGGGCGTTGATGCCGATCACGCTGGCACCGGCCTCGAGGGCGCGGTCCGCCTCGGCCTCGGTGTGCACCTCGACCAGCGCCGTCATGCCCAGCGACTCGGTGCGGTCGAGCAAGGACGCCAACGCATCCTGCTCCAGCGCCGCGACGATCAGCAGGATGACGTCGGCACCGTGGGCCCGAGCCTCGTGGATCTGATAGGGGCCGACGATGAAGTCCTTGCGCAGCACGGGAATCGACACCGCGGCACGCACGGCATCGAGGTCTGCCAGAGACCCGTGGAAGCGACGTTCCTCGGTGAGAACGCTGATGATGCGCGCGCCGCCCTGCTCGTACGCGCGGGCCAGAACGGCCGGATCACCGATGTCGGCCAACGCCCCCTTGGACGGGCTCGCTCGTTTCACCTCGGCGATGACGCCGATGCCGTCCTCACGGAGGGCAGCTGCCGCGTCGAGGGGGGCCGGTGCTGCCTTCGCTGCTGCTTTCACGGCGGCGAAATCGACCACCGATTCACGCGCGGCCACGTCGGCTCGCACACCGTCGAGAATCGAGTCGAGAACAGTCATGGTGCCCCCAGTCCTTTCTGAGCGTCGACGTCCGATGTGAGGAATCTCATCGGGGTCGGATCTAGCGTAGAGGGCCGATTCAATCCGACGAACGCCGGGTACCGGACTCGTCGGTAGGGTCTTCGCCGGCGTCGAGCGCGTCCCACATCATGCGTTCGGTGAGGTCCTCGCCCTCGTCCTGCACACCGGCACCGGAGGCACTGCTGCGCGCACGACGAGCGATCTCGTCACGACGCACCGCCGGGGCGTCGTACTTGGACGAGAGTACCTGCGTGGCAAACGTTTTCCGAATCGACACCACAGCCGCAGCGAAGGCGCAGAGTGCACCGACGAGGGTGACGATCGCGGGCAGAACCGACACGTCCGTCATCGACACCTGGGCGCGGGCCGGAAGCTCCGCCAGCGCCGCGGACTCCGAATCGGACGCCCCGGCAGTGAGCAATCGAACTGCCGGAATCGCGGCCGCCACGGCCACCACGGCGATCAGCAGGGCCAGCACCCGCGATGCCCACCCCCGCACGGCGAACGAGGCGGCGATCGCCGCCACCAACACCAGTGCCAGGGGGGTCGTGGCAGCGGCCCAGGTGCTGCCGAGCAGGTCGTCGGTTCGGCTCTCCCCCAGCCCGTCGAACGACGTCACCCGAACCCACGTCATCCTCGACGCGCCCCACAGGCACACGGCAGCAACGACCAGAAGGGCGACGGGCAGAGCGGCCGACCCGCGGCGATTGGATCGCTCGGTCATCGGCCGCCGACCTCACGGAGCGACTCCGCAGCGGCGACGGCTCCCAGCACCGCCATCGCCTTGTTCCGCGCCTCGTCGTCCTCGTACTCCGCAACCGAGTCGGCCACGACGCCTGCCCCGGCCTGAACGTAGGCGGTGCCGTCCTTGATCAGTGCGGTGCGAATCGAGATCGCCGTGTCGGCGTCTCCCGCGAAATCGAGGTAGCCGACGATGCCGCCGTAGATGCCGCGTCGGGTCGGTTCCAGTTCGTCGATCAGTTCCATCGCGCGCACCTTCGGTGCCCCGGACAGGGTGCCTGCCGGGAAGCAGGCCTTGACCGCGTCGAGGGCACGCTTGCCCTCGGCCAACCGTCCGGTGACCGTCGACACCAGGTGCATGACGTGGCTGTATCGCTCGATGTGGCGGTAGTCGCTCACTCGCACGGTGCCGGGAGCGCAGACTCGCCCGAGATCGTTGCGGCCCAGATCGACCAGCATCAGGTGCTCGGCGTTCTCCTTCTCGTCGGCCAGCAGATCCTTCTCGAGCAGCACGTCCTCCTCCTCGGAGGTGCCTCGCCACCGCGTGCCCGCGATCGGATGCGTGGTGGCGAGACCGTCGACCACCGTCACCAATGCCTCGGGGCTCGATCCGACGATGGAGAAGGACGTCTCGTCGTTCTCCCCCGGTACGTGCATCAGGTACATGTACGGGCTCGGATTCGAGGCCCGCAGCATCCGGTAGACGTCCAGCGGTGACGCATCGGTGTCCATCTCGAAACGTTGGGAGAGAACCACCTGGAACGCCTCACCTGCTTCGATCTCCTCCACCAGGCGAGCGACGTCGGCACCGAAGCCCTCGGACGTGCGCTGCCTGCGGAACTGCGGCTTGGGCCTGGACACGGTGGAGACGGTGGAGGCGGCGGGCTTCGACAGGTCTGCGCACATACGGTCCAATCGGCGCACCGCGTCGTCGTACGCCTCGTCCACGTGCTCGTCGGTGCCGTTCCAGTTGACCGCGTTCGCGATCAAGGTGATCGCGCCCTCGTGATGGTCGACGGCCGCGAGATCGGTGGCGAGCAGCATGACCAACTCCGGAACACCGAGATCGTCCTGCGCATGCTCGGGCAGCTTCTCGATGCGTCGCACCGAGTCGTATCCGAGGTACCCGACCATGCCGCCGGTCAACGGAGGCAGACCTGGCAGCCGCTCCGAGTGCAACAGCTCCAGAGTCCGCGCCAGCACTTCGAGAGGATCGCCGCCGCTCGGCACCCCTGCAGGAACGTTGCCGCGCCATGCGGCCTCACCGTCGATGACGGTGAGCGACGCCGGAGAGCCTGCACCGATGAACGACCACCTGGACCACGAACTGCCGTTCTGTGCGGACTCGAGCAGGAAGGTTCCGGGTCGGTCGGCACCGAGCTTGCGGTACGCCGACAGCGGGGTCTCGGAGTCGGCGAGCACTTTTCGCGTCACCGGCACCACGCGGTGCTCGGCGGCGAGATGCCGGAACACCTCACGCGAGGTCGTCGAGTCCGAGTTCTCGGTGTCGGGAGTGGGGCTGGGGTCGGTGGTCGTCTCGCCGTGCATGCCACCATCCTCCCAGGTTCGGCACGAGCGTCGGCGCTCGCGGTAACCTGCCGAGCATGAAACCAGGCGAGCTCGTTCCCGATTTTTCCCTGCCGGACCAGACCGGAGAGACCCGAACGCTGACCGAATTGCTGGCGGACGGTCCGGTGGTGCTGTTCTTCTACCCCGCTGCCTTCACCCCCGGCTGCACCGCCGAGGCGTGCCATTTCCGGGACCTGGCGTCCGAGTTCGCCGAGGTCGGTGCCACCCGGGTCGGCATCAGCGCCGATGCGGTCGCGAAGCAGGCAGAGTTCGCCGCCGCCAAGTCCTTCGACTACCCGCTGCTGTCCGACGAGGACGGCACCGTCGCCACCGCGTTCGGCGTCAAGCGGGGTCTGCTGGCCAAGCTCTCCCCGGTCAAGCGTGCGACGTTCGTCATCGGCACCGACAGGAAGGTCCTCGAGACCTTCTCGAGCGAGGTCCGGTTCGAGGCCCACGCGGACAAGGCTCTCGAGTACCTGCGGGCACATCGCACCTAGAGCACTGTCCGACGCGATGCCTCGGGTGGGGGAACCTCGAGGCATCATGTGCAGACCACAACTATCTGGGCAGGAGTGGAGCCTGCAGGAACGACCCACGGATAGGAGTGGAGCCTGCGGGAACGACCGAGAGAGATCATCGGAGCCTGCAGCAACGACCGAGAGATCGAGAGGTTCCCTGGGATGGACACGTCGGCGACACCGCAACACACGGTGGATCCCCGTTGGCTCACCGAGAGTCAACAGGAGGCCTGGCGGTCGCTCGTCGCCCTGGTCACTCGACTTCCAGCAGCGTTGGATGCTCAGCTGCAGCGCGATTCGCAGCTGACCCACTTCGACTACTTCGTCCTCGCGACGGTCAGCGAGAATCCGCAGCGACGGATCCAGCTCCGCGACCTCGCCGAGTACGCGAACGCGTCGCTCTCGCGCCTCTCGCACGTGGTGACCAAGCTCGAGAAGGCCGGTTGGGTGCGGCGCGAGTCGATCCCGGGTAGCCGCGGGTCCTATGCGGTGCTGACCGACGCAGGCATGGCGAAGGTCGTGGAATCGGCACCGGGGCACGTCGGCACGGTGCAGTCACTGGTGTTCGAGGGGCTCTCGGACGCGGAGGTCGAGCAGCTCGCGACCCTGAGCTCGACTCTGCTGACGCAGTTGGACAAGGGAATCGCGGCCGGAACCGGTCACGCCTGAGGGTCGGGGCCCAACAGGACGTCGGCATCGAAGCAGGTGTGCGTGCCGGTGTGGCACGCCGCGCCGACCTGGTCGACGACCAGGAGCACGGTGTCACCGTCGCAGTCGAGTCGAACCTCGTGCACGTACTGCGTGTGACCCGACGTCTCACCCTTGATCCAGTACTGCTGCCTGGACCTGGAATAGTAAGTGCCCTTGCGGGTTTCGAGGGTTCGTGCCAGCGCCTCGTCGTCCATCCAGGCCACCATGAGTACCTGACCGGTCGACCGTTCCTGCACGACGGCGCTGAACAGTCCGGCCTCGTTGCGCTTGAGCCGCGCGGACAGACTCGGGTCGAGTGTCATCGGAAATCCTCTTCGCTATCGGACGACGATGCGTTCGGCACGCATCGCATCCTTGACCTGGCCGATGGTGAGATCACCGAAATGGAACACGCTCGCGGCGAGAACCGCGTCCGCGCCGGCGTGCACTGCCGGCGAAAAGTGTTCCACGGCGCCTGCTCCGCCACTGGCGATCACCGGCACGTGCACCGCGCTCCGGACGGCGGCGATCATCGGCAGATCGAATCCGGCTTTGGTTCCGTCGGCGTCCATCGAATTGAGCAGGATCTCACCGACGCCCAATTCCGCTCCCCGTACTGCCCATTCGACGGCATCGATGCCGGTGCCGCGTTTGCCGCCGTGGGTGGTGACCTCCCAGCCCGACGGGGTGTCCTGCTGACCATCCGGAACGGTTCGGGCATCGACCGAGAGCACGATGCACTGCGAACCGAATCGTTCGCTCAGTTCACGCAGCAGTTCCGGCCGCGCGATCGCTGCGGTGTTGACACTGACCTTGTCCGCCCCGGCTCGCAGCAGTCGATCCACGTCGGCGACGGTGCGCACTCCCCCGCCGACGGTGAGCGGGATGAACACCTGCTCGGCGGTGCGGCTCACGACGTCGAGCATCGTGCCTCGGTCCGACGTCGACGCGGTGACGTCGAGGAAGGTCAGCTCGTCGGCCCCCTGCGCGTCGTAGGCGGCCGCGAGCTCGACGGGATCGCCTGCGTCGCGAAGGTTCTCGAAGTTCACTCCCTTGACGACGCGTCCGGCGTCGACGTCGAGGCACGGGATCACTCTGACCGCGACGCTCATCGCACCGGTCCTTCCAGGTAGTCGACTGGATCACCGAGTTCGGTGATCACCTTCAGCAATTCTTCGTGCACTCCCGGTCCGGCTGCGAGCACCGACGCCGAGTCGACCGTCCAGGGTTCGCCCGCGAGGTCGGTGACGATTCCGCCTGCCGCGCGTACCAGCAGTGCGCCGGCTGCGTTGTCCCAGGCCCGGTGCCCGAAGACCACCGCGCCGCCGAGAACTCCGCTGGCGGTGTAGGCGAGATCGACTCCGGTGGCACCGTGCATCCGCAGTCGCGAGGAATGCATCGACAGCTCTTCGAGGATGCGGAATCGGAACCGACCCGGCAGCGAACCGCGGCTGGCCACATTGAACGCACCGAACCCGATCATGGACTCGCGCAATGCTTTCGGCTGCAGCGCCGGAAGTGCGGCACCGTTGAGCAACAGGGGGCCGCCTGCCACAGCGGCGAAACGCTGGTCCACCAACGGCAGCCACGTGAGCCCGAGGATCGGCTCGCCATCGTCGAGCAACGCCAACAACGTTCCGGCCGACGGCAATCCCGACGAATAGTTGAAGGTGCCGTCGATCGGGTCCAGCACCCAGACGAGTCCCGAGTTCAGATCCGGTCCCCCGAACTCCTCACCGTGAACAGCGATTCCGGTGGCTTCGTGCAATTCCGCACCGAGCCGCCGCTCGAGCTCCAGATCCACTGCGGTGGCGAAGTCGTCGGGGCCCTTCTGCACTGCACTCGGTGCGCCGACGCCGGCGACGAACCGATCGTGGATGCCGTCGAGCAGACCTCCGGCGATCTCGAGCAGACGAGTCGGTTCCTCGGGAAGGGTCATTCCTGCGTTACCGAGACACCGCAGCGAGAGCGTCCGGAAGCGTGAAACGTCCGGCGTACAGAGCCTTTCCGACGATGGAACCTTCGACACCGCGGTCGACCAGTCCGGCGATCGCTTCCAGGTCGGCAATCGTGGACACGCCGCCCGATGCGATGACCGGCTTGTCGGTCTTGGCGCACACGTCGGCGAGCAGTTCGAGGTTGGGCCCGGTCAACGTGCCGTCCTTGGTCACGTCGGTGACGACGTAGCGCGAGCACCCGTCGCGCTCGAGCCGCTCCAGAACCTCCCACAGATCGCCGCCGTCGCTCACCCAGCCGCGGCCGCGCAACCGCGGTGCGCCGTCGACGATCAGCACGTCCAGACCGACGGCGACGCGATCACCGAACTCGCCGATCGCGCGGGAGCACCACTGCGGATCCTCGAGCGCTGCGGTGCCGAGATTGACTCGCGCACAACCGGTCGCCAGCGCCGCGCGCAGCGACTCGTCGTCGCGAATTCCGCCGGACAGCTCCACCTGGACGTCGAGCTCGCCGACGACCGACGCCAGCAGCTCGCGGTTGGATCCGCGTCCGAACGCAGCGTCGAGATCCACCAGATGGACCCACTCGGCACCGTCGTTCTGCCACGCGAGGGCCGCGTCACGGGGCGACCCGTACTTCGTTTCGCTTCCGGCTTCTCCTTGAACGAGACGGACAGCTTCGCCGCCTGCGACATCGACAGCAGGCAATAAGACCAGGCTCACGTGCGGTTATGCTACGGGCCGAGCGTCCGTGAACTCAAAACGGGTCGCCTGTGGTCCTACCGGAGTTCCTTGCGCGTCATGCGCGTGGACACCACACCCATCGCCGCGATCGCGCCGACCACACCGGCCAATGCGATGACCAAGCCCACCCCGGCACTCGGCTGCAGCACAGCGATCAGTGCCGTCGCGATGGCCAGCACGGCCACAGCCGCACCGAGTGCGCGAACCGCCAAGCGCCCGAGTGAGAACTCGCGGTCGCTCACACCGATCGGACCCAGTTCTCGAGCAGCGCGGCCCCGGCGTCGCCGGACTTCTCCGGGTGGAACTGGGTGGCCGAGAGAGCGCCGTTCTCGACCGCGGCGAGGAACCGGCCGCCGTGATCGGCCCAGGTGAGCAACGGGGCGGCGATGGTGTCGCTGGGTTCGAGCTCCCACTGTTGCGCGGCGTAGGAGTGCACGAAGTAGAACCGGGTCTCGGGATCGATGCCGTCGAACAGCACGCTCTTCTCCGGTGCCTCGACGGTGTTCCATCCCATGTGGGGCAGCACCTCGGCCTGCAAGCGCTCGACCGTTCCCGGCCACTCCCCGCACCCGTCGGCCTCGACCCCGAACTCGACCCCGCGGTCGAAGAGGATCTGCATTCCGACACAGATGCCGAGGACGGGGCGACCGCCCGCCAGGCGTCGCCCGATGATGCGCTCGCCTTTCACCGCCAGCAGCCCTTCCATGCAGGCGGCGAATGCACCGACACCGGGAACGACCAGCGCTTCTGCATTCAGTGCCTCGTCGAAGTCCGAGGTCACGGTCACATCGGCACCGACTCGGGCGAGAGCCCGCTTCGCCGAGTGCAGATTGCCCGAGCCGTAATCGAGCAACACCACAGAAGTCATGCGGGAAGTCTATCGGGGCGTGGTCGCGCGACGAGCGCCACCGCCGCGACTGCGACCACCGCCGTTGCTGCTGCGGCGAATCCCGCGGTGTAACCCACACTCGTCGCCAGGACACCGAGGGCGAGTGCGCCCGCCCCGGTTCCCGCGTCGAAACTGATGTTCCAGACGGCGCTCGCGCTGCTGTATCGGGCCGGACCGGCTGCGTCGAACGCCATCACGAGACTGTCGTTCTGGCACGCGCCGTACCCGATTCCGAACAGGACGGCTGCGACGAAGAACAGCGCAGCGGGCATGCCGCCGAGCGCGGCGATCGCGAACAGAGCGATACCGATTGCCGCCGACACCAACGCCGGAAACACCGAGCGTCCTATTCCGATGCGGTCGGCCACCGACCCCGCGGCGTAACGCCCGACGAGCATCGAGGCACTGACGACGGCCAGTGCGAGTCCGATCATCGCAGCTCGGTTCGATTCGGCGATCGGCAACAGACTGGTGATTCCCCCGTAGGCCGCCGACACCGAGGCCACGACGAGACAAGGCACCAGGAATCGGCGCTTGTCGAGGCGAACTCGCTCGATTCTGGGCGGCTGCGGGGCGGGGCGGAT
>NZ_NOYE01000027.1:0-49955 GCF_002258285.1 Rhodococcus sp. 06-418-5
GGAAAACCCCGTCAACGCCCACAAAGCAGGCACCATCACCGGCCTGACCGTCACCGCAGGCGACGCCATCACCCAAGGCACCGTCCTCGCAGAGATCAAATAACGACATATCGGTAGCGATGCGAATTTTGGCTCGAATCCGGGCCTTGGATGGCGTTACCCTGTAGCAATGTCCGAGCTTCCGGAAATTCGTATCGGTACAGCTGATCGGGAAAAGGCGCTCGACGCGCTGAGCCTGCACTTCAGCGAGGGTCGCCTCACGGTTCCCGAGTTCGACGAGCGCAGTGCCACTATCGCTTCGGCCACGACGCGTGGGGAGCTCGACACAGTATTCGTCGATCTCCCCACGACGCCGGGTACGGCCCAGGCACCTGCTCGGACCGGGGCGTCGCCCGTTCCCGCAACGGCCGGAACCGGTATCGACTGGCGTGCAGTGGTGATGCCGGTGGTGATATTCGGTTCCCTGGCATTGTTCTTCCTCACCGACTTCGATCAGAACTGGCTCTTCTTCCTTCTCATTCCGTTGGCGGGTGCGGTGCTGTCGGCAGGTGGCCATTCCAAGAACGAGAAAAGGAAGAAGAAGAGGAATCGTTGAAGGCGCTTCTGTTCGATGTGTTCGGCACGGTGGTCGATTGGCGCACCAGTGTGGCCCGTGAGGTCGAATCTCTGTGTGGTTCCGACATGGACAGTCATGCATTCGCCGACCGCTGGCGCAGCCTGTATCAACCGGCGATGGAACAGGTCAGGTCGGGTAGTCGACCGTTCACCCGGCTCGACGTACTTCATCTAGAGTCTCTTCGAGTCGTACTGTCGGAGTTCGACGTTAAACTCGACGACGCCGACGTCGCATCCTTGAACAACGTGTGGCACCGATTGGATCCGTGGCCGGACTCGGTGCCCGGTCTCACGAGACTGCGGACCGATTTCATCATCGCCCCACTCTCCAACGGCAATATCTCGTTGCTTCTCGACATGGCCAAGAACGCTGGGCTGCCGTGGGACGCGATCCTCGGTGCAGAACCGGTCCAGGCGTACAAGCCCATGCCCGACGCGTATCTCCGCACCGCGGAGATTCTGGGTCTGGAGCCGAGCGAATGCATGATGGTCGCTGCCCACAACAGTGATCTCGTGGCAGCAGCCGACTGCGGGTTCGCTACGGCCTTCGTCGCCCGTCCACTCGAACACGGGCCGAGCCAGACCGCCGACCTCGCCGCGGAGTCGGACTGGACCCACAGCGTCGACTCGATCGAGTCTCTGGCAACACAATTGGGCTGCTGACCGCACCTGCCGCTCAGTGACGCGCGAGAGGAATGAGCTGGCGCGCAATCCACGCGTCCACGTCCCGATGCGACCGGAAGCGGACAATCGTCAGCTCTGGGCGGCGCACACCCAGTTGCCGCACCCGCTCGGTGGTCGACCGATCGGTGTTCCACGCCCATCGAATGATGTGTTCACGGTCGAGGAAGATGCGGTGCAGTGGCGGCTCGATGTTCCCGTTCCACAGCTCACGCCTACCGAACCTGCGGCGTAGCGTCCGAATTGTCACCTGCCGCATAATTGTTCGACGGGGTAGGTCGAGCCACAGCAACAGCTCGGCTCGGTCGGCGAGACGGTCTCGAACAATGCTGTACTGCCATTCGGTGACCCACGAAGAACGTGCAACGAACTCCTCGACGTCGTGCTCGAAGGTCGGACGCGGTGTCCAGTTCGGTCCGTGGAACAGGCTGTCGATCTCGATGTGTTCGATACCGAGCAGGCACCCGAGGCGCGCGGCCAGCGTGGTCTTGCCGGAACCGGATGTTCCCGCGACGACGATTCGCGCAGGGCGATGTGGCAGCGCAGCATCCGGTCCGAAAATCACGACCGCGTTGCTCGTGTGCGGGCCAACAGATACGCCTGAGGCGTGGGTTCGTGCCCCATCGGGGCTCGATGCACGCGCACGTCCACCTCGAAGTCCGCGTCGACGAGCATGCCCGCGACTGCGTCGGGGTCGAGTCGATAGGCGTCGTAGGAGACCGAGTGCCCGTAGACGTGTTCGAGCCGCACTCGCTGGTCGCCGGACTGAAATGCCAAGAGCAGTGGACCGTTGGGCATGAGCACTCGATGCAGTTCGGCGAACACGGCAGGCAGGTGCGCCGGAGGGGTGTGGATGATCGAGTACCAGGCAACGATCCCGGCGACGGAGCTGTCCCCCGCGTCCAACGCCTCCATGGATCCGACACCGAATCGCAGGTGCGGATGTTCGCGCCGAGCGACCTCGATCATGTTGGGCGACAGATCCATTCCCGCTACGTCGAGGCCGAGGCGGTGCAGCTCCGCGGTGACGCGGCCGGATCCGCAGCCCACCTCCAGAACGGACCCGCTCGGTACCCGGGCCGCGAATGTCGCCAACAATCCGTGCTCGAGATGTCGGCCGTCGAGCTCGTCGCGGACGAGGTCGGCGTAGCTTTCGGCGACGGTGTCGTAGGCAGATCTCGTCATCGAAACATGCTGGTGCTCGGCCACGGTGGCTACGGTACCGGCTCACCCGGCGTCGGCAGGTACGAGTGCGTCAGCATCTCGAAGAAGTGACCGGTCGGGTCGCGAAAGTACACTCCGCGGCCACCGTGCCCGGTGTTGACAGTGCCGGGTTCGGTCATCCGAGGATCGGCCCAGTGCTCGACGCCCTGGTCGACAAGCCTGGCGTAGGCCGCATCGAACAGATCGTCGCTGACTCGAAAGGCGTAGTGCTGGAACTGAATATCGTCGAAGGGAGGCTCGGCGAATTGAACGAGCGTGCCGTCGGTGAGTTGCACGTTGACGAACGGCCCCCACGACGGTGCCTCCGGCAGAGCGAACAGCGTGCGAAAGAACGCCGCAGAGTCGGAACTGTTCTTCGCCACGATGATGGTGTGATCGAACGAAATGGACATGCGCTGCCTCCTGGGCAGTACGACGCCTCCATGCCTGACGCAGTCCGTCATCGACACGCGACGCTGCCGCCGATGCTCGCACGGACCCCGAATCCGAGTCAACCGGTGAATTCACGGCCGCAGTTCGGTCATCTCCGATGACAGCATCGCCGAGGAAAGGACCACAGCATGGTCGGCCGACTTCTGTTCGTTCACGGTGCCGGCGGATTCGTCGACGACGCACCGCTGGCCAACGGGCTTGCGCAGGCTCTGCGCCTCGACCCTCGGATGCCGGAGCTGCCCGACACCGCGATGGGTTTCGAGGACTGGGCCGAACCGGTTCGGCAGCACCTGGACCGGCTCGGACCCGACGATGCGGTGATTGCGCATTCTTTCGGCGCATCGATCCTCGTCAGGGTCTTGGCAGAACATCGCCGGGAGCGACCCCTGCGAGCCACTCTGTTGGCAATGCCGGACTGGACGCCGCGTGGGTGGGACGTCGCCGACTACGCGTTCACCACCCAGGAGCCCGAGACCGACCTGACACTCCTCCACTGCCGGGACGACGACGTGGTTCCCATTTCTCACCTGGCGCTGAACTCGAAGGCTCTCCCGTCGGCGACGGTGGTCGAGTTCCCGACCGGTGGTCATCAGTTCGACGGCATGATCGACGCCGTTGCCGCTCGAATCCTCCGACCGGGCGCTCACCGATAGTCGTGATCGATTCCCGTTGCCCAGTACGAACATTCGACGGCAACGACGTCGTCTCTTCCCCTCAGGAAGTCTCGGGCACCGGAGTCTCCCGATGCCGATGCCACGGCTGCGTCCACGTGTCGACGCGCCAGAACGACAGGATGGCCGGGACGGCCGTCGAACACGGCCCTGGCGAGACCGGTTTCCCGCGCTGCACCGAGTACTGCCCGAACCACCTCGGCTCCGACGTCCGGGGTGTCGACCACGTGCACAACCGCGTACTCCGCGTCCGCCGTCGCCGCCAAACCGGCGGTGAAGGAGGCGCTCATGCCCTGGTTCCACTGGGGCGTGTGCACCGCGATCACGCCGTCGGGCATGGGCGCATCTGCTGCGCCGAGAACCACGACCACGCGATCACAGCCACCGTCGCGCAGCGCCTGCACCGCCGTCCGCAACCACAGCCCGTCGTGGGCGAGAACCTTGGGCGATCCGTATCGCGTTCCGGCACCGGCGGCCAGTAGCACTCCGACGGCCAGGTCCGACACGATCGCTCCCTTCTCCGTTCGGTGGAGTCTTGGATGTTCGCACAACGTCCACGTCGAGTACGCCCCGAAGTTTGTGCGCGCTCGACTAGCGAGGATAGGCGTGATGGCTGATTCTTAGTGCACTTCTCCTGCAGCGTCGCAGGAATCCTGCCCTGTTGCTTCCGCGAGGTGCCCACCCATGTCCGTCAAGCCCACCACACGCAAACGTGTCCATCCTGTCGACGAAGTGCTTCCCGTTCCGAAACTTGCCGCCTACGGGTTCCAACATGTCGTCGCGTTCTACGCAGGCGCTGTCCTGGTACCGATCATCATCGGCAGCGCGATCGGACTGACCAACGAACAGTTGATCCACCTGATCAATGCGGATCTGTTCACCTGCGGCATCGCATCGATCATTCAATCGGTCGGATTCTGGAAGGTCGGCGTTCGACTCCCGCTGCTGCAGGGTGTGACGTTCGCCGGTGTCTCTCCGGTGATCGCGATCGCGATGGCGAACGGCGGCGGCACCGAGGGGTTGCTGTACGTCTACGGTGCCGTCATCGTCGCCGGACTCGTCACCTTCTTCATGGCTCCGTACTTCAGCAAGCTGCTGCGGTTCTTCCCGCCGGTGGTGACCGGTACCGTCATCACGATCATCGGTGTCGCGCTGCTCCCGGTGGCCGTCAACGATGCGGTGACCAATCCCGCTACGCACGAGCAGGATCCGACGAACGGCCGGTGGATGGCGTACGCGATCGGCACGCTGCTGATCATCGTGCTGATCCAACGTTTCTTCAAGGGCTTCATGGCCACCATCGCCGTGCTGCTCGGCCTCGTGATCGGAAGCGCCGTGGCATTCGTGCTGGGAGACATGAACTTCGACGGCACCTCGGATGCATCGTGGGTCGGCTTCACCCAACCCTTCCTGTTCGGAGTACCCAAATTCAGTGTCATCGCGATCATTTCGATGATCGTCGTCATGCTCATCATCGCCGTCGAAACCACCGGCAGTGTGTATGCGACGGGTGAGATCGTCGGCAAGCGCATCAAGAAGGACGACATCGCAGCGACTCTGCGGGCGGACGGAGTGGCCACCGTCATCGGCGGTACGTTCAACTCGTTCCCGTATACGGCGTTCTCGGAGAATGTGGGTCTGGTGCGCCTGACCGGTGTGCGCAGCCGGTGGGTCGTCGCCGCGGCCGGCGGCATCATGATCCTGCTCGGCCTGCTGCCCAAGACCGCGGCGGTCGTCGCGTCCATCCCGCCACCGGTACTCGGTGGTGCCGCGCTGGCGCTGTTCGCGACCGTCGCCGTGGTCGGAATCCAGACGCTGTCGAAGGTGGACTTCACCGATCATCGCAACCTGATCATCGTGGCCACCAGTCTCGGACTGGCGATGCTGGTGACCATTCAACCGTCGGTCTCCGAGGGCGTGCCGGATTGGCTCGAGATGTTGTTCGGCAGCGGCATCGTTCTCGGCGCGGTGTCCGCGATCGTGCTCAACGTGTTGTTCTTCCACATCGGCAACCGCGGCCAGGCGGTTGCAGGCGGTCCGGGTAAAGGCATCACCCTCGACAAGGTCAACGAGATGTCCGCCGAGGACTTCGCCGCCACGTTCGGCGGCCTGGTGCAGGGCACTCCGTGGGTGGTCGAACGCGCCTACCAGCAGCGCCCTTTCGCCGATGCGCACGGTCTGCGCGAGGCCTTCCAGGAGGCACTGTTGGCCGGCACCACCGAGGAACAGATCGAGCTGATCAACAGCTACCCCGATCTCGGCAGCGAGGACGCCACCGGCACCCTCAACGCGGCCGATCACGTCGGCCTGTCCAACCTCGAGGAGGACGAACACAACAACATCGTCCAACTCGCCGCCGAGTACAGGGAACACTTCGGCTTCCCGCTGGTGATCTGCGCGCGGGAGACCGAACGCTACGATCGAGTCCTGGCCAACGGCTGGTCTCGCGTCGAGAACGCACCGTCGGCCGAGCGGTCGTTCGCGATGATCGAGATTGCCAAGATCGCCAACTACCGGTTCGACGATCTCGTGGCCGATGCCAACCCGATCGCGGCCGCGCGGTTCGGTCGCATCAACGATTTCAGATAGAGAGCGCGAGTTGCTACACGAATGGATAGGGCTCGACGGGTTCAATCGGCTCAGTGACAGGCAGGCGATGCATGCGCTCTACGAGTGCTGCGCGTCGTCGATCTGGGCCCGTCGAGTCGCCCACGGTCGCCCCTTCGACAGCCGAGACATGCTGTTGGACAGAGCAGATCGGGTGTTGGCCGAACTACCCGAGGCGGAGATCGACCATGCGCTCGACGGTCATCCTCGGATCGGAGGCAAGGCCGACAACCCGTCGTCGAAACGTGAGCAGGCCGCGGTGACGAGCGCGGGCACCGAGGTGCTCGACAAGTTGGCGGCGGGAAATCGTTCCTACGAGGAGAAGTTCGGTCACGTCTACCTGGTGTGCGCCACCGGCAGATCCGCGGAGGAACTGCTCGCTATCCTCGAGGAGAGGCTCGACAACGATGCCGAAACCGAAAGACGGGTGCTGCGCGTGGAACTGGCCAAGATCAATCGAATTCGCCTCGGCCGCATGCTGGGCCCCGAGCAGTGACGGGATTGTCGACGCACGTCCTCGACGCGACGTCGGGGACACCTGCGGTAGGGATGAGGGTGCGGTTGTTCCATCCCGAGGAAGGCGAGATCTCCACGGCCACCACCGATGGCGACGGCCGCATCGGCGAGGTCGTGCCCGGTCCGATCGATCCGGGCGTGTACCGCCTGTCGTTCGACACCGGCGACTACTTCGAGGCGACGAGAACACCGAGCTTCTATCCCGAGGTGTCCATCTCGTTCACCGTCACCGATCCCGACGCCCACTACCACGTCCCATTGCTGTTGTCCCCCTTCGCTTATTCGACCTATCGCGGGAGCTGACATGACCGACCTGACCGGAAAGATCGTCCTCGGATCCAATCAGTACGGCAAGGCCGAGAACCGCGTAGTGCGGATCTATCGGGACTCGCCCCGGCACGAGATCCACGACATCAACGTGTCGAGCGCTCTGCGTGGCGATTTCTCTCCCGCGCATCTGGTGGGCGATCAATCCAATGTGCTTCCCACCGACACCCAGAAGCAGACCGCGTACGCATACGCGAAGACCAAGGGATTGCTCCACCTGGAGAGTTACGGCCTCGATCTGGCCCGCCACTTCGTCGACGATGTGGAGCCGGTGGAGGGTGCGCGCATCGAACTCGAGGAGTACGCGTGGGCTCGCGCGGTGATCGACGGCGTCGAGCACGATCACACGTGGACCCGCAAGGGCGAGGAGATCCGTACGTCGGCGGTGACCGTCGAGGGCAAGGGTGACGCGCAGCGGACGTGGGTGATCAGCGGCTTCAAGGAGATGGTGATTCTCAAGTCGACAGGTTCGGAGTTCCACGGATTCCTCGAGGACGACCTGACGATTCTCGAGCCCACGACCGACCGGGTGATGGCGACATCGTTGACAGCGCAGTGGCGATACACCACCACCGACGTCGAGTGGGATGCCGTCTACGCGGGCGTGAAGGCGGCGATGATCGAACGGTTCGCCAATTTGCAGTCACTGGCCCTCCAGCAGACCCTCTACGCCATGGGCGAGGCGGTGCTGGAGAAGTATCCGTTCATCGCCGAGATCACCATGTCCGCACCGAACAAGCATCACTTCGTCTACGACCTGGGCAAGTTCGGCATCGAGAACAATCTCGAGGTGTTCAACGCGGACGATCGGCCGTACGGTCTGATTCAGGCAACCGTCGAACGCGAGGATGCCCCGGACGCCGGAAGTGCCTGGCGGACATACTCTGTCGTCGGATAGGGTGCCGCGCTCATGTGTGCAGCGCCGCGGCCCATTCCACCAACGGGGTGAGAGCTCGCCAGGCATCGCGCACCTTCGTCGCGGCCTTGGGTGTCTCGAGCCACGCGGGTGAGCCGAAATGCTTGCCCGCGGTGAGTGACTTGTGGCGCAAGAGGTCGATGCGCGGGTGGTCGAGCTCGTATCCCCGCGGCTTGGTCTTGAGCTTGTCGCCGCCGATCTCGTAGCCGGCCTTGGTCAGCGTCGCCAGTATCCGCTCGAGTTCGGCTCCGCGGACGTCGTCGTCGACGGTGCGGCGGTAGCGGGCAACGCCCTCGGACGAGGAGTCGTAGAAGCCGCCTGCAACGAACAATCCGGCGGGATCTATCTGCACGTAGAAGCCGAGACTGTCACCGCGAGCGACGAAGCCGCCCTGGTGGGTCTTGTACGGGGTCTTGTCCTTGGAGAAGCGAACGTCGCGGTAGGGGCGGAAGACCTTGGCGGTACCGAACTCCGATTCGAGTGTCGCGAGCAACGCCGTCATCGGCCCCTTGACCGCGTTGTCGTAGACATCCTTGTGCTCGTTCCACCAGAGCTTGCTGTTGTCGGCTTCGAGGTCCTCGTAGAAGTCCAGGGCCGCGAAGGGTATTCCGGTGAAGCCAGTCATCGTTCGATCCTATGCGGCCCCGGTAGCCGACGAACGAGGGATGGATTGAAGCGCGAGATAGACATCGAGCCGATCCGAGGTGGAACTCATATCGCGGCCCAGCAACTCCTCGACTCGCTTGATTCGGTACCGCACGGTGTTCAGGTGTACGTGCAATGATTCGGCCGTTCGGTTCCACGATCCGCCGGAGGCCAGGAACTCGCGGAGGGTATCGGTCAGACCGGCATCGGTTCGCCGGTCGTAGTCGAGCAGCGGCGCCAGAACGTGTTCGACGAACGACCGACGCACGTCGTCGGGCAGAGCCGAGAGCATCGTCACCGCCGATGTCGGTTGCGCACCCGCGGTGATGGTCACCGGGCTCGACCCTTGCCTGCTCATTTCCAGTGCGTGGCGGGCCGATCGCAGCGCGCCGTCGATGGTGATCCCGGTCGCTTCGGAACTGACGCCAACGAGCAGACGGCTGTGTCCGATGCCGGAGCCCAAGCGGCTCAATCGGGTTCGCAGTGTGTGCGTGAAGCTCGGATCGTCGGTGTTCACGACGGCGACGATGTCGCCGTGCGTGCTGCATCCGACGCACCCGCCGCCGAAGGAGGTCAGGGTGTCGCTCAGAACCGTGCGCAGCATCTCGCGCAGGTCGATCCGTCCGCTGTGGACGACCCTGACGACCACCAGCGAGCGGTCCGGGTCGACTCCTGCCTGGCGCAGCCGCGTCATGGCTTCGGGTCTGGTGCTGTCGGCCTCGATCAACGCCACTGCCTGGTCGGCGATTTCACGACGGACCAGCCGTCCCTCCTCGCGTCGAGCACGATCGAGCGCGGCGATCGCCGCGAGCTGACCGAACGCATCGGAGATGGCGGGTGGGAACGTCGCCATGTCTCCGGCCACTGCGAGGAACCATCGCGTGGTCCGCTGCACGAGCGACGGTCCGATGCCGAAGATGCTGTACACATCGCCGTCACCGAGAGTGGTTGTCGTGGGGAGCCTTTCGGAGGACAGCGCGGCGTGCGTCAGCGTGTCCACGTCGGCATCGGAGAACGCCGAGACCTCGGCGACCAGCCGACGTCCGGTCGCGGTGAAGATCAGACACGCCATCCCGGTCTCCCTGGAGGTGTGCAACGCCAACTCGTCGAGCGCTCTGCCGTCCGCGATCGCCGTGAGCAGCTGACGTTGCCGGACGAGCGAGGTGTTCAGCATGGCTATGCGGTCTCCGGTGACACGGCCGACGAGGAACTCGGTCACCTCCCCGAACGACACGGCCTCGGGTATTGCGAGCAGCGGTAGACCGTGCCGCTCGCAGGCGTCGATCAGATCGGGTGGGACGTGGCCGAGAAGCCCTTCACCGGCGGCCAGTGCCGACGCTCCCGATTCGGTGACGGCCCGGACGAACATCTCACTGTCCGCGGGCGTTCGATGCCATACGAGACCGGTGATGACCAGCTCGCCACCCGCGATGTAGCGCGACGGGTCGGGCAGATCCGTCGTGTACGTCCATCGCAACGTCCGACCCAGTGCGTCGGTATCGGAGGTGAGCAATCGAATGCCGAGCTGCGCGGCGTCCAGCAAGTCCTCGACCTGCACTGCGGTTCCTCCCCCGGCCCTCGCTGAGCGTGCCCGAAACAGCCGAGCGCGTAGGAAGAAACAGTATGTGTGGGTTGTTTCCACCGGGTTTCGGGCGTATCGCCGAACGACCGAAGATCGGTAACAGATACTCATTACAGTTCGAGAGAACACATCGGCTGGTGGATCTGCCGGCGTGGAGGATCCGCCGGCGAGGACGAGGGGTGAACGACGACCATGGATCTCGGTACTGTCGACGACATCGTGCTTCCCGGCTCCCGCGCGGACCTTCCGCCAGGACGTGTGGACACTGCGGTCCTCGCGGGAGGTACCTGGCTGTTCTCGGAGAAGCAGGACCATCTGGCCACCCTCGTCGACATCACCGCCTTGGGCTGGGAGCCGTTGACAGTCACCGAGACCGGGCTCTCGATCGCCGCGACGTGCACCATCGAGACGCTGGCACGCTACACCTCTCCGTGGCCGGCCACCGCGCTGTTTCCCCGCTGCGCAGCAGCATTGTTGGCCTCGTTCAAGATCTGGAAGACCGCCACCGTCGGCGGCAACATCGCGCTGGCTCTTCCTGCCGGAGCGATGATCTCGTTGACCGCAGCCCTCGACGGCGTCGGGCAGGTGTGGTCGGGCGATGGCCCCGATCACGACTATCGCATCGCGATCGCAGACCTGGTCACGGGCCCGCACGCCAATGCCCTCCGACCGGGAGACGTGCTGCGCAGTATCGATGTTCCACTGCACGCTCTCCAGTCGCGAACGGCGATGCGCAAGCTCGCGCTGTCACCGCTCGGCCGATCGGCGGCCGTGGTGATCGGGCGGGTCGACGAGGGCGGCGAGTTCGTTCTGACCGTCAGCGCGTCGACCGTCCGTCCGTTCGTTCTGCGCTTCCCGGCCCTGCCGACGGCGGGCGAGCTCGACGACGCGCTCGCCGCCACCATCGGTCCCCAGCACTGGTACGACGACCCCCACGGGGCTCCGGACTGGCGGCGTCACATCAGTTGCACTGCAGCGCAGCAGATTCGCGAGGAGTTGTCATGATCGTAGACATCAACGGTGTGCCGACCGATGTCACTCCACGGCCAGGTCAGTGTCTGCGCACCATGCTCCGTGAACACGACCACTTCGAGGTGAAGAAGGGGTGCGACGCGGGCGACTGCGGCGCATGTTCGGTTCTCGTCGACGGTGAACCGGTGCATTCGTGCATCTTCCCCGCGTTCCGTGCAGCGAACCGGTCCGTCACCACCGTTGCGGGGCTCGGTACACCGGACGATCTCCATCCGATGCAGAGCCGGTTCGTCGAAGCCGCCGGATTCCAATGTGGGTTCTGCACTGCGGGAATGATCGTCACGGCCTCGACGCTGACCGAGGGCGATCTGGACGAGCTTCCCGAACGACTGAAGGGAAACCTGTGTCGCTGCACCGGGTATCGCGCCGTGTCCGACGCGGTCTGCGGAGTGGTCAACACCGAGAAGTCCGTCGACGGTCCGGCGTGTGGACGGTCCCTCGCGGCACCGGCAAGTACCCGCATCGTCACCGGAACCGAGCCGTACACACTCGACCACACCCCTCCCGGATTGCTGCACGCCAGTGTTCTCGGAAGTCCACATGCACATGCCCGGATCGTGTCCATCGATACCAGCGCGGCCGAGCAGGTGCCGGGCGTCGAGTTGATCCTGACTGCGAAAGACAGTCCGAGAACCGCGTTCTCGACGGCCCGACACGACCGCCGCGTCGACGATCCGGACGACACCCACGTTCTCGATACCGTCGTGCGCTTCATCGGCCAGCGAGTGGCGATCGTGGTAGCAGAATCGGTCGCGGCAGCCGAGGAAGGGTGCCGCGCTCTCGTCGTCGAGTACGACGTGCTGCCCGCAGTGTTCGATCCGGAGTCCGCGCTCGCCCACGATGCTCCGAAGATCCACGGCGACAAGGACGCGACGGCTCGGATCGCGGATCCGTCGCGCAATCTGGTGGCCGAGCTGCACGGCAGTACCGGGGACGTCGACGCGGGCGTCCGCGACGCAGCTGCGGTGGTCACCGGCCGCTGGACCACTCAGCGGATTCAGCACGTGCACCTGGAAACCCACGGCACCATCGGCTGGTTGGACGAGACCGGAAAGCTGAATCTGCGCACCAGCACTCAGGTTCCGTTTCTGGTGCGAGACGAGATCTGCGAGATCTTCGGCTTGGCACGCGATCGCGTCCGCGTGTTCACCGCGCGCGTCGGCGGCGGATTCGGCGGCAAGCAGGAGTTGCTCACCGAGGACGTGGTGGCGCTGGCGGTACTGCGTACCGGTAGACCGGTGCAGTTCGAGTTCACGCGCACGGACGAGTTCACCGTGTCGCCGTGTCGTCACCCGTTCCGTGTCGACGTCACCGCCGCCGCGAGCGCCGACGGTATCCTGACGGCCCTGTCGATCGACGTCCTCACCGACGCCGGTGCCTACGGGAACCACAGTGCCGGTGTGATGTTCCACGGCTGCGGCGAGTCGGTGGCGATCTACCGGTGCGCCAACAAGCGGGTCGACGCGAAAACCGTGTACACCAACAACATTCCGTCCGGAGCCTTCCGCGGTTACGGATTGGGGCAGGTGATGTTCGCGATCGAATCGGCGATGGACGATCTCGCCCGAGAGATCGACATCGATCCGTTCGAGTTCCGCAGGCGCAACGTGATCGTCCCCGGCGACGACATCGTCGCCGCCCACCACGAGGCGGACGATCTGCAGTTCGGCAGCTACGGCCTCGACCAGTGCATCGATCTGGCCGAAGCCGCTCTGCGACGCGGCAACGGCGAGCACGCACCGGCGGGATGGAAGGTCGGCGAAGGGATGGCGGTGGCCATGATCGCGACCATTCCGCCGCGCGGTCACCGCGCCGAGACCTCGGTGGCATTGCTGCCCGAGGGTCGGTACGAGATACGGGTCGGGACTGCAGAATTCGGCAACGGCACCACCACCGTCCACACTCAGATCGCGGCGAGTGAGCTGGGCACGTCCGTCGACCGCATCGGAGTCGATCAATCCGACACCGACTCGGTCACGTACGACACGGGCGCATTCGGTTCGGCGGGCACCGTGGTGGCGGGCAAGGCCCTGTACGCGGCGGTTCGCGCGATGTCGACTCGGATCCTCGAGTTGGCCGCCGCCGCGACCGGACACCGGAATTCGGACTGCACACTCGGACCGGAGGGGGTGCGCTGCGGAGATCGCTTCGTCACCCTCGACGACGTTCTGACGATGGCAGGAGGCACCCTCGTGACCGCGGGCAACAGTGGTGGGCTGCCGCGTTCGCTCGCGTTCAACGTGCACGCGTTCCGGGTGGCGGTGCACGAGGACACCGGTACCGTGAAAATACTGCAGTCGGTGCAGAGCGCGGACGCAGGAACCGTGATGAACCCGCAGCAGTGCCGTGGACAGGTCGAGGGTGGCGTCGCCCAGGCGATCGGGAGCGCACTGTACGAGGAGATTCGTACCGACGGTGCCGGTCTGGTCACCACCGATTCAATTCGCAGCTATCACGTTCCGCAGTTCGCGGACATTCCCCGCACCGAGGTACTGTTCGCCGACACCTACGACCGTCTGGGTCCCTTCGGTGCCAAGTCGATGAGCGAGTCTCCGTACAACCCCGTGGCACCGGCTCTGGCCAACGCGATCCGTGACGCCGTCGGTGCCCGACTGTACGACCTGCCCATGTCGTCGGACCGGGTGTGGCGTGCGGTCAGCGGTCGTAGAAGGTCTGCAGAATGATCGTGCTGCGTGTCCGCACGTTGGCGGTTGCTCGGATCTCCTGCAGCAGACGCTCGAGCGCCCTCGGCGACTCGACGCGTACCAGCAGGACGTAGCTTTCCTCACCGGCAACCGAGTGGCACGACTCGATGGCCGACAGATGCTTCAACCTGGCGGGGGCATCGTCCGGTTGCGCGGGATCGATCGGAGTGATGGCCACGAACGCCGACAGCGGCCGACCGAGGGCCTCCGGGTCGACCTGCGCCGTGTACCCACGGATCACGCGTCGGGACTCCAGCCGCCTGACTCTGGATTGAACGGCCGAGACGGACAGCGAAGCCTTCTCCGCCAACGTCGCCAGAGTGGCGCGTCCGTCGGAGACAAGCTCGTCGATGATCAAACGATCGACGCGATCGAGATTTTCACTCACCTGCGCAATGTAGCCCAGATCCCGAACGAATCAGCGGCCAGATCCGTTATCGCTGGTCGAATCGGTGCTTGTGCCTCTTTTCGATCGTCCGGCAGAGGTCACACGAAGAGCGGCGGTAGGGCGAGAACCATGACCGCCGACCAACTGACGTGCGTCAGGATCGGCGCCAGAATTCCGCCGGACGCACGCCGCTGCAGTCCCATCACGTACCCCAGAAGTACCGCGGCGAAGCCGAGCATCGGGTTGCCCGAGGCGAGGGTGGCGATCGCGTAGACGACCGTCGAGATGATGACCGGATGCCTGACGCCGATGGCCGCGTACAACGCTCCTCGGAAGAAGATCTCCTCGGCGACGCCGTTGAGCAGCGCGATGAACACGATGAGCACCAGCGAACCCACCCGAGCGTGCGCCAGTACGTTCTCGGTGAAGTCGGCGAGCGGCGGTATCTGCCGAACGACGAGTCCGCCGAGCATGAACACCCCACCGACGGCGAGGCCGATCAGGATGGGTGTGACGATCGGTCGCCTGATCGATCCCCCGACCTGGATGCGTCCGAGATGCAATGGGCCCGAGAGGAATCCACCTATCGTCCACACCGCCGCCAACACCAGGGTCAGTGCGTAGAACGCCGGATCGCCCGGCTCGACCTTGAGCGAGAAATAGAGCACCGTTGCACCGATCACCAGTGTGATCAGCACGATGATTCTCCGCTTGCGGAACGCTGCGTCGGACTCCTTGTGATCGCGCTCGACCGGGTCGACCAGAGCGGACTTCATCACGTTGAGCGCGGTCGTGGACCACGTTCCCATCACGCCTCCTCGGTATCGGTCAGTCGGCGCACGACCGACCTCGCGCGTCGATTCACGTCGGCCATCACGTCGAGATTGGTCCGCACCGCCGCCGCAACGGGCTTCGAGTACAGCAGTCGACGCCCACCGAGGGCTTCGATCAACCCCCACGTGCGGTCCGACGACGCCGCGACACCGCGACGCCTGATCCCCAGGGCGTCACCGCCGCTCCACGCCGCGTCGGTGTTCGCCAACCGAAGCGGATCCTTCAGGGCGCACACACCGGGAGGGTCACCCACCATTCCCCGCACACTACGGGCCATGGCGTCGGCAATCGTGGTGAGACCTCGGGGAGGGTCGGGAACGAGCTCGCGAATCCGACTCTCGGACGTCGTCATCGTGTTGTGCAGTGATCCGACGAGATCCTCGGCGAGTCCGGCGGGAACCGGAATGATCTTTCCGATCACCTTTCCTGCGAGCGAGGTCGGCACCAGCGGCACCGGAACGCCGATGCGCTGGAGACCGGCAGCCTCGACGTACGCGAACACCAGATCTCGATACGGCACCACATCCGGCCCACCGATGTCGTAGGAGCCCGCCGGAACCGTCTCGGCGTCGGCGGACGCCACCAGGTAGTGCAGCACGTCGTCGACGGCGATGGGCTGCACGGGCTCGGCCAGCCAACTCGGCAGCGGCAGCACCGGCAAGCGGTCCGCGAGGTAACGCAACATCTCGTACGACGTCGAGCCGGCACCGAGGACGATGGCCGCTCTGAGCCAGACCAGCTCGACGCCGTCCACCGTCAGTGCCTCGCCGACGTCCGCCCGGCTCGCGAGGTGCTCCGACAGATGGTCGTCGTCGGGTACGAAACCGCCGAGGTAGACGATTCGGCGTACTCCCGCACGGGCGGCCGCGGCTGCGAACTGCTCGGCGGATCGTCGGTCCTGCGCGCGGTAATCCGACTCGCCGATGGCGTGAACGAGGTAGTAGGCGACATCGATGTCACCGGATTCCGCGAACGCGGCCGCGCAGGACCGTTCGTCGGTGACGTCGAGCGAGACTGCGGTGACGGAGTCGAAGAAGTCGAAGGTCCGCAGGTTGTCCGGCGTTCGGGAGCCGACGACGACGTCGGCATCGTCGGCCAGCAGCGCTGCCACCAACCGCGACCCGATGTATCCGCTGGCACCGGTGACGAGAGCTCTCATGCGTCGAGGCTAACGGCACTCGGGGCGTGGTGTCGGTGTGGCATTGTCGCTCCTATGGCTCTGGTCTTGGCAGGCGTGGTTCTCCCCGATCCCCTCGGTACCGAAACGGTGCTCCGGCGCGGAGTCGCGGTAGCGCGGGCCGGAGCGGGCTGGATGCTCACCACGACCGCTTTCGCGGTTACCCTCCCCGGCCGAATCGAAGCACTGCTGACGCGTATTGAGATGTTGATGACACGCATCGATCACGTGATCGACTCCGCCGACGCCGTGGTCGCCAGCGTGCAGCGGACAACCGGTGCCGCGGACGACGTGGTCGCCTCGGCATCGGTCGCCTCGCACACCGCGCTCGAACTGATCGAGTTGTTCGATCCCATCGCCAAGAAATCCGAACCCATGGCCCGCAAGTTCGTCGACAACCTCTCGGAGGAGGAAGTCGACGCAGCGATCGCCATGGTCGATCAGCTGCCTGGACTCCTCGCTCACATGGAAGCGCTGCTTCCCATCCTCGCCACCCTCGACACGGTGTCCCCCGAGATTCACGAGCTGCTCGGAGTCACCAAGGACGTCCGGCGCGCGGTCATCGGAATCCCCGGATTCAAGTTCTTCCGAAACCGCGGCGAGGACAAGCTGGCCGACGAAGAGCGATTCGAGGACTGACCCCTACTTGACGAAGGCGAACTCTTCGCCTGCGTGGAACCGGGCGAGGGTCTCCGAGATCGATCGCCGTGACGGCGGATGAAAAGCAAAGGCGTGCAATGCCGCTGCGACATAAGCGATTTCGGGTGACTTGATGAAGCCGATCCCGCCCAACGATTCGACCGCAGCGGAACTGCCCCGCACCAGAGCGTCGCGAACGGCGATGCGGTTGAACAACAACCTCACCGAGATGTCCTGCCCGCGTTCACCTTCGTCGAAGGCGCGGGCCACGTTCTCGATCGCCGCCATCGACGTCTCCAGTTCGGCCGCCGCGCGAGCGTATCCCTCGTAGTCGCCTTTGTCCTGCTCGATCATGCGCTCGAGCAGAGACGTCGCTGCACCGATGTAGTTGGCCGAGATCAGCATGCCGAACCAGAGGTATCCGGTCATCTCGTGCACGCCGTCGGGGTCGTCGTCCTTGTTCGGCAGAACCAGACTGGCAGGCACTTCGACGTCCTCGAGCAGGACCTCTTCGCTCTGCGCGCCGGCCAGGATGTCGGTGGTCCAGAACGGCTTCACGCTCATTCCCGGGAGACTTGCCGGGATCAGGGCGACGGCACGGTCGCCGGAGTCGATCTCCACGCTGCAGGTCAGCAGATCCATCGATCGTGCCAGGCTGCACGGCTTCTTGCTGCCGTTGACGATGTAGTTCTCGCCCTTCTTCACCGCGGTCATCGTCGGGATGAACACACTCCCGCCGGTCACGCCCTCCGAGAATCCGGAGGCGACGATCGCCTTCTGTTCGACCAGTCCCTTGATCAAGGCACGGTCGTCCTCGGTGGCACCGCGAGCGAATTCCGTCAGCGAGGCGACCGAGAGATGGTGCATCGTGGTTCCCGCACCCAGAGAGGGCGACCGCGACCCGATGGCCCGCTGCGCCCGGACCGCGTCGATGGCCGGAGCACCGAGACCCCCGAGTTCGGTCGGAACCACCAAACCGGTGCCACCGAATTCTCGAAACTTGTCGATCGCGTCCGACTCACGCGACTCGAGTCGATCCAGCGGGGTTGTGTCCAGATAGTGCATCAAACCCGGCATGTACTTCTCGAGGGTTTCCCTTTCGCGCACCATTAATCCAGTCACAGTTCTTCTCCTTGTGTCACTAATCGATTGTGTGCCACTGATTGATTGCGTCTACGCCGTTTTTGTGCCATCACTCGATCGCGACAAATCGGTCGTAATCCATAATCACAGCGGTGGAGCAGGTGAATTCGCGCTGACCATCGACGATACCCTGTGACCTGCACAGATAAACTAAAGATATCGTAAAATCTTGGCGATCAAAAAATACCGAGATCATTTTTTCGGGCCGTTTTACCGACTGATTTCCGTTGCGAAAGCGTCTATCGAAACATCGAATATTCTTTCGTCGAATACCGATCGATGTCGCCGCCGGCTCCGAATCAACCCATGAATTCGCGACGAACCACAATCGACTCTGTGAGGAGTTCTGGTACACGATGGTTGTCAACAGATTGATGAAACGACTCGGCGGCGACGAACGCGTGGATTTGCTGCGGGCCGTCCGAGAAGCCGATGTGGTCCCCTACTTCCGCAAGATGGAATCGGCTGTCGCTCCCGTCGTTCGCGTCGAGGGCGAAGACAAGATCATGCTCGGTTCCAACAACTACCTCGGCATCGCCGACCACCCGAAGGTGGTCGAGGGTGCTCAGCACGCACTCGACACGTTCGGCAGTGCCGTCACCGGAAGTCGCCTGCTCAACGGCACCCTGGACCTCCACCTCGAACTCGAACACGAGATCGCCCAGTGGCACGGAACCGACGACGCACTCGTCTTCACCACCGGCTACCAGACGAATCTCGGAACGATCAGCGCGATCGTCGGCCCCAGTGACACGGTGATCGTCGATTCTGCAGCCCACGCCTCGATCCGCGACGGCAGCGCGCTCTCCGGAGCGTCGGTGGTCAAGTTCAAGCACAACGACATGGCCGATCTCGAGGCCCGACTCCAGCAGCCCGTCGTCGACGACGGGGCCGTGCTGGTCATCGTCGACGGCCTCTACTCCATGGAGGGCGACCTCGCACCGCTCGATGCCGTCTCCGAGCTGTGTATCCGTTATCACGCGGCACTGATGGTCGACGAAGCCCACAGCCTCGGCATCTACGGGCCCCAACTCACCGGAGCCGCCGAGCTGTTCGGCATCACCAGGGACGTCGACGTCACGATGGCGTCACTGTCGAAGAGCCCCAGCTCCACCGGCGGGTTCGTCACCGGATCGAGTGATCTGATCGACACCCTGCGAGTCAAGGCCCGCGCCTTCCTGTTCACGACTTCCGGCGTGCCTGCTGCGGTGGGAGCCGCGCTGGCTTCGGTCAAGCTGATCCGCAGCGACGAGGGCAAGGATCGGGCTCGGCGCGTCCTCGACAACGCCGAGATGCTGCGCGGCGGATTGCAGTCGGCCGGGCTCGACGTAGCCGGTAGATCAGCGACCCCGCACGGAGACACGGCCTCACCGATCGTCTCACTCCACGTCGGCGACGATCTGGTGGCCATGAGTCTGTGGAAGAACCTCTACGACCGCGGCATCTTCACCAGCGCCGCCTTGCACCCCGCGGTGCCGAAATCCGGTGCGATACTGCGCCTGTGTGTGATGGCAACACACACCGAACAACAGCTGTCGACCGCAACGGACCACATCGTCGACGCCGTGGCCGGACTACCCGGATGACTGAGCACACCCGCGGTCTCCGTATTGCGGTCACCGGTGCCACCAGCGATTTCGCAGCCGCGATCCTGCCCAGATTGTTCGACGACCCCGAGGTGGACACGGTCGTCGGCATCGCCCGTCGGCCTGCGCGAATACAACACCCCAAGTTCACCTCCGTCCGATCGGACATCCGGTCGCCGGAACTCGAGACGCTGTTCGACGGCTGCGATGCCGTCCTGCATCTGGCGTTCGTCGTCGAGGAGCTCAGGGACAAGACCGAAACTCACGACATCAACCTGCGCGGCTCACGCAACGTGATCGACTCGGCGTACCGAGCGGGCGTCGCGCGGGTGGTGATCGCGTCGAGCATCAACGCGTACGGTGCCGACATCGCACCGGAACCGCTCACCGAGAACACCTATCCCACAGGTGACCCGGGCCGCTACTACTTCTATGACAAGGCCGAGGTGGAGCACTACGCGGAGTGGTGGCTGCGCAGACACCCCGAGGAGATGGCCATCTCCATGCTGCGGTGCACCTACATCGTCGGACCCGACTTCTCCAACGACGGAATCGATCAGTTCACCGGCCCGGTGGGAGCCTTTCCCGACGCGGATCGCGCGTCGTATCAATTCCTGTATCAGGACGACATGGCCGACGCGTTCCACCGAGCCGCGAAGACCGACCTCGTCGGCCCGTACAACCTCGGTCCGGTGGACTGGGTCGGTGTACGCGAACTCGCCGCGATGCAGGGGCAGGTGATGTTCGACGTTCCCCAGAAGGCCGCGACCCACGTCGCGAACGTGGCGTTTCGGCTGGGCCTGACGCCCTTCTCCGGGCAGTGGGTGACACCGGGCGAACCGATCGTCGACTCCTCTGCCCTCGGCCGCGCCACCGGCTGGGCACCGACTCTCACGGCACACGAGAGCGCGGCGGTGATGATTCTGTTACAAGGCAAGCCGCTGCTTCGGCGCGGTGACGCCCTCGCACGCGGCATCGCCTGCGAAGCCGCCCTACGCCCGGCCTCCGAGGCGGTGGAGCTGGGCCGCGCGGACCTCGCGGCCCTGCAGATCGACCATCGACAGCTCGATACCGGTCACGGAAGCGTGCACGTCGAGATCCATCGGTCGTCCACGGGATCCGATCGTTCCGTCGTACTTCTCGCGGACACCGGTACGCACGGGCGGTATCTGACGACGTTGGCGTCGGACATCGCGGCCGGAGGCGTCGATGTCGTCGTGCTCGATCTCCCCGGGCATGGCTTGAGTACGGGTCGGCGCGGTCGATCGTCGGCGGCGCAGACCACCGCCGCCGTGGATGCGGCATCACGGTTCGCTCGGGTGGAACTCGACACCGCGCCGGTCACGGTGCGCAGCGGTGTTCGCCACGCGGCGGACACGCTGATCGGCGGTATCGTCCGGCGGGCGACCGGCTGGACGACGATGGACGAGCCCAGCCGATCCGACGGCCTGCTGCCGGACCGGACTCGCGTCGACGGGACCTCGAGCATTCCGTTCGTGTCGACCGCCGCCGATGTACTGGCCCTGTGCGCTACGACACCGGGCCTCAGCGCCGCCGGATGAACCTGCTGCCGATACGTGTCCACCACGACGGTCGGCCGACGCCCGTTGTCGTCGCACCGGACGTCCGGGCCGCCTGAGCGGCGTGCTCGCGCGCGAGTCGGTCGACCTCGGCGCGGTTGATCCGCCAACTCTCCATCCAGGTCTCGACGTCCACCGGGCCGAGCGGCACGACCGGCGGCGTCGGGAACCGAATCCAGTCGACGATGCGAGCATTCAACTCGTCCAGCACATCTCGCGCCGAGTCCTCGCGCCGGATGGCGATGAGCGTCGACGGCAGCCGCTCGATCTCCTTGCGCAGCTGCAAAGCGGTCGGCAGCAGTGCGTCGGCGGGCAGGTTCTCCCTCTTCAGAAAGCCTCGCACCCACCACAACTCGTCACCGGGATCCCCCATCGGGATCGGCTTGCCGGTCCCTTCCAGATTCTCGAACGCGCCGTTTTCCTGCGCCTGACGTATCTGTTTGTCCACCCAGGACTCGAACGTGACTCCTGGTTCCTTGCGCTCGGTCACCCCACCGACTGTAGATCCGTGGCTGCGCCGTTCGCCAGATCCGAACACGAAGAAGCCCCGGACCGGTGTGCGGGCCGGGGCCGGGGCCGGGGTCGCGACGGTGTCGGGTCAGCCGTACTCGGCGACCAATCGATCGAATTCGTCACGGTCGATGACCTGTGGCTCGTTGATCGCGAGCGCCTGCGCGTACTTGCTCGCCAGGTGGTAGTCACGACCGAGCGGCCCCTGCTCGGCATCGTCCTCGTCGGATTGGATGCTTGCGCCCGGAGGCACCTCGTTCTGCAGTCCGTTGGTCTTGCTGCCGAGCAGAGCGTCGAGTTTCGCGGAAATCTTCTGCATGATCTCTTGGTCGTCGGTCATGGGAGGGGTGTACCCGAATCGCTCGAATCGACACCGCTGCACGATCGGAGAACCGCGTGAGGATTATCTGTCGGTGCCCGGGGGCATGATGATGGGATGGCCAGGCACAGTACGGGCACCGACGTAGCGGGCGAGCTGTCGGTGATGGAGAAGTTGTCGCGGCCGACCCGGGAGTGGTTCTCCGGCGCTTTTCCTGCTCCCACATCCGCGCAGTTGGGCGCGTGGTCGTCGATCTCGAGTGGTTCGCACACTCTCGTGGTGGCGCCGACGGGTTCGGGCAAGACGCTCTCGGCCTTCCTGTGGGCCTTGGACGAGCTGGCGCAACTGGGTGCGGACAGCACTCGCAAGACCAAGGTCCTCTACATCTCGCCACTCAAGGCCCTTGCCGTCGACGTCGAACGCAACCTGCGTGCGCCACTGGTCGGCATCACCCAGACCGCCAAGCGCCTCGGCCTGAACCCACCCGAGATCTCGGTCGGTGTGCGGTCCGGCGACACCAGCGCCGCCGACCGCAGAAACATGATCAAGACTCCGCCGGACATTCTGATCACCACTCCGGAATCGCTGTTCCTCATGCTCACCTCGGCCGCCCGCGACATCCTCGCCGAGGTCGACACCGTGATCGTCGACGAGGTTCACGCCGTGGCAGGCACCAAACGCGGCGCGCATCTGGCGGTGTCCCTGGAACGGCTCGACGCGATGCTGGACAAGCCCGCCCAGCGCATCGGCCTGTCCGCGACGGTGCGACCGCACGAGGAGGTGGGCCGTTTCCTGGCCGGGGCGGCCCCCATCGAGATCGTCGCACCACCCGCTCCGAAAACCTTCGATCTGACGGTCCAGGTGCCGGTGGAGGACATGACCGAACTGGGCGTCACCGATCCGAACGCCGACACCTCCGCCGCTCCCCCGGCGCAGGGCTCGATCTGGCCGCACGTCGAGGAGAAGATGGTCGATCTCATCCTCGAGCACAAATCGTGCATCGTCTTCGCCAATTCCCGTCGCCTCGCCGAACGGCTCACCGCGCGGCTCAACGAGGTGTACGCCGAGCGGATCGGCGAGGGCGTGGAGACGCAACACAAGCCGCCCTCGCAGGTCGGCACTCCGAACGACGTCAACCACGGTGCCGATCCGTTGCTGGCCCGGGCCCACCACGGCAGCGTCAGCAAGGACCAACGCGCACTGATCGAGGACGACCTCAAGACCGGCAGGCTGCGCTGCGTCGTGGCCACCAGCAGCCTCGAGCTCGGAATCGACATGGGCGCAGTCGATCTGGTCGTTCAGGTCGAAGCACCGCCATCGGTGGCCAGCGGTCTGCAGCGCGTCGGACGCGCAGGCCACCAGGTCGGCGAGATCTCCAAGGGCGTGTTGTTCCCCAAGCATCGAACCGACCTGATCCACTGCGCGGTCACGGTCGAACGCATGACGTCGGGCAAGATCGAGGCGTTGTTCGTTCCCGCCAACCCTCTCGACGTCCTGGCGCAGCAGACCGTGGCAGCCTGCGCCCTCGAACCGATCGACGCCGAGGATTGGTTCGACTCGGTCCGTCGCACAGGCAGTTTCGCCACGCTGCCCCGATCCGCCTACGAGTCGACTCTCGACCTGCTCTCGGGCCGCTACCCCTCCGACGAGTTCGCAGAACTTCGCCCGCGGTTGGTGTGGGACCGCGACGCCAACACTCTCACCGGCCGCCCCGGGTCGCAGCGACTGGCCGTCACCTCTGGCGGCACCATCCCCGACCGCGGACTGTTCACCGTCTACATGGTCGGTGAAAAGCAGTCCAGGGTAGGCGAACTCGACGAGGAAATGGTCTACGAATCGCGAGTGGGTGATGTGTTCGCACTCGGTGCCACCAGCTGGCGCATCGAGGAGATCACCCACGATCGGGTGCTCGTCAGCCCGGCGTACGGCCAACCCGGCCGGCTCCCCTTCTGGCACGGCGACGGTCTCGGTCGACCGGCCGAACTGGGCCAGGCGCTGGGCGAATTCCTGCGAAGCACCACCGATCGCAGCGACCTCGCCGAGCGACTGAGCTCCGACGGTCTCGACGCCAACGCCGTCAACAACCTCATCGCCTTGCTCGACGAGCAACTCGAGGCGACGGGGCAACTGCCCACCGACAAGACGATGATCGTCGAGCGGTTCCGCGACGAACTGGGCGACTGGCGGCTCGTGCTGCATTCCACCTACGGTCAGCAGGTACACGCGCCGTGGGCCCTCGCAGTCGGCGCGAGACTGATCGAGCGCTACGGCATCGACGCCGCTCCTACTGCATCCGACGACGGCATCATCGTCCGGCTCCCCGACACCGACGACCAGCCGCCGGGCGCAGAACTGTTCGTGTTCGAGCGCGACGAGATCGCCGACATCGTCACAGAGCAGGTCGGCGGGTCGGCGTTGTTCGCATCGAGATTTCGCGAATGTGCCGCGCGCGCACTGCTTCTCCCCCGCCGAAACCCGGGCAAACGCGCGCCGTTGTGGCAGCAGCGCCAGCGTTCGGCTCAGCTGCTCGACGTGGCACGCAAGTACCCGACGTTCCCGATCCTGCTCGAAACCGTCCGCGAGTGCCTGCAGGACGTCTACGACCTTCCTGCCCTCGAGGACATCCTGGCCCGCATCGGCCGACGCCAGATCAGAATCGTCGATGTCGAAACGCCGTCACCGTCACCGTTCGCCAATTCGCTGTTGTTCAACTACGTCGGCGCATTCATGTACGAGGGCGACAGCCCGTTGGCCGAACGCCGTGCCGCCGCACTGTCACTCGACTCGGCGCTCCTCGCCGAACTGCTCGGACGCGTCGAGCTGCGAGAGCTGCTCGACGACAGCGTCATCACCACCACCGAACTCGAACTGCAGCGTCTTCCCGAGGACCGTCACGCCAAGGACATCGAAGGCGTGGCCGACCTGCTACGCCTGCTCGGACCGTTGACCGTGGACGAAGTCGGCCTGCGCACCGACGGCGACGAATATCCGCAGTGGCTCGCCGAACTCGCCGACGCCAAACGGGCGATGGAGGTCTCGTTCGCCGGCCGGAACTGGTGGACGGCCATCGAGGACGCCGCTCGATTGCGCGATGCGTTGGGCGTCCCGCTTCCCATCGGTACTCCGGCCGCCTTCATCGAACCCGTCGACGATCCGCTGGTGGACCTGATCAGCCGGTATGCCCGAACCCACGGACCGTTCACCCTCGACGACGCAGCGGCGCGCTTCGGGGTCGGCACCGCCGTGGTACGCGACGTCCTACGCAGACTCGCCGTCGACAAGCGCGTCGTCGAGGGCGAATTCCGGCCCGGTGCCACGGGTAGCGAATGGTGCGACGCCGAGGTACTTCGGCGACTGCGGCGGCGGTCGCTGGCTGCGGCCCGGCAGGAGGTCGAACCCGTCTCCACCGCCACCCTGGGCCGCTTCCTGCCCGCGTGGCAGCACGTGGACAGCCGACGCCTGAGCGGGATCGACGGCGTCGCGACCGTCATCGAACAGCTTGCGGGCGTTCCTGTTCCGGCATCGGCGTGGGAATCTCTCGTGCTCTCGTCGCGGGTGACCGACTACAGTCCGGCGATGCTCGACGAGCTCACCTCGACCGGCGAGGTGCTGTGGTCCGGACACGGCGCGATCTCGTCGAAGGACGGCTGGGTGAGCCTGCACATGGCCGACACCGCACCACTGACCCTGGTGCCTGCAGCCGAGTCCGATCTGTCGGAACTGCAGATTCGCATTCAGGACGCCGTCGCGGGGGGCGGTGCGTACTTCTTCCGGCAGCTGTCCGACACCGTCGGCAGTACCGACGACACCGCACTGCAGGCTGCACTGTGGGAGCTGGTGTGGGCTGGTCGTCTGAGCAACGACACATTCGCTCCGCTTCGTGCGCTGCTGAACTCCACGACCACCCGCTCGGCCCCGAGTCATCGTGCACCTCGCCGTACACCGCGGTTGCGCTCGTACCGACAATTCGAGCGTCCCTCGCTCCCGACCCGAACCGGACCGCCGACGGCGGGTGGGCGATGGTCACGATTGCCCGAGCTCGAACCCGACCTCACCGTCCGTGCACACGCGACCGCCGACGTCCTGCTCGAACGCTACGGCGTGGTGACCCGCGGTTCGGTGATGAACGAAGGTGTGCCCGGCGGCTTCGCCACGATGTACAAGGTGCTCACCGGATTCGAGGATTCCGGTCGATGCCGTCGGGGCTACTTCGTCGACTCACTCGGCGGTGCGCAGTTCTCCACCTCCGACGTGGTCGACCGATTACGCAGCTACGACGAACCGAAGAAGAACGCCAGCGCTGTCGTACTCGCGTCGTGCGATCCGGCCAACCCCTACGGCGGAGCACTGCCCTGGCCGAAAGCCGGCAGCGGCGAGGCCGGTGTCGGAGATACGCCGGACGAGACGACGAAGCATCGGCCGGGCCGAAAGGCCGGTGCACTGGTCGTCCTCGTTCGGGGCGAGTTGACGATGTTCGTCGAACGCGGCGGGAAGTCGGTGCTCACGTTCGGTGAGAACGCCGACGACATCGGCGCTGCAGCAACCGCATTGGCGGCCACCGTTCGCCGCGGCGGAGTCGACAAGCTACTCGTCGAGCGGATCAACGGTCACGACATCCACGGCACCGACTTCGCCAAGACCTTGACCGAAGCAGGTTTCTCGGCGACCCCACGCGGACTTCGCCTGCGTCGCTGATTGCCCACTGCCTGCGAGACCACCGGAGAGGACACGAACACCGATGCCCGAGGGCGATACCGTCTGGCGCGCCGCCAACACCCTGCGCGCCGCACTCGAGGGCCGACAGCTCACCACCTGCGACATTCGCGTACCGCGCTACGCCACAGTCGACTTCACCGGCGAGACCGTCGATTCCGTCGCCTCACGCGGTAAGCATCTGCTGATTCGAGTCGGCGGATACTCCATTCATTCGCATCTCAAGATGGAGGGCACCTGGCACGTCTACGCACCCGGTGCTCGCTGGCGCCGCCCTGCGTTCCAGGCGCGGATCATCTTGAACACCGCCGACGCGCAGGCCATCGGTTTCGAGCTCGGAGTGCTCGAAATCCTCGAGGACGAGGACGATGCCGTCGGATATCTCGGACCGGATCTGCTCGGTCCCGACTGGGATCCCGACGTGGCGCTGTCCAGGCTCGCAGCGGATCCGGCCCGGCCGATCGGGCTCGCGCTTCTCGATCAGCGCAACATTGCCGGCCTGGGCAACGTCTACCGCAACGAGATCTGCTTTCTCCGGGGCGTCGACCCGCGCACCCCGGTCGGCGAAGCCGGTGACCTGAGCAAGACGATCGACCTGTCCTACCGATTGATCATGGCCAACAAGGATCGCAACCAACGCGTCACCACCGGAGATCGACGTCCGGGCCGACACTTCTGGGTGTACGGGCGCGAGAACAAGCCGTGCAGACGCTGCGGAACCACCATCGAATTCGGTCTGATCGGAGACAATCCCCTGGAGGAACGCCAGATCTACCACTGCCCACACTGCCAGAAACGAGGTGTGGCGAGATAGTTCGGTCCGTGGTGTCCTTTTCGACGAACCCCGTTCGTCCTTCGTGTGTAGGTCGGCAAACGGTGCCGATCGCAACGAACCCGAGGAGTCTTCATGACCACGTACGCAGCCATCGTCTACACCCATGATGCCGACTGGACCTCGCCCGAGGTCGCCGACGAGATGGCCGAATACGGTGCATTCAGTGCCGCGGCCGGATCCGCGATCACCGGCGGAGCGGTCCTGCATCCCACGTCGACCGCCACCACGGTGCGCGTGTCGGGAGGAAAGGGCGGCGACGTCCTGACAACGGACGGTCCGTTCGCCGAGGCGAAAGAGGTGCTCGCCGGGTTCTTCCTCCTCGAGGCACAGGACCTCGATGCCGCGATCGCACTGGCCGCCCAGATCCCGGCGGCATGGAACGGAGCAGTCGAGGTTCGGCCGGTCATTCCGATGACTCGATGAGTACACCGGCCGAGCACCTCTCGGCCGCGGTCCGTGACGAGGGTCGCCGAGTCCTGGCGACCCTCGTGCGCACCACCGGCAGTTTCGCCGTCGCCGAGGACGCGGTCTCCGAGGCGGTGGTGACCGCACTCGCTCACTGGCCCGGATCGGGTGTGCCCGACAATCCGCGTGCCTGGCTCACGACCGTGGCCCGCAACAAGGCGCTCGACATCCTCCGACGCGAGGCCGGGCGCACCGCGAAGGAACGAGAGGCGGCGGATCTCGCCGTGTCGAACCAGAACTGGAGCGAGAGCGACGAGTCCGAGATCGACGACGATCTTCTGCGGTTGGTCTTCACCTGCTGTCATCCGACGCTCTCCGTCGAGGCGCAGGTGGCACTGAGCCTGCGCACTCTCTGTGGGCTCGCCACTGCCGACGTCGCCCGACTGATGCTCGTGCCCGAGGCCACCATGTCCAAACGGCTCACGCGTGCGAAGAAGAAGATCGCAGCTGCAAACATTCCGTATCGAGTACCGGATTCGGCGGAGTTGCCGCAACGACTCGACGCGGTGGCCACCACGGTGTATTTGATGTTCACGGCCGGCCATCTCGGCGGCGAGACGCTGGTGCGGCCTCGACTGTGCGACGAGGCACTCAGGTTGGCCCGCGTGCTGATCGACCTGATGCCCGACGAGCCGTCACTTCGGGGGCTACTGGCCCTCATGCTGTTCACGGATTCGCGCCGGGCGACCAGGACCGATGAATCGGGCGGCCTCGTCAGGCTCGAGGATCAGAACAGATCTCGATGGAATCGAGAGGCGATCGAGGAGGGCGTCCGGTTGATGGAGGGTGCTCTGCGGCGCAACGACTCTCGGCCCAGTCGCTACACCGTCCAGGCAGCCATCGCCGCGTGTCACTCCACAGCAGCGACCTACGCCGACACCGACTGGTCTCGGATCGTCGCGCTGTACGACGCGTTGGCGGTTGTGGAGAACACACCGATCGTGGCACTCAACCGCGGCGTGGCCATCGGAGAGAGCCAGGGGCCTGCCGCCGGGCTCGACGCACTCGACGCCATCGATTCTCTGGGCGGCCACTACCTGTGGCATGCCTGTCGAGCGGTGATGCTCGATCGCCTGGACCGCGCGGAGGAGGCCAGGAACGCACGAACGACCGCGCTCGCTCTCGGCCCGTCGCCTGCAGAGAGGGCGTATCTCGAGGCGCAGCTCGCGCCGCCCTCCCACCCTGTCGAGCGACGACGGGAAGAGACCTGAAAGCTCCCTGTCAGGTGCGACCAAGCCCCTTCACAGCTTCGCCGACCACCATGGATCGCATGCTGACACTTGCGATACTCACCCTGCTCGTCATGGCCGTCTCCGGCGCGACGGCCGCTCGCGCGCCCCGGACGCTGGTTCGATTGCGCTAGATCGTGCGAACGGGTTCGAGGATTTCCTGGCGGGCCTCGGGCGCGACGACGCGCAGTGCGTCTGCCGACTCGTCGTCGGGCTGACGCTGCGACTCGATCTCGGCCTCCACTCGGGCGCGGTAGGTCTCGACCTCACGATCGACCGTGGCCTCGTCCCAGCCCAGAACCGGTGCGATCAATGCAGCGACCTGACCCGCGCAGTTCATCCCACGATGCGAGTACTCGATCGAGATTCGGGTCCGACGCGAGAGCACGTCCTCGAGATGCAGTGCGCCCTCCGCTGCCGCGGCGTACACCACCTCCACCTGGAGGTATGCCGGCGCGTCGGTGAGTGGTTGCAGCAGTTCGGGTTTGCCGTCGGCCATGGCCAACACCTCGTCGATCAACGAACCGTATCGGTCGAGCAGATGCGTCACCCGATGCGGATGCAGCTTGTGCATCTCGCCCAGGTGCGGTGCCTGATTGACCAGCGCGAAGTAGCCGTCGGCACCGACGAGGGGCACCTTCTCGGTGATCGAGGACGCCACCCGCACCGGGATGTCCTCGGCGGCCAGATCGACTGCGTCCTCGGCCATCACGCGGTAGGTCGTGTACTTGCCGCCCGCGATGGCGACGAGTCCGGGTGCAACCCGAGCGACCGCGTGTTCCCGGGACAGCTTGGAGGTTTCGTCGCTCTCGCCGGCGAGCAGTGGCCGCAAGCCCGCGTAGACCCCGTCGATGTCCTCGTGGGTGAGCGGCGTGACGAGCACCGAGTTGACCTCGCCCAGGATGTAGTCGATGTCGGCCTTGGTGGCGGCCGGGTGTGCGAGATCGAGGTTCCAGTCGGTGTCGGTGGTACCGATGATCCAGTGCGCGCCCCACGGAATGATGAACAGCACCGACTTCTCGGTGCGCAGAATGATCGCGGCCTCGCTGACGATTCGATCGCGCGGCACCACGATGTGCACGCCCTTCGAGGCGCGTACCCGGAACCGGCCGCGCATGTTGGACAGTGACTGGATCTCGTCGGTCCACACGCCGGTGGCATTGATCACCACGTGTGCCCGCACCTCGGTGGTGGCACCGGTCTCCGAATCACGCACGCGGACACCGGAAACCCGGTCGGCCTCACGCAGGAATCCGACCACCTGGGTCGATGTGCGCACCACTGCGCCGTAGTGGGCGGCCGTTCTGGCGACCATCATGGTGTGCCGGGCGTCGTCGACGACGGTGTCGTAGTACCGAATCCCGCCGATCAGCGACTTGCGTTTGATCCCGGGCGACATACGCAGTGCACCGGATCGAGTCAGGTGCTTCTGCTGCGGCACCGATTTGGCCCCACCCATGCGGTCGTAGAGGAAGATCCCCGCGGCGATGTAGGGCCGCTCCCACAACCGATGCGTGAGCGGGAAGAGAAATTTCAGCGGCTTGACCAGGTGCGGTGCGAGCGTGGACAGAGAGAGTTCGCGTTCGTGCAGGGCCTCGCGCACGAGCCCGAACTCGAGCTGCTCGAGGTATCGAAGCCCGCCGTGGAACATCTTGGACGAGCGAGAGGACGTTCCCGACGCGTAATCACGCGCCTCGACCAGGGCGACCTTCAGTCCGCGCGTCGCCGCGTCGAGGGCCGCTCCTGAGCCGACGACGCCACCGCCGACGACAACTACGTCGAACTGCTCGGTTCCGAGCTGGTCCCACGCCTCCACCCGCTGGTCGGGTCCGAGGAACTTCGTATTCGATCGGTTGCTCATCTCGAACGCTCCCTCTCCTTCGAAAATCCCCGCATTGCTTGCACGTCAGGCTACCGCCCCTGGTCGTCAGGCCGCAGAACCTGCCGAGTGCGCGGCGGCCAATCGTTGCACTGCGTCTGCCAGCACGGGCGGGGTGGATCCGGCGTAGCTCAACCGGAGCGAGTGACGGTACTGCGCACCCGACGCGAACGCCGTTCCCGGCACGAAGGCAACTCCGTGCTCGAGTGCCGCATCGAGCAACTGGCCGGTGTCGGTTCCGTCCAGGAAGGTGGCCCAGGCGAACATCCCTCCCGCGGGGCGTGAAACGACCAGCCGATCACCGAACTGTGCGGCGAGAGCGGCGATCAATGCCGTTGCACGGCAGGCATACTCGTGCCGCAGAACAGTCAGGTGTGCGTTCAGCCACGCGGAGTCGGCGAGCATCTCCGCCGTCATCGACTGCGTCAGCGAGGATCCGCACAGATCCGCGCCCTGCTTGAGCAGTTCCACCGCCGCACAGACGCTGGGTGGGGCGACGAACCAGCCGACTCGGAGCGTCGGAGCCAGGATCTTCGACGCACTCGACAGTCGGATGACGCGATCGCTGTGACGCGCGATCGGTGCCGGCGGGGCGTCGACGCCGGATTCCGTTGTTCCGAACCAGATCTCACCGTACGGGTCGTCCTCGATCACCCAGAATCCGTAGTGATCCGCCAGCGCCGCGAGGTGACGACGTCGCTGCTCGCTCATCGTGACTCCACGCGGATTGTGGAAGTTGGCGACGGTGTGGACCACAGCGGGCCGCAGTCCCGCTGTCAGTCGACGTTCGAGTTCGTCGGTGTCCATTCCGGTATCGGTCAGGGGAATGGACTCGATGCTCGCTTCGGCGATAGAGAAGACCTGCAGCGCACCGGTGTACGCGGGTTCGTCGACCACGACGACAGCGCCCGGGTCGATCAGGGCCTGCGCGAGCAACGTCAGGGCCTGTTGCGAACCGTGCGTGACGATGACGGACTCGACCGGAACGGGCACTCCCCCGCGCACGGCCGATTCCCTGGCCGCAATGACGCTGCGCAGAGTGCGGTGGCCGGATGTCTCGCAGTACTGCACCGCGTCGGGGCGGCGAAGCGCAGCCTCTGCGGCTGCGGCGATGCGGTCGACCGGTATCAGATCGGTGGCCGGTAGACCTCCGGCCAGGCTGATCACGTCGTCACGTGCGGTGAGGGACAGGAGGTCGCGGATGGCCGAGCTGGTGAGCGAGTCGGTGCGCCTGGCCAGGCCGGCGGGAAGGTACGTAGAGGACATGAGAGAGACTCCGGGGCAGCAGGAATGGGGGAAGAACGGCCCGCGGATCCGCTGAGTCGAAGAAGGAGCGGACGGGTGTGTCCGCTCCTTCGACTGTCTCACGTGCTACCGAAATATGAAACGCAATTCTCACATCGTGAGATCAGTCCAGATCGTCGTGCGCCATCAGCTGGCGCGCGGCCTCGATGACCGAACCGGACAGCGACGGGTACACCGAGAACGTGTTGGCCAGGTCGTTGACCGACAGATTGTTCTGCACCGCCATCGCGATGGGCAGAATCAGCTCCGACGCACTCGGGGCGACCACGACACCGCCGATGACGACGCCGGTGGCCGGACGGCAGAAGATCTTCACGAAACCACGCTTGAGGCCGCTCATCTTCGCTCGCGGATTGGTGGTGAGCGGCAGCATCACCACGCGCGCGGGCACGTCGCCTGCGTCGATCGTGGACTGCGCGACGCCGACCGACGCGATCTCGGGCCGAGTGAACACCGCCGAGGCCACGGTCTTGAGCTTGATCGGGCTGACCGCCTGCCCCAGTGCGTGGTACATCGCGATGCGTCCCTGCATCGCCGCGACCGAGGCCAGCGGCAGTAGACCGGTGCAGTCGCCGGCTGCGTAGATGCCCGCGACCGCGGTACGCGAGACGCGATCCACGCGCAGATATCCGCCCTTGTCGAGTTCGATGCCGACCCTCTCGAGACCGAGACCGGAGGTGTTGGGCACCGATCCGACGGTCATCAGCGCATGGCTGCCCTCGACGGTACGACCGTCCGAGAGCGTGACGAGAACACCGTCGTCGGTGCGGACCACCGAATCGGCGCGGGCATGCTTGACGAGGGTGACACCGCGCTCGTTGAACGCGTCCTCGAGCACCAGCGCGGCGTCCTCGTCCTCGTGCGGGAGGACGCGGTCACGGCTCGAGACCGCGGTGACCTTGACGCCCATCTCGGTGTAGGCCGAGACGAACTCGGCACCGGTCACACCGGATCCGACGACCACCAGGTGTTCGGGGAGAGCCTCGAGGTCGTAGAGCTGACGCCAGTTGAGGATGCGTTCGCCGTCGGGCTCGGCTCCCTTGACCACGCGGGGGCGGGCTCCGGTCGCGATGAGCACGACATCGGCGTCGAGGATGCGTTCTTCGCCGTCGGCGAGGACGGCCTTGATCTGGTGCGAGGCCATCCCGACATGGGAGTCGATCATCTCGGCGCGTCCGGCCATCAGTTGCACCCCGACGGAGGTGACGCGGTGGGCGATGTCGGACGACTGCGCCTGCGCGAGGCTCTTCACACGGTCGTGAATCTTCGGCAATGCGACGGCGGCCTGCGACGGATCGAGGGAGATGCCGAGGTCGCTGGCTCGACGCATCTCGGTGCGAATGCCGGTCGACGCGATGAACGTCTTCGACGGCACGCAGTCCCAGAGGACGCAGGCACCGCCGATACCGTCGGAATCGACGAGCGTCACCTCTCCGCCGTGCTGTGCGGCAACCAACGCTGCTTCGTACCCTGCCGGACCACCACCGATGATCACAATCCGGGTCATTGATCCTCTTCTCGCGTGCTCGAAATCTCTCGTTGTCTCGCGTCAACGGTATTCGAGAGGCTGTCCTCGCGCGTCGGTAGGGCTGGCTTCGTCGGCCCGATGGGAGGCCGGACCTGGGGCGACGCACCGAAACACGACCACGGGGCGTCAGTGTGCACCGATACGGTTTAGGCTGGCCGACGTGCCAATTTATGCCGCGTACGGATCGAACATGCATCCGGAGCAGATGTTGCAGCGATGCCCTCACTCGCCCCTGTCGGGAACCGGATGGCTGCACGGATGGCGGTTGACCTTCGGCGGCGGCGACATCGGCTGGGAAGGCGCGCTGGCGACGGTCGTCGAGGATCCCGACTCGCAGGTGTTCGTGGTGCTCTACGACGTGTCCGAGGAGGACGAGGAGAGTCTGGATCGCTGGGAGGGCTCTGAACTCGGCATTCATCGGAAGATCCGGCTGCGCATCGAGACCGGCCGGGAGCCGGTGCTCGCGTGGATGTACGTACTCGACGCCTACGAGGGCGGTCTGCCGTCGGCACGCTACCTCGGCGTGATGGCGGAGGCAGCCGAAATCGCCGGTGCCCCAGCCGAATACGTGCGAGACTTACGCACCCGCAACAGCCGCAACGTCGGCCCGGGTACCACCTCGTAGCCGGACATCCAGCTCAGAAGTAGTTCTTCATGACCGACGCCACCCACGCCGGTTCCCTCACGTCTTCACGCTTCGGAACCATGGACTGCAGGAACGGCTTGATATCGAACACCGGTGAGCCGTCGATCGCGTCGAGACCTCGGACTCGGAGGCGCAGTCCGTCCACGCCGACGAGCTCGCACCGCGACACCCCGAGATGATTGGGTCGGTCCTTGACTCGTTGAGCGAGGACACCCACCCGAGGAAGCGTCGTATCACCGCGGGGGTGCCGTGAGCCGGTGGTCGTCGCGGCGGGATCGCACAGGTGGAAGCCGTAGATCACCTCGAGGTGGGAGAACTCGGCGAGACCGAGGGTCGCGTCGGCGTCGAGGACACTCTCGTGCAGGTCGATCACGGACTCGACCGACCCCCAGTTGTCGTCGACCACTTCGGCGCGATCGGATCCGACGATCCCGATCGGCGACACGTCGAACACCGTCTCGTCCCCCACCTCTAGGTCGGATCCAGCGCGATTGCGGTCATCACCTTCACGCCGACGGCCAGTGCTCGTTCGTCGAGATCGAAGGTGGGTTGGTGGATGTCGAGTTGTGGTCCGGTACCCGGCCACACACCGAGTCGAGCCATTGCGCCCGGCACGCGTTCGAGGTACCACGAGAAATCCTCACCGCCACCGGATTGCGCGGTATCGGCCAGCGCGTCGGGTCCGACCCGGCCGATGGCCTTCTCGAACGTGTGCGTCGACTCCGGATCGTTGACCACGGGAGGCACGCCGCGACGGTAGTGCAGCTCGAATCGGACCCCGGTCGGTGCGAGCAATCCGGTGACGATCTCGCGGACCAACGGTTCGAGCAATGCCCAGGTCTCGTGGTCGCCGGTGCGGACGGTGCCGGTCAGCATGCCGGTCTGCGGTATGGCGTTGGGAGCCTGGCCGGCGACCACCGCTCCCCAGACCATGACCGTGCTGGTCCGCGGGTCGATTCGCCTGCTCAACATTCCGGGCAGGCCGGTGATGACGGTGCCGAGCGCGTACACGAGATCGGTGGTCAGATGTGGCCGCGAGGTGTGCCCGCCGGGCGAATCCAGCCTCAGCTCGACGGTATCCGCCGCCGAGGTGATCGCTCCGAGACGTAGGCCGACCTGCCCCACTTCGAGCCGCGGATCACAGTGCAGCGCAAAGATCTTGGTGACGCCGTCGAGCGCTCCCGCGGCCACCGCGTCGAGCGCACCGCCCGGCATGACCTCCTCGGCGGGCTGGAAGATCAGACGCACCCCGTACTGCAGGTCCGGCAGCGACGCAAGCGCCAGCCCGGTTGCGAGCAACACCGTGGTGTGTGCGTCGTGCCCACAGGCGTGGGACACCCCAGGCACGGTCGACGAGTACACCGCGCCGGTGTTCTCCTGCAGCGGCAGGGCGTCCATGTCCGCCCGCAACGCCACCCGGGGACCGTCGGGTCCGATGTCGCAGATCAACCCTGTTCCGCCGGGGAGCGGCTTGGGTGACAGGCCCGCTGCTTCGAGATGCTCCATCACGAATGCGGTGGTGCCGAATTCGCGTCGAGCCAGTTCCGGATTGGCGTGAATGTGCCGACGCCACAGCGACAGGTCGGCCGTGTGCGCGTGAATCCACCGATCGATCGCGTCTTCTCGGGTGCTCACGACTGCGCCGCCGAGCGGGCGATCACGCCGTCGAGCAGACGAGCGCGGGTACCGGGATCGGCGGCGGCACGCGCAGCGGTCCTGGCGAGACCGAGGGCTCCGTCGAACAATGCCCGATCGGCCGACTCCGTGATGCACGCGGCGGCGAACTCCGGCTGATGCGTCACCGACCCTCCTGCATCGAGTCCGACGACGGGATGGATACCGGGTAGAACATTCGTCACGTTTCCCATGTCTGTGCTGCCCAACGGGCGAAATCCTTCCAAATCCGGAGCGAGGGGCGATCGGCCCAGCGCTTCGATCTCCTGCCGAAATGCCGCGACCAGCCACGAATCCGGCGTCAACGCCGCGTAGGTCGGCGACACCGTACGGATCTCGTGAGTGCACCCGGTGGCGATCGCTCCTGCCTCGAAACACGCGTACGTCTTCGCGGTCAGAGCGTGCAGCGATTCGGTGGTGTTCGCGCGCAGGTAGTACAGCAACTCCGCGTGGCCGGGCACGATGTTCGGGGCCGCACCCCCGTCACTGACGATGCCGTGCAACTGCTGACCCGGCGCGAGGTGCTGCCGCAGTAGCCCGAGTGCCACCTGACTGATGGTCACCGCATCGCCTGCGTTGATCCCCCACTCGGGAGCGGCGGACGCGTGGGCGGCCCGGCCGGTGAACTCGACGGCGATGTCCGCCAGCGCCAGCGACGTCGCACCGACGATGTCGAGTGGACCGGGATGGACCATCAACGCCGCGCCGACGCCGTCGAACACTCCTCGCTCGAGCATCAACACCTTGCCGCCGCCGGTCTCCTCGGCCGGGGTACCGAGCACTCGCACGGTGATGCCGAGAGCGTCGGCGACCGGAGCGAGCGCAAGCGCAGCACCCACAGCCGAGGCCGCGATGATGTTGTGCCCGCACGCATGACCGATCTCGGGTAGAGCGTCGTATTCGGCACAGATACCGATCACCAGATCGCCGCTGCCGAACGACGCGGTGAAGGCGGTGTCCATATCTGCAACGGCCGTCTCGACCTCGAAATCGTGCGCCCGGAGGGTATCGAGGATCTTGGCGACGCTGCGATGTTCGGCGAACGCCAGCTCCGGTTCAGCGTGGATCGAGTGCGAGAGCGCGACCACTTCGTCGGTGGCGTCGGCCAGGGCGCGGTCCATCGCCTCGCCCACGGCAGCACTGTTCGATTCGTCGATCACGAGAGATAGTGTGTCACTAGCGCGACCGAGTGTCGGAACAGAGCTGTGCCGAGTCGCGGGTGACGACGGTCCTGCTACTTCCCGAAGCTGAAGTTGCTGTCGTCTGTCGTGGTGTTCAGCGCGGCGAGCAGATCCACGTGCATACGACTCTTGATCCCGGCAAGGTTCGCACCCCGGGTGCTCGTCAGCGCCGCCGCCTTCGCGACCGCGTCGGACAGCAGCGTCTCCTCCGATGCCGTCGCCTCGACGATTCCGGCGGCCACTGCGTCGGCACCGCCGTAGCGGCGACCGGTCGTCATGGCTTCGACGGCGGTCTGCTTGGGCAGCCGGGAGTTGATCAGAGCAGACATTCCCACGGTGAACGGCATGTTCAGGTTCACCTCGGGCAGGCAGTAGAAGCCTCGGTCGGCGCGCTGGACACGGAAGTCGTGCGAGGTGGCGAACATCGCGCCCGCGCCGAATGCATGCCCCTGCACAGCTGCGACGGTGGCCATCGGGAAAGCGAGCAACCGGGTGTAGAGGGTGTGGACGCGGTCGAGATACCAGGTGATCTTGTCCAGGTTGGCGAACAGCCAGTCGGTGTCGAGACCGTTGCTGTAGAACTTGCCTGCCGACGTGGTGACCAGCGCCGCCGGGCCCTCCGAGGCCTCGACCTCGTCGAGCAACGCGTGGGTGGTGTCGATCCAGTCCGGGTGGAAACGGTTCTCTGGATTGTCCGCTCCGTCCTGGGCACCGAGGAACAGGATGTGGACGTCGCCGTCGCGTTCGAGATAAGGCATGCAGCGGATACTACCCAACGGTAACTTCCGCCGGTCGCACATCCGTGTCGTCGATCTCCTACTGTTGTTCATCGTGGCAACCACCGACGCACATACGACCGACCCCGTGACCGATCCCGACGGTGCCGCGCGCACCGCCGCCGACGCACTCGCCGCAGCAACCGGGGTCGATACCCACACCGTGGCCATCGTTCTCGGTTCCGGATGGCAGGCGGCAGCCGACGTCTTCGGCTCCCCCACCGCGACCGTGCGCATGGCCGACCTGCCCGGTTTCGCGCCGCCGTCGGCGTCGGGACATTCCGGCACCATCACCTCGGTGGACGTCGGCGGTACCCACACACTGCTGCTCCAGGGACGCACTCATGCCTACGAGGGCCACGATCTACGACGCGTCGTGCATCCCGTGCGGACCGCGATCGCCGCCGGTGCCACGACCGTCGTGCTGACCAACGCTGCAGGCGGTATCAGGGACGGTATGAGCGTCGGGCAGCCCGTGCTGATCTCCGACCACCTCAATCTCACGGCTCGCTCGCCCCTCGTCGGTGCCGAATTCGTCGATCTGGTCGACGCGTACTCGCCCGAACTTCGCGCGCTCGCGGCACGGATCGACCCGTCGCTCGAGGACGGCGTCTACGCCGGACTGCCCGGCCCCCACTACGAGACGCCCGCCGAGATCAAGATGCTGCGCACGCTCGGTGCCGACCTCGTGGGGATGTCTACGGTGCACGAGACGATCGCCGCTCGCGCGAAGGGTGCACGCGTCCTCGGCATCTCTCTGGTGACGAATCTTGCCGCCGGAATGACCGGCGAACACCTCGATCACACCGAAGTGCTCGCTGCCGGAAAGGATTCCGCCGCTCGCATGGGAGCGCTGTTGCACGAGTTGGTTTCACGCCTGTGACCGAGGAGCTCACCGAGCGGGTGCAACAATGGATCGCAGGCGATCCCGACCCCGTCGCCCGCGAGGAACTCGACGGCCTGTCCGACGCCGAACTCGCCGACAGGTTCAGCGGTCCCCTGACGTTCGGCACCGCGGGGCTCCGTGGCCCGGTGCGCGCGGGACCGAACGGGATGAACGTGGCGGTGGTGACGAAAACCTCGGCCGGCATCGCGGCGTGGTTGATCGAGAACGGTCTCGGCGGGTCAACCGTTGTGGTCGGTCGCGACGCCAGAAACGGATCCGAGCAGTTCGCTGTCGCGGCCGCCGAAGTCTTCTCCGCGCAGGGCTTTTCCGTGGTGATGCTGCCGCGGCCACTGCCGACCCCCGTCGTCGCCTTCGCTGTGCGGGCACTCGACGCCGAACTCGGCGTACAGATCACGGCGTCGCACAACCCTGCGGCCGACAACGGGTACAAGGTGTACCTACGCGGCGGCTCGCAATTGATCCCGCCGAGTGACGCCCAGATCGAAGCGCTGATCGCCGCCACGGCCGACGCGGTCGAGATCCCGCGCGCGATCGTGCAGCCCGGCGGCTCCGACATCGCAGCGCGATACCTCGACTCCGTTGTCGCACTGCCACGTTCGACGCGTCGAGACATCCGCATCGCGTTGACTCCCCTGCACGGTGTCGGTGGCGAGCTCGCGACGGCCGCACTGCGTGGTGCGGGGTTCCGTGACATCCGGGTGGTCGAGGACCAATTCGAACCGGACCCCGCGTTCCCGACCGTGACGTTCCCCAACCCCGAGGAACCGGGCGCGGCCGACGCGGTGCTCGCACTGGCGGCCGACATCGACGCCGATATCGCGATCGCACTCGACCCCGATGCCGACCGCTGTGCGGTCGGAGTTCCCGGGCCCGACGGCTGGCGCATGCTGACCGGCGACGAGACCGGTGCCCTCCTCGCGAACCACCTGCTGAGTCATTGCCCCGCAGACCCGTTGGTGGCCAACACGATCGTGTCGTCACAACTGCTCTCTGCGCTCGCCCCGGCGCGCGGCGCTCGCTATGCCCGCACCCTGACGGGCTTCAAGTGGCTCGTCCGTGCGGGTGAGGGCCTCGTGTACGCCTACGAGGAGGCCATCGGACACTGTGTCGATCCGACGGTGGTGCGCGACAAGGACGGCATCTCGGCCGCCGTGGTACTCGCCGACCTGGCCGCCGGCCTGAAGCAGGAGCGCCGCACCCTGCTCGATGTGCTCGACGACCTCGCGGTCGAGTTCGGCGTACACCTGGGTGCACAGGTCTCGCGGAGGGTGCAGGACCTCGCCGAGATCGGGAACATGATGGACCGGCTCCGCACCGAACCGCCGACCGAATTGGCCGGTCGGGCCGTCACCGTTGTGGACTACGCCCAGCGCGACGACGAATTACGCACCGACGCAGTCGACATCAGCGGATCGGGGCTGCGGGTGATCGTGCGACCGTCCGGTACCGAACCGAAGCTCAAGGCCTACCTCGAAGTGATCGAGCAGGTCGTCGGCCGAGAGGACCTGCCGAGAGCGCGGGCGGCAGCAGCCGAGATCCTGGCCGAACTGACCGACTACGCCCAACACCTCTAGGCGCGTCGAGGAACCCTCAGAACAGCGCCGACTGCACCGCAGGCAGATCGGACGTGAAGGCGCCCAGTTCGATTCGCCGACCCTTCAGCGCCGCCAGATCCACGACGTAGGTCTCGTCGTCGACGGTCGCGATCACCGCCTGCCCGACGCAGGTCCTGATCTCGAGACCGTGGGATCCGGTTGCGATGTCTGCGGGGTAGGCGACGCGGCTGACGTTCTCGCTCAACGCTTCCCGGCCTGCGGGCGGGGCCCATCGTTCGTCGATCGGAGTGCATCCGGCGATGTCTGCCTCGGTCAGCATCTCGCGGACCTGCTCGGCCCGAGCAGCGGCGGCGGCATCGAGCCTGTCGACGTCGATCGGCAAACACAGCGAGGCGGCCTTTGCGGCCGACCGCACCGCCTGCCGTAGTCCCATCGATTCGGTCACGAGATCCTCGGCTACTCGGACGACCTTTCCGTCGTCCGCGTGAGCGACGTACCGAGCGCAGATGGCACCTTGCTCGGCCAATCGACCCCATTTACGGGTGTCCGCTGCCGTCCCGATCTTGAAGGTGCCGTTGGCGAACGCTGCCAGATACAACCAATGCGGTTGCATGACATGCTTTTCCAGATCCCGCGAGACGAACCCGCTGCGATGCACGGTGTGCACGAATCGGAAGCTGTCCTTGTCCGCGCACGACGCGCACTGCCCCGACGCGACGGCCCGCTCCCGGCCGGGGCACGGCACGTAGCGCGGCGGGCCGTCGGCCCGAAATGCCATGCGCCCGGTGCAGTACCGATCGGTCGACGCACCCGGCGCACGGAATCCGAGCGTGCGACCGACCAGTTCGCGGAACTCGATCTGCTCGGTGGCGACGTCGAGCAGCCGCAAGCCGGGCTGCGGTGCAGGTGACGCCACCGACGGCCACGAGACGCCGAGGACCAGACTCGGCGCGGCAGCGTTCGTCAGCGCGGGCCGAACTGACGATCGCCCGCGTCGCCGAGGCCGGGAACGATGAAGGCGTTGTCGTTGAGGCCGTCGTCGATGCTCGCGGCCACCAGTCGCACCGGCAGACCCGAGGCTTCGAGGGCGGCAACCCCTTCGGGAGCAGCGACGACGCAGATGGCGGTCACGTCGGCTGCGCCGCGGCCGACGAGCAGTTCGATCGTGTGGACCATGGATCCGCCGGTGGCGAGCATCGGGTCCAAGACGTAGACGGGCGTCCTCGACAGATCGTCGGGCAGCGACTCCATGTACGGGACGGGCTGGTGCGTTTCCTCGTCTCGGGCCATCCCGACGAAACCGACGCCGGACTGCGGGATGAGGCTGCTGGCCTTCTCGACCATGCCGAGGCCCGCACGCAGAACCGGAACCAGCAACGGCGGTCGAGCCAGCCTGGTTCCCTCGGTGACCGCGACGGGTGTCCGAACCTCGAAGGTGTCGATCGCGGCATCGCGGGTGGCCTCGTAGACCAGCATGTGGGTGAGCTGGCGCAGAGCCGACCGGAACGTGGCGTTGTCGCTGCGCTCGTCCCGCATCGTGGTGAGCAGGGCTGCGGCCAGTGGGTGATCGACCACGTGTGTTTCCATGCCGACCAGGATAGGACCTTTGCGGCGGGGCGCGAACGGCAACTCGGGGGAACCGAATGGCGCGTACCCGCGTCGAACCAGTTGGGCGTCGCACTCGGCGACCGTGAATCGATTGCATTCTCAGGGGGCAGTGATGGCCGAGCTCGTCGTCGAAACCGAGGGGGTCCTCGCATACGGTGCGGTGGCGTCGACCATGGCCGAGCAGATCGCGGCGGCAGGTGCTGCCGCCGCCGCGTGCGGCCCCGCTGTGCTGGCTCCGGTCTTCGGCCTGATCGGACAGGAATTTCTCGGCGCCGTCACCGGCACCCATCTGGCGCACACCGACGCCGTGGTGCGCCTGGCCGGCGCGGTGGCGAGCATCGGCTCCGCGGCCACTGCATCCGCGGTCTCGTACGCCCTCACCGACGCCGGCACCGGCGCAACCGTTGCGGCCTCGGCCGCCGGTGTCGCGACGGACGCGCGGTAAGCGCCGATGATCGATCTGCTGGCCCGTCCCATCGTCGATCTGCTCGGGGCCTTCGGCAACGGGGCGCTCCCCACCGGGGGGCCGGCCGACGTGCTGCGGGTGTCCTCGGCAGCGATCGAGGCGGCTCGGGGAATCGGCAGGGTCGCGGTCACCGAGCTCGCTGCGAATTGGAACGGTGAGGCCGCCGATGCGGCAGTTCGCTACGCCGAGAACGCTCATACGAGCGCCGTCGCTCTCGCCGACCACGCCGACGACATCGCTGCCGTCGTCGATCGGGCCTGTCGCGACACCAACCAAGGCTTCCTCGAGCTGCAGGCGATCGTGCAGTCGTTCGTGGGAATCGCACTGTCGGCCGGGCCGATCATCGCCACCCCGCCGGGGCAGACCATGCTGATCACGGCGGCCATCGAGCACCTCGAGCGAGCTCTCGTGGTGGTGTCCAGGGTTCGCGGCGAATTGGCCGTCCACACCGCGATAGTCGGTGAACTGGCCGTTCCGCCCACGGTTCCCGCCCCCGTGGGCGGCGAACCGACACCGGCCTCCGGCGCACCCTCGAATCTCATGACCTCACCCGCGACATCACAGGTGATCGAGGCAGGTGAGAAGCTGGCGAAGACGTTCGCCCAGTCCGTCTCGTCCCCCGCCGCGGGGACCGAGTCGCTCGGCAGCGGTGGTGCCCACAACTACCTGGGCAATCCGGGCACCGATCCCTCCCGATCCCCCGAGCACATCGGCCGGGGAGTCGAGATACGCCTACCCGACGGCAGTACCGTCACCGCACCCAACGCCGAAGCCGCAGGTGCCGTCCGCAGCGCACTGACCCAACAGGGTGTGCCCTACGCGTGGGGAGGCACCACGCCGGGCCGCGGGCTCGACTGCAGCGGATTGACCCAGTGGGCGTACGCGCAGCAGGGCATCGAGATCCCGCGCCTGGCACAGGAACAGGACATCGGATCCGCCGTGGCACCCGGTGAGGTGATGCCCGGTGACCTCGCAGTCTGGGACGGACACGTGGCCATGGTCATCGGAAACGGTCAGCTCGTCGAGGCAGGCGACCCCGTGCAGGTGGGACCGATCAGAACGACCAACAGCGGTATGGGCTTCAAGGGCTTCTACCGTCCGACCGAATGAGGGGTCAGACGATGACGGACTCGGACACCACCGTCGTCAGCGCGGTGTCGGGTACTCGATCGGGATCGGTGACGGTGCGTGCCACCGAACACGGACTGCCGATCGGAATCGTCATCGACGAGCGCGAACTGCGCTACGGCGGAGGCGCATTGGCGTCGACGATTCTCCAGCACTGCGAACGGGCGAGCGCGGCTGCCCGCGCTCGGCGCCGCACGCTTCTCGCCGAGGACGGCGTTCCCACCGAGGTTCTCGATCGCCTCGGTCTGCCCACCCTTGCCCGAGTCGCTGCCGAGGCGAACGAGAATCTCGCAGAGGACTCCGCACCCACGAGTTGGTTGAAGCAGGTATGACCCACGCCCGCACCACCGACCTCGACACTCTGGTCGGCAGCGCCCAGGACCGGCTCGATGCGCTCCGCGAAACGCACGAGCGCCTGGACCGCATCAGGATTCGACTCACCTCGCCGGACAACCTGGTCACTGTCGTCGCCGACGGATCCGGAGCCCTGGTCGAGCTCGAGCTCGCCGAGAACCTCGGATCGGTTGCCGCCCACGCACTCGCGTCGACGATCACCGCAGCGGCCGCAGAGGCCGCCGCTGCGGCGCTCGAGCAGCGCGAGACGATCCTGCAAAGTCTGCGGGGTTCGTTCACAGACTCCTGAGATAGGCTTCGCGCCATGGCTGGAGACATCATCCCGATCGAACTCGGTCTCACCGCAGGTGACTTCTCGACGCTGTGGGCACCGGAGTGGCGAGAAGGCGACGACGAGTGGGAGGCATTTCTCGGACACGAGGAAGACCTGTACGGCTTCTCGAGCGTCGCAGAGCTCGCGGCATTCGTCAGATCCGACGACGACAACGATCTGGTCGACCATCCGTCGTGGAAGGTGGTCTCCGCACTCGCCGCACACGAACTCGAGCCCGACGATCTGCACCGCTTCGATCTGGTGGCGGTACCGGAGCTGGTGGCCTCCGACCCCGAGGCCGACGTTCTCGCCGAACTGCAGGCCACCTTCGATATCGTCTCCTCCATCGGCGATGTCTGCGAATTGCGCCCCGTCACAAGCTTTTTCGGCTCCAACCCATTCGTCGGGGCCGTCGGCGGAGGCGTCGAGAACTTCCTCGGTCGCGAGGGCGGAGAACTCTGGGACCGCATCGGAGCGGCTGTCGCCAAGCACTGGGACGACGTGCTCGACGCCGTCGACTCCATCGTCACCTCCCCCGCTGTCGACTCCGCTGCCGTCGCCGTAGCGGAAGCCGAGATCACCGCCGCGGCCGAGAATGCCGTCGACGCCGACGACGTCACGGACGACATCGACTCCGATTCGGACGACGACGAAGAAGACGACTCTGCCGAGGTGGACCGTGATCCGATCGCCGCGGCGGCCGCCGAGGAGACCTTCTGGACCACCGTGGGCATCGACCCGATTCGCATCATCACCTCGGACGACACCCTGTACACCCTGCGGTGCTACCTCGGTGACAAGCCGGTGTTCCTCGGTCGCGGCGGAGCCATCAGCGTCTTCGGTTCCGAGCGGTCGCTGGCCCGGTATCTCGCCGACGACCACGATCACGACCTGGCGCAGGTCAGTACCTACTCCGACGTTCAGACCGCGGCCATCGACGGATCCCTCGACATCACCGTCACCGACGACAACGTGTACGTGCTGCCAGGTCTGGCCGACGACCTCGCCGAAGGCCCCACCGCAGTCGACGTCGACCAACTCGACCTCGCTGTCGAGTTGTTCACCGACGCAGCCGATTTCGCCGGCGACGACTCCGTGGACGAGGCTCTCGCCACGTCCACGCCGCTGGGCTGGTACGTCTCGTACACCCTCGAACCCAGCCCCGATCGGCTCGCCCCGAGCGCACCGTTCGACGTCGAGGCCGAGGCGTGGCGCGTACTCGAGCGTGAGTTCGAGAGCCGGCTGCGCAAGAAGTAGCAGCCGGCTCGGTCCGCGGCATCAGCCGATGAGCACTGCGTAACCGGGCTTGATGACGTCGTCGATGAGGGCCAGCCGCTCGTCGAACGGCAGGAACGCCGACTTCATCGCGTTGATGGTGAATCTCTCGAGATCGCTCCAGCCGTAGCCGAAGGTCTCGACCAGCTTGGCCATCTCGCGACTCATCGAGGTATCGCTCATCAACCGGTTGTCGGTGTTGACGGTGACCCGGAATCGCGCTCGGGCCAGCAGATCGAACGGGTGCGTCGCCAACGATTCGACGGCACCGGTCTGGACGTTGGAGCTGGGGCACAGCTCCAGGGGCATCCTGGTGTCGCGGACGTAGGCGGCCAGCAGACCGAGTTGTGGTGTGCCGTCGTCACCGGTGGTGATGTCGTCGGTGATTCGTACTCCGTGACCGAGCCTGTCGGTGCCGCAGAACGCCACTGCTTCCTGGATCGACGGCAGACCGAACGCCTCCCCCGCGTGAATGGTGAAGTGCGCGTTGCTCGCTCGCATGTACTCGAAGGCGTCGAGGTGGCGGCTGGGAGGAAAGCCCGCTTCGGCACCGGCGATGTCGAAGCCGACGACGCCGCGGTCGCGGAAGCGAACCGTCAGTTCGGCGATCTCCCGCGACCGCGCCGCATGCCGCATGGCAGTGAGCAAGGTGCCGATCGTGATGTTCTTGCCGCGCACCTTGGCGGCGGAAATACCCGCCTCGAAACCGGCGAGAGTGTGGGTGACGACCTCGTCGAGAGTCAGGCCACGCTCGAGGTGCTGCTCCGGAGCGAAGCGCACCTCGGCGTACACGACCCCGTCGTCGGCAAGATCCTCGGCACATTCGCGCGCCACTCGGAACAGCCCTTCGGGGGTCTGCATCACGGCGACGGTGTGCGCGAACGTCTCGAGATACCGCACGAGGGAGCCGCTGTCCGCGGCGTCGCGGAACCACTCGCCCAATGCTGCACCGTCGGTGGCGGGAAGATCGTCGTAACCACATTCCTCGGCCAGCTCCAACACGGTCTGCGGGCGGAGTCCGCCGTCGAGGTGATCGTGCAGCAACGCCTTGGGAGCGGTCCTGATCGACGCGAGATCGAGTGGCGCACTGCCACCGATCGAGGACTGAGTGTTCTCCGCGGTGCTCATGTGACGACGGTAGCGTGCGGCCCTCGCGCACGCGCGTCCGCCGAAGCCCATCGGCGAGTCCACGGATTTCGGCGAACCTCGCCGCTTGCGCGACCTATTCCGTTGCATTGTTACTCCGATGAAAACAATTCCGTCGATACACAGCGAATCGGCGACGGAAATCGTAGTGTTCATCCCACACACGCGGCCGATTCTGTCGGGTCCCCCCTCCGACGTGCTCGGTCGACTCGAACTTCGGAGAGACCTATGTCCACTGTGGAACCGCCGAACACCCTTCCGGGTAAAGGACTCAACACCGGCGCTCTCGGGTTGGTCGGCAACATCGTCATCGGGCTGTCGGCGGTGGCTCCGGCATACAGTCTGGCCGCCACCCTCGGCTACGTCGTTCTGGCCGTCGGCGACAAAGCGCCGTCCATGTTCCTCATCGCATTCGTCCCGATGTTGCTCACGGCCTTCGCCTACCGAGAGCTGGGACGCGACACCCCGGACTGCGGAACGTCGTTCACCTGGGGTACCAAGGCGTTCGGCCCGTGGGTGGGCTGGATGGCGGGATGGGGGCTGGCGGTCTCGGCGATCATCGTGCTCGCCAACGTTGCCGAGATCGCCGCCATCTACCTGTTCGAGTTCCTCGGCCTGTCGGACCTGGCGGAGTCGACCGCGGCCAAGGTCGCCCTCGGTTCGTTCTTCATCGTCTCGATGACCTACGTCAGTTTTCGCGGCATCCTCATCAGCGAACGGATGCAGAACGTGCTGCTCGTCGTGCAGTTCGGTGTGCTCATCGGAGTGTCGGTGACGGCATTGGTCAAGGTGGGCACGGGCACCGCGGGACCACAGGCCATCACCCCTGAGTGGAGTTGGTTGGTCCCCACCGGGGTGACGATGTCCGACGCGGCCCAGGCCATCATTCTGTGCATCTTCATCTACTGGGGATGGGATGCGTGCCTGGCCGTCGGCGAGGAAACCAAGGATTCGGAGAAGACCCCGGGCCGGGCCGCAGTGATCACCACACTGATTCTCGTCGCGACGTACGTGCTGGTCGGATACGCCGTGCAGTCGTTCGCCGGGTTCGGCGACACCGGAATCGGCCTGAACAATCCGGACAACGTCGACGATGTGCTCACCATTCTCGGCGATCCGGTCGCCGGCTCGATCGTGGCGTCGTTGCTGCTGTTGACGGTCTCCATCTCGGCACTGTCCTCGACGCAGACGACCATCCTGCCCACGGCCCGCGGAACACTGTCGATGGCCGTGTACGAGGCGATTCCCAAGCGGTTCGCCAGCGTGCACCCCAAGTACATGACGCCCGGCTTCGGCACGCTCGTGATGGGGGCCGCGGCCCTGATGTTCTACCTGGTGCTGACCTTCGTCAGCGCCAACGCGCTGCAGGATTCGGTGGCGTCGCTGGGACTGGCCGTCGCGTTCTACTACGGCATCACCGCGTACGCGTGCACCTGGTATTTCCGTCGGACCCTGTTCTCGTCCGTCCGAAACCTGTTCATGCGAGGCATCTTTCCACTTCTCGGCGGATTGTCGATGACATGGGCGTTCGTCCAGAGCGCGGTCGACATGATCAAGCCCGACTACGGTTACACCGTCTACGGTCCGATCGGCGGAGTGTTCGTTCTCGGCGTCGGCATGCTGGTACTCGGAATTCCGCTCATGCTCTTGTGCTTCGTGGGCAACAAGGACTTCTTCCAGGGCAAGACACTCACCGCGTCCACCGAAGTCAAGGTTCCGGACACTTACTAGCAGAGAAGGACACCGAGCTCATGAAGATCACCGTCGGCTACCTCGCCACCCCCAGCGGAGACGACGGCGTAGCCCTGGCCACCGCCCTCGCCCGTGCCCTCGATGCCTCCATCGACATCGTGCTGGTCATGGCCGTGGACGAACCCGTCATGGAGGGCAGCGGACCGTACCGAAAGGTTCTCGAGGCCAAGGCGCGAGGCTGGGTGGACGACGCGGCCGCCCAGGTGCCGTCGGGCATCGAGGTGACCACGCACGTGCTCACCCACGAGTCGTTCGCCCGCGCCCTGATCGACTTCGCGGTGAACACCGATGCCGACATGATCGTCGTCGGCGGTGCCGGTGACGGTCTGTTGAACCGGCACTCGATCGGGTCGGTCGCCAGTCAACTGCTGCATGCGTCGGAGGTACCGCTGGCCCTTGCCCCTCGGGGTTACCGGCTCTCCAGCGCTCCGATCACCGACCTGACCGTCGCCGTCCCCACTCGGGCCTCTGCCCCGAATCCGCTGCCCTTCGCCATAACCCTTGCCAGCGCGGCGCACGTGCCGGTGCGCTTGGTGTCGCTGGTCTCGCTCGAACCGACCGGGGCTCCGAGCGACGAGACGTCACTGGACACCCGTCGACGACAGGTTGCCGCCGCGCAGGACAATCTCGACCGGGCGGTTCGCGCTCTCCCCGATATCGACGGCCTGCAGTCCGTCGTCGCCGACGGGTCGACGCTGGACGAGGCGATGGGCAACCTCGACTGGAAGCCGGGCGATGTGCTGGTCCTCGGCTCGAGTCGACTGGCGACTCCCAAGCGGGTGTTCCTCGGTTCGAGCGCAGCGAAGATTCTGCGGGCCGCCCCGGTGCCGGTGGTCGTCGTCCCGCACGAGTAGAGCGGCTGCGCCGCATGTGAGCGGAAATTCGTAGCAGAGGTCGTGTGCTGTCTTGATACATGTGGGACACGGGTGTCTCGATACATGTGAGACACGATTCTAAGCGGCGGGGCGGGGGAGTTGTCCTTGGTAGAGCCTGTCGATGTCCAGGTGCAGGTGGCCGAGGACTTCTCCACTGGCCTTGTAGGCGGTGATGTGGTTTCCGTCGCGTAGGACGGTCACGCGGGTGTAGGCGT